>NZ_MUHA01000049.1 GCF_002217355.1 Flavobacterium oncorhynchi | reverse complement strand
GATTTCTCGTTTCTCGAAATGGCAAAGAAAACCGTTTCTCACCCGTGCACGAATATTACTCCTCCAAAATAGGGTTCAAATCAAGCTCAGTAAAATCTCTTTCGGTTTTCGAAATTATAATTGTCGCCACCGTGTTTCCAATTAAGTTGGTAATAGCTCTGGCTTCACTCATAAATTTGTCTACTCCTAATAGAAACGCTAAACCTTCGACTGGTATTTTATGAAGTGCTGTTAAAGTAGAAGCTAAAACAATAAATCCGCTTCCGGTAACACCTGCAGCACCTTTTGAAGTAATCATTAAAATACCAATAACGGTAAGAATTTCGAAAAAACTCAAATGCACATCATACAATTGAGCCAAAAATATTACCGACATCGATAAGTAAATCGAGGTTCCGTCGAGGTTAAAAGAATATCCTGTTGGAATCACCAATCCTACTACCGATTTACTACAGCCCATTCGTTCAAGTTTTACCATAATACTTGGCAGAGCAGCTTCTGAAGATGATGTTCCTAAAACTAACAAAAGTTCTTCTTTAATATATTTTAAAACTGAAAGAATGCTTATTTTATAATAACGCAGAATACTTCCTAAAATTAGAAAAACAAATAATGCCATCGTTAAATAAACACAAAGCATTAATTTTCCAAGCGGAATTAAAGTTCCTAATCCAAACTTTCCAATTGTATATGCCATTCCGCCAAAAGCTCCTATCGGTGCGAGATACATAACATATTTTAAACCAAAGAAAACGACATTTGAAAAACGTTCTAAAACTAAAATTGTTTGTTCTCTCTTTTTATAAAAGTTTAAAGCGATTCCGCATACAATTGCCGCTAATAAAACCTGCAGTGTAAAATTGGAAAGGAAAAACTCCAGCCATGAAAAATCCTTTGCCGCACCATTTGTATATTGACTTGCGTCACCTAAAGTTAATCCCGATTTATCAATTTTTCCAGGTTTAAAAATATAAGCAACTGCAACACCAATTGCCAGAGCTACAGTTGAAACAACTTCAAAATAAGCTAAAGCTTTTACACCAATTCGTCCTACTTTCTTTAAATTACCCATTCCAGAAATTCCCAAAACAATCGTTAGGAAAATAATCGGGCCGATAAACAACTTGATAAGACTTATAAATTTCGCTCCTAAAATTTCCATTTTTACACCATTTTCAGGCGAAAAATGTCCAAGTAAAATACCCGCAATTATGGCTATTAAAACCCAAAAAGTAAGATTTGTGATTATGGTATTAAAAAGGCTTTTTTTTGCCTTTGAAGAAGATTTTGGAGTGGTTATATTCATGAAAACAGGTTAGTAGAGTTTCACAAATATATAAAAAAAGCAGACCTATAAGCCGGATTCTGTCCTTGATAAATCAAGGCCTTATCATTTATCTAGATTCCGAATTACTTCGGAACTCGAGCTACCTACCCTTCAACAACGAACGAGAAGCCCTTAAATGTTGATATACTTGGTATTTCACCGCATAGAGTTTACCTGGTTTCACTACAGCATTACCTGTACATACTTTCTGCTGCACTTGTCCTAATCCCGATAGCTATCAGGACCGACGGGCGTTACCCGCTATGCTTCTCTGTGGTGTCCGGACTTTCCTCCCCTCCAATAAAATTGGAGCGGCGATAAGGCGGTCTGCGCTGCAAAAGTAACGATTTATGAACTAAGAATAATGATTTTAAATTTCCGTTTTTATTAGTTTTATCATAACTTTTTAATTATAAAATAGTTATCTTTAAAATTCGATAATTTTAAACTCAATTATTATGATTAGGATGTATCACTACGCAACTGTTTCAAAAGCTTTAGATCAATTGCATGAAAAAGGGTTTACGTGCGATTTTAATCTCAACTCAGACATTCTTAAAAAAAATCCTGAGAAATTTGAAATTGTACATGTGTATCGATACGAAGGGGAATCAGACCCAGGCGATGAGGCAGTTGTATACGGAATTAAGTCCAGTAATGGCAAAAAAGGTGTTTTTGTAGCAGGTTTTTCTGCCGATGCAGATCAGGAAACTGCCAAACTTTTATTTGATTTAAGCATTAAAGGAAGGTAATTTTCAGAAGTCAAAACTACCAGTTTTCTATTCAGCAAGGAAATTATGTTTCCATTTTAAAAGTAAAGAAATAACAATCTATGTCATCTTGAAGAATTAAGAAATTTTCATTAGAAGCTCGCCGAAAAATTGGTTATTTACATTGCAGAGTTTCTTGCGAAAATTATTCGTTCCTCGGGATGACATAAAAAAGAATGTAATTATTTATTCATGCTGAGTTACATCATTGTACTGCCAAAGTACATTTATAATTTTCCATTCGCCATTTGTTTTTACAATATGCATATAATCTATCCATGCATCCGCAAGTAACTTCACCGATGCTGTTTTTGCAGAAACATCTAAAAGTTTGATTTCTTTTCTTGGATTTTTGGGGAATTTATCGCCTTTTACATTATAAGTTTCTGCCAGTATAACCATGTTTTCAGCGAAAAACTCTGAAATATAATCTTTCTGTGCTGCTTTATTTCTAAAAACTGATCTTTTTACCATTCTAGGATGCAAGGCACTTTCCATCAATTTTGGATTTGGATTATGCTGTGCTTCAATGTATGCCAAAGCTGCTCTTTTAATTTCTAATGTATCTTGAGCGGTTTGTGCTTGAATTTTAAAAGAACTAATTATAATTACTATGAGTATTAAATATTTTTTCATGTAAAATGGGATTAAGATTTATTATCTAAAACGTTCTAAAATTGTTATTACTAGAAATTAACTTCCAAGTTTTCCATAACGTTGTTGTTCAGAAAAATACAGAATTACTTTCTTTCCGTTTTTTTCGTACGGATAAAATAATTCATAATAACCATTATGCGAACTGTAACGTAATTCGTTGCTGCCTTTCTCAAAAACACTTTTCAAATACTCTCTTTCTTCTTTTGTAGTTTTATAAATATACCGCTGTTTTTGTGGATGAATAGTGTCTTTCAAATTTCCTTCATAATAATCACTAAAGCCCAAATAAACCTTAGAGCCTTTAACTGAATCTTTTACAATCACAGTTACATTAGGAAAATTTTTATCTGCCTTAGACAAAATATCCAAAATATCAGCAGTCTCTTTTATATAGCCTTCAG
>NZ_MUHA01000048.1 GCF_002217355.1 Flavobacterium oncorhynchi | reverse complement strand
GTCCTGTTTTTGTATATTAAATTCTATTTCAACAACTTCAGAGTTATAAATTCTATTAAAATTTTAAGTTCGGTGAAGTTATCAAAGTTAACCATATAAAAATACAAGAGGTAAAAGCAATTTTATCAAAACCATATTCTATAAAAGAATCAATTTAAAATCTATTACTGACAGTCGGTAGTTTAAAAATTACATTCAATTATCAATGATAAACTACAAATCACTAAATATCAACAATCTGCTATACAGATATTTGGGCGGTTTTAAGGCAGGGTAGGGAGAATTGTCTTAATCTGTTACATTAAAAACTTTTACTAGTAAAATTATTTACATAATAGAGAGAATTTTGTAACGTAATATTTACTATAAAATTATAAAAGAGCTATTAAATAATAATTAAAATTAATTTATGTAATGAAAAATATTTTTTACACAGTAATGATATTGTTAATAGGAATTTGGGATGCCTCGGCTCAACAGGAATCTCAATATACACAGTACATGTACAATACAATGACTTTTAATCCGGGATATACAGGATCAAGAGAAGTTTTAAGTGCTATGGCTTTATACAGAACACAATGGATCGGTCTTGATGGAGCTCCAAAAACAATGAACTTTTCTGTTCAATCACCTTTGGGGGGTCATAGCGGTTTAGGATTAAATGTGGTAAGTGATAAAATTGGCCCAGCAACAACAACAGGTGCAACGGTTAATTATTCCTATACTATTTTAGGAAGTACAGATATAAAGTATTCATTTGGTGTTTCCGGAGGTTTCACCAACTTTGATGTTGATTACACTAGATTGAATACTCAAAATCCTGATCCATATTTGTCAGGTCAGATATCGCAGTTTTCTCCAAATGTAGGAGCAGGATTTTATGTACACTCTTACAATTGGTATGTAGGATTATCAGTTCCACAGCTCTTAAAAACTTCTTTTTATGACGATGTTAAGGCAACTACTTATTCTGAAAAATCCCATTTTTATTTAATGGGAGGTTATGTATTTGATCTTAATCCATATCTAAAATTTAAACCTGCTGCATTAGTAAAAGCAACTCCAGGTGCACCAGTTGCAGTTGATGTTTCTGCAAACTTTTTGTTTAGTGATAAATTTACTATTGGAGCAGCTTATCGCTGGGATACTGCTGTAAGCGGATTGGCAGGTTTTCAAGTAACAAATGGCATTCAAGTAGGCTATGCATATGATTATGATACTAATAATATTGGAAATTATAATTCTGGATCTCATGAAGTTTTTTTGAGATTTGACTTGATTAGTAAATCAAAAACAAGATTAGTTACGCCAAGATTTTTCTAACAACTATAATATATACTATAATGATTTATAAAAACTCAAATTTTATTTTTGTTTTCCTAATAGCTTGTATTCTAAGTATTGGTAAGATAAATGCTCAGGATAAAAATGTTAAAAAAGCAAATGATGCCTATGATAAGTTTGCTTTTATAAAAGCAATTAAATTGTATGAGAACCAGATTAGTAAAGGGAATAATTCGATAGAGTTATATCAAAAACTAGGAGATTCGTACTATTACAATGGTAACTATGCAGAAGCAGAAAAATGCTATTCTAAAGTAGTAGGTTTGTCAGATAATATTAGTCCGGAGTATTATTTTAGATATGCACAAACACTGAACAATTCTCAAAAATATAATGAAGCAGAGGCAGTAATAAAAAATTACTACAAACATTCGGGGAAAAAAGACCTTAGTACAGATTGGAATGAAATAAAGCTCTTAGAAAGTATTAAGAAACAATCTGGAAGGTATACTTTTAAACCTGTTGATATTAATACTCCATCTTCAGATTTTGGAGGTTCGTTTTTTGGTGCAAATAAAGTTGTTTATACTTCGGCCAGAGATACAGGGGGAGTTTTGAAGCGTAAACACAGCTGGAATGAAAAATCATTCTTAAAATTATATCAGGCTGATATCACAGCTGATGGAGGATTACAAAAACCAGTTTTGTTGAAAGGAGATATAAATACAGAATATCATCAAAGCACACCAGCAATTACTAAAGATGGTAAAACAATGTTTTTTACTAGAAACAATTATATTGATGGAAAATTAGGTGAAGACAAAAAGGGAACTACTTATTTGAAAATTTATTCTGCTCAAAATATTAATGGAAAGTGGAAAAATGTAAAAGAATTGGCGTTTCCTGTAAATAGTGATCGGTTTTCATCAGCACACCCAGCTTTAAGTCCCGATGAAACAGAACTTTTCTTTGTGTCTGATAGAAACAATGCTTTTGGTAATTCTGATTTATATGTCGTAAGTTTAAGAAAAGGCGGTTTTGTTGGAAATGATGTTACCAGATTGAGTGATGAAATAAATACTTTAGGCAGAGAAACTTATCCGTTTATGGATGCATCAGGGATTTTATATTTTTCTTCTGACGGCCATCCGGGATTAGGCGGTTTGGATGTATTTGCTGCAATGAAAGATGCCGCAGGGGTATATCATGTAGTAAATTTAGGTGATGGAGTGAACAGCACTTCTGATGACTTTGCGTATGCAATTAATGGAAAAACTAAAATGGGATATTTCTCTTCTGACAGGGATGGAAATGATAATATCTATAGTTTCACTGAAAATCGTCCAGTAGCTTTTGATTTTAATATAAGTCCTATTATTTTTGGTACATTAAAGTTTACTTCAGGCGGGCCAATTGAAGATGCAGCTGTTGAAATCTATAATTCTGAAGATGAATTAATAAAAACAGTTTATACAGATAAACAAGGAAAATATACGGCAGAGCTTATGCCTTTTATTGATTATAAAATAATTTATAAAAAGGTTGGAATGACAGAAAACATTCAAATAGCACCAATGTTTAAACCATTAGAAAAAAGAGAATATTCGTTTGATTTTTTAAACGAAATGGAAGTAGTTGTTGATAATCAAACAAAAATAATGGCACCTGGGAATAATTTAAATGATGTATTGAATTTAAAACCTATTTATTTTGATTATAAAGGCTATAAAATACGAGAGTCTTCAAAAGCAGAACTTGATAAAGTTGTAGAGGTATTGTTAATTCGTCCAAGTATCACATTGCAGGTAAATTCGTATACTGATAGTAGAGGCCGCGATGAATTTAATATGACCTTATCTGAAAATAGAGCTAAAGCTACTGTTGACTACATTGTAAAACATGGTATTCCTGCAAATCGTGTTTCAGGTAAAGGATATGGAGAAACTAATATACTAAATAAATGTACCAATGGTGTGTCGTGTACAGAAGCAGAGCATCAATTAAACAGACGTTCTGACTTTATTATAAACGTAAAATAAAGTACAAGGATAATAAAAAAATTTATAAATAAAATGCCCTCAAAAGTAAGATATATTTTGGGGGCATTTTTTATTGAATTTGATTTTTTATTTTATTTTTTTTACAAAATCCTCACTAAGTTTTTTATTAAAATACTTATAGTATTGAGAAGAAAAATAACTTAACTTACTGTAATTGAATTCATAGAGGGTTTCAGTTAGAGAATTGTAGTTTCCACTGCGCACCAGCTTTTGGGCATATTTCATTTTTTCGTTGATAAAGAAATAATTTGGTGTAATATTCATGTTGCTTTTAAAAAGAGCTTTATATTTAGATTCTGACATTCCAGCCATAGCTGCTAAAAAAGTGAGAGAAGGAAAAGGACCGGATAAATTATCAAGAAGATATTGTTTAGTTTTATAAATTGCTTGATCTTCTGCGTTGGTTGCAATGTTAGTTTTGTGCTCCGCATCATAGAATTTACTAAAAAAATTCCCAAGCATCTTTAATGATATACCTTTTAAAAAAGAATCAAAAGACAAATCATTTATTGATTTACTTTTTAATGACTTAAGCAATAAAGTACTGTTACTGTCAATATGACCATAGTGATAAAAACTGGAGTTAGATTTTTCGTAAGATTTGTTTTCATGTAGTTTTACGGAATATTTTGCAATAAAATCATTTAAAAGACTTTTATCAACAAGTATTCTTAAAGCAAATGTTCGTTCATGGATGTTGGGCTTAAAGGAGCTTGCAATTTGGTTATCAATAATAGCGAGATCTAATTTATCAAAAGAACCAATTTCATAGTTCTCATTATTAATATTTATAAGATTTACATGTTCACTAAGGTCATAGTGAAAAATATATAACTCATTTTCAGAAGGTTCTCTGCATATTTTTAGAGGAGTGTTTAGGACTACATCCATAAAAACAGTAGAAATACCTGGTGTTATAGGTGTAAAATATAAACATCCATTGCCAATTTTTTCTGGAAAATGTATTGTTTTGTCATTTATTACTGTTGTTTCAACTTGTTCAGCCAATTTGTGAAGCCATTCTGGCGTTAAACTATAAAAATGAAATATTTTCTTCATAGATAAATTTTTATTTTTAAATGCAGTATTAAAATTAAACTTATTTACTTGACTATATTTTATAACTGTTGTACATACGCTTTTGGAGAAAGGCCAAAATGTTCTTTAAATTTTGATGCGAAATAAGAATTATGGGTAAAATGTAATTGGTCTGAAATTTGAGAAATAGTTAATTGCTTTGTTTCTAGTAAATCTTTGGCAAGCAGTAATTTACTTTCCATAAAATAAGAACTGGGAGTCTGGCTGGTTATTTTACTAAAAAGAGCTTTAAATTTTGATTCAGACATATTGGCTTTTTCTGATAGAAACTTAATGCTTGGAAAATGCTCTTTAATATTTTGATTTAGATACATTTGTATTGAAATGATAGCAGCTAAATCTAATTGATTAACTCTTTGGATAATTAGACGTTTGCTGGCTATTTTTTTTAGATAATTTGCAATGAGCATATGAACTGTGCCAATAAGATGAAGGTTGAAAATCGGTCCGCCTATATCTTTTTTTCTTAAGTCAGCTAATAAATTATAGCTGTCACTACTCATCCTGTCAAATCGAATCATTGTATTTTTTTCAGGGTCAATAACCTCATTAATATTTGTTATTTTTAAATGATTTTTTAGTACAAATTCCTTTATGGTATTCTTTTTTATAAATATACATAAAGCGTATGTTTTACTTCCTGCAGTTACATGGTAATCAGATTTTAGTGAACCATCGATTACAGATAAATTATACTGCCATTTGGAGACATTGTATAGAAAGTTATGAATAGAAATCGTAGCATTACCTTCCGTAAGATTGTAGTAAAATGCGACAAAATCATCATTTAAATTTTTTTGTATTAGATGAAGGTCTTTTTTATACTCTACATCAATATAATAGGCAATGATTCCATCTCCGCAATCCAGAAAGTATCTGGTGCCAATTTGTATATCTTCAGGTACTATTATAAAATTGTCTTCTATTTCCCCCCCAAATTGCTTAGCCAAATCTACTGTCCAGTTTAGATTGGCATCATAGTAATGCTCTATTGTTTTCACCTGAAGAATTGTTTGTTTTGATAAAGTTAATATTTTTTTTGTTAATTAATTGATTTTTAAGTGTTTTTGGACTGTAGGGAGGTAACAATAGACGCAGGGTGGTAAGATTCTGCTTTTATTATTTTGTAATATAAATCTTATATTGATATTAGTTTGTCTTATAGTAGACAAAAGATATGCCTAATATTCTTATTTTTGCTTAGTAATTGAGAGTCAATTGTTTATTTTTTACTTCAAATTTTAGGTTTATTTTTTGCATTGGAAAATTTCCTAGGTATGGGAATAATTACTCATTTTTAATTTGCTAATTTTTGATTTAAAGTTTTTCTATCAATTTGCAGAATTTTTGCCGCTTTTGTTTTATTGTTTCCTACAGCATTTAATGTTCTCAAAATCTGCTCTTTTTCAAATTCTTTCAACGATTTCAGTGATTCCGTTTTTTCAGATAAATGATACTTTAGATGTTCAGGTATATTTTCGACTGATATTATAGTATCACTCATAATAATCATTCTTTGAATAATGTTTTCAAGTTCTCTAATATTGCCTGGCCATTTATAGCGGAGTAAAATTTCGGAAGCTTTGCTGTCAATTGAAGTTTCAAGTTTGTTGTATTCAATGCAGTATTTTGTAATAAAATATTTGGCAAGCGGTAAGATGTCTTCTTTTCTGTCTCTAAGTGGTGTTGTCTTTATGTTTACGACATTTAGACGATAATAGAGATCTTCTCTAAAAGTCCCTTTTGAAATCATTTGAGATAGATTATTATTAGTTGCGGCTATTATTCTGATATCTATTTTTTCGGTTACTGTTGAACCTATTTTGGTTATCTCTTTTTCTTGTAAAACTTTTAAAAGTCTTGTTTGTACTGTCATCGGAGCATTGCCAATTTCATCTAAGAATATGGTTCCTTTATGTGCAGCTTGAAATAAGCCAATTCTAGATTCTGCAGCTCCTGTAAATGCGCCTTTCGCATGACCAAATAATTCTGACTCTATAAGACTTTCGGGAATTCCACCACAATTAATTGTTATAAACGGCATTTTGGCTCGCGAGCCTTGAAAATGAATTGCTCTTGCAATTAATTCTTTGCTTGTACCACTTTCTCCTTCAATTAATACGTTGACTGTGTTGTTTTTAATACGTTGTATAGTATTAATTAATTTCTTGAATTGTTCAGAATGTCCAATTATTCCACCATAACTGTTTTCTTCAAATAAAGAAAGTTCAAATTCAGAGGATAGTATTTGATTGTTTTTTGTTTTTAAGAGTGAGTTTTCAATTGCTTCGTAAAATTCATCAGCGGTAAAAGGCTTGGATAGATAATCTAATGCACCAGATTTTAAAGCACTGACAGCATTAGCAATAGAGGGCATTCCGGTTATAACTAATTTTGGAAGCGTTGGAAAGTGTTCTGCAGCATATTTTAATAACTCTATACCATTAAGTTCGGGCATATATAAATCTGTAACCAACAAATCAATAGAGTTGTGTTTTAGAACTTCAATTGCTTCTATAACAGATGAGGCTTTATAAGTAAGGTAATTTCGCTTTGCTAAATAGCGTTGAATTAGATCAAGTATTTCATAGCAGTCATCTACAATTAGTATTTTTTCTTTTCGTAAAGTCATGGTCTTTATTGAGTTAAAGGTAATTTTATTGTAAAAATGGTTCCTTGAGGAAAATTGTCTTTGATAATTATTTCACCATTATGAATTTTGACTATTCGTGAGACCATTGTTAATCCTATACCACACCCTTCATTTGCAGCTTTTGTTGTGAAAAAAGGTTCAAATACTTTTGATTTGATATTTTCATGTATACCTAGACCTTGATCCTCGATGATGACAAATAAATATTGAAGATCATTTTCAATTGTAGTTTTTAGGGTACTTTTTTCTGGAGATGCGTCGAGAGCATTTATTAATAAGTTTAGTAAAGCTTGAGTTAGTTGTATAGAATCTACATTTATATAATCAATTGTGTTTTTAAATATTAATTCGTTTTTAATTTCTTTTCTTTGGAAATTTTGCTTTAAAAGTGATACAGCAAAGTTTACCATTGATTTAATTTTTTGTTTTTCAAAATGATATGGAACATCGCTGCTGAATGACAAGATTTTGTTTATGATTTTACGACTGTAAATTGCAGAGTTTATAATTGTTGAAATATCCACATCAATTTCAGGGTCAGTATTATTAAGCTTGATCAACTCGGCATATCCAAGAATATTAGCCAAAGGGTTGTTGAGTTCATGTGCGATACCGGCAGTCATTTCGCTCAGTATTGACAAACGATTCATATGTTCGATGGTGCTTATCAACTGATTCTTTTTTTCTAAAATTTGAAATTTTTCTAAATAACTTCCAATTTCAAATGCAATTGCATTGAGGAGTTTTTGTTCTTCATCAAGAAAATGACTGTTATTGTATTTGTTTTTAGGGTAATGTGCTTTTATGAAGCCTGAATTTGCTTCCAGAATAGTTATATCACTGATTTGAAAAACACTATGTTTGGGTAATTTTGATGTACTTAAAATAAAATCTTGAATTTGAACTTCGATAACTATATCTTCACTATACATGTAGGCTTTTTTTACACTTAGAATTATTTTTTGAAGAATCTTTTTTTCAGCACGATCTGCTTGTGCAATTGTTGATGAAATTTCAAGAAGACATGTTAGTTCTTTAACCCGTTCCTTAAGTGTTTTTTCAGTTAATTCAGACTTCATTTTGTAAGAAATAGGTTTTTTTTTAAGTTTGAGATTTCGGCAAAAGTAATTATTTTTTTGAGGTAGAGATATTAAATATGTTATTTCTTTAACTATTTGAAAATAAAATAAATATGGTTTTTAATTATGACTTATTATGATGTTTTTTTAACTTATACAGGCTATTTTATAACTTGTTTTGTACGAT
>NZ_MUHA01000047.1 GCF_002217355.1 Flavobacterium oncorhynchi | reverse complement strand
CCAGAACCAGCAGTTTTAACAGCAAAAGATACTTGTACGGATGCTTTTGTAAGTTATACAGAATCAAAAACTGAAGGTGATTGCAGCGGCAGATATACTTTGACTAGAACATGGACAGCAAGTGATGAATGCAGAAACGAAAATGTATTCACACAGACTATTAATGTTTCATGTCTGCCAAATATCTTTAACGGAATCTCTCCAAACGGAGACGGAATAAATGACACATTTGTTATTGGCGGCATTGATTGTTTCCCAAATAATACAGTGAGAATCTTTAACAGATATGGAGCTAAGGTTTATGAGAAAAAAGGTTACGATAATGTAACCAATCCTTTTGAAGGAATCTCGGACGGAAGAGCGACAGTTCTTAAAGGAGAAAAACTTCCAACTGGTACATATTTCTATACTTTAGAATATGATGATAACGGAAAACAAGTACAGCGATCAGGTTATCTCTATATCAGTAATCAATAATTAAATTAGAAATTAACAAATATTAATATACAAAAACAGGAC
>NZ_MUHA01000046.1 GCF_002217355.1 Flavobacterium oncorhynchi | reverse complement strand
AACCTGAGCGGAAGCATTACCGTTAATTCACTGCTAGCATTAAACGGAACAGAGTCTACGCTTTGTGCAGCTGACGGTTCAGGTTATGTCTTGAACTTTATAGTAAAAGGTCAAGCACCCTATACGGTAACAGGAACAGGTGCTCCAGGAACATGGTCTGGAAATAATTGGACATCAGGCCCAATTACAGCAGGAACCAATTATAATGTAAGTGTTAGAGATGCTTATGCTTGTAATACTGTAGTTGTAGCAGATACAGCACCAATTTGCTGTGTATATGAAGTTACAGCACCAACATTCCCTGCGACGACAATAACGTGTTATGACCAAATGCCAACAGTAGTAAACTTGACAAAAACAGAGTTTGAAGCTTTAGGAAACGGTGACGGAAGTATTGGAAACATCCCTTGCGGTGTAATCGAAATTACAGCTGCAAATGGTGCAGCTCCTTCATGTAACGGAAATGTCATCAGAACGTATACCGTAACTGAATATGCAGATCTAAATGGCAACAAAGTACGTGATCTAGGTGAAGATACTGTGTTGAACACTACAGTGATCACTCAAACGTTCACTTTACAAAGAGCCGATTTTGTAATGCCTGCAGATCAAGGAACAACAGTTGCTTGTATTTCAGCAGTTAAAGCACCAGTAGTTCCAGTAGTAAAAGACAACTGCGGTAATATCCTAACAGCTTCAGCACCGGTTATTTCAGCTGTTCCAAGTTGTAATGGAGTAGAGACTTATACGTATACTTTTACAGATTGTGCAGGACACATTCACGACTGGGTATACACTTATACGATTGACAATACTGTGGCACCAACAGGTACAGCACCTGCAGATGTTACTGTACAGTGTATAGGCGATATTCCTGCAGCCAATGTAAATGGAATATTAAACGTAAAAGGAAACTGTAACAATACCGTTTCGGTAACAGTTGCAGAAACTAATAACGGAGGAACAGGCTGCAAAGCAAGTCCATACATCGTAACTAGAACATATACGTTAACAGACTGCGGTGGATTGCAAACGCAATTAGTTCAGAAATTAACAGCTGTAGAT
>NZ_MUHA01000045.1 GCF_002217355.1 Flavobacterium oncorhynchi | reverse complement strand
CCATAACTCCAAGCACAACAGTATCAGATCTAATCATTTATAATTATGTAACTCCAAATGATGATGGCCACAATGACGTATTCTTTATTGACGGAATATCAAAATATCTCAATAACTCAGTTGAAATTTACAATAGATGGGGGGTGTTAATCTACGAAGTAAATGGATATGACAACGAAACCAAAGCATTTAGAGGCATCTCTGAAGGAAGAATAACAGTAAATAAAAACGAAAAATTACCAGAAGGAACTTATTATTATATTTTAAAATATATAAAACAATCTTCTACAGAAATAATTGAAAGATTAGGGTATCTATATATCAATAGGTAAAAATCGATTAACGAAAGATCTTGATCAATACAACTAAACTCAAAAAACATGAAAGCAGTAATAATGGCCTCTCTTTTATTTAATCTTCAATTGTAAGTGCACAATAAGAAGATCAATACACGCAGTTATGTACAATATGTCAAGTTTAAATCCACATATGCTGGCTCGAGCGAAATTCTAAATATATTAGAATATAAAGAGCACAATGGATCGCTATAGAGGGCACCCAAAAATAAGAACAGTTACTGTACACATTCCTATTGAAAACAGTAATATTCATTTCGTACAAACATAATTAAAAAATGCATTTAAATACAGAGTAGCTGGTTAAACTTTTTATACAGGAAATTAAACAAAATTAAAACCTTCAATTTTCATAAAAGCAGTGTATGTAATCGAGCCTTTGTTATTTGGATAATGCTTTTTTGTATCAATAGTAAATACTGGTAATACGGGTTTAAATAGAAATTAATTCAAATTTTGGTTTAAATCCTGTGCAAATCTAGAAACTTCTTTCATTTGATAAGAGTATATTTTGATAATCGAAACAGTTGTGAATTGTCTATTAAGAAGTTTTATATCAAATTCTAAAATATCGAAGGCAGGAATCTCTCTATCAAAATTTTAATATTCATACCATTTTTTTTAATTTCCAATTCATCTTTAGATAAAGGAAGTTCATTGACTAAGGTAAAACAAAATTTCCAGAGCCATCAATTTTTTTAGATCCAATCAACTGGTATCCTTTCCCACAAAACACAAAGACTACACTTCGTCCCATATTCGATTTTACTTAAACAAAGTGAATTTATTTTTATTTCCTCTCATCAAAGAAAAAAAAGTACTTTCAAAATCTTTAGGATGTTGTCCTTCCCCATTATCATAAATAATCCTGAACTTTGTTTAGCGGACCCATCGGCTATGATTTGAATATTTTCAGTTTGCTTTCTCCTAGATGTGTTTGTATCTCAATTTTATTATTAAGAAAAAATAAATCAATACCCGTTGGGTGAAATTATTTGGAGTAAATTAAATTGATCAGATATTGGTCAAGACACTGCAAAGCAGTATCTTGAAGTCGCCAAACAAACCAATATCCATGTCAAATATAGTTAAAAATTATTTTAAGGTTTTAGAAGTTATAAGTTCTTTGAATTATGATTTGATATTTAATTCCAGAGTTGGAAGAACTAGCAAAATGTCTGATTTGGAAGTTATTGCGCTAAGCTTGACCTCTGAATTTATGCCTATTGACAGTGAAAATTCACTTTTCAAGCAAATTAGCCCCGATTTAATTCCAAACTTAATTGAACGTAGCCAGTTCAATAAAAGAAGAAGAAGAAAGCTGTTTTTGTTTTCTGAAGAAGTAAGAACCAAATTAGCTAACCGATTTCTTGAGTTTGAGAATTATTTTATTGTTGACAGTATGCCGTTGGAAATCTGTAAATTTTCTCGTCACAACCGAATCAAAATATGTAAAGAACAATTTGAAACTGCTCCTTCAAAAGGTTTTTGCGCCTCACAAAACAATTGGTTTTACGGCTATAAACTTCATGGGGTCTGCTCTGTTGGAGGTGTTTTTCATTCTTTAGAAATTACAAAACCTGAAGTTCATGATATCAATTTTTTGAAGAACATTAAACAGCAAATGTCTAATTGCGTGATCCTTGGTGATAGAGGTTATTTATCAGAATCGATTCAGTTAGACCTGTTTCAAACAGTAAAAATTCAATTGGAAACGCCAAAAAGAATTAACCAAAAAAATTATGAGCCACAACCCTATATATTTAGAAAATCCAGAAAAAGAATCGAAACACAGTTTTCACAATTATGCGATCAGTTTTTAATTCGAAGAAATTATGCTAAATCTTTTGTAGGTTTTAAAACAAGAATTTTAGCAAAAATAACAGCAATGACTTTAATTCAATACATCAATAAATTTATATTTGACAGGCCTATAAACAATATTAAAAATGAACTTATTTAATTTCACCCAACGGGTTAATAATAATAATAATAATAATAATAATAATAATAATAATAATATGTT
>NZ_MUHA01000044.1 GCF_002217355.1 Flavobacterium oncorhynchi | reverse complement strand
ATTATTGATTTTTTTTAATGATTATTTAAAATCATGAATACTGAATAATAAGAATTTTTTTAACTAACTAAAAATATATTATATGGAAAAAAAATAAAAGTAGAGGCTGTTTAAAATTGTAAATAGGCTAAAACCGCCCTGATTTTTTACTCCGATTTCTTTTGGAATATAATTTTAAAACACGGAGCGAACCGATATGTTAAAGCAAAAAAAATCTGGCTAAATCAAAATTGAAAGAAGACTACTTCTATACAGTCATTGTTTGGGAATGAAAATTTGCATTGAAACGGACTAAATGTTTTACAAGCTTATGAAACTGTTGCCGTATTATGCTGTATAGTTTAAAATTATTAATCTAAAAAACTACTGAAAAATTAAAAAAAGCAATTCAATTTCACTAAATGTGAAAATATAAAATTTTATAACAACCAAATAACCAATAAAATAATGAAACTAAAGTATTACATATTTTTTCTCGGACTATTATTATGCATGCCAATTTATGGGCAGCAACAGAAAGAAATAAGTGGAAAAATTGCTGATGGCCTCGGATTACCTGTGCCAGGAGTAAATATTATTGAAAAAGGAACCACAAATGGAGTTCAAAGTGATTTCGATGGTAAATTTTCATTAAAGGTAAAAAGTGATAAAGCAGTATTAGTTGTTACTTATGTCGGTTTTAAAACAAAAGAAGTTTTGTTAAATGGCCAAACTAATATTTCGATTAAATTAGAAGAAGATTCTAACAAACTAGATGAAGTAGTTGTTGTGGGGTATGGTTCTGTCAAGAAAAAAGACTTAACAGGAGCAGTAGTTTCTGTTGGTGCAGATAAATTGGAAGGCAGGTCAAATGTTAATGCACTTCAATCACTTGGAGGGCAGGCATCTGGTGTTCAAATTATACAGTCTCAAGGTGCTCCAGGTCTTGCTCCTACCGTAAAAATACGTGGAGCTTCTTCTATCAATGCAGGAACGACTCCTCTTTATGTTATAGATGGTATTCCGCTGGAAGATAACACAACTACTTCAACGGATTCAGGAATCAGCGGAGGAAGTAATTTGAGTTTTAATCGAAATCCATTGAATTCTATTAATCCTAATGATATTGAGTCAATTGATATTTTGAAAGACGCATCGTCTGCAGCTATTTATGGTTCCAGAGGAGCAAATGGTGTTGTTATCATTACGACCAAGCAAGGAAAAGCTGGTAAGACCAAAATTGACGCAATTTTTGAGAGTGGTGTTTCTAAAGTCAATCGTAAAGTTGATATGATGAATGCATCAGAATTTATTGCCTACAATACAGCTGCTAGAAACAATACATGGGCGACAACCGTTGCTGCAAATCCATCAGCGACAAGAGGAATTGGTGTAACTGTTCCTGTAGAATTCTCTGATCCAGCTTGGATCGCCCGTATCGGAAATGGAACTGACTGGCAGGATGTTGCATTGAGAACTGCCACTAACATGAATTTCCAGTTGTCGGCTTCTGGTGGAACCGAGAAGACGCAATTTATGACATCATTAGGGTATATAAGTTCAGAAGGTGTTGTGGACAGTAACACTTATCAAAGAATTAATGTAAGATCAAACCTTAAGCATAAGTTTAATGATAAACTTCGTATGGGTATGAACATTGGACTTAGTCAGGTAAATGAAGCACCATACGGTACAGGTGGAAAAAGTGATGTAGTGGGTCTTGCTCTGCAAAGTGATCCATTTTTTCCTCTTTATGTTGAAACAGGAAGTCTTGGTTTTAAGGATCCTACCTCAATTTGGAATACGTTTTCTAAATATGGTTTCCAGCTTTGGCATCCTTATTCCTTAACAAGAGAGGCAATTGCCAAAAAAAGAACGAATGTATCCATACTTACTTCTTTCCTTGAATGGGATATTATTAAAGATTTGACTTTTAAAACTTCTGTGAGTTCTAATATTGAGAATACAGTTCATAATTTCTATTGGAATGCGGGCCAAAACTGGGGATATTCAGGATGGGTGCCAGCGCAGGCTGATTTCAAAACGCTGCAATCTAATAATTGGATTTCGGAAAGTACACTGAATTACAATAAGAAATTTAATGAAAATCACAATCTAAATGTGTTGGCTGGCTTTTCTGCTCAGGAACAACGTACAGATTTAAGCAGTATGACAGCTGGTAGTTTTCCAAATGATTTAGTGCATACTTTGAATGCTGGTGTAGTGAATGCTGGTAATACTTTTGCAGAAGAGTGGTCATTGCTTTCTTATTTGGCTCGTGCCAATTATTCGTATAAAGGTAAATATCTGGCAACTGCTGCAATTCGTGCCGATGGCTCTTCACGTTTTGGAGCCAATAACAAGTGGGGGTATTTCCCATCAGGATCGCTTGCATGGCGTATTTCTGAAGAATCTTTTCTAAAAGAATCTTCTTGGTTGACTAATTTGAAAGTTAGATTAAGTTATGGAGAAACTGGTAATAATTCGATTCCAAACTACGGATCGATTGGATTATTAGGTTATAGCCCATATGTAAGTTCGGGTACGGTAAACCAGGGTATTTATACCTCAAATTTTGCAGATAAAAATTTGAAATGGGAGAAAACGGGTCAAACCAACTTTGGGGTTGATTTTAGTGTTTTTAATGGACGTGTGAAATTTACGGGTGATATTTATTATTCAAAAACTAAGGACTTATTACTTAATGTGCCTATTCCGATTATTTCTGGGTTTTCTTCTACTTTGACGAATATTGGAGAGCTGGAAAATAGAGGATTTGAGGTAAGTCTTAGCACAATTAATATTGATAGAAAATTCAAATGGAGTACTGATTTTAACATTTTTGCCAATCGAAATAAAGTGTTAAAACTAGGTGCAAATGATGCTCCAATAGATATTAATGTGAGCAGTATGACGTCACGTACAGCAGTAGGACAGCCAGTAGGGATGTATTATGGTTATATTATTGATGGTGTAATTATGTCACAAGCGGAGTTGAACAGCAAAGCATATCCTGTATGGCCAGGTAGTGAAGCGGGTGATCCAAGAGTAAGAGATGTTAACAACGATGGTAAAATTAATTCTGACGACCGAACTTATTTGGGTAACTATCAGCCTAATTTTCAATGGGGTATGACTAATAATTTTTCTTACGCAGGATTTGAGCTTTCTGTTTTATTACGCGGTTCACAAGGAGGAGAAATCCTTAACCATACTGCCAGATATTTGAAATCAGGTGTAGGTGGAGGTAACCGTAATATGTATTCTGTTGTAAACAATTACTGGAAATCTGATGCTGATCCAGGAAACGGAATGATTCCGAAACCTC
The DNA here is from genome assembly GCF_002217355.1 of Flavobacterium oncorhynchi. Lineage (GTDB taxonomy): Bacteria > Bacteroidota > Bacteroidia > Flavobacteriales > Flavobacteriaceae > Flavobacterium > Flavobacterium oncorhynchi. The sequence goes on along the minus strand of NZ_MUHA01000044.1, from coordinate 24,630 downwards.
GTATGTCGCCAAACACTGTTCAGGATTTTGGTTCAAGTTATTGGGTTGAAGACGGATCATTTGTTCGTATCCAAAATATACGTCTAGGCTATAATCTGCCAAAAGATTTAGTTCAAAAACTGAAGATAAGTAATATAAAGTTATATGTAAATATGGAAAATGTACATGTGTTCTCAGATTATTTAGGATATGATCCAGAAGGCAGTACTTATCAATCTGGTGCAATGGTTGGCTTCGATTATGGAGCGTATCCAAATCCTTTTACTGCTACTATGGGACTAAATGTTAGTTTTTAAGAATCAATAAAAATCATTTAAAACGTAAGAAAAATGAAAAAAATAATATCAATGCTTTTTTGCAGCTTATTCCTAATAGGATGCAGTTCAGATTTTTTAGATAAAACCCCTGTTTCAAATGCTAACGAAGAGAATTTCTATAAATCTCAGAAAGATATTGAAACAGCGTTGTGGTCTGCTTATAATTCGCTTTATCTCCTTAATGGTCCTGAAAGTCTGCCATCATTCTATGGTGAGTTAATGTCTGATAACGCCTATAGTGATAATGCTGCTGGAAGAATACAAGACTATGAAAGTTTCGAATTGCACACGATGACAATCGATAATGAGTTAGTGTTTAATTTTTGGAATAACTATTATAAATCAATCTATATTGTAAATAATATTATTACCAGCGCCGAAAAACTTGATTTTGCCAATCGAGATGCCTTAATTGGAGAAGCAAAGTTTTTACGTTCCCTATATTACTTTGACATGGTTCGTGCTTGGGGCGATGTGCCATTGGTTACAACTCCAATTAGTATTGATCAAGCTTATGCACAAGCGCGCACGCCAAAGGATCAAATTTATGATCAAATTATTAAAGATCTTGATTTTGCAGCGGCTAAATTACCAATAAAAACAAGCCAGCGTTTTGTAGGAGCTGCTAGTCAGGAAGCCGCCAATACTTTGTTAGGTAAGGTTTATCTAACTATTGGAAATAAAGCAAAAGCAGCAGAAACTTTATTGAAAGTGTATGGTAAATTTAGTCTGGTGCCTTATGCCGATTTATGGGATTTAACGAAGAAAAATGGCGCATCGTCTATTTTTGAGATTCAATATAAAGGAGGTGTAGCTAATCCATACAGTTCATATTGGGCCATGTTCACACCAGTTGACAATCGCGTGATTACAGCTTGGGGAGGAGGATTTAATCAGGTTACCAATGATTTATGGAATGCCTATGAAACAAATGACCCAAGGAGAGATATTTCTATTCAAAATGGATATAAAACTCCCAATGGCTCAACTGTTAATGTGAAATTTTCAATTAAGTGGAAAGATGTAAAAGCTCCTGTTAATGGTTTAAGAGAAGCTTCGGATAATAACTTTATCATCCTTCGTTACGCAGATGTACTTCTGATGTTAACAGAAGCAACTGCAGATCCAAAATACATGAACGAAGTTCGCACCCGTGTTGGGTTGCCAGCTTATGGAACGGCAGGTTATCCAATTAAGTACAATACGGTAGCTCTTGCTTTAGAACATGAAGCTCAGGTAGAATTTGCATGCGAATTCCATCGTTGGTTTGATTTAATAAGAACAGGAAGAGCTATTCCGGTAATTAAAGGCAGCAGTAAAAATATCACGCTTACTGAAGCAAAATTATTATTGCCTATTCCGTTTTTAGTAATTAATCAAAATCCAGGTGTTATTACTCAAAATGAGGCTTACAAATAAAATAAACTCATAATTAATTTGATAAAAATGAGCCCGATATATCGGGCTCATTTTGTTTAGCTGGAATAGATCAAATATGTAAAAAAAGCTGTCATAAATTAAGTTGTAACATCGTTACAATTTATCAAAAAAGAAACCGTCTTGTAAAGACGGTTTCTTTTTATTTACTAATGTGCTATTTTTAAAAAGCTATTTAAATAACTAAGTGATTTAATTTCAGAACTTTATTTGGTCTGATGTTGATTTATTTTTTGTTTCCAGCCAAGATATCCATTTACAGGCAGTTCATTATTTGGATTAGCTAAAACCTTTTCTGTTTGATTTTTAACAAGAATAGCGAGTTGTTCAATATTTTTATAAACACCGCTTTTTAAACCAGATAAATAAGCGGCTCCTAAAGCAGAAACATCAGAGTTTTGTTGCTTGTTAAGCGGAATTCCTAATAAATCAGCTAAATAATGTATAACAAATTTATTTTGAGTCATTCCTCCATTTACTGAAATAGATTTTAAAGGCGCTTTCATGTCTTTTGTCATCGCTTCAATTACATCTTTGATTTGATAAGGAATACTTTCTAAAGCGGCTCTCACAATATGATTTTTAGTTGTCCCAAAAGTCATTCCTTCAATGGATGCTTTTCGGTTCATCTGCCAGTGCGGTGCGCCTAAACCGCTAAAAGCGGGAATTAAATAAACGCCAGAATTGTCATTAATTTCCATTGCCATAGAGGCTGTTTCAGCAGGATTTGAAAATAATTGTAATTCATTTTTCAGCCATTCTATGGTGGAGCCACAAGAAACAATAGCACCTTCGAGTGCATAATCGATACGGTCTTCGGTACTCCAGCAAATTGTCGTGAGCATTCCAAAATTTGACAAAACGGCTTCGTCGCCAATATTCATCATTATAGAACTTCCTGTTCCCATTGTGACTTTTGCAGTGCCTTTTTCGAAACAGCCTTCTCCAAAAGCTGCAGCATGAGAATCGCCTATTAAAGCTGTAATTGGAATAGAAATATTGTTGTTATTATCAAAAATCTGACTCAAATTCATTTCCCCAAAATCATGTGACGAAGGGCAGACCTGAGGCAGGTTTAAGTTGCTTAATTCCCAGTTTTCAAGAATTTCAGAATCCCATTTTAGGGTATGAATATTGAAAAGTAAGGTTCTGGAAGCATTTGTATAATCGGTTTTGAAATGAGTTCCGTTACTCAATTTATACAAAAGCCAGCAATCGACTGTTCCAAAATAAACTTCGCCTTGCGTAACTTTTTCTTTTAATGCAGCATCATTTTGTAGCAGCCAAAGCAATTTAGTACCAGAAAAATAAGGGTCTAATAATAAACCAGTTTTTTTCTTGATCGTATCATTTTGTCCTTTTTCAATTAAATCAGTACAAATGTCAATGGAACGCTTACAGGCCCAAACTACTGCCGGAGCCAATGCTTTTCCGTTTTTATCCCAAAGAACAAATGTTTCTCTTTGATTGCTGATGCCGCAAGATATTATATCTCTCAGCTGAAGTCCCTGATCAGTAAAATTATTCAGGCAAAGGCGAACAGAATCAAGAACATTTTGGTAAATATCTTCTGGATTTTGTTCAACAAAACCATTGTCAAAATAAGTTGTTTTTAGATTTACACTGCCTTTAGCAACAGCTAATCCTAATTCGTCAAAAAGTATGGTTTTGGTACTGCTCGTACCTTGGTCAATAGCTAGAATATATTTTTTCATTTATCTTTTGCAGTAAAAATTGATTTTTGACAATTAGAGAGTATAAGATTATTTGGAGTGAGATCAAGATATTATCTAAGCCAATCCCAGCGTTTAGCCCAATCTAAAAGTACATCGGTTCTCCATTTTAAAACCGTTTTACCGCCTTGCCAAATATCATCATAAAGTTCAGGATTTGGTCGATCCGTGTACCAATTCTTACCTAAATTATAGTCTGTTGCATTAGGTTTGCCTGGCCAGAGATTGCTTACTAAAAAAGTTCCGCTCTGGGTTTCAAATCCAGGAACGTTCGAAGTAACTTTATAGCTTAATTTTTCAGTACGTTTTGGGCAATATCTAACGACATAATTCCCATTACCTATATAATATCCTTCCCATTTTTGTTCGCCAATTTCTGCTTGTACAGTCATTGTGATACAAGCTGAATCTTTAGGGATATTAACAATAGGTCCTTTAAAATGAAATTCCAGTATAGAAAATACGGGTACAGTATCTTTCACTGTCGTATTTCTATCAAATACAATTCTAGGGCTATGCGCTATCTTTATATAGCTGCCACCCCAGCTTTCTTTCATTGGATTATTTGGATCTCCATCCATCATATAGAGTAATGATGGCGTGTCACCCATTTTAAGCCTGCCTTCATAACGGTTATTTTTATAGTCTTTACCTAAAAATCCCGTCTCGTTAATATAGTTCTTATAGTAATTTTTTTCGTTTAAATTCTCAGCGACATTATCTGAGAAAAATCCATAATAAGATGAATTAGATTCTATAAACCAAAGATTTGGAAAATTAGCCGCTATGTATGCATAACTATCTGCACTCCATTTTTTATTAGGTCCGCCTATCCAAAACACTTTTATGTTTTTCTGGATCTCGGGTTTATCATGTAATGCTTGTGCCAAATCTTCAAGACCGCCCCAAATTAGAATCCAAAGAGGTCTTTTATCTTTTTTTAAAGCACACTTGATAATCCAGTCCGATCCTTCTGTTGAATCTGCAAAGCCTTTAAAAGGAAAACGACCAAGTTTTCCTTGTTTACTTACTGAACGCAAATATTCTGGGGTTGCTAATCCTTGAATGTGTTTTTGTAGTTTTGGAAGATCTTTCTCGTATAAATTAATAGTCCTTAGTATTTCTTCTTTACTTCCCTCGCCATATGAAGGTGAAGAAATAAGTCCTTCAATATCAAATTTTTCATTATACATTAAGAGATGAATCATCGATTGGTTATCATCTGGGTCTGTACCTCCAATATCTGTACTTACTATAATTCTGGGCTTAACAGGTACTGGCTGTTGTGCCAGAAGTATGGTAGAAACAGCGCAAAATAGAATCGTAAAAATCAGCTTGTTCATATTTTTTTAATTAAGAATTTATTTATGACAAATGCCATCTTGAAAATTAACAGTTGTAACAAGAGTTATTATAGGTATTATCTGTTTTTTTGATTCATTTTATCAATGATTACCGCTAATAAAATAACAAATCCTTTTACGACCTGCTGCCAAAAAGGCGAGACATCCAATAAAACCAATCCATTATTTAAAACTCCAATAATTACTGCGCCAATTACAGTTCCGGCTACGGTACCAATACCTCCTGAAAGTGAAGTTCCTCCAATAACTACTGCCGCGATTGAATCTAATTCGTAACTCATACCGGCGTTAGGTTGTGCTGAATTTAGCCTTGAAGTAACTAAAATGCCGCCTACAGCTGCCATCATTCCAGCGATTCCATAAACAGCTAGTTTGATTCTATTGATGTTAATTCCGGATAAAAAAGCCGCTTTTTCATTTCCGCCAATGGCATATATATATCTTCCAAAGGTTGTTTTCTTAGTTAAAAAAATAACAATGAGAACCATCGTCAGAGAAATCCAAACAGGTACAGGAATTCCCAGAATCCAGCCAGAACCTATAAATTCAAACTCAGAACCTAAATTGGAAATAGGAATTCCTTCTGTATAAAGCATCGTAAATCCACGGGCAATAGTAAGCATGGCTAACGTTGCTACAAAAGGAGGAATGGAGAATTTAGTAATGACCCAGCCGTTAAAAAGTCCTAAAGCCATTCCGATAAGAATCGATACTAAAATTGCGCCTAAGACGGAAAAACCCACAAATAAATCCATAGACTCAAAAGGGATTCCGTTTTTTAATAAACCGGCGCATACTGCTGCGGTGAAACCTAGTACAGAACCGACTGAAAGATCTATTCCAGCCATCAAAACCACTAAGGTCATTCCGACAGAAATACAAACATTGACAGAGATTTGCCTTAGTACATTCCAAAGATTAGCGCTCGTCATAAACTTATCAGATAATAAGCTGATAAACAGACACAATAAAAACAGTGCAATCAGGGATTGCGATTTCTTAATAATAGGGTGGTTTAGTGAGATAGTCATAGTTGTGGTTATTCTGGTAAAGCTGATTTTAATAATTTATCTTCATTAGCTTCATTGGTCAGAAAGGAGGCTTTAATTTTCCCTTCAGCCATTACTAAAATTCGATCCGAAAGGGCTAGTATTTCGGGAATTTCAGAAGAAACTAAAATGATACTCATTTGGTTAGTTGCAAGTTCTTTTATTAGATTATAAATTTCATTTTTGGCATTTATATCTATTCCGCGTGTTGGCTCATCCATCATTAAAATTTGAGGATTGGTCGCGAGCCATTTTGCAAGAACTACTTTTTGTTGATTGCCGCCACTTAAATTTTGGCAGAGCTGCATTTCAGATGGTGTTTTGATACGCAATTTTTCAATATAATCCTTTGAAGATTGCTTGTCTTTTGAAGGATTCAAAATTCCGAAGGTAGGTAAGCTGGTCAGACTTATATTGGATGAAATATCCATTCCTAAAATTAATCCTTCTGTTTTACGATCTTCCGTCACAAAAGCTAATCCATTTTCAATGGCTTCTTTTGGTTTTTTGTGAAATGTATTTTTTTGGTCAATTTCTAAACTATAGTCACTATTTGCAGGATGCATACCAAATAAGGTTTCCAAAAGTTCGGTTCTGCCGGCTCCCATTAAACCGAATATGCCCAGGATTTCGCCTTTTTTTAATTCGAAAGAAATGTCATGCAGGAGTTTTCTTTTCTTATTGCTGGGATGATCAAGATTAAGGTTGTCAACTTTCAGAATAGTGTTTTGAAATTGAGTTTGGGTATTTTTTCTTTCAATAAGCACGTCACGACCTACCATTTTTCGAATTAAATCCTGCTCAGTAGCATTTTTCATTTCTCCCTCATCAATGCTGTTGCCGTCTCGTAAAACAGTATAGTTTTCAGCAATTTTGAACAATTCATCCATTTTATGAGAAATGTAGACAATAGTTTTGCCTTCTTTTTTTAACTCATAAATAATACGATGCAGGTTGTCTATTTCTTTGTCGCTTAAAGCAGAAGTAGGTTCGTCCATCAAAATAACATCAGCATTACAAAGCAGTGCTTTTGCAATTTCGATTAGTTGTTGTTCTCCTACTTTAAGTTGTTGAACCAATGTTTTCGGAGAAACATTCAATTGAATTTTTTCGAAAATGCGTTTGGCTTCCGTTTCCATTTTTGCAGCATCTAAAAGCCCAAGAGGAGTTAAGATTTCTCTTCCCAGAAACAGATTTTCTGTTACGCTCAGTTCAGGAATCAAATTTAATTCCTGATGAATAATAGCTATACCTGCATTTTGTGCCTCTTTTATATTCGAAAATGAAACTGTTTGTCCATTTAGCTGAATTTCGCCGTCGTATTGCGTGTAAACACCTGTCAGAATTTTTAACAAGGTAGATTTTCCTGCGCCATTTTCTCCCAATATGGCATTGACTTTTCCAGGATAAAATTTGAAATTTACCTGATTAAGTGCTTTTACGCCTGGGAATTCTTTTGATATGTTTATTGCTTCTAACAATTTACTGAAGTTTAATTTGTGATGGAATAATTAAAAGGTCAGTAAACAGAGTTTGTTTTTTACTCAATTTAATGGCTCCCGAGAATGAAATGCTATCACCAATTTTCACCTTTTTAATTTCTTTTGGCAGAACTTCATTGCGAACAATATCATTTAAGCTTTCTGAAACTGAGTTAAATTGAGCATTGGTTTTAAAATCAGTTAGTTTAACTAAACCGGAAGCATCTCTTAAAGCATTTCCGAAAATGTATTTGGTGTCAATGAAAATGATACCATTTTTTTCGTCGGCAATGGTGTAAATACCATCTTTTATATCGAGAATTTTGCCGGTGCTTTTAATCATAAAATAAGCTGAATTTCCTATTCCGAGTCGGTTTCCATAATTTTTAAAAGCAGCTTGCTGATCTGATTTTACCGAAGCAATCAGCGTAGTTAAATCGATAGTTTTTTTACTTTTCAAAATGCCTTTATAGTAAATGGAATCGGCATAAGCTTTAAAGTCAAAAGATTCTTTTTGTGCTTTTTTAACATCGCTCAGTTTTTTAAAATAAACTGAATTATATCCTAAAATGGCTATTATAAGGAAGGCTAAAATATAAACATACTTTTTTTTCATCTTTAATAGTCTTTTATGTTTGCTACGTTTATTAATTCGACTTCTACAGGAACTCTTTGAGGAAAAACTCTTCTCCCTTTAAAATATTCATCTGCATATTGGGCAGCTGTTTGAGCCATAACTTTAGGAAATTGCATGCCGGTCGCTGCAATTTTCTTTTCTCTAATTTTTTCAATTACATCGCCAGCGCCATCAAATCCAAAAATTTTGACTTTATATTCCTTTCCTGCTGCTTGCAAGGCTTGAAAAGCGCCCATTGCCATGGCATCATTGCCACAAAAAACAGCATCAATATCAGGATTTGCCTGCATAATAGTTTCTAAAACTTCCATGGCTTTAGTTCGGTCGAAATTTCCGCTTTGTTGTGCTACCATTTTTAGGTTTGGAAATTTATCGACAACCGAATGGAATCCTTTTGATCTTGCCCAGGTGTTGTTGTCACCGACAAGCCCAATGATTTCTACATAATTTCCTTTTTCTTTTAATTCTTTTACAAATTCAATTCCGATAGAAACACAACCTGAGTAGTTATCCGAAAGAATTTGACTTGTTGCCGCATCATCCACATTTACTTCTCTATCCATACAAAAAACCGGAATTCCTGCAGTTTTAGCTTTTAAGATACTGGAAATTGAACCGTCAGAGTCTGTTGGGTTTAAAAGAATGGCATCATATCCAGAAGAAATAAGGTTTTCAAAATTATCCGATTCGATGGCAGGATTATTTTGCGAATCAAATATCTTCGCTTCATAACCTAATTTTCGGGCATTTTCAGCTGCAGATTCTGCCAGCATTACAAACCAGGGATTGTTTAATGTGGAAACCACAACTGCAATTTTTGGTTTTTCAGCTTTCTCTTTTGAAGAGCATCCTAAGATTAAAACCAATGTTAACAGGGCTAAGGTGAGGTGTTTTGTTTTCATGGTTTTATTAGGTTTAAAGCGGTGTTTTTTAACCCTTCTGCTGATAAACCATAATGATTGAAAATTTCTATTTGAGAACCAGAAACGGTATGATCATCCGGCAATCCTATAATTTTAAATTTGTTAAGGCAGCCATTTTGGAATAATAATGAAGCTACTGCTTCGCCTAATCCGCCATTAATAGAGTGTTCCTCTACAGTAATAATGGGTTTATTGTTTGAGGCTGCAGCCAATAGTAATTCTGTATCTAATGGTTTAATAGTGTGTAAACTGATTATTTTACAGGAAATATTATGGTCTTTTTCCAACAGTTTAGCAGCTTCAAGACATGGAAGCACAGCTTCACCGGTAGCAATAAAAGTAAGATCACTTCCTTCCTGAATGATACGTCCTTTTCCAATTTTAAAATCGGTTACATTCGAGTTAAGGTTAGCGGGCATTGTCTTTTTACCAAAACGTAAGTAAATAGGACTTTCCATTTCGGCTGCTTGTTTGATAGCTTCAGCGGTTTCAAAATTGTCTGCAGGAGCCACAATAGTGATATTATTGATGGCTCTAAGTGCTGCAAAATCATGTAAACTATGATGTGTAGTTCCTAAAGCGCCATAACTTACGCCGGCACTAATACCGATTAATTTCACGGCATTATCTGAATATGCTACATCATTTTTAATTTGTTCCAATGCTCGAGCTGTAAGAAAACAGGCAGGAGAAACGGCAAAAGCTTTTTTGCCCATACTAGCCAAACCAGTGGCAACACCTACAAGATTTTGCTCGGCAATACCGACTTCAACAATTTGTTCAGGATATTTTTGTCCAAAGGGCACTAATTTTCCTGAGCCGCGAGAATCGCTCGTCACAACCATAATATCTCTGTCAGTTGCTGCTAACGATTGAAGAACTTCAGAAAAGACTTCGAGGTTAGCGGCATCAATTGTTTTTATTTCTACCATTATTTTAAAACAGTTTCAAGTTCTTGTAATTGTTTGTCTAACTCTTGTATAGCCAAATCATATTGCTCTTTTGAAGGAACGCCATGGTGCCATTTCAATACATTTTCCATGTAACTGATTCCTTTTCCTTTGGTTGTATGTGCTATGATAAAGCTTGGTTTACCACTTTTCAATGGTAAATTATTGAGTACTTGTGAAAGTTCTTCTAAATTATGTCCATCTACATGGGTCACAGCCCAACCAAAAGCTTCCATTTTTTGATCTATAGGCTCCAGTCCCATAACATCAGCGTTTGGGGCAGTAATTTGCAGTTTATTGTAATCTAAAATCGCACAGAGATTATCTAATTTATAGTGTGCAGCAAACATCATGGCTTCCCAATTAGAGCCTTCTGCCATTTCACCGTCACCTAAAATAGTGAAAACCTTTACATCTGAATTGTCTCTTTTTGCAGCCAAAGCAGCTCCTGCACAAATAGGTAAACCGTGACCTAACCCTCCTGTATTTTGCTCGATACCAGGAATAGCTTTGGTAGGATGTCCTATGTAAGGAGAATTATATTGGCAAAGTGTCAATAAATCTTCTTCAGGAAAAAAACCTTTGTCTGCTAAAACCACATATAAAGCTTCAACACAGTGCCCTTTACTTTGAATAAATATATCTCTGGTCTTAGAATTGAAATTCTCAGGAGAAACATTCATTACATTATTGTATAGGACATTCAGTATGTCTAAAATAGACAGACTTCCTCCTGTATGACCTGCTTTGGCATTATAGATGTATTTGAGTATTTTTTTTCTACTCTCAATTGATTTTCGTTTTAATTCGTCAATGTGCATCTTATATTAATTTATCGTTTGTAAAACTTTGCAAATCCATGTGATTAATTCAATTTAGTGTCTGTAAATTTCCCAACCCATGTAATTACCTAAAGCTTCTTCTAAGATGGCAGCAGTTTTTGAAGCATTCATTACTACGTGATGTTCAAATCCGTTTTTACAAATGTATTGCATTAGCCCTTGCAAGTCAGGTATTTGAGCTACAGCTCTATTCCCAAAAGTGTTTAGTGCGTCGTCTGTAAGTTCGCCTTCACCAATATATACTTTAATAATACCTTTAGGATCGTCAGTACTGATTCTACCATAAGTTAGTGGCATTGCGGGTGTTCTTCCGTCTAAAGCACCATAAGTGTTTTCGACTCCAACTGTAGTTCCAAGAATAGGAGCAGTGCTTAACTGAATGTCCGGCAGGAATGATTTAGCCCAGTTTCCACAGTGAAATAAAACACATTTTTCAGGATCATCAGCGTAGTTATTGTTCCAGTCTACCAATGCACTTGGTGATCCTGATGCTAATTGCATGGCATACATACTCAAAGTTCCTGTAACATCAACCTCACAAGCACTTGGAAGCATGTTTTCACTCATGATACTCATACTTGTACATACATTGCAGCCGTAGTTTTGCTGTAATGAAGTCCAGCATTGGATGGCAGTTGCATCCAGAGCATATTCTTCCATGAAATCTTTTAATACCACATCTAATTTGGCAATTTGAAGCATAGCCTCATTTGGTGTTTTGCCTTGAGCGACATAAGCATTAATAGATTCTAAATGTTTTTTTACCGATGCATCCTCAGCTGTCAGTTTATTTGCTTTTCCTAGAATTTCAGACAAATCTACTGTGGTTACGGTAATGCCGTTTCTTTGTAATATTTTTTCAGAATAACGAACGGTATTAAAGGCTCCCGGTCTGGCTCCAATAGCGCCGATTCTTACATTTCGCATTCCTTTTACCACTCTGCAGACAGCAGTAAAATCTAGTAAGTCTTTCTGGAAAACTGGGTCAGAAGGACTCATTACATGCTGACTTGTCAAAGAGTATTTTATTCCATATTGATATAAATTATTGCAAACTGAGATTTTACCGCACCACGAATCACGTCTGTTAACCACATTCATTTTGGTTAACTCATCTGGATAGGCCTGAATAAGAACTGGAACATTTAGATTGGCTAGTTTTAATGTATCGGCAACACCTTTTTCATCCCCAAAATTAGGCAGCAAAACAAGGACACCCATAATTTCGTCTTGGTGTCTTTTGAATAATTCTGCACATTTTTGTGCTTCTTTATACGTTTCTACTCCGCCTAATTTGGTGTCGGTACTGTCTAGTAAAATAGGTTTGATGTTTAATTTTGCTAAAATTTCAATAATTTCAAATCTGGCCTTTTCTACTAAACTGTCTGGAAAAAAATCTCTATTTCCAATAATTACTCCTAATGTTGATGTTGTCATTCTTTGGTTTTGTTTTTTTATGCTATTATTACTTCAATTTCATTGTCTCTAAATACTTGTTTGTGTTTTTCCTCGATGTTATCATCAGTTATTATGTAGTCAATTAAGGATAATGCTCCTAAACTGGCTAATGCGCTTTTCCCTACTTTTGTACTATCGGCTACTAGGTACGTTACTTCTGCAGCTTCAATCATTGCTTTTTTTACAACCAAATCGCTAATACTTGGGTAGGTAAGTCCTGCTTTTAATGAGATTCCTGCCGTGGCTAAAAATAACTTCTGAACATGTAATCCTTTAAAAAAGTCTGCGGCTTTTTGTCCTGTAAGTGATAATGTTGGCGGCTTGAATTCGCCTCCGGTCATAATCACTTCGATATCCGGATCAGCACCTAATAATAAAGCGATGTTTAATGCATTTGTAATTACAGTTAATCGTTTATGACCTTTTAGTTTTTTTGCGATTTCTGTTGTTGTTGAACCTGAATCGAGAATAATGGTATCTCCATTTTCTATGAATTCCAGACATTTCTGCGCAATAGCCGATTTTTGTTCCAAGTTTTCCTGACGTTGCAGCGAAAAACTTCTAACCTGATCCTCTACATTTTTAATGCTTGCTCCTCCATGTTCCTTAAGGATCAATCCTTCGCTTTCTAATTTTTCAAGGTCTTGACGTACCGTAACTTCTGTGACTTTGAATAAGCGAGCTAAATCGTTCACTTTTGCAAAACCATCTTCTTTTAACAGGTCTAATATTTTTTCTCTTCTTTGATTTGCTAACATGTTATTTGTTTTTAATATGTGAATAACAAATATAAACAATTGCAAAACAAATTAAAGTAGATGCAAAACAAATATAAAGCAAATGTAAAACAAAATAAAAGAAAAACAAAACAAAATAAAAGAAAGAAAAAGAAAATTTAAGTTTTTGCTTTTTTAAATAACAAGGTGTTGTGTATTAGTTGTTTGTGTCTATAACTGTGTTGTTGGTTTCTTTTTTAGAATGGAAAAATAATATAAATAGCATTATTTAGTTGTTTGTGTTGGATGTTGCTAATTTCTTTGTTTATTATAATTTATGGTATTCAGAAGAAGAAAACTGTAAGTTTTAAACTGAAAAGATTATAATAAAGTTTGTGAACTTGAATTCTTTGAGTCTTTGTTTTGTTAGCTGTCTATCTTTCTGTAGCTTCTTGTATTGCTTCAGGAAATAGTAATTATTACTATTTGTAAATATTTTTTTGAATGTTTATACTTTGTGTTTGTTTTTAATTTCACCTTCAATAAACTGACGTTGTTAACATTAAAATTACATAACAATAATCCTCTGTTAAGGATTTCTTAAAATCTAAAAATTTACTATAAGTAAATTTATATACATTTTTGCAGTGAAATATTTACTAATATTAATAATTTAACTGAAATGGAAAAAAATAGGTTTTTGATTTATGTAGCTTTTTTATTGGTTTCGCTTACAGCAGCAGGGCAAAAAGGAGCTATTAAAGGTAAAGTGTTTGATGGTGCATTTCCGCTTCCGGGTGCGATTGTACAGTTGAATGGGACTCAAAAAAATACTTCAACAGATTTTGAAGGAAGTTACAATATTACCGGAATTGAAGCCGGAGATTATGAAATCGTAGTTACTTATTTAGGTTACGAAAAAATCAACCAGAAAATTACAATCGGCGCTGGTAAAGTAATGGTTGTTCCAAATATTTTGCTGAAAGCTTCTTCAAATAATCTGGATGAAGTAGTTGTAAAAGATAATTCAAAAAGACTTAGTGAAGCTAAAGCATTAAATATTCAAAAAAATGCAATCAATTTGGTAAATGTTATAGCGGCTGACGGTATCGGAAAACTTCCAGATCGTAATGCAGCAGAAGCGGTACAACGTGTTCCCGGCGTATCTATTGAGCGTGATCAGGGCGAAGGGCGTTATGTGGCCGTGCGAGGACTGCCTGCTGAATGGAGTTCTACTACAATGAATGGAAACCGAATTCCAACTGCGGCCGACGAAGGGGCAAGCAGAGCTACGGCATTTGATTTTTTTCCGACGGAAATGATTGGTTATGTTGAGGTTTCTAAAGCCTTAACACCAGACATAGATGCTGATGCATTAGGCGGAAGCGTGAATTTTATAACAAAAACGGCGCCTTCTAAATTTACTGTAGACGCTAGTATTGGTATGGGATACAATGCAAAATCGGATAAAGGAATTTACAGTGGGTCTGTTTTGGTTGGAGATAAATCTAAGAATGGAAAATTTGGCTATATATTGAATTTTTCGCAATGGAACAGAAATTGGGCTTCTGATAATTTTGAAGCAAGAAGATCTGGAGATGAAGGTGTTTATCGTTTAGAATTAAGAGATTATACTGGTGAAAGACATACAACAGGCTTTAACGGCGGATTTGAATTTAATCCAAACGAAAGAAATAAGTTTTTTGTAAAACTGAATTACGGGAAACTTCTTGATGAAGAAACGCACTTTAAACGTCGTATACGTTTTGATAAATTCAATGCAGCAACAAATACAGGAAGAGTAGAACTTCAAAATATCTACAACGAATTGAACTTTGATTTCTATGGCGGTGAAGTTGGAGGAAAGCATATCGGAAACAAAGGTGTTTTTGATTGGAGTGCAGCGCATTACAGTACAGCGTTTTATTACGGAAATGTTCCTGACGCTCAAAATAACAGTTATTATTCTGTGTTTTTTAAACAAGACGGAGTAGGTTTAAATCCTGCTTATCTTCAGGATAGAGGAAACGGTCCTAGAGCTTATTGGGATTCTGATGGAGGATATATGAATACGGGTAATATGTTTGGTTATTTATCAAATCCTAATTTTCAGGATAGTCCTAATTTGATGAAATTTAGCACGTTGGAACTTTATAAAGTAGCTGTAAAAGAAAGAGATAATATTGTAGCATCGGCGAATTATGAATTTGATGCGAATGAAAATCTTAACTTAAAGTTTGGTGCTAAATTTAGAGATAAAGACAGAATTGCCACTTTTGCAGATGAGTTTTACAATTGGAGCGGAGCGGCAGCATTGCCAACTTTGGCAAGTTATGGACAATACAATATTATGCAGCCCAAAGGAACGGAATACCTGAAAGAGCTTCATACTAATATCGGAAATAGTTTTGGACCAGTACTTTCTCCAACTGGTATGAATCAGTTTTACAATGATAATTTTAATAACGGTAATTTGAAATTGTCTGAAAGCGATTCTGAAATTCTTGCCAATGGCGGCGGATTAGGGCGTAACTTCAATGTTGATGAAACGCATACCTCTGTATACGGAATGGCGACGTATAAAATAAATAGTAAGCTTACCTTTTTGGGAGGTTTGAGAGCAACCAATACCAATACAAAAGTGAGCGGTTATCAATATGATGTAACACCTGAAAATCCTGATGGATTACTTTCTAAAGTTACAAAAACAAAAAACTATCTATCGCTTTTGCCAATGCTTCACTTAAAATATTCTCCTGAAGAAAATACAAATCTAAGATTGGCGGCAACGAGAACTTTTACAAGACCTGATTTTGGTTATTTAGCGCCAGGTGGTACTTATTTGGCTGCTGATAATGAATATGACGGAGGTAATCCGGATGTGAATCCTACATATTCGTATAATTTTGATTTGATGGGAGAACATTATTTTGGAAAACTTGATGTTGTTTCTGCTGGAGTGTTTTACAAAACGATTACCGATCCTATTTTTATGGATACCAAACAAGGCGATATCAACGGACATACAGGAGTAGAAATCTCACAACCAATGAATGGTGATAATGCATGGCTTTTTGGTGCTGAAATTAGTGGAAATAAAAAGTTTGATTTTCTTCCAGGATTCCTGAATGGTTTTGGTGTTCAAGCTAACTATACTTTCACTAAGTCGCAAATGACAATTCCAGGTCGCGCAGGAAAAACCAGTTTACCTAGACAAGGTGATCATTTAGCAAATGCGCAGTTGTATTATGAAAAAGGAAGAATAAATGTTAGAGCAGCTTATAACTTTAAGTCAAAATATATTACTGAACATGGTACAAGTGGTTTAGATAGAGATGATGTTTATTATGGTGCTTATTCTGCATTAGACGCTACATTTTCATTCAAATTAACGAAGCATTTTACAATTTTTGCCGAAGCAAACAATCTTCTTAATGATAAATTAGAATATTATTATGGAGATGACAGCCGACCAAAACAAGTAGAACTTTACGGAATCAGAGGGCAAATGGGGGTTAAATGGAGCCTATAGAATAAAATTTTGTTTGATGTTTTTTTTTATTGGAAGAGTCGGTTTTATGCCGGCTTTTCCTTTTTTTTAGGAGATTAGTTATTTTGTAATACTGAAATTTTTATTCGATCTGAAATATGGAATTTTACTATTTGTAATTTTTTGATTGATTTGATGTTTTCATTTAGAAACTTTAAAAATACACTTCATAGAAAATTTACATTTGACTTAATTGTTAATTGAAGGAAAAATAGCTTTTTAAATATTTAATATATTGATTTATATAGTGTTGGTGTTTTTTATTGTTCTTTTTATTGCATTTTTATTGTAAAATAAATTTTACTATTTGTAAAATAATTAATAATATGTTTACTTTTGCTTAATATTAGTCTTTGTTTTGAACGCTACTTTTGTATTTGTAAAAACAGATTAATTATGCTTAAGAAGGTAAATAAGTTTACAAATGGTAAAAAAACATCGACGATGTTAATTATTCTAGCGGTCTTTTTGTGTTACACAGGAATGTATGCTATACGAAAGTCGTTTCTAGCAGGCCAATATGTGGATCTTTCTCTAGGTTTTGGACTAAACGCAAAGATCACTTTAGTGATCAGTCAGGTTTTGGGTTATATGGTTTCAAAATTCATCGGAATCAAGGTGATTTCTGAAATGAAGAAAGAAAAAAGAGCGATTTGGCTGGTGTGTTTTATAACTTTCAGTTTGGCAATGTTGGGGTTATTTGCAATCGTACCCCCTAAGTTAAAAGTATTGGCATTGTTCTTTAACGGATTGCCTTTAGGGATGGTTTTCGGAATTGTATTCTCCTACATTGAAGGTAGAAAAAACACTGAGTTGTTGGCTGCAGCGCTTAGTGCTACTTTTATATTTTCGACCGGACTTGTGAAAACGGCTGGTTTGCTTTTAATGCGTGATTTTAATGTAAGCGAATATAATATGCCCTTTTTTACAGGATTGCTTTTTTTTCCGCTTTTTCTGCTTTCTGTTATCGTTCTTAATTATTCGAAAGCACCAAGCGAAAGTGATATAAAAGAACGTTCCGAAAGGCAGCCAATGTATAAAAAAGAAAGAAAAGATTTTTTAAGAAAAAATTGGATAGGGTATTTTGGTTTAGTTGCGATTTATGTTTTGCTGACCATTGTAAGAGATTTTAGAGATAATTTTATTGTTGAGTTTTGGGCAGATCAAGGTTATTCGGGCACACCAAAAATTATCACACTAACAGAAATTCCTGTTGCGATAACCGTTTTATTAATTGCCGCTGCAGGAACATTAGTACGTAAAAATAAATTGGCTTATAACATCGGGATGAGTCTTACGATATTGGGTTCAGTAATGGTTTTGATTTCGACGGTTTTGTTTAATAATCATTTAATGTCTCCGGTTTGCTGGATGATTATTAGCGGTATCGGGGTTTATTTGCCTTATATTTTATTTCATTGCCTGATTTTTGAGCGACTTGTGGCTTTGTTAAGTTTTAAAGGAAATGTTGGTTTTCTGTTTTATATAGCCGATGCTTTTGGTTATTTGGGAAGTGTTATGGTACTTGTCTTAAAAGAAATTACAGGTTTTAATAAGAGCTGGACTCAGTTTTTCGTATCGTTAAATATTACGTCGGCTATAATGATCGGAATGATTACACTGTTTTCTATGTGGTATTTCAATCGACGTTTTTTACAGAGGAAACAAAAATCAGCAGCAATGCTTTGTTCTTAAATTTTTATAATTAATTAAAAATGAATACTAAATACGATTTAATTGTTATTGGTGGCGGAGTTTTAGGTACTTTTCATGCTTACCATGCTTTACAAAAAGGTTTAAAAGTTGCTATAATAGAAAAAGACAAACTGCCGGTAAGTGCTACAGTACGTAATTTTGGTCAGGTAGTGCCGTCCGGAATGGATACAAAATGGCAAAATTATGGACGAGAGAGTCTAAAAATTTATAATGATATTCAAAGCCAGTTTGATATTTCGATTCGGAAAAACGGCTCAGTATATTTAGCTTCAAATGACGAAGAAGTGCAGCTTATTGAAGAATTGAGCATCATAAATAAAAATAATGGCTACGAGTCGCTATTGCTGACAAAAGAGCAATGTCTTGAAAAATATCCAGGCTTGCGAAATGGCTATGTAAAAGCAGGACTTTTTTTTCCTGAAGAAGTTACAGTCGAGCCAAGAATAATGATAAACCGTTTATTGGAGTTTCTAATAAAAAATAAAGGTTTAGTGTATTTTGGAAATACAAAAGTAGTGCGTTGTGATTCGCTTTCAAATGAAGTTGCAGTTCTAACCGCTAACGGAGAAATCCATAAAACGTCAAAAGTAATATTGTGCTGCGGTTCAGAGTTCAAAACATTATATCCGGATGTATTTGCAAAAAGTGATCTTGAAGTGACAAAATTGCAAATGCTTCAAACAAAGCCGCAACCTAATTATCAATTAAACGGTTCGGTATTAACAGGACTTTCTATTCGTCGTTATGAGGCTTTTTATGAATGTCCTTCTTTTGACGGAATTAAAGCAAAAGAAGCATTAGATAGTTTTGAGAAAGAATGGGGTGTTCATATTTTGTTTAAACAAGCAACAGACGGATCTGTTATTATTGGAGATTCGCATGAATATGCTGATGCAGCCAATATCGACGACCTCGGATTTGATTTACGAATGGATGTCGACGAATTTATGATTGCTGAAGCAAAAAAAATATTCAACCTGCCAACTTACGAAATACAAAACCGTTGGTATGGTATGTATTCTCAGTGCAAAGAGAATGATATTTTTGAATATACTGTAGAAAACAACATTCATATAATAACAGGAATTGGAGGAAAAGGCATGACAGGAAGTGCAGGATTTTCTAAAGAAAACATTAAGAACATATTTAATTTAAAATAGATGATAGATATTAAACTAGTAGTTTTTGATATGGCAGGAACTACCGTAAATGAGAATAATCTTGTATATAAAACCGTTCAAAAAGTGATTAATCAGGAAGGATTTTCGGTTTCGCTTGATGAGGTTTTACTTTATGGCGCTGGTAAGGAAAAGCATACGGCCATAACCGATGTTTTAACTGCCTGTACTACAAATGTTGATATAAAAACGATTGCTGATAAAGCTTTTGATAATTTTAAAGTTGCTTTGGAAACGGCTTATGATGAAGCTCAGATTTCTACTTTTAACGGAATGGAAGCTTTTTTTGATTCTTTAAGGAAACATGATATTAAAATTGCGCTGAACACAGGATATGATTCTAAAACAGCCAATAAATTATTGCAGAAATTAAATTGGAAAGTAGGCCATCAGATAGATGCATTGATTACATCTGATGATGTTGTAAACGGAAGGCCAAATCCAGATATGATTCAAATGGCAATGGCTAAGTTTGGGATCACAAATCCTGCTCAGGTTTTAAAAGCAGGGGATTCGGAAATTGATATTATGGAGGGAAAAAATTCCGGATGCGCAATAACAGTTGGTGTTCTTAGCGGAGCGCAGAATAAAGAACAGCTAGAAATAGCTAATCCCGATTATATTTTGAATGATGTAACAGAGCTTGAAGGTATTTTATTTCAATAAGAAGTTATGGCTCAGTAAACCCGTCTGTAAAGGGCGGGTTTATTCATTTTTAGCCAGAAAGAAATAAAGTACCAGCATTTTTGAAGGAATATTTCCTTTGTTTACTGGAACGTGCGGAATTCTTCCGTCAAAAAAAATAGAATCTCCTTCTTTAAGTAAAACTTCTTCTTCGCCAATAATATACCAGCATTCACCACTTAAAATATATTTAAATTCGTAAGCATCGGTTTCCACTTTTCCGCGTTGCGAACCCGGTTGTACTTCAAGTAAAACTGCTTCAAAAGCTACAGAAGATAATTGTTTGCCAAAAATAGAAAGGTATGAGAACCCTTTGGCTTCATCTTCTTTTTCAATTACGGCGTTGTCTTCTTTTCTGGAAATTATAAAATTGCTTTTATCAGATTTTGGAAGACCGTTAAAAAAATCCGATACCTCAATTCCGAGTGCTTGTATAATGTGTAAAAGAACCGGAAGCGATGGTATAGTTCTACCATTTTCAATGCGTGAAATAAGGCCGTTACTTACATCTGCATTTGTGGCAACTGTATTAATAGTAAGGCTGTTTTTTTTGCGAATTTCTTTAATTCTTTTTCCTAAGCCAATAAGATAATCTTCCATAAAATATGTGATAAACAATGTAATCGTAAAAGTCTTAAAATAACTTTACAATTCAAAATGATTATTTGGGTTAGGTTCATAATAAACAGGGATTGGTAAATCGTGGGAAATTAGTTGTCAAAGAAGCAAATAATAAGTATTCTAGCTTTATTTTTTACAATACGCAGCTTTATGCTTCAATTCTAAAAATTCCAAATACGCTGGGTCTTTTATGATCTTTCGTGTATTTTGTTTTTACCAAGATTTTGAACGGTTTTAAGAAAAATGAAAAACAGTACAAAAGAATAAAATCTGCGAATTCTAGTGTTTACAAATCTTGCTGTCTTAAATAAATTTAAAGTTTATGTATAAAAAAAAAGCCCTAATTTTCATTAGGACTTTTTTGGTGGGGAGAGCAGGATTCGAACTTAATCGTTTAAATCCCTGCCTATACTGCATTTTTTATTTTGTTAAACCCTTGTTGCTATAAAAAAAAGTGATTAATTCCTTGTTTTTTAGTTGTTTAGTTTGTGTTTTACTGCTGTGCTTCTTTTGTGGTATAAGTGTAAGATTTTATTTGTATAATTGATTAGTTTGTTCTGTTTTTTATTTGTGTTCTATTTCAAAATAATCGAGAACTGATTTGTAATTGGAAAGAGTTTAAAACATAATGCTTATCTAATTGCTGAAAATTTTATAATTGGCTATAACTTGTTTACGCAGAATAAAATTTTAAATTTACTTTTTTGAAAGATTTGGTTTCTGTCCCACCTGTTACAATAAAAAATATAGTTTTAACCGATTAATAAAAATATTAAAATGAAAAAAGTTATAATTTCATTAGTTGTTTTCTTTGCAATACAAGCCATACAGGCACAGAAAAGTTTTAAGTCCCTTTTTGACGGTAAAACGACAAAGGGCTGGCATGCTTACGGTGAAAAATCTGCAGGAAAAGCATGGAAAGCAGAAGATGGCATATTACATTTTGATCCCACAGAAGCAAAAGATGGACAAGGAGGAGATTTAGTAACAGATGCTGAATTTAGAGATTTTCATTTAAAATTGGATTGGAAAATAGCTCAGGATGGGAACAGCGGTATAATTTTTTATGTAAATGAGAATCTTGCAAAATACCAAAATACTTATAGTACTGGATTGGAGATGCAAATTTTGGACAATGCAGGTCATCCAGACGGAAAAATTCTTAAGCATCGAGCAGGAGATTTATATGATTTAATTCAAAGTAAATCAGAACCTGTAAAACCAGCAGGAGAATGGAATACTGCTGAAATTATCAGCAGGAAAGGTAAATTAAGCCTTATTCTTAATGGAGTTAAAGTAGTAGAAACTGTTCTTTGGGGTGATAATTTCAAAAAAAATGTAGCGGGAAGCAAATTTGCAGATTGGCTGGATTTTGGAACATTCAAAAAAGGAAAAATTGCTTTGCAGGATCATGGAAACGATGTCTGGTTTCGCAACATTGTGATTAAAGAATTAGATTAGTGATATGTCAATGGTCTTTCAGTAAAATTTTTGCTTCCTAGATAAAAAAGTTTAAAATTACTAATCTATATAATGATTCAATATTTTGTAACGAAAAATTCTTTCCATGTTTTGAGCTGAGGTTTTACTTAAATTTAATTTTAACCTCTATTTTACTATTATGCTCAAACAGTTTTTGTGGGTAGAGTAAAGTTGCTGCTAAAAAGACCAGATAGTGAATGTAAAGAGGGGAATTTAGTTGTGGCAGAAAAAGGATTCCATTCTCTTCTTAATTTCGATTTAGATGACAGTAGAGTTACTACTAATCTGCCATAGCTTTTTGTGATAAAATTCTAGGGAACTCTACATGGATTTTTGCCGTGATTTTGCCACAGAGATTTTGAGCAGTTTAAAAAAAAATAAAAACAGTATAAAAGAATAAAATCTACGAATCTTAGTATTTGCAAATCTTGCGGTCTTAAATAAGTTTAAAGTTTATGTATAAAAAAAGTCCTAATTTTCATTAGGACTTTTTTAGTGGGGAGAGCAGGATTCGAACCTTAGGCTTGAAACCGCTGTATATGCCACTTTTATTTATGTCTTGAACCTTTGTGCACCGATTCTGCACCAAATTCAAATTTTTATTATTTCAATATTAAATCATGCACAAAAATTTTGTAGACTAACGGACTAATATGCAGTAATATTAATCTTTTTTCTAATACAAATATAGTAAAATACCGAGTATTTTCAGTTAAGAATTAAAAGTTCAGTCATATAGATACAAAAAGATATCTATTCCAAATGCAATGTGGAACAATTTTTCCATAAAACTCAGAACACTATTTTATACTACCTCCTAATATTTACAATGTTTAGAACAAATTCTCTGTAACATTGTCAGTAAGGAATTTTTTGATTTTAAAAATAAATTTTGCTAAAGTTAAATAGGTTACAAAGTATCTTCTTTTTCTTTTAGAAAATTTCTCACTGCTACATCTGCCATATTAGCTAGAAATTTCAAAATATCTGTTGCTTCTTCCAAAGTAACATTCAATCCTTCATCTTTCAGCATTTTTTGAGCTTTTAAAGGTGTAATTTTTCCTTTATATTCATATTTTTCATATTCCATAACCAAAATATTATTATGATAAATATAATGAAATTTATGTAATTATTTGTGTTGCAATGGCTTATGTTTTATTGATGTTTCTCATAGTCGAAATTTGTTCATGATAATCTATTTGACCATTATAAATTATTCAATTTAGCAGCATTTTTTATCCTGTTGAATTGGAGGACACGGTACACTTCCAAAACTACAATATACACAACAGTCTCCCTGATTTGGTCTAAGTGTTTGTTTGCAGTTTTCACATTCGTAGAAGAATTGGCATGCATCGGTCGGCATTGTTTCTTCTTTGCTGTGGGAGCAAAGAGGGCAGGTTATTGTAGATTGTAGAACGATTTTCATTTTAATTTTTTGCTAGTAACTGTATAGCCTGTTGAATTAATTGCTTTTTCAATTTCTGAAATAGTGGTTTTAGAATTATCAAATTCTACAACAGCATTACCATTGGTATAATTTGCATCTGAATTTATTATTCCTGCCAATTTGTTTACTTCATGATTTACATGTTTTTCGCAGCTGGCACAAGTCATTCCGCTGATTGCAAATTCCGCTTTTTGACTGCTGGACTTTTTTGCGACCGAGATTTTCTTTTCTGTATTTGGATAAAAAATGTTTGAATAGTAAGGAAACGAAAGCATGAGGGATGCAAATACTGTAATAATTCCTAAAAACATTTTTGAATTAACAAATTTCGGCTTTTCTTCTATATCGCAGTTACAGTCTATCGGCTTTTTAGTTTTCAGCTTTTGATACCACGCAAAACCAATAATTAAAACAGTCAGGCCGATGAAATAAGGCCTCATTGGTTCAAGCCATGAAAAAGCAGATGCAATCCCGCTTGTTCCGGCAACTAATGCTAATATGGGAGTAATGCAGCACAATGAAGCAGCTATTGCCGTCAAAAATCCAGCTCCGATCATTTTATTCTCTGTTTTCATATTTTTTCTAAAATTTCATTTTGGGTTAAAATTTCGAAAAAAGGTTTCAGCATTTTTTCATATTCCTTTGTCAATGAATAGAAAATGGTCTGCGATTCCCGTTTGGTTTCAATAAGTTTTCTGTCTTTTAGTTTTCGCAAGTGCTGTGAAATTGCAGAAATACCCATATCAAGAATATCACTTATGTCACATACACAGAGCTGTTTTTCTTCATAAAGTAAAAAGAGAATTCTTAATCTCACATTGTTGCCAGCCAATTCAAGCCCACTTGATAAATAGTCAAATGAGGTATTAAGTTCTGATACTCTGTCTTTACAGCGGATTATTTGCTTTATATCTGCCTGTTGTCGTATACAAGTTATTTCTTCCATAATGCAAATATATATCATTTGCTTATTTAAGCAAGTGCTAAAATATAAAACATTTGAATTTAATTTATGAATGATTGCAAATTCCGGTTATAT
>NZ_MUHA01000043.1 GCF_002217355.1 Flavobacterium oncorhynchi | reverse complement strand
GTATAACGAACCGTTACCGAAGTATCTGCAGCAACATTTGCAGGCGTATAAGTCGTTCCTGAAATCGTTCCGCCTCCTGAAACTACAGTCCAAGTTCCCCCTGCCGGTGTAGCTGATAATGCTTTGGTGGTATTCTCACAAATAGAAGCCGTGCTTGTAGTATTGGTTGCCGTTCCTGAGAATGGGTTTACCGTAAAGATTACGTCTGATGTTGTTGCTGCACATGATCCATTGGCTGCAACTGTATAACGAACTGTTACCGAAGTATCTGCAGCAACATTTGCAGGCGTATAAGTCGTTCCTGAAATCGTTCCGCCTCCTGAAACTACAGTCCAAGTTCCCCCTGTTGGTGTAGCTGATAATGCTTTGGTTGCATTCTCACAAATAGCAGCCGTGCTTGTGGTATTGGTTGCCGTTCCTGAAAATGCATTAACGGTAAAGATAGCATCCGAAGTTGTAGCAGGACATGATCCTACTGCTGCAACAGTATAACGAACCGTTACCGAAGTATCTGCAGCAACATCTGCTGGTGTATAAGTCGTTCCTGAAATCGTTCCGCCTCCTGAAACTACAGTCCAAGTTCCCCCTGCTGGTGTAGCTGATAATGCTTTGGTGGTATTCTCACAAATAGAAGCCGTGCTTGTGGTATTGGTTGCAACAACAGCAGCTGTAGGGACTGGGGTTACAGAAGATGAATTATTCGTTGCATTTGTATCGAGAATATCGGCCGATGCTATAGTTGCCGTGTTTGAATAAACACCCGACGGATTTACAGTAGCAACTATCGACAAAGTCGGCGTAGCTCCAATATTTAACAATCCAACATCCCAAACGCCAGTTACTGAATTATAAGTTCCAACAGAAGGCGTGGCAGATACAAACGTATATCCCGAAGGCAATAAATCTGTAACTTTTGTATTCGTTGAATTACTAGGGCCAGTATTATTAGCTGTTAATGTAAATATAACATCACAACCCACTCGTGGAGACAAGCTACTTGCAGCTTTTGTTACTGCTAAATCCGCATCTATTATACCTTCTATTAAGTCAATAAAAACACCTGAATCTAGCGTCGAATCGCCAGCATCTGCAATAACAACCTTAAAAGTATAAGTACCGCCTGGAGTCAAACCCGTAACATTCCTGGTTATCAACTTTGTCAAACCATTGAACTCTACAAAAACTGGAAAAGGACCTGGTTGAGGTTGAGGATTTGTAATGTATCTGCCTCCTGAAACCGTAGTCGTATGCCCATTATTAATATATAGAGCAGATTGTGTACCATCATAAGCCGCAATTGGTGGAAAACCACTATTACCGGGTACTCCTGAATTTACCTTATTAATTGATGTCGCGTTACCATTTGGTAGCGTTGCCATATTTAGCGTACCTGCAATTCCAGGACCAGTAACAAAAAAACCAAATGCATCGTCATAGGATGACCCTACATAATCAGGATACTCCTCTGAACCAAATTGATATCCAATTTTTAAACCCGAAATAGTAGGCCCTAATGTAATTGTAAACGAATACGAAACTAAATCTCGTGTAGCTGTTGCATCAATTGTAGATAAATTAGTATCCGATAGCGTAACACCATTTGCTGGAGTAAAAGTATTTTGAGTTCCTGTGTTTTTATTCGCCAATTCAAAAGGGGCATTTCCAGTAGAAAAATAAGCTCCACTTGGCAGTCCTAATCCTGCTCCAGCAACTCCATTTGTAAATGTAGCTACTTGATTAGCCCTTACAGTCGCAATAGGCGCAGCACCACTCAAAGTACCTCCAGTGATAACAATTCCTGGACCATTGAGTGCTGAATTAATTTGAGCATTAGTGGGATTTGCGACTACAGTAGCCTGTGAATACAAAAAAAAAGAATTAAATAAAATAAAAAAATAAAGTATTTTTCTTAAAACATTAAATGCTGATGGTAGTTTTTTACTCATAAAAATTATTTTTAATTTTGCCGCGAAAATATAAAATTAAAACCACAACTCCCTTATTTGGAGCCGATTTAAATTAAAAAAAAAAAAAAAAA
>NZ_MUHA01000042.1 GCF_002217355.1 Flavobacterium oncorhynchi | reverse complement strand
TATCAAAAAACTAAATACATCATTATTTCCTCAAACTTTATTTGTAATAAATTTGTTTTAAATAATCTCGAATCTTCGCTTATTTGTTTTAAACTTTTAGCAAAATTTCTAATGTAATTATCATATTTATATACAAGAAAAGGTTTTGAAGATCCTGAATTTGTTAATACAAATTTATTTTTATCCAAGAAATCAATAAGATCATCATTTGCAAAAAAAACAAAACACTTTTATAAGATTGATTGGATGAAAGTTTTTCGCTCATCAAACAGTTTCCTGAAGGAATAATAACAAACTGCTCATTATTTAATCTCGCAAAATGGTTCTTATTTATTAACTCTTTAGAACCTTCTATCAAAAAACTAAATACATTAGTATTGAGGCTAATTTTACTTTTCAAACAATCTTTAGAAATAGAATAAACGTATACATGTATTGATGATTTTGTATCAATTAAAAAGTCATTTGGCAGATCTAAAATATTCATTATAGTTGTGTATCATAATAAAGTTTTTAAAATTAGGTGAAAAATTAGTTTTATTTATGTTTTTTCTTAAAATAATCTCCCGCAAGAGAAGCTCCACCACCACAGAAATGCATTAATTCAAATCGATCATCAAATTTAGAAGTAAATACTTCGGCTACTTTATCTTTGAACAAAATAGTCATTACGCCTTTAAATTCTGACTTAACATCTTTTAAATTAATATCGATTTGGTCGTTTATTAGCTTCCCTTTTCCTTTAAAATCACATCCTTTTGTTGCACCATCAAAAGTAACTACAACATCAAAGTCATTTTCTTTAGTATTGGTTAACGTTAGTTTTTAAAAATATTCATTCTTACTTCCTTATTGTAACATATTCGCCTTCTAATGATTTGGCTTTAACGGGAATCCTTTTTGTTAATCTATAATTCGCCGCCAATTGTGAAGTCTCTTCTTTCTTGCCTTCGTCTACTAATGCTATTACACTGTCTGATTTTATCAAATAAAACTCTGATTGGTCTTTACCAATAGTAACTGTTACAATTTTATCTTTTAAAATAAAGATGCCATATTCTGTCTCAGATGTTCCATCGTTATCTTGGTAAGAAGTCGTTTTTGAAATAGTTCCATTTGTATTAAAAGTGATATAAGTTAAAATCCCTCCACAATCTGCACATGGCAAAGTACCAATATACATTCCAGAAAAACTAGCACTTGAAGAAACTCCCAACACACGATCCTTCATTGGGTCTGAGGATTTCAACAAGTTTTACTACATCAGGCTAATATGTCCCTGCATGCAAAAATTTGAAACGATTATCCCGATCGTCCTTGAACCAGTCTACATACTTATCAACCGTCATTTGGTCTATTCCTACTATTCCTTTATCCTGCTTAAGTTACTTTATATGTTTTTCTTGGAAAAAATGCCGATTACCTTTTTAATATATCACGCTCTAACTCGACATCTTTGAGTTTTTTCCCTAGTTCATGATTTTTTTTGCTCAGTAATAAACTTAAATTTTCCTTTTCTATGAAAGTTTCCCACACCAAACTTCTCGAATTCTTTAAACCATTTATACTATTGTGAGATGTTACTCTCAACACTCTCGCAAATTCTGATATGTTGGTTCAATCACAACTCAATTAAACTGCTTTTTCTTTAAGAGCTCTCTTATAAATTTTGTATACTTATTTTATAAATAAAAATTACGAATTTATTTTAACTTTTTGTGAAGACTGAGTTAGCAAGTCAACATATCACTTTGTGTAAAAATGAAACAGCCTCTTCAAGCAGAAAAGACTGTTTTATTAGTGAAGATATTCAATTTACATCGAAGTAATAATGAATTCACTTCGTCTGTTGGCTTGATGCTCCTCTTCGGTACATTTTACGTTATCAACGCATTGATTCACTAACTGTGTTTCGCCATACCCTTTGCCTGTTAATCGGTCGGCAGCTATTCCGTTTTTAACTAACCATGCAATAGTTGCTTTAGCTCTTCTATCCGAAAGTTTTTCATTATAAGCATGAGTCTGTCTGCTATCAGTATGCGAACGAACATCAATTTTTATATTTGGATGCTGTTTCATAACATCTAGGATTTTCTCTAACTCAAAGGCGGCTTCTGTTCGAACAAATGATTTATCCAAATCGAAATAAATCATTTTTATGCCAAAACATTTCGCTAAATCATCTCCAACAGCCACTTTGCATATTGCTTTTGTCAAGGCCAATGTCAAATCTGTCTTGGCGGTAGTTGTGGGTATTTCTTTAGTTTCATAGTCTTGTCTTGTAGCTCTAACATAGTATTTTTTGCCGCAATTTACTTTAAAATCATACTTCCCGTCTGCACCAGTTACCATTTCTCCTATTATCTGAAATTGATCATCCAATAAATTCACTTTGGCATTTCCTAGTGCAATATTGGTTTCAACATCTATAATAGTTCCGGATAAAACTTGCTCACAAACTAATCTTCTGGTTTCCGAAAAACGGTAAATATCATCATAACCATTCCCTCCATCTCTATTCGAGGAGAAAAAACCAGTTCTGCTTTTGCTGTCCAATAAAAAAGCAAAATCATCCTGTTTTGTGTTTATAGGAGCTCCTATATTTTGCACTTCGCCAAAAGTCGAATCGTTTTTAATAGTTGAAACAAATACATCGAGTCCCCCTAATCCTGGGCGTCCGTCACTGGCAAAATACAACTCATTATCTCCTGATATAAAAGGAAAAGTTTCTCTTCCCTCGGTATTTATAGCTGCTCCCAAATTCTCTGGAGTACCAAAACTACCATCACTATTAATGGTTACACTATACAAATCAGATTGTCCTAAAGTTCCCGGCATATCTGCAGCAAAATATAACTTCTTTTCATCGACACTTAATGCCGGATGTGCCATGCTGTATTGATTGCTGTTAAATGGCAATTCGATAATGTCCATCCATTTTCCATCAACATAGCTCGCTTTATACAATTTCAATAAAGTAATTCTATTATCGTCTTTTCCTTTTGAACCATTCAAGAAATTGTTCCTGGTAAAATACATCGTTGTTCCGTCTTTGGTAAAAACAGGAGTCGATTCATTGAACTTTGAATTGATCTTTCTTTCAAATCGTTCAGGAGTTCCAACACTTTTATCTGCTTTTAATTCTACCGCATAAAGATTTGTAAAAGATCTATTGGTCCACTTGAATTTTACTTTGGCAACCCCTCCCGTATCTCGAGCTGAAGCAAATACCAATTTATTATCTATAAAAGAACTTCCATAATCCGAATATTTTGAATTAATTCCCGCATCGGCTATTTCAAATCGACCCGAATTGGATTTTATTTGTTCCAAATAATTTTTATTCTTTTCAAACAGCAATCCTCTTTTATCAGCACTCGCTTTTTGATTGAATAACTCCAGTATTTTATCAGCTTTAGCATAATCGCCAGTTGATTTTAGCGTTTGGGCATATCGGTAATAATATTCCAATTCCTGTTGGTTATTCATTTCAAAAAGAGCCTCGTACCATTTTAATGCCTTCGGTAACTCCCCATTAAAATAATAGGCATTACCCAGTCTTTGGAACATTTTTTCATCTTTATATCCTTTCTCTGCAACTTTTTCATAAGTAGCAATCGCATCGATATAAGCATATTTAATATATTTTTTATCGGCGTTAGCGATATTGCCTTTTTGTGCAATCCCCTTGAAAACAAATAGCACTAAAAAAGCGGTATAAACTAATTTTTTAATTTTCATAATTGAAATAGTTAGAAAAATCTAGGTGAAGTTATTCGGCTGTAATTATTAAACAATTCGAAACGCAAGAATATTTCATGTGATCCTGAATTATAGTTGCTTAAATTGGTTGTTTCACGGTCGTATCCATAACCTACATATAAACCATCGGTTATTTGAAATCCAACCATAGCGCTCAAGGCTGCACTCCATCGGTAAGCAACTCCAACTACAAATTTGTTATTAAACATAAAATTAGCCGAAACATCTACTTGCAAAGGTGAACCTTGAACCATTTTGGTTAGTATCGCTGGTTTAAATTTTATGTTAGGATCCAGATCGAATACATAACCTGCCATTAAATAATAGTTTATTTTGTCTTTGAATATCGCAACCTCATTATTGTCATAACGATTGGTTTCGATGAAATTTGGCACCGATAAACCAATATAAGCTTTATCAGAATGCCAATAAACCCCCGCCCCTATGTTAGGCGAAAAAACACCATTTAAATTTTGGAATTGAGGATCATCCTGATCCTCTGGATGTAATTTATTAACATCCAGATTAAATAAATTAGCTGTAGCCTTGATACCAAACGAAAGTTTGAAGGCCTCAGATGTGGGAACAGAATATGACAAATCTGCCGATAAGGTATTTTCATTGGTAGGACCAATTTTATCATTAACCAGCGAAACTCCTAATCCTAAATTACTATTATTTAATGGGGTGTTTAATGAAAAAGTACTTGTCTCAGGAGCCCCATCCAGTCCAACCCATTGGGTGCGGTACAGTCCAAAAACACTTACAACCCCTCTTGAACCGGCATAAGCAGGATTAATATTGATGGTATTGTACATATATTGTGTAAACTGTGCGTCTTGTTGCGCGAAACCCACAACAGAAAAAAACATAAAAACTAAAACTAATTTTCTCATTTATTTTACTTTTAAGAATGGCTTAGCATAAAAACTAACCCAATTAAATTTGTTTTGACTAATTACTTACTGAGGTATAAATACCCCGCCTGCTGATACATATTGGATTCATTGTCTTTATATTTCAGAACATAATAATAGGTTCCCTCTGGTAGTCCTTCAGTGCTCTTAATAGTTGTACGACCCTCAGAAAACCCTCTAAAAACAGTATTAACATTGTCATAATGCTCACGTTCGAATACTAAAACTCCCCAACGATTATAAATCTCAACTCTATTATCAGGATAACACTCTATTCCTTGAATATAGAATCGTTCATTCTTCTTATCTTCATTTGGAGAAATAGCATTGAATACTTTTATAACACATCCTGAAATTGGCAATACCGTTGGTTTATCACCCAACACACTACTATCGTCTGATTTGTCTTTTACTACAATATGATCAGGACTTGTTCCAAAAACTTCAGCCTGATTTGATATACTACCTAAATTAATATCAGCTTGCACTATAGAATAAATCCCTGTAAATGAAGTTGTATCCTCTTCTCCTACAGCTAAATATATTGGGCCTCCGGTCATGGTAATTCCAATTAACGGATCTACTATATACACATTAGTCAAAGCTACATTTCCTGTATTAGTTACTGCGAAATTATACGTAATGGTTTCCCCTACTTTTGCATTACCATCACCGTTTTCATCATTGAAATGGGCTGTTTTCACTATCGCAATACTTGGTTTTGATACTGGTATGATAGCACTTACCACAACCGTACTAGATACCGTGCTACAGTTAGTAGGATTGGTTACTTCGCATATTGTATATTCCACAGTATAGTTTCCTGCCGGAGTATTTGGAGCTACCGTTACCGTACCGTCTGCATTCAAGGTTAATCCTGCCGGAACTGTTACTGCTGTCAAACTTACTTGACCTGGGCTTGTTCCTATAACTACTGGATTACCGTTTAAGGTGTCGTT
>NZ_MUHA01000041.1 GCF_002217355.1 Flavobacterium oncorhynchi | reverse complement strand
TTATTTTTTAATGATTTTTTTACAAAAAATTCCTTTATATAATTTAAAAACATAGTACTTTTACCAAATTACAAAATTAATTATTTAAGCCGCATTTAAAATGGTAA
Source organism: Flavobacterium oncorhynchi (assembly GCF_002217355.1). Lineage (GTDB taxonomy): Bacteria > Bacteroidota > Bacteroidia > Flavobacteriales > Flavobacteriaceae > Flavobacterium > Flavobacterium oncorhynchi. The sequence goes on along the minus strand of NZ_MUHA01000041.1, from coordinate 17,332 downwards.
AACTAAAAAAGTATAACCGATTTTTAAAACTTTTTGTTATATTCTTAACACTTTTTTCAATATTTTCCTGCAGTACTAAAAAATACAATCTAACAAAAATAGAAGGAAAACAAATTCCAGTTACCGAAAAAAGTGCACAAACACCAGAAATTGAGTCTTTTATAAAGCCTTATCGCGATCATATAAACAAAGACTTAGATAGTATTCTAGCTTATTGCCCTGAAACTCTTGACAAAAGTACCGGCAAATGGCAAACGAGCATAGGCTGCTTAATGGCTGATGTTTGTTTAGAGAGAGGAAATCTTGTTTTTAAGGCTCGTGAAAAAAAANNAAAAAAAAGACATTGATTTATGCTTTTTAAATCACGGCGGTATTCGCGCTATTTTGCCAAAGGGTAATGTTACTACAAGATCGGCTTTTGAAATTATGCCTTTTGAAAATAATCTTGTTGTTCTGGCTTTAAAAGGACAGCAGATCTTAGAAATGACTGCCTATATTATTAAGGAGAAAAAACCTCATCCTTTATCTGGAATGACGTTTACTATTGCAAAGGATCAAACGGCTAAAAACATACTTATTCAAGGTAAACCTCTTGATCTAGACAAGGTTTATTATGTTGCTACTAATGATTATTTGGCAAATGGTGGAGACAGTATGATTTTTTTCCAGAAAAATGTTCAGAAATTTGATTTGAATTATAAGCTTCGAAATGTGCTTATTGATTATTTCAAGCAAGTTGATACTATTCCGGCTCCCAAAGATATTCGCATTACAGAAGAGTAAAAAAGTTCGCCACGAATTGCACGAATTAACACGAATTATTTTTTTGACAATTTAAAATTTGTAAAAATTCGGGAAATTCATGGTAAAGAAAACACCAAAATAAAAAGTTCCCACAAAAAAACATACAATGAAAAGAAGAGAATTTATCGAAAAAACCGCTGCAAGTACTGCTTTATTAAGCTTAGGGTTATCATTAAGCAGTTTTGGAAGTAACGATGTTAAACATTTAACAATTCTTCATACGAACGATGTTCATAGTCATATAGATCCTTTTCCAGCTGATGATCCTCGTAATCCAAACAAAGGCGGTGTATCTCGCAGGGCGGCACTTATTGAATCTATTCGTCAGGAAAATCCAAATGTTCTTTTATTAGATGCGGGCGATATTTTTCAAGGAACTCCTTATTTTAATTATTATGGAGGCGAACTTGAATTTAAGTTAATGAGTATGATGAAATATGATGCATCGACCATAGGAAACCATGATTTTGATAATGGTTTGGATGGCTTGTATGCACAAATGCCTCATGCTTCTTTTGATTTTATTTGTTCTAATTATGATTTTAAAAATACGGTCATGAACGGGCTTGTAAAACCTTATAAGATTTTTAATAAAAATGGTATTAAGGTTGGTGTTTTTGGTCTTGGCATTGAAATGGCGGGTTTAATTGATAAACAACTTTATAAGGAAACTGTTTATAATGATCCTGTCGAAATTGCTCAGGATATGACTCAATTATTGAAGAAAGAGGAAAAATGTGATTTAGTTGTTTGTCTTTCGCATTTAGGCTATAAGTATAGAGATGATTCTGCTAAAATTTGCGATTTAAAATTGGCTGAACTTACTCAGGATATTGATTTAATAATTGGCGGTCACACGCATACTTTTCTAGACAAACCTACTATTGTTAAAAACAAGGCGGGAGAAAATGTATTGGTAAATCAAGTTGGCTGCTACGGAATAAATTTAGGCCGAATTGATTTTTACTTTGATAAAGATAAAGCGCACAGCAATCAAGCTAGATCAATTGTTGTATAATGCTTTTCTATTATTTTTCTCTTTTTCAAGGAAATATTCGACCATAAAATAGTAAGCCAGGATTTGGGTTACATCTCGAATTAAGACTAATACAATTGAGTACGAAAAATATTCATTGAAAATATAGAATATATCCGAAAAAATATAACTTATTGCCATCAGGGACATTAACAGCGCCAAAAATGTTCCTTTTGTTATATAACTTACAAATGAAAAATAACTTACTACACTAAGTACTATACCGTAAATGGTATAGACTGCATTAAATCTTTTCATTTTATCAAATTGCAGACTCAGGACTGAAATTAAAAGGTATACAATAAATATTACTACGATAGATATTGGCAGAATGTCCTTTTTTTTCAGTATTATTTTTTCATGTTCGAAAATGAAAAGTTTCATGATTAACAGATATACAATCAAGAAACTTATCACTCCTCCTATTTCAGAAATTTCGATGTCCATAAGATCGAAAACCTGTCCTATAAAACAAAACAGAAAAATAAATCCTTCGGTTTTTCTAATCTTGAAATCGTTGCTTATCAAAAAATAAATAAAAATTGCAGGAAGCACGATTGCTTTAGCATAGATTGCTAAAAAATCCTGCCCTGTCCAATCAAAAATGACTGTAAACAGCAGTGCTGAAAAAAATAAAATCAACGATGGTTTATTCGCTTTCATTCAATTTGTTTATAAAATCTTCCTCTGATAATATTGGAATATTCAGCTTGTTTGCTTTTTCTAATTTAGCTGGTCCCATATTATCTCCTGCTACTACAAAATCGGTTTTTGCAGAAATAGAACTTCCTACTTTCCCGCCGTTATCTTCTATTGTTTTCTTTAATTCATCTCTAGAAAATGTGGTAAAGACTCCAGAAACAACAAAAGTTTTTCCTATAAATTTCTCAGTAGCATTTGGGTTGATTTTCTCAATTATTTCAAATTGAACTCCATAACTTTTTAAACGCTCAATAATACGTTTGTTTTCTTCGTTTTCAAAAAACTCTATAACACTTTTAGCAATTCTTTCTCCAATTTCATCTACTAAAATTAGATCCATTAAAGAGGCTTGACTAAGTGAATCAATGTTTTTATAATGTTTGGCTAATTTTTTTGCAACGGTTTCTCCAACAAAACGAATTCCAAGAGCAAATAAAACACTCTCAAATGGAATTTCTTTTGATTTTTGAACTCCTTTAACCAAGTTTTCAGCAGATTTTTGCGCCATTCTTTCTAATGGAAGAATGTCCTCAACTTTCAATTCATAAAGGTCTGCGTAATTATGCACTAAACCATTATTGAATAGCAGGGCAACTGTTTCGCCTCCCAATCCTTCAATATCCATCGCTTTTCTTGATATAAAATGCTGAATTCTTCCAATAATCTGCGGCGGACAACCATAAAAATTAGGGCAGTAATGATTGGCTTCGCCTTCGTTTCTTACCAACTCGGTTTGACATTCGGGACAATGTGTAATATAGTTTGTTTTTTCTGAGTTTTCTGGGCGTTTATCTAAATCTACTGCTATAATTTTAGGGATAATTTCGCCTCCTTTTTCAACAAAAACGGTATCGTTTATTCTAATATCAAGTTTCTCAATCTGATCTGCATTATGCAATGAGGCTCTTTTTACAATGGTTCCTGCTAATTGCACAGGTTCTAAATTTGCAACTGGTGTAATAGCACCGGTACGCCCCACTTGATAAGATATTGACTTTAATTTTGTTGAAACTTGTTCCGATTTGAATTTGTATGCTATTGCCCAACGCGGCGATTTAGCGGTATATCCTAATTCTTCCTGCGAATGAATACTGTTTACTTTTATTACTACACCATCTGTTTCATAAGGTAATTCATGACGGTGTACATCCCAATAATCAATAAATTCAAACACTTCTTGCATGTTATTGACTAATTTGGCTTCTTTTGGTACTTTAAACCCCCAATTTCTTGCGGCTTCTAATCCTTCATATTGGGTTGTAAACGGAAGATCATTTCCTGTTACAAAATATAATAAACATTCTAACGGACGTTTTGCAACTTCGGCACTGTCTTGCAATTTTAAACTTCCTGAAGCTGTATTTCTTGGGTTTGAATACGGTGTTTCGCCAATCTCTATTAATTCTTGATTCATTTTTTCGAAACCTGCAAACGGGAGAATGATTTCTCCACGAATATCAAATTTTTCAGGATAATTTCCTTTTAACTGCAAAGGAACTGACTTGATTGTTTTAATATTATTGGTTACCTCATCTCCTTGAAAACCATCTCCACGGGTTAAAGCTTGAACTAATTTTCCATTTTCATATGTTATACTAATTGAAGCTCCGTCGTATTTTAACTCACAAGTATATTGCAAGTCTACATTGCCCAAAACACGTTGAATACGGTTTTCCCAATCAATTAAATCTTCTTTTGAATAGGAATTATCAAGCGAGTACATTCTGTACTGATGTGCAATGGTTTTAAAATTCTTTGTTATGGTTCCTCCAACACGTTGTGTAGGTGAATTTTCGTCAAAATACTCAGGATATTTACTTTCTAAATCTTGTAATTCTTTTAATTTAAGATCAAAATCATAATCTGAAATTGTGGCATTATCCAGCACATAATAGTTGTAATTGTGCTGATTTAGTTCGTTTCTTAAAGATTGAATGTTTTCTTGGATACTCATAAATAATAAAATGATGCTGATTTTGATCGAGAATAATTGAATATCAAAATTAGGATTATTTTTTGTTCAAAAAGCATAAGAATTGAAAGTTTTTAAAATCAAAAATCAAGCTGCAAAATCATGCAGCCTGATTTTCTTCTTGTCCATTATTCTTAAAAAAGAATTAAACAAAACCAACTTCCAAATGGTTTCTACGTTTTATATTTTAAATACTGATTACCAAGTAATTAGATTACAAATATAACGCTATTTTTGGATAATAATAAAGTCTGAACGTCTATTTAATAAATGCTCTTCTTCGGTACATTTTACGCCGTTTTTACATTTATTGATTAATCTGCTTTCGCCGTAACCAATGGCGCTTTCGATTCTTGAAGGATCAATGTCCTGTGAAATAATATAATCACGAGTCGATTTGGCTCTGTTGTCTGATAGTTTCATATTGTAAGCATCTTTTCCTCGGGAGTCTGTATGTGACTCAATTTTGATGCGGATATTTGGAAATTTTTTCATAATAAATACTACTTTCGAGAGTTCTTCAATAGCTAAAGGAGTAATGTCGTATTTGTCGTAATCAAAATAAATTGGTTTTACATCTACTTTTTCAACTCCTTGTTTTTTAACTACTAAATCATCATAATTACTAAGTTCGAAGTTGACATCTTTAATTTCTCCTTCGTTTTCATTGGTAGTTTCGACGGTTTTTTCATCACTGCTGTAATTTGGTTTTGCAGCAATCATTTTAATTACTTTTCCGCACGGAACTGTTAAAGCATATTTACCTTCGAAATTTGTTTTTGTTTCTCCCAACACTTCGCTGAATGAATTATATGCCATTACTACGACATCTGTCAAAGGAAGCTTAGACTTTCTATCAATTGCAACACCTGATATACTTTGATTGCAAATAGGTTTTCCTTTTATAAACGAGTAAATATCGTCGTCTCCTTTTCCTCCAGCTCTATTTGATGAAACGTAGCCAAAGCTTTCGGTTTTATCAATGATAAATGCAAAGTCATCTTTATTACTATTAATAGGAGCTCCAAGATTTCGCGGTATAGAAAAACTTCCGTCGTCTAATAATGTACTTTCATAAACATCTAAATCTCCCCATCCGTAATGTCCATCTGAAGAAAAGTATAATGTTCCGTTTCTAAAAAATGGAAAAAGATCATTACCAAGAGTGTTAATATTCGGCCCTAGATTTTTAGGTGAATTCATTGTGCCGTCGGCTGCAATTTTTACCACATATAAATCTGTTCCGCCAAACCCGCCCGGCATATCGGATGCAAAGAAAAGCAATTGACCGTCTTCACTTAAAGAAGGATGTCCTACGGAGTAATCATCACTGTCAAAGAAAACTTTTTCAGAATTTTCTAATTTATTATTAACTATTGAACCCTTAATAATCTGAAAGTTATTCGTTTTACTTTCGTCAATTACTAATTTCTTTTTCTTTACAATATTTGTCGAATAATAAATGGTTTTTCCGCTGCTGTCAAATGTTGCTGTAGCTTCATGGTACTTTGTCATTACGTTTGGAAGAAATAATTCTGCGTTGAGCAAATTTCCATCAGCAGCATTTCTTTCGGCAATGTATAAGTTTAGAAATGGCTGATTGTTCCAGTTGTATAATTTTTGACTAAATTTTGTTGTATCTCTTGCAGATGTAAATACGATTTTATCTTGAAAAAAAGTAGCTCCAAAATCAGACTTATTGGTGTTTATATCCAAGTTTTTAATCTGATACAGCGATTTTGTTTTCGCTAAACTGTCCATTTGTTTTTTCTGAGTCAAATAGCGATTAATCTCTTTTTGATCTCCTTTTTTATTCAGATACTCTTTCGTAATTCTATCAGCATCATCATAATCCATAACTGCTTTCATTGTTTGGATGTATCGCAGATAATAAACGTCTGTCATATTATTATCCTGAGCTTCATACAGTTTTTTATACCATTTAAGGGCATTTCGAGCATCGGATATAAAATAATAAGAATCGGCCGCGTTCTTTAGCGTTTGTGTCGATGGCTTTTTAATGTTTTGTAAACATTCTTCATAGGCTTTTGAAGCATCGAGATAAGAATAGTTTCTAAACAGCGCATCGGCTTTTTTTAAATTAGTTTGAGCAAAACCAAATGTCAAACTCAATACTAAACCAAGGATATATAGTTTTTTCATAGGTTTTTAATTTTAGAAGAATCGAGGAGATTTAATTTTACTTTGACCTTTGTTGAACTGGTAACGCAAAATGATTTCATGAGTTCCATCGTTATATTTATTTAGCTGGCTCACCGTGTAATCGAAAGCATATCCTAAATAAAAACTCTTAGATATTTGAAAACCCGCTAAAATACTTACAGAATCATCTGTTCTATACGATGCACCGATTACAAATTTTTCGGCAATCATAAAATTTGCCGAAATATCAGCAGTAAGCGGTGCTCCGCTTACTGCTTTTACTAAAAATGCCAGCTTGAATTTTAAGTTTGGATTTAGGTCAAAAACATAACCTCCCATTAAATAATAATGTAAACGGTCATAATCAACAGATTCCTGAACATCATCGTAATAAGTGCTTTGAATAAAACTAGGAACTGATAAACCTACATACCATTTATCAGTATAGTAATACACTCCTGCTCCAACAGCCAATTTTGCCTGATTGTTAATGTTTTGATTGAGTAAAACATCGTTTGAGTCATAGTATCTCCCTTTTGACCAGTCTATATTTAACATTCGCATACCAGCTTTTAATCCGAACGCTAATCTTTGTTCGTAGCCTAAAGGAATCGAATAAGAGAAGTTTCCATCTAGATACAATTCATCTGACGGGCCAATTTTATCATTTACAACACTTAATCCTAAACCAATCTTTTCATTGCGAAGTGGTGTCTGAAGAGAAAATGACTGTGTTTCTGGTGCTCCAGGAATTCCAATCCATTGCGAACGATATAAAAGAGCTGCTTCTAAATTGCCGGTAGACCCAGCATAAGCTGGATTTACCGCCATTGTATTGTACATATACTGTGTGTACTCTGGATCTTGCTGCGCAGTTGCACAAAATGTGATTAAAGAACATATTATTACAAAATACGTTTCTAATGATTTTATATATAGTTTCATAACGATACTTATTTAGTTTAATTAATTAGATGATTAATCAAAACGCTTATCTCATAATAGATAACCATCCTTTTTTAACCGTTCCATCTCCAATGGTAATCACATAAAAATAAGTACCTGTTGGCAGCATATCTCCTCTATTAATTACTCCCGACACGTTGGCCGTTCCGTTCCAATCATTTTCGTAATGCTGTTTACTGTATACCAATGCTCCATATCTGTTATAAACTTTCAGCTCATTATTTGGATATGATTCGATACAATCAATTCTAAACAAATCATTTGCACCATCATTGTTTGGCGTAAATTCATTGTAAACAGTCAAACAGATTGGAGTAACCGAAACTGAAGCTGAATTATTTGAAGCATCAACATCTAGTGGCGTTGAAATTTCTATTGTAGCCACATTCAAATAATTTCCACTTGGCAATACCTCAGCAACGATTGTAAGTGTTGCACTTTGACCAGAATTCAACGTTGGAATCGTCCAAAGTTGTGTCTTTGGGTCATAAACTCCTATTGTTGTACTTGAACTTACCAAATCATAACCGCTAGGCAGCAATTCGCTGACAATGGTATTTATAAAACTACCTTGTCCTACATTATTTACGGTCACTGTAAAGGTTACATGATCACCAAAATTAGGTGTTGGATTGTCGACTGTGTTTGTAATTGTTATATCTGAACAAGTCGCAACTGTTACACCCAAAGTCTTGGTGGTAGTTTCATTACAAGTATTGACATAAGTAACTTGAACTTTGCCCGGTCCAATATCTGACCATGAAATTGTTACATCATCATCTGATGTTCCGCCGCCATTAATAATGGTTCCATTAGTTACAGACCAAACGTAATTTGATTTTCCATTTGCTATTGAATAAGTCACACCTTGAAAAACACATGGTGTATCATCATTGGTTGTAATTGGAACTAAAGCATCATTTTCAAAACTAACTGTTACACCTAATCTAGAATTTCCTCCGCAACCATTTGTTAGATTAGCAAGTGCATCTGCATAATATGTGGTTGCAGTTAACAATGTACTTGCAGTTAATGGAACTCCTCCTGTTGGTGTTGAATACCAAACCACATTTGCTTCATTAACCTGAATATTAGCTAATGTTGGTAACGCTGCTAAACAGAATACTTGTGCTGTTCTTGGTGTTGTAATTCTTCCAGGTGTATTTACAGTTACTGTAACCGCTAATCTATTAGGATTCTCGCAGTTTGTACTGCTTGCTATTACTCCATAATAAGTTCCAGTCGCTAAAGTTGTAGAAGCTGGAATAGCAGTACCTCCGGTTTGGGTGTTATACCAAATTACATTTGCTTCATTAACTTGTATACTTGCGACAGTAGGCGAAGCAGTTGAACAGAAATCTTGTGTTGTATCTGTTGTCGTTGGTGTTGGACTTGGAGTTGTTACTGTAATTGTAACTTTTAATCGAGTCGCACTTTTACATCCTGTTGCTGCATCAATGATTTCTCCGTAATATACTCCCGAAATTAACACTGTTGATGCCGAAATAGCAGTTCCTCCGTTAGGATTACTAAACCATGTTACGCCGTTTTCATTTACTTGAATACTTGCAATAGTTGGTGTAGTTGTTGAACAAAACTCCTGTGTTGCATTATTAGTTGTTGGCGTTATTGAATTACCAACAGTAACTGTTACTTTTAGTCTAATACTGCTCTCACAACCTGTTACAGCATCTTTTAACGCTGCAAAATAATCTCCATTTACTAATGGTGCTGTTGAAGCAACCATTGTTCCTCCAGTCGCTGCGTTATACCAAATCACATTATTTTCATTAACTTGGATATTGGCTACTGTTGGATTATTTCCTGAACAGAAAACCTGTCTTCCAGAAGTTGTTGTTGGTGTAACTGGATCTGTAACACTTACAGCGACAGCTTGTCTTACTTTGCTTTCACAAGCTGTTGCGGCATCTTTTAAGGCTGCATAGTAAGTTCTTGTAGTTAATGCTGTTGCTGATGTTACTACATTTCCTCCTGTTAAAGCATCGTACCAAACTATGTTTCCTGCTACTGGATTTACATTTATACTTGCAATTGTCGGTGCATTTACTAAACAGAAATCTTGATCGGTATCTGCAATATTTGGTGTACCAGGATCTGTAACGGTAACCGCTACAGCTAATCTTACATTACTTTCACAAGTTGTTGTCGCATCTTTTAATGCAGCGTAGTACGTTCTTGTCGTTAATGCTGTTGTTGATGTTACTACGTTTCCTCCTGTTGAGGCATCATACCAAACAATATTACCTGTCTCTGGACTTACATTTATACTTGCAACTGTCGGTGCATTTACCAAACAGAAGTCTTGATCTTTATCTGTTATATTTGGCGTACCTGGATCTGATACATTTACTGCAACACCTAACCTTACATTACTTTCACAAGTTGTTGTGGCATCTTTTAGAGCGGCATAGTAAGTTCTTGTTGTTAAAGCTGTTGTTGATGTTACGATATTTCCACCAGTTAAAGCATCATACCAAACAATATTTGCAACCGTTTCTGGACTTACATTTATACTTGCAATTGTTGGTGCATTTATTAAGCAGAAGTCTTGATCTTTATCTGTTATGTTTGGAGTGCCTGGATCTGTAACGCTTACAACTACAGCTTGTCGTACTTTACTTTCGCAAGTTGTTGTCGCATCTTTTAAGGCTGCATAGTACGTTCTTGTAGTTAATGCTGTTGCTGATGTTACTACATTTCCTCCTGTTAAAGCATCGTACCAAACTACATTTCCTGTTACTGGGCTTACATTAATACTTGCAATTGTCGGTGCATTTACTAAACAGAAATCTTGATCGGTATCTGCAATATTTGGTGTACCCGGATCTGTAACGGTAACTGTGATTGCTAATCTATTTTTACTTTCACAATAAACCGTTGGATTCAATTTTATAGGAACAGAAAATACTCCATAATAGATTTTACTAGTCAATAGATCACTTGCTAATAGTGGTGTTGTACTTGTAGCCGAATCGTACCAAACAACATCAGCTTCATTAGTCTTAAGATCTGAAACTTTTGGACTGTTTATTAAACAAAAATCTTGAGTATTATCGTCAGTTGTTGGTGTTGCTGGATCAGTAACTGTTACCGTTACTTCTTTAAGCTCACCAGCTTTATTTGGACAAGTATTGTTACTTTTAACCGCTGCATAGTAGGTCATAGGACTCATTGCCGCTGTTAAACCAGAGGCTGTTAAAACTCCTGTTGCATTATCTACTGTGTAAGTTACACCATCAATTAAACCAGTTAAAATTGGCTTCGTTTTATTAGCATCCAAATACCAAAAGAATACCGGATTTACCAAGGAACTTGATGGAGTTAAAGTTGCTGTTGTATTGTGACAAACTGAATCATTATCAACTGAAATATCCGTTGGAAGAGAAGTTGGTAAAATAGTAAATGTTACTTGTTTTCTGTCGCCTGGAGCAGTTTCACAATATTCATCAGAACTAAGTCCTACATAATATGTATAGGTTCCAGGAACTAATCCTGTTACATTTAATGTTGAAGCTGTTTCTCCTGCTATTAAATTACTTGTTGTTCCATCAAAACTATACCAATGATAGACTGGATTTGTAAGTGTTGGTGCAGGTGTAACTAAAACAGCTTCTAAGCTTACGTTTCCATTTTCAGAACAAATCACGGTACTAGATCCATTATTTATTTTTACACTAGCTATAGTTGCAGCTGGCGTAGTTGCTCTAACCACAACCGTTACAACACCTCTTGTTAAAGCGGGACAACCATAACGAATAGGTTGAATATAATATTTATAAGTACCCGCCGCCATTGCAGCTGGGAGTGTATAAGATTGACCATTAGCCAATACATTACCGCCAGTTGGAGAATCATACCAAGCATAAGTTGAGCAGTTCTTAGGAGCTACCTCCAATTTTAGTTCAGAACCAGGACAGACCGTGAGCGTATTTTTAATATCACTGCCTATGACCTTCGTGTTGGTTACTCGATCTATATTATGTACTCTAAGCTGATCAAATACACTTGCTACACCACCAAAACTAATTTTAACTCTATCATAAGGCTGTGTTTGAGGTGCAAGAATTGTCATGGCCATAGTATCGCCTGAAAGTAATTTTAAACTCAATAAATTACTATCATTCTTAATAGGTGCTCCAACCTCAATATTTCCTGAATAAAGTTGGATAACAAACCCTGTAAGCAAATTAAGATTTAAAATTGTACCAGGTTTAGAAATTACTATTCTAAGACTATCACCAACCATTGATGGTGTCCTAAAAGCTGCTGTAAGTTCGGCTGCTGCCAAAACTCCTGTTCCGCTAAACATTGTAGCGTAAGTACCCACATCACCATCAGCAGCATTCCACGGTTGAGAAACTCCAACTGTAGTAGTTAAAGCTCCAACTCCTAAATCTCTTACACCTGAGAAAATATCTTCAATATCGCCCTGACCACATGTAATTTGTGTTACTTGTTTTTTGTAATGAGCATCATAAACATTAATACTTTGTCCCACACTTAAAACTGATCCTAATTGTACTCGAATACCATCATAATCTTTAGTACCGGAAACATCAGAAGGAACGAAGGTATATTCGAATGAGTTTTGCCCTGATAATAAATTTACTAATGATCCAGATACAGATTGCAGAGTTCCAATATCAATTGGATTTCCAAGTCCATCACGTTTCGTACCAACTACTGTAATACTTTGTCCTACCGCAATTAAACTGTTTTCTAAACCAAGTTTTACAGTTACGGGAGTCCCTTTAGAAATAGTTGTTGGCCATTGCAGGTTTTGCCATGTCGTTCCGATACCCAAAAGTCCTAAACCTGTAGTTATTGTTGAATATGTACTTGGGTTACCATCTACCGCTAAAGCTTCATTCGAAACACCGCCAGTAATAATTGATCCTGAAGATTGTGTATTTGCATAAACTCTTTCTAACAAAGTATCACAATCCAATGGATCAATAACACTAATTGTTACCGTTTGACTATTGGTACATGTTCCATTATTAGCAATTGCAGTATAGGTATAAACACCAACAGTATTAAGTGCTCCTGTACTATTTGATGGCAATGCATTTCCTTGCGGATCATACCAAATTATTGTTGCGTTTGACGTTGCAGTTAATGTTACAACTTCTCCTTTGTTAACGACTCTATTAGTGATTACATTTGTTAAAGTTGGAACTGGATTAATTGTAACAGTTACTTTCTCTTTGGCTGATAAACAACTATTACCTGTCGTTTGAGCCTGAATCCAATAATCTCCTCCTGTAGTAATATTTGCAGCCGCTTCGTCTGTAATTTGAGTGTTTATTGGACTGTAGAAAGTATAAGTCGTATTTCCTGTGTTGTCAAAATTTGTGATAGCATCTTTTAGATTTACTTTCGCACAACCTGATAAAGCTGCTGAAACTGTTAAAGTTGGAGTTGATGAATAATTCACTACCACTTCTTTTCGGTCTCCAGCTGCATTTTCGCAAGAACCTTGATTAAATACTGAAATATAGTAATTTTTAGAAGCTGTTAATCCAGTAATCGTTAAAGCACCTGTTACACCATCTTTTGAATATGTTATGCCGCCTATTGTCCCATTTGCAATTGGTGTAATGTCACTCTGATTTTCATAATAGTTAAACATCACTCCCGTTAAAGAAGATGTCGGAGATAATACAATTCCTCCTGCACAAGAAGCGGTTAAAGGACTACTTATTAAAATATCCGCAGCTGTTGGGACTGGTACAACATTGACTGTCACTGCTTGACGAGTAGAATTTACACAAGTTCCACGTGTTTCCTCTAAATAATAAGTTGTACTTGTACTTAATGCCGGCGTATTATAAGTTGAAAGTGCCGAAAGCTCAGTGCCTCCTGTAGGCAGATTATACCATTTATATGTTTTTCCTGTTGTATCTGAAGTAACCGCCAAATTTGTTGATTTCCCAACACAAACAGTAGTTCCTGAAACAGTTGCTTCTTTATATCTATATGAAGCTCCATAAATATCTAAACTAGTTGCTGCAGTTACTAACCCTTCTAATCTTACTTGAATTGCTGTAAATGGCCCTGCTGCTGCAAAACTTGCTTTAAAGCGGTTTCCACCTAATAACTGAACATTTACAAGAGCTCCAATAGTGGTCAAATCATTGTTTGGAGTTACACCGTTAAAACTTCTTAATGTAATATTAGAAACAAGTCCAAGATCAACAATTCCTCCTGGCAATCCTAACTCTACATCTATAATATCTCCCACTTGACCCGTTGTTGTAAAAATTAACTTTTGTTCTAAGGTTGACAAAATACCAAGTCCGAAAGAAAGTTTTGCTGCAGTAGTATTATCTCCATCTACTGAAAAATCTGGATCTGTTACACCGCAAGGAACTATACACACAGCACCATCCAAACTCGTTTGTTGTATAGTGGGTCTCAAACAAACATCAACACTGTTAATTACAGATACATTGATTGCTGCTCTTGAACTGCTTACACAATCTGAGGCTGTAGCACGGGCTTCAACATAAAATGTTTTACTCGCTGTTAAAGCTGGAGTAGGCGTATACGTACTAGCTCCATCACTTAGATTTAAAGGAGTTCCTCCTGTTGGTGTATCAAACCATTTATAAGAAACACCAGCGACAGGATTTGAAACCTCTAAAGTAATACTTTGTCCAGACTGAATAACCACGTTAGAACTTACAGGAACAGGTACTGAAGGTCGCGGACTTACATTAAGAGTTACCGATGAACGCGGACTTATACAATCTCCAATCACAGCTTCAACATGATAAGAAGTAGTAGTCGATAGATTTTGGGTTGTATAAGACGTTCCTGTAAAAACTAAATTTCCTCCAGTTAATGCATCATACCATTTATAAGTTGTACCAGCAACCGGAGAATCGACTGTTATGGTACTTGATTGTCCTGCACAAAGATTTGACGGAGATGCCGTGATAGTAGATGTAACAGGATTATTTACAGTAACAAGAACAGCCGACCTTTCACTATTAACACATCCATTGCGAGTTACCTCGACATAATAAGTTGTATTTGCTGTTAAAGTAGGAGTTGTAAAAGCAGCCGTACTTGTTAATAAATTTCCTGCTGTTGCAGCATCATACCATTTAATCGATTCACCTAAAGCGACATCGGCTGTTAATGTTGTTGTTTGTCCACTGCAAATCGTTTTATTTCCAGTTATAGTTCTTTCTTTAAATTTATACGAAGCTCCATAGATGTCAAGACTGGTTAATAACAAAGCCAATCCTCCTAATCTAACTTCAACACGATCAAAGGCAGCTTTTGCCTTAATAGTTGCTCTAAAACGCCCTCCAGTAAGTAACTGAACATCCAAAAGAGAGTTTATGGCAGTACGATCGTTATTAAATGTAGCGCCATTGTAAGTAGCAAGAGAGATATAAGTTAGTAAACCAACATCAGCCAATCCACCCGGAATTCCTAACTCAACTGTGATGACATCTCCTGCCTGACCTGCATTATTAAATTGCAAAATCTGCTGCACCCAATCATTAATGAGTCCAACAGGTACAGACAGCCTTGCGGCAGTATCATTATCGCCATCAACCGACTTATTCTGATTCGATGAACCACAAAGTAAACAAAGCCCGCTCTGAGAAGTTTGCTGGCTGTTTGCCTGCAAGCAGCTTCCTTGCGCAGCCGCAACTGTAACCGTTATAGGTACTCTTGCACTAACACAACCAGCAGCACTATTACGAGCCTCAACATAAAAAGTTTTTGTCGCAGTTAAAATAGGTGTCGTAAAAGTATCTGAGTCTCCTAATAATTTGGTTCCTCCCGAGGGCACATCATACCAATCAAAAGTAACCCCAGATTCATTTGTAAAAGCGCTTAAAGTTGCATTTTGTCCTAATAGTATTGACACACTCTGAGTTAATACGGTCGGATTTGCAGGAACTGCCGTTGATGTAACAGTTACCGTAGTTCTTGTTGTTTTACAGCTTCCAATTGCCGCCTCAACATAAAATTTTGTAACACCTATTGGAACTGTCGGACTATAAGTACTTCCTGTTGTTATAAGGTTTCCCCCTGTTTCTGCATCGTACCATTTATAATCTGTACCAAGTACAGGATTTATTACAGATAATGTAGTTAGCTGAGTTGCCCCAGCAGAACAAATCGTCGTTCCCGTAGTACTAATCGTTGGCTGTATCGGATTAATAACATTTATAGTAACAGGTAATCGTTCATTGCTTTCGCAGCCAACCATTCTCGAAGTACTTACATAATAAGTAGTTGTAGCTGTCAAGTTTGGTGTAGTAAATGTACCAAGTGTAGAAAGTGGCGTGGTCGATGTTGCAGAATTATACCATGCAAGAGTTGTTCCTGCAGCCGCAGTTGCAGAAAGCGCTGCAGATGATCCATAACA
Organism: Flavobacterium oncorhynchi; assembly: GCF_002217355.1. Classification (GTDB taxonomy): domain Bacteria; phylum Bacteroidota; class Bacteroidia; order Flavobacteriales; family Flavobacteriaceae; genus Flavobacterium; species Flavobacterium oncorhynchi. Next base: position 1,273 of record NZ_MUHA01000041.1, on the reverse strand, counting down.
TACAGATTGTGTCTCTCCGCCAACAATTGTTGGTTTAGCAAACTGCAAGCGAACATCATAAAGGAGCAAACTATTAAGCACACCAATACCGCCTCCAAGTTTAACAACAATTCGATCAGCATCTTTAGTCAAAGTGTATCGTACAACACCAACCTTATTACCAGAAAGTAATGATAGCTGTAGAATAGAGTTGCCTAATCCAATAGCTGCACCGCTATCTACATTATCCAAAAATGGCTGAATTGTCGCAGTTGAGAGCAGTTCTAAGTCAAGTAAATCATTACCGCTGCCAATGTATAATACAATTTGATCACCAGCTTTTGCAATTTGATTAAAAATCAAGGTTTCCTTAAGAGTACAGCCAACTCCTACAACAGTACTAAAAGATGTAGCTGTCGAAGGTACAGCAATTGACTCTGCATCGTAAGCAAAACCAGCATTTGTTATACCAGAACCAATGCATAATCCCGTATTATTAATACTATGCGAAGTGGGTCTACAAAAGGTTTGCGAAAAAGTCATATTGCTCAGAAGCAATAAAAACACCAAACCAAATAATCTCTTCTTTAAGATGAGATCGTAAAAAGTAATTTTTTTCATAATTTGGAAGATTAGAAAATGGACAATAAAATACCTGTTGCGGTAAGCACGTATGCTTAGGCAATTTTAAAACTGTTAATAATCAAACATTTAGAATGAAATTTTAATTTTTAGTAATCAAAAATTAAAACTGCACTTTAATAAAAATTATGTTGTATTATGTATACCAAAGTATACTAAAGAGCACTTTTTGCTCACTTTGAACAAAAAATGTCTTGAAACTTTTTGGAAATACTGATCTAAATCAGACTTCCTTGAGGAGTGATTTGTTAGAGGGATAATTTTCATAAAAGAAAATTTAAGTTTAAGTAGAACTGGGGGTAATTCTATTAAATATACTGTCATTCAATATTTATAGAAAGTTGATTATTCTTTCTATAAAATTCATTTCATTAGAATAAATTCTAAAATAGAATGCCAATACCCTTAATAAATAATAATACTGTTTTAAAAAAACAGAAAAACTTCTTTCATCAACAAAATCGCCGATTAGATTTTGAAAATGAAAAAATAAAATAATTGTAAAATTTGAAAAATAAGTTTGAAGTGGAACTAAAACTAAATTCGAAAATCAATTTAATTTTATACAAACTCATAAAAAATAAAGCTAAAATAATACCTAATGTAAAAATGATAAAGAAAGTAATGATTAATTCCATAAGCAGCTTAATTA
>NZ_MUHA01000040.1 GCF_002217355.1 Flavobacterium oncorhynchi | reverse complement strand
AAAACTATAATTTACTAATTTATCACTATTCGCTTTATTAATTGCAATAATTGATTCAGCCGATTTAATCAATCGCTCTTCTTTTTTAGCCGAGGTCAAATAATCTCCGCCAAATAAAATAATAGCAATCAGGGGAAAAATCAAAGTCAAAGTCAAAAACCGCAATCTGTTTGATTTATTATTCACTGCATCTAGATTATGTTTTTCAGCAATTCTAGTCAAATTAAACATTAAATTGATAATCAGAGAACCAACCATCAAAGCAAGAATTCCTAAAATACTTAGATAAAATGTTTCGGTCATATTCTCTTTAAAAACTTTTAAACCAAAAACCTGAATGGTTATAAAAGTAAATACCCAATACACTAATAAAAGTATTGATGTGATTCCAATAATATTGCTTAATCTAACTATTTGTTTTGCGTTCATTTATCTAAGTTATTATATAATAAATCCTTCTGCCTTTTTTGCACTAAAAATATTACTTTAATTTGAATCTTCTTAAAATATTTTTTTCATTCTCCTATTCAACCAGTTAAAATCTTTCAATTTTTAAATTTTTAATTCATTAAATTATACTCTATATTTGCTATCGAATAAAAAAGAATATGGAACAATTTGTAGTATCGGCTCGTAAGTATCGCCCGCAGACCTTTAAGGATGTTGTGGGACAAAAAGCCATTACAAACACTTTGTTGAATGCTATTGACAGCAATCACCTTGCTTCTGCTCTTTTATTCACAGGACCACGTGGAGTTGGAAAAACGACTTGTGCACGTATTTTGGCTCGAAAAATAAATCAGCCTGGATATGACGATCCTAATGAAGATTTTGCATTTAACGTTTTTGAGTTGGATGCCGCTTCAAACAACTCGGTTGATGATATTCGTAATCTTATCGATCAGGTCCGAATCCCGCCGCAAACTGGGCAATACAAAGTTTATATTATTGACGAGGTGCATATGTTGTCTTCGGCTGCTTTTAATGCTTTTTTGAAAACATTAGAAGAACCGCCAAAACATGCTATTTTTATTTTAGCGACGACAGAAAAGCACAAGATCATTCCGACGATTTTATCTCGTTGTCAGATATTTGATTTTAAAAGAATTACGGTAAAAGATGCTAAAGAACATTTAGCAGATGTTGCTCAAAGTCAAGGAATCAATTTTGAAGATGATGCTTTGCACATTATTGCTCAAAAGGCTGATGGCGCTATGCGTGATGCTTTATCAATTTTTGACCGTGTGGTTTCGTATTGCGGAACTAACTTAACGCGTCAGGCTGTAACTGAGAATCTAAACGTATTAGATTACGAAACCTACATCAGCGTTACTGATTTGATTTTGGAAAACAAAATTCCAGATCTTTTAATAGCTTACAACGATATTCTATCAAAAGGTTTTGACGGGCATCATTTTATTGCTGGATTAGCGTCTCATTTTAGAGACTTGTTAGTTAGTAAAACTCCTGCAACTATTTCCTTACTAGAAGTTGGAGAACAAGCGCAGCAAATGTATGGTGTTCAATCTCAAAAATGCTCTCAAGAATTTTTATTAAAAGGAATTGATATTGCAAATGACTGCGATTTAAAATATAAATTGAGTCAAAATCAACGNNTCGAAAGTTGAAAGTCAAAATGAACCTTTAAAAACAGAAGAAAAAGTCAATACTGATTCTCTTGTTGGTAATACTCCTGTTCCAGAAACGCCAAAAATTCAAACTCCGAAAATTGAAACTCCAAGAAATGAAACTGGAGGTGAACCAAAAGTTTCTGCCTTTTCTTTGGCTAGTATTCGCAAGAAAAAAGAATTAGAGCAAAGTGGTAAAACTCACGTTAAACCCACATCTATTCTACCTATTGAAGACTTTACTGAAACTGAAATGCTTGTGCAATGGAATAAATATGCAGAGCGTTTAGGTCAAAAAGGCTTGAAGATTATGGAGTCGATCTTATTAATCAACGATCCTGTTTTAAATGGAACCAACATTACTTACGAACTTCCAAACGAAGGTTCTAAGTTAGAATTCGAAAGTCAGATGAACGCGCTTTTAGGGCATTTAAGAGGTCACCTGCACAATCACGATATTACAATTGAAGTAATTGTAAATGAAAAGTTGGAAACTAAAAGAAGTTTTAACGATCAAGACAAATACAATCGTTTGCATGAAATAAATCCAAACATTGAGCTTTTACGTTCAACATTTGGATTAGATTTACCTGGATAGTTTTATATTCTATTCTTTGCGAATTTGCGCAAAATTGTTTTTACAAGAAAAAAAACAATTAACTTCTGCAGCATTATTTATTTAGAAGCCCTAAATTATAAACTTTTTCGAGCCATTTTTGTCTCTGACTTTCCTTTGCTGTTTTTACGATTCCGATATAACTTACTTTAACAGGTTTTACACCGCAAAACTCTAAAGTTGATTTCTTTAATTGATTCACGCTTGGTCTTCCAAAAAACAATCTGTAGTACCAGCCGGGCTGATCTAGAGTTGTGATAATATGCGCTGTTTTTCCTTTTAATAGCTTATCCCACCAAACCGAATTTTCTCTGTACTGAAATGCCATTCCAGGTAAAAATAATCGATCGATAAATCCTTTTGTAATTGCAGGAAGTCCACCCCACCAAACTGGATGAACCCAAACTAAATGATCTGCTCTTTTGATTTTTTCCCACGATTCTAATAAATCTGGTTCTAGTTCGGTTCGTTTTTGATATCCGTATTTTAAATTTGGACTAAAATTCAGAGCTGCAATTGTAATTGTTTCCACAATTGCTCCAGAAGCTGATGCGCCCTTTTTATATTCCGCCGCAATAGCAAAATTAAAGCTGTCCGGATTTGGATGTCCATTTATAATCAGTATTTTTTTCATGCTTTTCTTTTTTCAAAAATACTTTTTGCCTGTTTTCTTTTACTAGACAAATGTCCTAAAAAAAGCTAAACACAAATTCAAATTCAGGCTGATCTTTTCCTCTAAATAAAAAAAATTCTTGAGCTGCTTAAAAAACGGCTTTTCTAATTCGGCTTAAATGTCTTGGTGTAACTCCTAAATAGGATGCTAAATATTGTAACGGAATCAGCTGAAGGTATTTTTGATGATTCCTAAAAAGCGCTTCATAGCGTTCAGCGCCAGATAATTTTTGAAAATCTACCATTCGTTTTTGAAGATTTACAAACTCCATTTCGGTTAATTTCCTGCCTATTTCCTGCCAATTATAACTTGATTTATAGAGTTTTTCTAATGCATTTCGATCCAAAACCTGCAATTCTGTATCGACCAATGCTTGAATATTTTCTTCGGCTTTTTCTTGCGTTATGAAACTGGCAAATGATGCCATAAAATCATTTTCAAAAGCAAAACAATTGGTAATTTCATCACCTTTATGATTCATAAAAAAGGAACGAAGAATTCCTTTTTCTATAAATACTATTTCATTAGAAACCTGATTTTCTTCCAACAAGAAATCTCCTTTTTTGAGTTTTCTAAACGTGATTAAATTATCTAAATGCGATAACTCTTCATTAGATAAATCCTGTATGGATTGAAAAACAGCTTTCATTTATAGTATTAAAATTACTCTTTTAAGAAAAAATTCTTTCAATTCTTTTATCAGGAATAAGCCATAACATAGCAACTATAAAATAAGCGGCTCCAGAAATAATAACATTATAAAACGAAGCTGCGATACCAATAACATACAAAACTGCCGAAGCTTTTCCTTTCAAATCTCTTCCTAAAGCTTTTGCCAATGCAGAATTTTTCCCTTCAACATCAAGAACTGTTTTTTGAAGAATTACATAAGAAATTGCGCAAAGCAGCAGAATAATACCATACAAAGCCATTGCCGCTTTTTCAAAATTGTGTTCTCCCATCCAACCTGTCGAAACTGGAATTAAAGAAAGCCAAAATAGTAAATGTAAATTACTCCAAAGAATTTTTCCGTTTACTTTTGATAAACCATGAATTAAATAGTGATGATTATTCCAGTAAATTCCAACGTAAATAAAACTCAAAATATAGCTTAAAAACTTTGGAATAAGTGGTTTCAAGTCAGCAAACTCATGGCCTTGAGGCACTTTAATTTCTAAAATCATAATAGTGATAATAATTGCTAAAACACCATCACTAAAGGCTTCGAGTCTAGTCTTGTTCATTTAAATAAGTTTAAAATAATCTAAGTATCTTTTAAAAGTCTGCCACGAATTACACAAAATTACAAGAATTACATTTTACAATGTAAATAAAAAAACTCGTGCAAATTTGAATAGCTTGTGACGAAAAAATAATTCTATTTATATTTTACCGTAGTACATCGCTTTTACGATACCATCTGAAAGTCCAATTTTAGGAACGTATATCTGACGCGCTCCACTCCACTTCATTGCGTTAAGATAAATTCTTGTTGCATGAATAATTACGTCGGCACGATCTGAATTTAATCCTAATTCGGCGATTCGTTGTTCGTAAGTAAGTGAATTTAAAAACGCATACTGCGAATTTATGTAAATATATGAAAGTGGTTTTTCTTGCTGTTTTCCAGACATTTTAAACAACTTATTGATGTTTCCGCCAGAACCTATAAGAGTTACTTCATCATAATCTGCGGTATTGGTTTTAATCCATTTTTCAATTTCATCCCAAACTACATCGTGCACCATATTATTCAACAAACGAACGGTTCCTGCTTTAAAAGATCTGGAATTAATCAATTTCCCGTCAGAGAATAAAGTAAACTCGGTACTTCCGCCTCCAACATCAACAAACAAATAGGTTTCATCTGTTTTCAATAAATGATGCAAATCTGTTGAAGCTATAATAGCAGCTTCTTTTTTACCATCAATAATTTCGATTTTTATGTCGGCTTTTTTCTTAATTAAAGCTACAACCTCTTTTGCATTGTATGCCTCGCGCATTGCCGAAGTCGCAAACGCCATATAGCGTTCTATTTTATGTACTTTCATCAAAAGATTGAATGCTTTCATCGCATCAACCATTCGATCTATATTTTCTTCTGAAATTTCACCTACTGTAAAGGCATCTTGTCCCAAACGAATTGGCACACGAACAAGTGAACTTTTGTTAAACTGCGGTTCTTTGCCATCTTGCTCTACAACATTCGATATCAGAAGCCTCATGGCATTTGATCCAATATCTATTGCTGCAAATTTCCTTATATTAATCATGCTCACTTTATGATTTGAAATTGTTTTCTGTTATTATTGATTTACTTTTTGCGGAATTTCTTCGAACTTTTTAATTTTATTCTGATAATATTTATAGGTTTCAAATTGCGCTCTAAACGATGCATGATGATTTCGGGGTTTATACTTATTGTCTAATTTATAAGAATGGTATCTTACTTTAACGTTTCCTTTCCAAGCAATATTAAAGTTATCGATTAATTCTTTCTTAATTTCAAGGTCATAGATTGGACAGGTTACTTCTACTCTTCCATCAAGATTACGTGTCATAAAATCAGCAGAAGAAATATAAACTTCATTAAGACCCGCGTTTCCAAAAATATAAACTCTCGAGTGTTCTAAGTAATTATCGACAATACTAATAGCTTCAATGTTTTCGCTCATTCCTGGAATTCCAGGAATCAGAGAACAAATTCCTCTTACCTGCAGCTGAATTTTTACACCTGCATTACTTGCCTCGTATAATTTATCGATCATTTTAAAATCAGATAAACTATTCATTTTTAACTTAATATGTGTTTTTCTTCCTGCTAAAGCATGCAGAATTTCACGATCTATAAGTTTCACAAATTTTGACCTTGTATAATGCGGCGATACTATTAAATGTTTGTATCTGTGTACTCTATAATTTATATCGAAAAATTCGAATATTTTAGTAACATCTTTCAGAATACCTTGATTGCAGGTAAACAAAGTAACATCTGTATAAATTTTTGCCGTTGCTTCATTAAAATTTCCTGTAGAAATAAATCCGTAGCGACGAGTTTTTCCTTCTTCAAGCCTTTCGATAACGCATATTTTACTGTGCACTTTAAGACCTTTAATTCCAAAAATAAGCTCAATTCCTTCTGTCTGCATTTGCTCAGCGTACGAAATATTACTTGCTTCATCAAAACGCGCTTGAAGTTCAATTTGAACCACTACTTTTTTTCCGTTTTTTGCAGCATTAATTAATGAACTAATAATTTGCGAATTCTTTGCCAGTCGATATAAAGTAATTTTGATACTGGTTACTTTTGGATCTAAAGCTGCTTCACGCAAAAACTTGGTTAAATATGAAAATGACTGATAAGGAGCGTGTAATAAGTAATCTTTTCTACTAATTTTTTCTAATATACTTCCGCCAAGGCTTAAACCTGGAATTGGCAGAGGCTCGTTTGGTTTGTATAACAAATCGTAGCGTCCTAAATTAGGGAAACTCATATAATCACGTCGATTATGGTATCTTCCACCAGGAATTATACTATCTGTTTCAACAATTTTCATCTTATCTAAAAAGAACTGCAGGGTATCATCTTCAATTAAATTATCATAGATAAAACGAACTGGCTCTCCAATTCGGCGGTCTTTTACAGATGTTGCGATTTTTTCAAGCATACTTTTACTCAAATCGCTGTCTATATCTAACTGTGCATCACGAGTAATTTTGATCATGTGTGCTGAAACACTTTTATAATCAAATATGTTAAAGATGTTTTTTAGGTTGTAACGAATAACATCGTCAATTAAAATTACATACTGTTTTTCATCTTCAGACGGAAGAACAACGAATCTGTTTATTGTTTTTGGAATTTCTATAACAGCGTAACGTACTTCGTTGTTTGTCATTTCTAAACGAACGGCCAAATATCCTAAAGTGTCTTTTAAAACAGGAAATTCTGCCAAATCATTCAATATAATAGTTACCAATTCTGGACTTAATTTTTGCATAAAAAAGTCTTTCAGGAAACTTTCCTGATTTTTGGTAATTTGATCTTCGTTTATAATAAAAATATTCTCCGTTTCAAGTTCAGCTTCAATATTTCCTAGAATACGTAAGCTTTCTGATTGCTGTTGAATTACAATTTCGGTAATATCTTTAATTAATTGATGTGCCGAAACTCCGCCTAAGTATTTTTCGCCAGAAATTCCAGAAAGACTTAATCTTCTAATTGCGGCGTAACGAACTCTAAAAAATTCATCTAAATTGTTTGAAAAAATTCCAACAAAACGCAGTCTGTCTAAAAGCGGAACCGTATTATCACCCGCTTCCTGAAGTACTCTTGCGTTAAACGCTAACCAGCTTTTTTCTCTATCGATATATTTTTGTTCGTACACTATATTTATTTTAAATCTTTGGGGAAAATTGTTTTATGGGTTTTGCCTTTATTTATAGTATCCCAGCTTTCTGAATCAAACTGTAAAGATACAAAGCCTGAGGTTGGGACATTTTCTATAAAAACATCCCCAAATTTATTAACAAAATTTGTAATAGCCTCGTTATGTCCAAAAAGAATAACGCTTTCGAAACTATTATCACATGATTTAATAACCTTTTCGAGTTGTTTATCATCAAAAGTATAAAGGTCGTCTTTATAAACAATACTTTCTATAGGATATGAAATGTTTTGTGCAAAAATTAATGCCGTTTCTGAAGCTCGTGCCGCAGTACTGCTCCAAATAATATATGTTTTTGGAAGATATTTCGAAATAATAGCAGAAACATCATGCGCATCTATAATTCCTCTCTTCATCAGTGGCCGATCAAAATCTTTTAGAGGAGCTTCCCAACTTGATTTAGCATGACGTATTAAAATTAAATTTTTCATAAGCCGAAGATTTGAAACCTCAAAAAGAGGTCATTATTTTTTTTAAGTTCTAATTTACAAAAGATATTTTAAACCTTCTCAATTTTTTATTAGCGTTAACATTTTAAGTAAATTTTAACAAGAATAATTAATTCCACGACTTTTAAAACTTACAAAAGCGTCTTTAGAATTTTATCTTAAAAAATGTACTTCACCTATTAAACAATACAGTTCGTCGATATTTTGCAAATCAGTAAAATTTTAACTAAATAACTGATTATTAATCATTTACACCACGTTTAAAAAATGATTTTAAGTCAAAAAGAGAAAAAATCTCACTATTAAATTTACCAATATTTGGCAAAAAAAA
>NZ_MUHA01000004.1:147870-151057 GCF_002217355.1 Flavobacterium oncorhynchi | reverse complement strand
AAAAAAAAACAAATCCAAAAACTCTACTATAATTTTGATTGTGTTAACATTTTACAAAAACCACAAAAACTAAATCTCAAGTTATGAAAACTAAATCTACTCTTGAAAAAGCAGTAAAATTTGTTACAAATTGTAAGCATATTTTTTCTACACGAAAAAACATCTTTCAAAAAAACTTTTTTTCTCTGCTTTGTTTTTCAATTACTTCAATTGCATTTTCGCAATCTGGTTCATGTAATTCTGAAATAACTGTTGACGGAAAAAACCAGCAAAGATATACTGGTTCTGAAGTTTCCTTTTTACTCCAAATTAAAAACACTGGAACTAATACTGATACGTATCAATTATCTGCTGAGAACTTTTCAAATTTTGCAGAAAATCCAGATGGCAGCATTACAAAGAACAATGTTTTGTTAAACAATAGACTGCAAACCAAAAGTTATGCTCCTCTGAATAAAACAATTACACTTGGTCCAGGTGAAGCAGCAGAATTTTATGTAAAACTAAGTTTAGCCGATATTTCTAAACTTGATCAATGGAACGGTACTTCGGTCACAGCAACTTCCAGTAACTGTCCAGAAAGTAAAAGCCAAACTATTCTGCATGTCTATATTCCACCGAAAAAAACAAAGGAAGTTGGATTTTATAAACCGTCATTAGATTTAAAAAATATAGCGCCTCAAAAAACATCTAATGTTTTTTTACTACATCATGTAGCTACAACTCGTTTTTACTGCTAGTCAAAACATTATATCAATATTAAAATTTTTAATATGAAAAACTTTACTTTCAAAAACAGAATAAAAATCCTTCTAAGTTTTGTATTAAGTACTTTGTTTCTTAATGTTTATGGCGGAGAAGGTAGTAAACAAACAACCCCTGATATTAATCACAGGGCATCGCTTGCTGTAAACAATGGCACTTATGGAAATTTTGCTAAATATAATTCAACGAACGAACAGCGATTATATATCAGAATTCAAAATCCAAGTGATGAAAAAGTATACTTAGGGTTTAGCAAAGCGCGAAGAAGTGCCCCTGATAATAACAATGACGAAGTCAATACAAAATTTAGAATCATCAAACCTGATGGAACAATAGCTGCAGCTTTTGGCGAATACACTTTAAATACTGCTAATTCAAAAATTACTGGTACAGAAGCTCAAAAGCTTGCTATAGCTCAAAATGGTCCAAATGGTATTGATGGAACTACTACGGCGGGTTATGCTCCTATCATCTTCGATCCAACTGGTTTGCCAGCTGGTGATTATTGGATTGAATTTCAAAATCCTGACGACACTAATGGAGAGATTTACTACAACTATTATGATATTACTGTCGCTAATAATACAACCAAAAAATCAATTCCAGGACGTATTTACTCAAAACGCTGGGCATTTGCAATGGATGATGAAGACACCAATTTTAATGGTGCTTTCTTTGTTTTTGCACCTGATACTGGTTCTACAACGGGAGCAACTACACAAAATGGATTTGTAAATAAAATCAATTTTAATGGTGCTGGTTTTAGACCATGGTATTTTAATGTTGCTTTTAATAGTACTGGCCCAGGAAATTCTGGAAATTCTGCTGAAGATCAAAAAAGTATCTATAATGCACCTAATGCTACTCAAATGAGACCGCAGTATGAGGTTTTCTTAAATGATCCAGATATTAATATTTGGAAAAATGGAACCTACAATGGAAACATTCAAATTAACGGAATAACCAATTGTGGTATCGGACAAAGTAATATAAACATCAGCGTTGTTAAAAGCGGAACTATTGAAATACTGCTTGATTTTGATGCCGGCGATGGTAAATTTACGCCTGGTACTAAAGACGTAATAATCACACAAACTGTTAACGGATCTGGAGCACCTCCATATGCTGTAAGTGTTCCGTGGGATGGTAAAGATGGACTAGGAAACGTAATTACCCAAGGTACCTCTATACCCATCGTTGTCACTTTTGGTCAAGCTGCTTTCCATTTTCCAATATATGATGTAGAAGAGAATCAATATGGTTTTTCAAGTACAACCGTAAGACCAGCTGCTCCCTCTTCTTATATTTTAAAACTTTACTGGGATGATAGTAAAATTCTATACACAGGAGGTACTTTTGGGGTTAAAACAAACTTGACTGGCTGTACACCAAATAATATCCCTCCAAGTGGCTGCCACACATGGAATGGCTTCATCTCGAATCAAAATAATAGTCCCCAATACGGAAATAGAAATACAATAAATACTTGGTGGTATGCCAATAGAGACTTTGTAACTTCTAATATCGTTTTACCTCCATTTTATACTGTTGCATTGGGACCAACAAGTAATGTTAAGTGTAATGGTGGAAATGATGGTAAAATTCAGATAAATGTAACAAATGGAACTGCTCCATTTTTGTACTATATCAACGGTGGAACTACGGCAAATACTTTACAAAATTTACCTGCCGGCACTTACAATATTAAAGTTGTTGATGCTAATGGATGTTCTGCAAATATAAACGGAGTTATTATCACACAACCGAATTCAGCAGTAGCAGTGGCCAAAACTCAAACGAATATAAAATGTTTTGGAACTTCAACTGGAGCAATTGACATAACTGCTTCTGGTGGTGTTGCACCATATACTTATGACTGGGCGGATTTGACTGGAACTAATGATATTGAGGACAGAACTGGACTTCCTGTTGGAACTTACACTGTAACAGTGAAAGATGCCAATGGATGTACTACAGCTCCTCTTGAAATTATTATTACACAACCGAATTCAGCAGTAGCAGTGGCCAAAACTCAAACGAATATAAAATGTTTTGGAACTTCAACTGGAGCAATTGATATAACTGCTTCTGGTGGTGTTGCGCCATATACTTATGACTGGGCGGATTTGACTGGAACTAATGATGTTGAGGACAGAACTGGACTTCCTGTTGGAACTTATACCGTAACAGTGAAAGATGCCAATGGATGTACTACAGCTCCTCTTGAAATTATTATTACACAACCGAATTCAGCAGTAGCAGTGGCCAAAACTCAAACGAATATAAAATGTTTTGGAACTTCAACTGGAGCAATTGATATAACTGCTTCTGGTGGTGTTGCACCATATACTTATGACTGGGCGGATTTGACTGGAACTAATGATGTTGAGGACAGAACTGGACTTACTGTTGGAACTTACAC
>NZ_MUHA01000004.1:105976-147864 GCF_002217355.1 Flavobacterium oncorhynchi | reverse complement strand
GAAATTATTATTACACAACCGAATTCAGCAGTAGCAGTGGCCAAAACTCAAACGAATATAAAATGTTTTGGAACTTCAACTGGAGCAATTGATATAACTGCTTCTGGTGGTGTTGCACCATATACTTATGACTGGGCGGATTTGACTGGAACTAATGATGTTGAGGACAGAACTGGACTTCCTGTTGGAACTTATACCGTAACAGTGAAAGATGCCAATGGATGTACTACAGCTCCTCTTGAAATTATTATTACACAACCAGGTTCTTCTTTATCATGTTCTGTAGTACAAAACAAACCCGTAACTGCAAATGGTTTAAGCAATGGTGAAGCGACCGTATCTGTACTTGGCGGTACTGCTGGTTATACTTACTTATGGGATAATGGTGAATCTACACAAAAAGCTATAGGACTAAACGCAGGAATGCATAGTGTAAAAGTTACAGATGCAAATGGCTGCTTTACAGAATGTACTGTAGAAATTACACAACCAAATGTATTATCCTGCAGTATACAACAAGACGCAACCGTAAAATGTTACGGTGGTAATACTGGTAAAGCTACTGTAACAGCTGTTGGAGGAAATGGTGAATATATTTATGAATGGGATAATGGAGAAACAACTGCAACTGCTGTTGCTTTAACTGCCGGATTGCATTCAGTTACAGTTACAGATAAATTAGGTTACACTACAAAATGTGAAGTTACCATTGGTCAGCCACAAGATCCTTTAAGTGCAACTACAACGCAAGTTAATGTAGCTTGTGGTGGAGGTACAACAGGTTCTGCAACTGTAATTCCAGCTGGAGGAACAAGCCCTTACACTTATTCTTGGAATACAACTCCTGTTCAAACAGGGGCTACAGCTGCAGGGCTTCAAGCAGGAACATATATCGTTACTGTTAAAGACGCTAACTTATGTACAATCACAAAAACGGTAACTATTATAGATGGAGATTCTATTAAACCAATAATAAATCCATTACCAGAAACTTCTACTATTAATTGTCCTGCATTACCTGTATTTACACAGGCAACTGCAACTGATAATGGTGGTAATAATCCGGTTTTAACTTACGAAGATGTTACTACTCAAGGTAACTGTGCAGGCTCTTATTCAATTACAAGAACTTGGACAGCAAAAGATGAGTGTGGAAACATTTCACTTCCAGTAAGCCAAACAATTAATGTACAAGATAAAACAAAACCAACTTGGGTAACACAAACAGGTTCTTTAAACAGAACAGTAGAATGCAGCGATGCACAAGCTTTGGCAGCAGCACAAGCTTTACTGCCAACTGCAACTGATACTTGCGATCAAGATGTTTCTAATATTGACAAAGTAAAAGGTGAGTTTAAAGCTTCTACAGAATGTGGAAATGCAGGAACTTACACTAATACTTGGACAGTGACAGATGCTTGTGGAAACACTTCTGAAACTTTTACACAAGTAATTACAATTCAAGACACTACTGCACCAACTTGGTCCACTGAAACAGCTTCTTTAGACAGAACAATAGAATGCAGCGATGCGCAAGCTTTAACAGCGGCTCAAGCTTTATTCCCAACTGCTATTGATGCCTGCGATACAAGTGTTTCAAATATTAATAAAATAAGTGGTGAATTTAAAGCTTCTACAGGATGCGGAAATGCCGGTACTTATACTAATACTTGGACAGTTACAGATGCTTGCGGAAACATTTCTGAAAAATTCACTCAAATAATTACAATTCAAGACACTACAAAACCAACGTGGTCAACTGAAGCTGATTCTCTAAACAGAACAGTAGAATGCAGCAATACACAAGCTTTAGCAGCAGCTCAAGCCTTATTCCCTGTTGCAACTGATGCATGTGATACTAATGTAACTAATCTTGATAAAGTAAGCGGTGAGTTTAAAGCTTCTGAAGAATGTGGAAACGCAGGTACTTACACCAATACTTGGACTGTAAAAGATGATTGCGGAAATATCTCTGAAACATTTACTCAAATAATTACAATTCAGGATACAACAAAACCAACTTTTGTTGGCAATCTTCCATCAGATAGTACTGTTTCTTGTGACGCTGTTCCAGAACCATTTAATATGGAAGCTTCTGATAATTGTAATGGAGATTTACCAATTGTTTTCAAAGAAGTTAAAAGCGACGTTAAAAACGAATGCGGTACAGAATATACCTTAACTCGTACATGGACAACAAGTGACTGCGGAGGAAATTCAATTTCGTATACTCAAGTTATAACAGTAAGAGATACTACCCCTCCAACTGGTACTGCACCATCAGATGTTGCTAGTCTACAAAGTGCTGCAGACATTCCAGCAGGAAGTCCAGCAGACATAAAAGATGCGGCAGACAACTGCGCAGGAGCTGTAAACATCACAGTAAGCGACACTAACAATGGAGGAACTGGATGTAATGGAGAATCATATATTCTAACTAGAACTTACACTTTAACAGACTGTGCAGGCAATAAAACAGAATTAGTTCAAACCTTTACAGTTGAAAATAAAGTTTCTGTAAGCGGTATTGCAACAAATGTAAGCTGCCAAGGAAAAAGCGACGGTTCAATTGCAGTTACCAGCAGTCCTGGATCTACTGTAGTTATTACAAATCAAAATAACGAAGTAGTTGGAAACACAAATTTACCAGCTGGAACTTATACTCTTACTGCAACATCTGTAGTAAATAGTGAAAATGAAACTTGTACAGCAACTGCAACGGTTGTTATTACTGAACCAAATTATAAAGTTAAAATATCTGGACAAATTATAAATATAGACACCAACACTCCTATTGCAAATGTTCCAGTAACATTAATTCCTCAAGGTACAACTACAGGACCAATCTTACTACGTGTAACTGGAGCCGATGGTATGTACAGCTTCACAGGAATGCCTGCAGGAAGTTATTTAGTTCAGGTTCAAGATGCTAATTTAAATAGCGCATATCAACTTTACCCAGTCGACTCGAGCTTGTTCTTTACTACTCTTAAAGAATGTGAATTCCAAGTTCATAACTTTGAATACGGAAAATCAACACTTCCAGTTTTAGGAGACTATGTTTGGTATGATGTTAATGGAAATGGTGTACAAGACGAATGGTACGATGCAAATAATGATGGTGTTGTAACTAAAAACATCCCAGACGCAGAAGGCGCCATAGATTACAGTCTTTGGGAATGGATCGATTTTAATGGCGACGGAAGTTATGTTGGTCCAGCAAATGCGGGCGAGCTAAATGCCGGTGGTTTTGGAAACGCATCAAATGCAAATATTATAATTGATGGTCCAAATGGATATCATTCTGAAGTAATCATCGGAATTCAAGGATTCTGGAGAGATAGACCAGAGCAAGCAAATCCATATGGAGAATATAACATCAAACTAGTTAGAGAAGCAAATTTAGATGCTGTTGCAGCAGCTTTAGGAGAAACTGGACTTGTAAAAGTTCTTCCAAGCTCAAGTTCAACAGATAAAAAAGCAACATCAAAACCTGCCAAACTGCAAATGCATACGGTATGTCAAACTACCAGCCAAAGCGGTATAATTGTAAATGTTACTCCTGAGGATTTAGTTCATTTAGATGCTGACTTTGGTGTAAATTGTAAAGAATTTAAAGATATAGTTGCCAATGATGATAGTGCCGGTCCAATTGCAGGTGTTAATCATATTACAAAAAATGTCTTGAATGTTTTACCAAATGATACACTTGAAGGCGTGGTAGTAACTGCCTCTGATGTAATAATAACTACCGTAACACCAAATGAGTTTTTACAATTAAATTCAGATGGCTCTGTAGATGTTTTACCAAATGCACCAGTGGGTACACTTACATTGGTATACCAAATTTGTGAAGCCGATGCAACTTCAAACTGCGATACCGCAACGGTAACAGTAACTATAGTAGCGCCAGTAATGACTGTCACTGCATCACCAATTTGTGTAAATGATGTTCCGTACCTTGATTATACTATAACTCCAGTTAACTTTACTCCTGTAAGTGGCGTATCGATAACTTGGGCAGATGCAGCAAACAAAGTGGTAACTACGATGACTGACTTACCACTAAGCGGTCGTGTTTTATGGCCTGGAGCTACGGTTGATGCAAACGGTAAAGGTACTGACTGGCCTGGATGGATATTCCAAAACAACCAATGGATTCAAGCTGCTGATGGTTTTGAAGGATTACGCCCAACTGCGAACATTACATTATCTGTTAATCCTAGTGAAACAATAACTGTAAATTATCCTCCATCTGAACCGTTCTGTACTGCCAGACCAACATTTGCAATTGTTGCTAATGATGATAATGGAGGTCCAATATCTGGAGGTACAGGAGCAACAAATGTTGTCAATGTATACACAAATGACACGTTAAATGGTAATGCAATTAATCCAACAGATGTTACACTTACAACTGTAACACCAGATCCAACTGGAGCACTAACACTAAATCCTAACGGATCTATAGATGTAAAAGTTGGTACAACCGGAGGAACTTATACATTAACGTATCAAATTTGTGAAAATGCCGACAATGGAAACTGTGATACTGCGATTGTAACAATAACTGTTATTGATCCTGCACCGCCAACACCAGTTGACGCTGTCGATGATACTTACAGTAACATTGGATGCAACACTTTTGGATTAGTTGGAAATGTTTTAAGTAACGATATAAAAGGAGCTGCTAGAGCCACTCTTGAACTTGTAAACTTTACATTATTAACAGAAACCAATAGCAATGTAAAAACAGATCCTAATATCACATTTGATGCATTAGGAAATGTGAGAGTATCAAGTTTAACTCCAGCAGGAACTTATACTTATAGATATCGCATTTGTGACAAATTAAGTTCTGAAAATTGTGATACAGCAACAGTAACTATAATAGTTCTGCCAAATGGTGTAACTAATATTGCCAGCCAAGCTTGTAATGACGATTCAACATTACTAAACTTATCTAGTTTACTGCCAGAAGGTACACCAATAACAGGAACTTGGGTAGACACAAATAATACTAATGCCTTACAAGGAAGTACACTTAATGCATTAGGTTTAGCACTTGGCACTTACATATTCGAATATAGAATAAAAGACGAGAACTGTCCTAGAACAATTGCCCTTAATATGGAAATTAACGACGATTGTAAAGTACTGCCATGTGGAAATATAGTTGTACATAATGCTTTCTCTCCTAATGGAGATGGAAAAAATGATGTTTTCGTAATTGATAGTATTGATGATTTGACCTGTTATCCAGGAAACACTGTAGAAATCTATAATCGTTGGGGAATATTGGTATTTGAAACTACAAATTACAATAATGAAACCAATGCATTTGATGGAACATCTAGAGGTAGAACAACTGTCAAACAATCAGATGGATTACCAACTGGAACGTACTTCTACATTTTGAACTACAAATCATTGAATGGAAATAATGAAGTTCAAAATAATAAGAAAGACGGATACCTATATCTTTCAAAATAAAAACAAAAAAATGCGCTATATAAACAATTAACATATAGCGCATTAAATAATAATTTGTAAAAAAAATACTTATTTTTGAATAAAGATTCATACTAACTTTTCGGCCTTTTTACAGAATTAAAAAGTTAGTAGGTAATAACTAAATAATACACATCTACTATGAGAACAAAATTATTTTTCTTCGTCATTATGTCTATAGCCTTAACAGGTTATGCACAGCAGGATGCACAGTATACACAGTATATGTACAATGCGATAAATATAAATCCTGCTTACGCGGGATCTCGCGGAGCTCTAAGTGTTTTTGGTCTGTACCGCACCCAATGGGTTGGATTAGACGGAGCACCAGAAACCAGCAGTTTCTCTATCAACACACCAATAAACAATAGTAATTTGGGTATAGGGCTTTCGCTGGTAAATGATAAAATAGGTCCAACAAACGAGAACAACATCTCTGCCGATCTATCATATTCAATACAAACTTCACCAGATTTTAAACTCTCTTTTGGAATTAAAGGAACAGCTAATTTATTCAATTTAGATGTTAACAAACTAAACCCTGAAGATCAAGGTGACCCACAGTTTCAAGACCTTAGAAATAAATTTTCACCAAATATTGGAGCAGGTGTTTACTGGCATTCAGATAAAGCTTATATTGGCTTATCAGTTCCAAATTTCATCGAAACCAATCGCTATGATGATAATGATGTAGCCATTTATAAAGACAAAATCAATTATTATTTAATGGCCGGTTATGTATTTGATCTTGATAAATTACAATACATCAAATTCAAACCTGCAGTACTTACCAAAATGGTCGAAGGAGCACCTCTACAAGTTGATATTTCTGCTAACTTTATGTTTTTTGAAAAATTTGTAGTTGGAGCAGCTTATAGATGGAGTGCCTCTTTAAGTGCAATGGTTGGATTTCAAATCACAGACGGACTTTATTTAGGTTACGGTTACGACCGAGAAACAACAAACTTAAATAATTACAACTCAGGATCTCATGAGATATTCCTGCGATATGAATTCTTCAAGAAAAATGGTAAAATGACAACTCCTCGTTTCTTCTAAAACTTATTATTATGAAAAATTATACGCTCCTTTGCTTAATACTATTAAATTTTTTTTACGGCTATTCACAGCAGTCAAAGGTTAATTCAGGTGATAAAAAATACGATGGATATGCTTATGTTGACGCCATTAAAACCTATGAAAGGGTGGCCGAAAAAGGATATAAGTCTGAGGATTTATTTAAAAAACTCGGAAACTCATATTACTTCAATTCTGAATTTGAAGGTGCTGCCAAATGGTACGGAGAACTCTTTGCAATGAATCCGTCTCCAGAGGCCGAATATTTTTACAGATATGCACAATCTTTAAAATCAACTGGACAGCTTGCCAAAGCTGATAAAGTTCTCAACGAGTTTAACACCAAATACAAAAATGATTCTAGAGGTAAACTTTACAAAGAAGATGTAAACTATCTCGATCAAATTAAATTAAACTCGGGGCGCTATAAAATTGAAGATGCCGGAATCAACTCTAAATATTCTGACTACGGAAGTTTTGTGTATGACAACAAAATCTATTTTGCATCAGCAAGAGATACTGGTAATTTCAGCCAGAGAAAGCACAAATGGACAGGCGAATATTTTACTAACATCTACAATGCAGATATTGATGCCGAAAGCGGAAGTTCGACTAAGGTGAATAAAATAAAAACAGCGATAAATACAAAATTTCACGAATCGTCTCCAGCATTTACTAAAGACGGAAAGACCGTTTATTTTACCAGAAACAATTTTATTGACGGCAAAAAAGGAAAAGATGATAACAAAGTTACTCTAATCAAAATTTACAAAGCCACACTTGAAAACGGAAAATGGACCAATATAACTGCTCTTCCTTTTACAAGTGACAGTTTTAGCACTGCCCATCCTGCTTTAAGTCCTGATGAAAAAACACTCTACTTTGCGTCTGATATGCCGGGAACAATTGGACAATCTGACATTTACAAAGTAAGTATCAACAGCAACGGCGGTTATGGCACTCCTGAAAATTTAGGAAAATCAATTAATACCGAAGGAAAAGAAACATTTCCTTATGTAACCAGTGAAAATGAAATTTATTTTGCTTCTGACGGGCATCCGGGACTTGGCGGACTTGATGTATTTGTGGGACAATTGCAGGATAATGGAACCGTAAGTGATATTCAGAACCTAGGTGCTGATGTAAATTCGCCTAATGATGATTTCGCCTATATTATTGATCCAGCAACCAGAAGAGGATATTTCAGCTCAAATAAAGCCGGCGGACACGGTTCTGATGATATTTATAAATTTCTAGAAACTAGAAGACTAAAATGTCTGCAGGAATTAACTGGTGTAATTACAGATGCTGAAAGCGGCATAATACTGCCTGGAACAAAACTTACATTATATGACAGCCAGCAGGTTATTGTAAATACCACCATTTCAAATGCCGAAGGAAAATACAGTTTTGCCGTTGAATGTGGCAAATCATATAATGTGAGAGCTGTAAAAACAGATTATGCAACTAAAGAAGTAATGGTTAACATTGGAAAAGTAAGCGGAAAAACGGATCTGCCAATTGCTTTAGATAAAATCATTTGTAAAGTTGCTATTGGAGATGATTTAGGAAAATGCTTCGGAATAAAAATGATTTATTTTGACCTTGACAAATCAAACATTCGCGTTGAAGCTGCTTTAGACTTAGAAAAAATATTAGATGTATTGAATCAAAATCCAACTATGAAGTTAGATATTCGTTCACATACAGACAGTAGAGCAACTCATCAATACAATGAAGCTTTATCTGACCGAAGAGCAAAATCAACCATTGCTTGGCTTATTAAAAATGGCGTAGCTAAAAATCGTCTGACTGGAAAAGGTTATGGAGAAACACAGCTCGTAAACAAATGTTCTGATGGTGTACCATGTACTGAAGAAGAACACCAAATGAACAGACGAAGTGAGTTCATTATAGTTGGATTGTAATACTCCCAAAATATATTATATCAAAAAAGCTGTCTAGTTATAGACAGCTTTTTTTTTACAAAAAAAAACGTTGTAACTCAGGAATTACAACGAAAACTAACCAACCAATTTGAAAGTTTTTTAAATTTTTGCAAATATATTAGTATAATATTTTTTTCCTGTTGTGGGATCAGTAGATATTGAAATACCAAAATGAGTATAATTTCCTTCGATATTTTCTTTGTGTCCCGGACTGTCCAGCCAAGCTCTCACAGCTGCTTCAGAAGTTTTATAGTTATAAGCAACATTTTCTCCAACCCTTTTGGCGCCTAGAACACTTTCAATGTTTTTAGACCTCAAAACAAAATCATTGTGATTTACGAGGTTGTTATCAATCATATATTTATTATGAACTTCACATTCATAAGAGATATGATTAATTTTTTCCAATGCATTCAAACCAATACTTTTCCGGTAATCGTTTATTAATTGCATTGTTTCTAATTCAGACGCATTGTAGCTGTAGTCTGTAATTAATTTTTCTGTACCCCCAGTACTTTCCGTACCTTCTGCGACTTCTGCCGAGCATGAGTTCATTGTGATCGAAATCACAATGAACAGCATGGCGCACATAACTTTTTTCATAATCTTTAGTAGTTTAGTTTTAAAGTAAATGTTGGGGCAAAAACCTTAAATAATTATGTGACAATCTTTTTACATTTCTATATCAAACGTATTTAATTTATCGGTAAACTACAAAAAAAATCGACAAACTACATAAAATATTTTTAAATAAAAGTAAAAATCTTACAAATTAAGAAGAGAGGCGCTCAATCTTCCATGAGAAATCAGATTGGCTTGTATAACGAATGCGGTCGTGAAGTCTATTTGGTCTTCCCTGCCAAAATTCTACCTGAAGAGGGGTTACTAAATAACCTCCCCAATTTTCAGGTCTTGGAATAGGTTTTCCTTCAAATTCATGTTCCAGCTTTTTTAGATTTTCTTCTAAGAAAGTTCTAGACGGAATCACTTCACTCTGATTAGAAACAATCGCTCCTAACTTACTCCCATCAGGACGAGAATCAAAATAGCCGTCAGAAATATTTTCAGACGTTTTTTGGGCAATTCCTTTAATAATTACCTGACGTTCCATTTCCTGCCAAAAGAAAGACAAACAAACATTAGGATTGGCTTCTATAGCCTTTCCTTTCTCAGAATTATAATTGGTATAAAAGATAAAACCTTCTTCTGAGAATTTCTTTAATAAAACCACACGAGATTTAGGAAATCCGTCTAATCCAATTGTAGAAACTGTCATGGCATTGACTTCTCCGCTTCCGCCAAAATCTTCAACTTCATGAAACCATCTGTTAAAAAGATTAATTGGATCTTCAGGAATATTAGTTTCTAATAATTCACTTTTCTCGTAAGATTTTCTATAATTGCTTAAATCGTTCATGATTGTTGATTTTAGTTTATTTTGTTTCAAGTTTCAAGTTTGTCAGACTGAGCTAAGTCGAAGCCCTTCTTGTCTCAAAAGCCCATCGACTTCGCTCAGGGCGACATACGTATATTAAAGTAACCTTTGTCACTTTGCATTCTGCATCTTTACCCCTTTCTAAATCAAAATTCAAAACTCAATCCGTCATCTCCTAAAAGAACATTAGGAAAAACGGATTCCGCCTCTTGTTTAAAACGTTCAATTCCGTCGTATCGTGTAGAATAATGCCCTAAAACCAATTGTTTTACATTTGCTTTTAATGCAATTTGTGCCGCTTCTTTTGCAGTTGAATGAAGTGTTTTTAATGCCAAAGGAGCTTCAGATTCTAAAAAAGTAGATTCATGATATAAAACATCAACATTCTCAATAATCGGAATTATATCTTCGTTATAAACGGTATCAGAACAAAACGCATAACTCATTGACGGAATTGGGTCAAACGATAATTTTTCGTTTTCTATTATAGTTCCATCATCAAGCTTAACATCACCGCCGTTTTTTATTTTTTGATAATAAGCAACATGGATATTATAGTGCTGAACTGCTTCTATATTTAATTTTCTTTCTCCCGGTTTTTCCTGAAACAAGAATCCATTAGTATAAACACGATGTTTAAGCGGAATAGTTTTAACGATAACTTTTGTGTCTTCAAAAATTACTTCACTTTTCTTCGACTCCAATTCATGAAAAAATAAGCTATAAGTAGTCCAAGATTCTGTCAGCTTCAATTGAAGAAGAATTAATTCTTTAATTCCTTTTGGCCCATAAATATGTAAATCGGTCGTTCTTCCCAGAAGAGAAAAAGTTGAAATCGTTCCAATTAATCCATAAAGATGATCTCCGTGAAGATGGGAAATAAAGATGTGATTAATTTTCGAGAATTTAATCTTGTTTTTTCGAAGCTGTACCTGAGTTCCTTCTCCGCAATCAATCAAAAACAAACGATTCTTGATTTCTAAAACCTGCGAAGTTGGATTAGTAAGTGTTCTAGGAGTTGCGGCATAACAGCCAAGTATAGTTAACTTCAATTTAATGTTTATTCGTTTATTTGGTGAATCGTTTAATCGCGTTAAATTATAATCAAAAACTTATCGATTAAACAGTTAAACAAATCAACGATTAACCGATTCTTTAAAATCCTAAGTCTCTTTCAATTTCTTCCATTTCGATAATATCGTGCGCTTCTAAAAGTGAAGGCACAACAACTAATTTATCTGAAACGGCATTAAAATCAAGATCAGAAACTACAATTACAAATGATTTTTTTACTTTTTTTTGAGATTTAGCAAGAGGTAAAAAAAGTTTCAAATCATTTTCTGAAAGTTCAGAATCTGATAACAGATCGATTATAACATTATGCTTTTCAAAGGTTTTAAATTGCTGCGTTACTTTTTCTACAAAGCCATTAAAATCACCCTGTGTATTTTTTATTGTAACGGTATGTCCTTTTTGATCTACTTTCATTTTATAATTTATGCGCTAATATTTTTCGATGAGCTAAGTTACGAAGTTTTTCTAAGTTTCGGGTTTCAAGTTTCAAGTTTGTCTCAACTTTGTCAGGCTGAGCAAAGTCGAAGCCCTTGTTTGCAAAACACGTTTTGTACATAAAAACCCTTCGACTTCGCTCAGGGTGACATTCGGATAATCACGTTCCAAAACTTGAAACAAAAACTATTGAATCTTAGAAGCCAAAAGATAAATAACTGCCATTCTAATTGCTACACCATTTTCAACCTGATTTAAGATCACTGAATGATCAGAATCTGCCACTTCAGATGTAATCTCTACTCCCCTATTGATTGGTCCTGGGTGCATGATTACGATTTCTTTTCCAAGAGAATCCAAAAGCGGTTTATCAACTCCGTATTGTTGTGCGTACTCACGTGTTGATGGGAAAAAATTCACATCCATACGTTCGTTTTGTACGCGAAGCATATTCGCAACGTCGCACCATTCTAAAGCTTTACGTAAATTTGGTTCAACCGTAACACCAAGTGATTCAATATATCTTGGAATCAATGTTTTTGGTCCGCAAACTTTAACTTCTGCACCTTGCATTTGCAAAGCATATATGTTGGATAAGGCAACTCTTGAATGCAGAATATCACCTACAATTACTACTTTCTTTCCCGCAACATCTCCCAGCTTTTCTCTGATAGAATAACTGTCTAACAAAGCCTGAGTTGGATGCTCGTGTGCACCATCTCCAGCATTTACAATACTCGCTTTGACATTTTTAGATAAAAAATAAGCCGCTCCAGGATTAGAGTGGCGCATTACAACCATATCTACTTTCATAGAAAGGATATTGTTTACAGTATCAATTAAAGTTTCACCTTTTTTAACAGATGATTGAGCTGCAGAAAAACTGATGACATCAGCAGATAAACGTTTCTGTGCTAATTCAAACGAAAGTTTGGTTCTGGTACTGTTTTCGAAGAAAATATTGGCAATGGTAATATCTCGTAATGAAGGAACTTTTTTAATTGGTCGATTAATGACTTCTTTAAAATGATCTGCCGTTTCAAAAATCAGGTTAATATCATTCTCGTTGATATATTTTATTCCTAATAAATGATTTACGCTTAATTCTTTCATTTTTATTGTTTATTTGTTTATTCGTTGAATTGTTTAATCGTTTTTTTTCTAATCGGTTAATCGGCGTTGCTACCGATTAAACAATTAATCGGTTAACCGATTAAACTTAATTCGTCACTAAGTGAACAACATCTTCACCATCATTTTCTTTCCAGCTTACTATCACTTTTTCGCCATTAATAGCATCTACTTGACGACCTCTATAATCGGGTTGAATTGGTAAATGACGACTAAAACGTCTGTCAATTAAAACTAGTAATTCAATTTCTGAAGGTCTTCCAAAAGATTGAATTGCCGTTAAAGCAGAACGAATGCTTCGTCCGGTAAACAAAACGTCATCAATAAAAATGACTTTTTTGTTTTCGACTATAAAATTGATTTGGGTTTTATTGGCTTCGAGTGGTTTATCAGTACGACGAAAATCATCTCTAAAAAAAGTGATATCCAGATATCCCAAAGAAATTTCGGGAACCTTATATTCGTTTTCTAATATTTGTTTTAAACGTTCCGCTAAAAAAACACCTCTTGGCTGAATTCCCACTAAAATAGTCTCAGAGAAATCAAGATGTTTTTCGATTAACTGACAAGCCAAACGATGGAGTATGATAGTAACTTCTTTTGAATTAAGTAATACTTTTTGACTCATAAGTAATTGTAATGTTTGGTTGGCAAATATACGAAATCAGAATTTATTTGTTGGGTGTTGAGTAGGGAAATATCATTTTTTGTAATGAATGAGATTTCAACTATAAAATCAAATCCAAATAAGCCATTATATTTCTTATTTCTGAAAACATAATTTTCTTTTTGAAAAATATTTTATTTTAAAAACATATTTTAGCAAAGAAAAACAGAAAATTAAAAACGAATAAAACTACAAATAATCTTAAATTTAATATGAAAAAAATCTTCTTTGTTTTAGTACAAATTCTATTAGTAAACCAAATAAATGCTCAGAAATTATCATCAGACTGGCAAAAAATGAGATTAAAAGGAACAATAAATAAAATCGTTGAAATACACGAGAGCTGCCCATCTGTAATGGTAGAAGGAGGCACATTTTATTGTCCAAAAGACACTACTAGTTATGAATTTAATCAAAAAGGATATTTAACAAAATCTAGTTCTGAAAATGATAATAGAAAAAAATCAAATTTAAATGGATTAGAATATATTACTACTTATGAAAATGTTGAAGGTGTACAAAAGAAAAGCGCTGAAGATGTTTACAATGCAAAAAAACAATTAATCAAACAATCTATTTATTATGTTCATACTGCAAAAGAGCAGATATTAAATCAATGGGAGTATTTTTATGATAATAATGGAAATAAAATCAAAGAAAAAACTACAGAATGGTGGAATGGAAATATAACCGTTAACTTAAGTGATCTTAATAAATATGGAGATACTACAAAAAGACAAACTTTGAGAAATGATAAAATTGTTAGTGAAGAAGAGTTTGATTATAACTATACCAATGATAAATATGGCAACTGGATAAGTAAAACTTCATCGAGTGGTAATCATAGTGAAACCTGGACAAGAAAAATCTCTTATTATAAAAAATAAGGTTTATAAAAAAAACGTAACAAGTTCAAAGTCGCGAGATTTAAAACAGTACGGCTTCACACAGCATAATTCGAAATAAATTTAAAAAGAGTAAAAAACCATGAAAGCAAAAGTCATCTCAATTCCAGTTCTTAACCAAGAAACAGCATTACAGTTTTACACTGAAAAATTGGGCTTTATAAAAAAACACGATGTTCCATTAGGCGGAGATAATAGATGGCTGACGGTTGTTTCTAAAGAGGACCCAAATGGCATTGAAATTCTGTTGGAACCATCACCAAACCATTTTGAACCAGCTAAAACGTATCAAAAAGCGCTTTTTGAAGCAGGAATTCCGTGTACGCAATTTAATGTAGACAATCTTGAGGAAGAATACAATCGTCTTGTAAATCTTGGTGTAGCATTTAAAACAAATCCAACCGAAATGGGAAATGTAAAAATTGCCATTTTAAACGATACTTGCGGTAATTATATTCAGCTTATTGAGATGCTATCCTAAACTATGAAATAACATTTCATTTCCTTTAATATCTGTTGATAGAAAAAAAGTTATAATTGAGTTTCGAGAAGACTATAATTGCTTATTAGGTGGACAAGGAGGGAAATATTTATATGGGAAAGAAAATGGGCATTGGATTCTAAAAAAAGGCTTTGATCAATGGATAAGTCAGAATGAAAAACCACAAATAAAAATCAATGGATAAATACAAAGAAACTTTTGAGACTTGGAATAAAATAGCAAATCTCTATCAAGATAAGTTTATGAGTTTAAGTTTGTATAATGATACTTATGACTTCTTTTGCAATACCCTAACACAAGAACAAATAAACGTGTTTGAAATTGGTTGTGGGCCAGGAAACATTACAAAATATTTACTATCCAAAAAACCCAGCCTGAAAATTACAGGTATTGACATTGCTCCAAAAATGATCGAATTAGCTAAAGCTAATAATCCTTCAGCCAACTTTGAAGTAATGGATACAAGAGAACTTAGTTCCTTATATCAAAAATTTGATGCCATTATGTGCGGCTTTTGTTTGCCTTATTTATCCAAAGAAGATTGTTCTAAACTGATAATTGACTCTGCGAAAATACTTTTAAACAACGGGATTTTATATTTAAGTTTTGTTGCCGGAAATCCTTCTCAATCTGGTTTTATTTCGGGAAGCACTGGCGATCGCACTTATTTTTATTATCATACTTTAAAAGACATCAACAATCAACTTTATCAAAATAATTTTGACATCATTAAATTATTTGAAGTAAATTATCCAAAAGGAGAAGATATAGAAATTCATACTATAATAATTGCGAAGAAAATAGAACAATGAATTCAAAAACCGATTATATAACCTCACTCTACAAAGTAATCTGTTCTCTTTTTTTCAAATATAATTGTCTTATTCCGTACGCAAAACTACTATACCATGTTTAGGTATAACAAAGCTGACCTTCTTTCCTATTGCTCCTATCTTTTTAGCGGACCATAAGTCACGAATTTTGACTGATTTCTCAAGATTTACCAAATCTGATTTTAAAACAAATTGGTTTGCTTCATCTCCGCGATTCAAAATAGCAATTGCTTTTCCATCTTTACCTTTTTCTCCCAGCAATTTTTCCCAAACCTCAATATTTCCCTCTTTAAATATTCGTCTTGCTTGATAAAACCCTTTATCTTGATTTAAAGCAATTACTTCTTTATTAGTAAGAATACCAACAGTTTCTTTTGACATAGTTCTTAAATCATTTCCTGCCAATAGAGGAGAATTCAACATACACCACATCGAAAAATGACTTTTATCTTCCTCATAAGTCATTCCTCTGCCAACCTGTAACATATCCATATCGTTATAATGCCCAGGAGATGAGTATTTATACAAATCAACATTCAAATCTATAATCTTAAGTATAGACGAAAATTTATCATCAATATCATAGGAAATTCTCCAAGAATCCGCTTTATCGATTGCCCATTCACCAGGAAATTTCCATCGACAAACATTAAGAACAATTGCTTCATTCTTAGCTTTTACAGCCTTTAAAATTTTCAAGTATTCTGTTTTTTCATCAAGATTCATTTTCTCGCCGCCACACCAGTCAACTTTTAAAAAATCGCAGCCCCAGTCTTCAAAAAAAGTTTTAGTATCTGCATCAAGATATCCATACATACCAACTCCAATACCTTTTTGATCATTATCATAAATAGATCCGCAAGTATTTCTTCCTGCATCGCTATATATTCCTGCTTTAAGTTTTTTGCTGTGAATATAATCCACTAAAGCTTTCATTCCCGAAGGAAACTTTTGAGCATCAACAAAAAGATTACCTGCTGAATCTCTTCCGCCAAAATAACCATCGTCTATATTTACATATCTATAACCAGCATCGTACAACCCAGAAGTAATCATAGCATCAGCCTGCTCTCGAATCATTTTTTCATCGATATGCACTCTGAAATTATTCCAGCTGCTCCAACCCATTATTGGCGGTTTAGCTTCTTGCGCGAAAAGCAGCCCGTTTATAAAAAAGACGAAAATTAATTTGCATATTATTTTTTTTGAAGCAGTCTTCATTTTGTATGATTTCATGTTTGTTGCGATATAAAAGCCAATTGAATAGCTTTTAAAAATAGTATATTTCAGTTTAATAAATTAAAATAGTCCGAAATAAAGTAATTTTAAAATACACAAACTCAAATATAAATACATTTATTGAAAATCTACAGTTATAATATAGAATACTCCTTTAGAAGCAGCGAACAAATATATTTTTTGGTATTAAAGAACTTAAAACATCTAATCCTAAAACATTTTCAAAAAATTCTATAACACATTTTCGTGATTCCTGAGGTAATTTTAATTTATAAAATTATAAAAATCAGAATCATGCAAAATAAAATACTAAGAATGTTAATGGTATTTGTAATACTGTTTTCATTTACAAGCTGCGAAGTTATTGGAGACATTTTTAAAGCCGGAATGGGTTTTGGAATTTTCATCGTAATCTTTATTATTGCGATAATCATTTTCATTTTCGCAAAACTTTTTGGCAATAAATAGACATAAAATAATCTCCGTTATTTTTATAGCGGGGATTTTTTTAAACACATAGAAACATAGTTTTTGAACTTAAAAAAGGCGTTTCACTTAAAAAAAAAAAAAACATAGCTGTGTGAAAGAAACATATTTCTCTTTTGTAGTCTTTATTCACACTAAATTCGGCACTAAAACTATGTTTCTATGTGTTTAAAATTAAACCAAAAAAAAATCCCAAACTCCAAGTTTAATTTGGAATTTGGGATTTTAAATATTGGGATTTTATCGATTAAAGATTGTACATCTTTTTTCTTTGCTCTTGAATTTTTTCATCATCAAGATATTCATCAAATGTCATGTAACGATCAATTACTCCATTTGGTGTAATTTCAACGATTCTGTTACCCACGGTTTGTGCAAACTCGTGGTCATGAGTTGTAAAAATCACTGAACCTTTAAAGTTTTTCAATGAGTTATTGAAAGCGGTAATCGATTCCAAATCTAAGTGATTTGTTGGTTCGTCCAGCATTAAAATATTTGCACGCTCCATCATCATTCTAGAAAGCATACAACGTACTTTTTCTCCTCCAGATAAAACTCGGCTTGTTTTTAAAGCTTCTTCTCCAGAGAAAATCATTTTCCCTAAGAAACCTCTAATAAACACTTCATCACGCTCTTCTTCCGTTTTAGCGTATTGACGTAACCAATCTACCAAGGTCAAATCATTTTCGAAGAAATCGTGGTTTTCAGCTGGTAAATAAGCTTGGTTTGTTGTAATTCCCCAGTCAAAAGTTCCAGAATCTGCTTTTTGTTCATTGTTTAAAATTTCATAGAAAGCAGTTGTTGCACGCGAATCTTTAGAGAAAAGAACGATTTTATCGCCTTTTGCCATATTCAAATCAACATCTTTAAATAAAACTTCTCCGTCTACAGAAGCAGATAAGTTTTCTACATTCAAAATCTGATCTCCAGCTTCACGATCCTGATCGAAAATAATCGCAGGATAACGACGACTTGAAGGTTTGATTTCTGAAATATTCAATTTCGAAATCATTTTTTTACGAGAAGTTGCCTGTTTCGATTTCGCAACGTTTGCACTAAAACGACGAATAAATTCTTCAAGCTCTTGTTTCTTCTCTTCTGCTTTTTTGTTTTGCTGTGCACGTTGTTTTGCCGCTAATTGGCTAGACTCGTACCAGAAAGTATAGTTTCCTGAATAGTGATTGATTTTCCCGAAATCAATATCAGAAATATGTGTACAAACGGCATCTAAAAAGTGACGGTCGTGAGATACAACGATTACAGTATTTTCGTAGTTTGCTAAGAAATTCTCTAACCAAGCGATTGTTTCAAAATCCAAGTCGTTGGTAGGCTCATCCATAATCAATACATCAGGATTTCCAAAAAGTGCCTGCGCCAAAAGCACACGAACTTTCATTTTTCCTTCCATATCACTCATTAATGTATAATGATGCTCTTCATTAATTCCTAAGTTAGACAACATTGATGCAGCATCAGAATCTGCGTTCCATCCGTTCATTTCTTCAAACTGAACTTGTAACTCCCCTATTCTGTCAGCATTTTTATCGTTGTAGTCTAAATAAAGTTCATCCATTTCTTTTTTAACAGCATACAAAACTTTATTTCCCATTAAAACGGTTTCCAAAACAGTATGCTCATCGAACATGTTGTGATTTTGGTTTAAAACCGACATACGTTTTCCTGGTTCTAAATGAATATGTCCAGAAGTTGGGTCCATATCGCCCGAAATAATTTTAAGAAATGTAGATTTTCCAGCACCATTGGCTCCAATAACGCCGTAAATATTTCCGTGAGTGAATGTGGTATTTACTTCGTCAAACAAAATTCGTTTGCCAAATTGAACTGATAAATTATTGACTGTTAACATGAATGTCTTTTTAATTAATTTGGTGCAAAAGTACGGAAAAAGGTTCAGAGTTGCAAAGGTGCAAAGCGACTAAGTTTTTTTATTCTGGAGAGGGTTTCTCGCAGTCCCGACAGCGATCGGGAGCAAAGACGTAAAGTTTTATTTTTTCATAGATTATTACACACAATCTTGTTATTTCGACAGAAAGGAGAAATCGCACTAGTTAATCGACAAAGATTGGAGACATGCTTTGCGGAATTTCTTTTGTGATTTCTCCTTTCAGTCGAAATGACAAAAATGAGATTCCTTTGCAAAATTAATCCGATTATAACTTACTTTCTTTCGCCAGCGCAACTTCCAAACTTTCAAAATTTGAGAGTACTTTAGCAATCATTCCTTCTTTATTGAGAATAAAATGTGTTGGAAATGAATTAAGTTGTAAAGCTTCATTCATATAAACTTTCATATCAGGAATTACAGCATACGACAATGGTTTTCTACTTAAGAATGCTTTTAATTGTTCTGCAGAATCTTCAGCCAGACTTATAAAAACAATATCTTTTCGGTCTTTGTATTTTTCAACTAATTTATTGACTTGCGGAAACTCTCTGATGCAAGGTGTACAGTGAATGTACCAGCATTTTATTACTATGATTTTTCCATTCATAGATTCGTTTGTAACTAGATTTTCCTCTAGATCTTTAAACGAAAATTTAGGAAAAGCTGCCCCTTCCATCTGATAATTTTTAAGAGCATCAAAACCTATTTGATTTATAGTTGCTTTTATACTGGTATCTGATTTTGGCAGAATTTTAAACAGCTTATAATTATAAACTGATTCTTCTGATTTTAATCGAATTGGAATATAATTTCCATTTGCTAATTGGTCTAAAAACTTTTCTTTTGAAATTTCTTTAGATTGTAAATCAAGCGCTGTAAAATCTCTTGAAAGCATGATTTTTTTACTTTGATAAACGGACCAATCACTAAATGTTTTTTGAATTTGAATTGGATCAACTTCTGGTGTTCCATTCTTAATTTGGCTGTAACTAAAGGTAAAAACTAAAAATGCTGCTATAAAAAAAAATGATTTCGGCATGGGGTTTTAATACAATATTTAAATCTCAAAAGTACTAAAATTGCCCTTAAATATTAGAAACAGATTTATAAGCTTTCTAGAATATCCATTTAATTTTTAAGATTAGGTAAAAAAGAAATATCCATATAATATTTCTTTGGATTACTCGGGTCGATCATCACTTTTATTATATCGTCTTTTATAAACTCTGTTGGATCAAACCAAATACTATCGCTTTCAAAAACATACATTTCGTTTGTTTGAGGATTAAGCCACTGACTGGATATTTGAAACGGATTTCTTCCATTTACAGCCATACCGTAATTTAAGTGTACTTGAACAAATTTTGTTTCAATACGCTTGCCATTATCGCGAAGATACTGTGTTTTTCTTTGCCTTAAAATACCGAATAGAATGATTCCGAAACCAATTAAAAAGAAAACTGTTCCTAAAATCCCAAAAATTAAAGGTCCGATCCATAATGAGGCAAATCCGTTAATACTGGCGTCTTTTGGGTCTGCTGGATCGTATAAAACTTCAACACTTTCGCCTTCACTATAACTTGGAGGATTACTGCTGATTGATGATGTGAACTCTATTTTACTTCCAGATTTTGTCGTAAAACTAACCATTGGCGCATAAGTTGTAGAATTATCAGATCTTTTACTGACTAACTCTACAACGGTTCCTTGTACTGTTTCGGCTTTCTTCAAAAAGGCTTGTCTATTCTGATAAAAATAAAAAGCTCCTGCAAGCATAAGTGCTCCTATTGTTATAAATACATATTTAATTATGGCTATTGTTTTCATATTTTATTGTATAAAAAATAAGATTATGATTAAATTATATCTGCATTAAGAATGCAATATTAGATCAAATCTGCTATTTATTAAAAAGGCTGTAAATGTAATAATTTCATTATTAAAATAAACTATTCTGCAGTTAAAAAACATATCACAAATCAGACTAATTTGTTGTAGTTTCTCAAAAGAAAAAATTTGCAAAAACAATCCAATTAATTTAATTAAATTAGCAAAAAAATCTGACTAAAAAATGACGTTTCCATTTCAATTTAAGCTCTTTAACGAAACTTTTTATTGGCACGCTTTATTTGAAACATTAGCCTTTTTTATTGGGATAAGAATCTATTACTTTTTAAAAAAGAGAACATCAGATCCTATCTCAGATATTAATCGTATTATCATTATGATTGGTGCTATGATTGGCGCATTAATAGGTTCTAGAGTTATTGCATTACTTGAAAACCCTGCTGCAATTAGCAATCAGACTTTTCTAACTTTTTTTCAAAATAAAACTGTCGCTGGAGGATTTTTAGGCGGATTGCTTGGGGTAGAACTTATCAAAAAAATAATTGGCGTTAAAATCTCTTCAGGTGATCTATATGTTATTCCAATAATTGTGGCTTTATTTATTGGACGTATTGGATGTTTCTCAATGGGTATTGCCGAACCTACTTACGGCATCGAGACTAGTTTTATTACTGGAATGGATCTGGGTGATGGGCTGTACAGACATCCTGTTGCTTTGTATGAAATGTTTTTCATGCTTTTACTTTTTATCTTTTTCCACAAAATAAGAAACAGAAATCTCGTTAATGGTGACCGATTTAAACTATTCATGGTGCTGTACTTTTTATTTCGTTTTTTAATTGAATTTATAAAACCGTATAATCCTTTATTTCTTCATTTAAGCAGTATTCAATGGAGCTCCATTTTTATTTTTATTTACTACTCGAAATTTATTAATCGGTTTTTTAATCGTTTAAACAAAACTTTACTTTTACAATAACTATACTTTTATCCTAATGAAAACCCGCGATTATATATTCTACGATTATACCAAAAGTTTATGTCCAACATGCTTAGATCTTGTTGATACTAAAATTGTATTTCAGGACAATAAAGTTATGATGTTGAAACATTGCAAAACACACGGCGAATTGAAATCGATGATTGCGGATGATGTTGATTATTATAAACAGATTCGTAATTATAATAAACAATCTGAAATGCCTTTAAAGTTTAATACAAAAGTGCATTACGGCTGTCCATATGATTGCGGATTGTGTACAGACCATGAACAACACTCTTGCTTAACGATTGTTGAAGTTACAGATCGCTGCAATTTAGCCTGCCCGACTTGTTATGCAAATTCGGCTCCAAACTATGGAAGACATCGTACTTTAGAAGAAATTGAAAAAATGTTCGACACTGTTGTCGCTAATGAAGGGGAACCAGATGTTGTTCAAATTTCAGGAGGTGAACCAACTGTGCATCCTGAATTTTTTAAAATTCTTGACATTGCTAAAAGCAAACCTATCAAGCATTTGATGCTGAACACGAATGGAATAAGAATTGCAAAAGACATTAAATTTGTTGAGACATTAGCCGGCTATATGCCTGATTTCGAAATCTACTTGCAATTTGACAGCTTTAAACCTGAAGTATTAGAAAAACTTCGCGGAGAAGATTTAACTGAAGTTCGTAAAAAAGCAATCGAACATTTAAATCAATTTAATATTTCGACTACTTTGGTAATTACACTTCAAAAAGGAGAAAATGACGATGAAATTGGTCAGATAATTGAATATGCTTTACAGCAAAAATGTGTTCGAGGTGTTACTTTTCAACCTACGCAAGTTGCAGGTCGAAATGATAATTATGATGATCATTCAGGTCGTATAACTTTAACTGAAGTACGCCGGAAAATTTATGAGCAATATCCTCTATTTACACCTCAAGATTTAATTCCTGTTCCTTGTAATCCTGATGCTTTATGTATGGCTTATGCTTTAAAAATTGATGGAGAAGTTTTCCCGATGACTCACTTAATAAATCCAGAAGATTTACTAAACAACTCCAAAAACACTATTGTTTTTGAGCATGATGAAAAACTAAAAACGCACATGCTGAATCTATTCAGCACTGGAATTTCTGTTGATTGTGCTGAAACCGAAATGAATGAATTAATGTGCTGCTTGCCAAGAGTGCAGTCAGACACTTTAAACTATAATAATTTGTTCCGAATTTTAATAATGAATTTTATGGACGCGCATGATTTTGATGTTCGTGCTGTTAAAAAATCTTGTGTTCATATTGTAAGCGATAAAATGAAAATTATCCCTTTTGAAACCATGAATTTATTTTACAGAGATCATAAAATTGATACGATTCGAGAAAAACTGAATGTTTAATTTACAAGCTTTTTAAATATGGAAGGATTACTATTTCTTGGATTCATCCTCGCTGTGATGTTCTTAGTTGGATTGATTGGTTTAATTTCTGGAAAAGAAAACAAAAAATTCTTTTTAACAATTATGTTGATACCAATAATCATTGTAGTTATAGGATTTGGAACTTGCGTTGCTATGCTGAGTTAAACTCTGTGTTCTTTTGAGCAAAATTGACAATATCATTTTTGATAAAATCATCAATAACTCTAATTTTAGAACTAAAAAAATATTTTACTTTCAAAAAATAAATTAAACTATCTGTTATGAATAACCCTTTAGTCGCAATTGGAGGTATGGCTGCTTTTATAAGTGTAATTGCTTTTCTTGCTGGGATTCTACGCCTGATTTTTATCTCACGCGATAGAAAAACTTCATTGAAAATTATACTGTTCGCCATTATTGGTTTTGTAATTGGTTTTGGCACCTGCGCAGCAAACTTCAAACTAGGAAACATGCATTAATAAAAAAGCCTGGTAATAAAATTACCAGGCTTTATAATGTTCGCATTTGAGTGAAAACCAAATAACAAATCACCCAAATTTGATCATTATTCTGAAATAAAATTTAGATTAAAAAATAAATAACCAAACTCAATTTTAACCGTTCCAATATTCTATTTCTGTTTATCATAAAAGAGCTGTCTTCAGCAAATTTTGCCCTATTTATCTCTGTCAGAAAACCTGACAGAGATAAAAAAATTACTAAATAATTCAGGCAACACAACTTACTAAGTACTAACTCAAACCAAACTCATTATATTAATTTTTTAAGACTTTCATAAACTGATAATTCGACATCAGCATGATCTTTACTATTGCATTGTTCAATTAAATTTTTAAGCTCATCTGCTTTTAATTGCGACTTATTGTCTAACACAAGCAACAATCCTCTTGATGCATCGCTTAAGCTTTTTGCCAAAGGTAAAAACGGCTGCACTAAAGGCGCATTTGCACTCAAATCCGTTAATTCTTTATTAAGCGCAATCCATCTGGTAAAGAATGCCGTCACTTTAGCTTTATTCTCTGGTGTTTTATTTGCTAAATACTGACTTACAGCATCATTAAAAGCTAATGAATCTTTTGCATCTGGTCCGCAAGCATCTGCAAAAAGTGTAAACGGAGAGTACATTTGATATTCAGTTCCTCCCTTGTTTCTTTTATACCCTTTTAATGGTTCACAAACATTCGAAAATTCCTCTAATGCTTCTATATTTTGATTATTAGAAATGTTTCTTAAAATAACCGCTTTGTTACGAATGTGTGTTAATCCAAGTTCTTCTAATCGGAAAGAGACTACATCAAGACGTTTTCTCATACTAGTCATATCGGTAATATCTTCAGCAGACCAAAGTCTTTCTGCAATTGCTGCAGTTCTTGGCCAAAGTCTAGAATCGATAGTTGTAGGAGTTACAAGTTCTGTCCACATTGTTGCTTCTCCACCTAAAACTCTTGCTTTTTCTTCTGCCGATAAAACTGCACCTTTTGGCATCGGATCATTTAAATAATGACTTTCTATTGGGTACAACAAATCGACATAATATCCATTTGACATTACAGTCTTATATCCTTTTTTAACAGCATCAATCAATGACTGACCTGCAACAACGCCTTCGTTTGGTCCTCTCCATGCATGAATAATAGCATCTTTTGACATGTTTTTTGTCAAAATCTCTTCCCAACCCATTAATTGCTTTCCGTGTTTTTTAAGCATCGGAACTAACTGCATGGTGAAATAAGTTTGCAATTCATGGTTAGTTGTTAACTTATTTTTCTTTTTAAACTCTTGAATTTTTGGATTTTCATCCCAGTCTTTTCCTTCATTCTCATCTCCTCCAATATGAAAATAAGCTCCTGGAAATAATGGACATACTTCATCAAAAAGTTCACTTAATATTTGATATGTTTTAGGATTTGAAGGATCTAATGTTGGCGAAAAAATACCCGCATTTCTTTCAATTCCATAGGTAGCGATTGCTGTACCTTGAATATTTTTTTCGGAAGTTCCTCCTGTCAATGTAATCACTTTACTGCCAATTTCTGGATAAGCTGTAAGTATTGCAGATGCATGACCTGGAACATCTATTTCTGGAACTATCAAAATACCGCGCTCTTCAGCATATTTTACGATATTTTTAATTTCCTCTTGTGTGTAATACATTCCATCCGAAGCTAATTCTATTAGTTTTGGATGTTTTTTCATTTCAATTCTCCAACCTTGGTCGTCAACTAAATGCCAATGAAACACATTCATTTTCATTGCTGCCAATCCATCTAGATTTCTTTTAATTACATCAACCGGCTGAAAGTGTCTTGAAGCATCTATCATTAAACCTCTCCATGTAAATCTTGGAAAATCTGAAATTTTAGAAACTGGAAAATAAAATGAACTACTATTATTTTGCAGCATTTGTAACAACGTTTCAAGTCCGTGTAAAGCACCTAAATCGCTTGTTGCGTTTATCGTAATTTTATTTTGTTTGATATCTAAATGATAACTTTCATCTTCGTATAAACCAATTTTACCACTTTTAGTACAATTAATTTGCAGTTCGGCATTTGGAACTTCATTTAATTTTGTGATAAAACCCTGCTGAAAGAAAATTCCTGTTCTACCATCTAAGCGACGTAAAAAACGAGTTACTCCTCCAAAAATTCTTGGATTAGGATTTCCAGTAATGTTTACTTTAAAGTTTTTGTTTAAAGCAAAATTTCCGTCGTTTAATACAACACTCTGAGGCCAAGGCATAAGATTTAACTGCTCTTTCTGAATTTGAGCGCTAGAGGTTACACCTGCTAATAGTAGGACAAATAAATATTTCATTTTTACTGTTTTTGAAAAGATGTTATCCTAAGACAACATTAATAAATAGATAAAAGAAACAAAACTCAGATAGAATCTTATTGAACCTCACTAATCGCTGCGAAATCAATCTGAATTTTGTAATTTGATTCGTTCTAACCGAATCTGTTTTTTTAGTAATCGAAACGTTTAAAAGCTTCGATTGCTTCATATTCTGCCAATCCTAATTCATCATAAAGAATAGCGGTATTTTTATTTCTGTCTTCGGCTCTAACCCAAAACTCTCTTGAATCATTTCCTTGAAACATTACACGGTCTTTTTGAGACTGGTGATACAAAATAGCATGACGTTTTAAAAGCACTTCTGATGGAGAAAGGGGAACAGCCATATCAATTTCATTAATGTCCCATTCTTGCCACGCACCTCTATACAGCCATAACCAGCAATCATCCATGTATTTTTCAGATTTTAATTCACCCATTGCGGCAAAAATCGCATTCAAACAAACTTCATGAGTTCCGTGTGGATCTGCTAAATCTCCTGCTGCAAATACTTGATGTGGTTTTATTCTGGCGATAATTTCTTTTACAATAGCAATATCTTCTGGTCCTAACGGATTTTTCTTTACTTGTCCTGTTTCGTAAAACGGAAGATCTAAGAAATGAGTTTTTTCATCTTTTAGTCCAATATATCTTGTTGCAGCATACGATTCTCTTCTTCGTATTAATCCTTTTAGTTTTCGAACTTCAAGAGAATCAATTTCGTTTTCTGATTTATGGTTTAAAAATTCAATTACAGATTTAAAGTTGATCCCACTTCCTGCTTCACCAACAAAATCTTTGGCAACCTCAGCAAACTTTAAAGCTTCATCATCTGTAACAGCAATATTTCCAGAGGTTTGATATACAACATGTACGTCGTGACCTTGTTTTATCAATTTTGAAAAAGTTCCTCCCATAGAAATCACATCATCATCTGGATGCGGACTAAAAAGAATTACTCGTTTTTTTGCAGGATTAGCTCTTTCCGGACGATGCGAATCATCTGTATTAGGTTTTCCTCCCGGCCATCCTGTAATGGTATGTTGTAAAACATTGAACATATTAATGTTCAAATCATACGCAGAACCTTCTTGTGCCAATAGATCAGACATTCCGTTGTTATTGTAATCTCTGTCGGTTAATTTCAAGATTGATTGTTTTGTTTTTTGGCACAACCAAACAATCGCTTTGCTTTTTAATTCCTGATTCCAAATGCATTCTCCAACCAGCCAAGGAGTTTTAAAACGTGTCAATTCTGATGCAGCTGACTGATCTAAAACAAAGGTTGCGTTAGGATGATTTTGCAAAAATGTAGCTGGAACTTCTGAGCTGATATCGCCTTGAGTAGTTCTTTTGATGATATCGGCTTTGTTTTGTCCCCAAGCCATAAGTACGATCCTTTTTGATCGCATGATGGTCGAAACTCCCATTGTAATGGCTCTTTTTGGCACATTATCAATTCCATTAAAATCTGATGAGGCATCAACTCTTGTAATATGATCCAGAGTAATAATTCTGGTACCAGAATTAATATGTGAACCCGGTTCGTTGAAACCTACGTGACCTGTACGGCCAATTCCTAATAACTGAAAATCAAGACCTCCTGCATTTTTAATATTCATTTCATAATCGATACAGTATTGATTTAATTCATCAATTGCAACTGTACCGTCTGGAATATTTACATTCTCAGGATTGATATCGATATGATTAAAAAGATGCTGATGCATGAAATAATGATAGCTCTGATTGTTCTCTTTACTCATTGGATAATATTCATCCAAATTAAAAGTAACTACATTGCTAAAACTTAAGCCTTCTTCTTTGTGCATTCTCACTAATTCCTCATACACTTTTATAGGAGAAGAACCTGTGGCTAAACCCAATACGCAGGTTTTATTTTTTTCCTGCTTAGATCTAATTAACTGCGCAATTTCCTGCGCTACAATTACAGAAGCTTCTGCAGAATTTTTGAAGATTTCGTTATGGATTTTCTCAAATCTTGTTTCTTCAAATTTTCCCGCGCTTTTATAGCTGATATCAGGTTTTATTTCTAAAGCACTTTTCATTTATTTTCTTTTTTTTGTATTTACAATTTTGGTTTTTGAAATGGTATAGACAACTTTCACTGCCTATACCATTCACTAACCAAACTTAAATTCTTATACTCTGTTTTTAGAAGTTCGGACCAGTAGTATCCCACCAAGTTCTAGTTCCTCCATTATCTGGACCTCCAAGTTTTGCAACACCTGTTTTAACTCCTTCTGGATTTCCATCTCTTTCACTTTGAACAAAGTTTATTCTTCTTACTCCAAATTGAGTAGTAACTACACCAGCACTTTGATTATTAAGAATTGGTAATAATTTAGGATAACCTGTTCTACGGTGATCAGACCAAGCTTCTTGTCCGTCAGGGAAGTTAGCAATCCATTTTTGAGTAATAATTTTTTGAAGTTTCACTTCATTACTTGCAGTATTATCCCAAGCAACAGTAACTTTATTTACCGCTAAACCACTATTGAATGGAGCAACTGGATCTACATAATCTTTTGCTGTATTTACATTGTTTGCAGTATATTCAGCAGCGCCTCCTGTAGCAAGCTGATCAAAAGATGCAGCAATACCAGCTTTGTACAATGATTCAGCATCACCTCCCATATTCCAGCCTCTTAAAGCACCTTCAGCTCTTAAGAAGTACACTTCGGCAGCATTCATCCAAACTACTTGTTTGTCATCTTTTATTACTTTTCCGAAATTTGAAAATTTCATGTGTAATGTTTTATCTCCAAGTATTCCTCCTGTACGAATTCCTTTGTACTGATCAGGAAATTGTTCTGATGTTGCAAAGTAAGCTTTCATTCTAGGATCATTATAACCTCCCATGATAGACTCCATATCTGCAGACATACGGCTGTCATTATACTCGTAAGCCGCAACTCTTAAAGGATGTTGTGAAACATCTTTAGTTACCATAAAAGTATCAGTAGCAGCTGTCATTACACCAAATTTTTGACTCATCGCTTTTTCAGCTTCCGCTTTTGCTAATGTTGGATTTACTTTTACAATACGCATAGCTAATCTTAAACGTAATGAATTGGCATATCTCACCCATTTTTCATAGCTTCCTGCATATGTTGAACGGTCAGTATTTACAAAAGAACTTGGTTCTTTTGCATCTATTCTTCTCGTTAATTCATTTACTGCAAAATCTAAGTCTTTAAACATTGCTGTATAAACGTCTTGTTGAGAATCGTATGCGATTGTCGAATTAGTAGTTCCTAATTGAGAGTAAACAATTGGTCCCCAAGCATCGGCTACTTTATGTAAAGTTTCTACTTTAATAATTGTTGCAAGTGCATAAAACTGATCGTATTTTCCTTTAGATTCTTTTTCAACTTTTAAGAAATTTGCCATTACAAGTGAATATGCAGCTTCCCATCCTGCTCCATTCCATTTATCAGTAAGAGCGTAAGAAAGATTATTTGCTCCATCAAAACCTGGAGCTGTTGAATAACCTCCCCAAGTATTTGCTGATAAATCAATGGCAATTTGATATCTCCAACCTGGAGTATTTACCATTACATTCTCGAACATATTTTTAAAAGGACCTAAGATATGGTTAAAGTCCTGTGTTACTTCCTCTTGAGTAAAAGCATCAGGATTACTATTAATCTCATCGAAATTATCTGTACAACCAACTAAGGCTAAAAGACCGAAACAGATTAATGATTTTTTTATATTGTTTGTTTTCATGATATTTTAAATTAGAAAGTTACATTTAAATTAAGACCAATACTTCTTGTTGATGGCAAACCATAAATATCAACTCCTTGTAAACCTTGACCTGTACTTAAAGCAATGTTTGGATCAAAAGGTGCATCTTTATAAAAGAAGAATAAATTTCTTGCGATTAATGATAAAGTTGCTGTATTAACAAATGGCAATGTTTTTTTACTGAAAGTATAGCCAAGTGAAACCTCTCTTAAACTTACGTTTGTAGCGTCATATACATACTCAGCTGTAGCTCCGTTAAGTCCGCCAACTGCTTCGTAATATTTTTGAGCATCCATTGAAGTAACTTTAGTACCATTAGGCATAACTGCATTTACAGGAACACCACCAGCGTTTCTTGCATCTCCACTTCTTTTTGAAACTCCGTAAAAATCATTCATAGATTCTGTAATACTCATTACATCACCTCCAAAACGTCCATCGATTAAGAAGTTAGCTGTAAAAGCACCAAACTTAAATGTATTTGACCAACCTAACATGAAATCAGGATTTGCATTACCAACTTCACGGAAAGCTCCTTCAATTGCTAAGTTTCCTTTGTCATCTAAAACAATTTCTCCTTTATCGTTTTTAACGATACCTTTTCCTTCAATAACTCCAAATGGTCTTCCTTCTGTTAAAGCATATCTGTAGTTGATATTGTTTACAGGAGTTAAAGGAATTGTTCCTCCTAATTCTTCTGGAATTTCTTTAACCTTGTTTTTATTTTGAGAATAGTTTACTGTAGTATCCCATGAGAATTTATCTCCAGTGATGATTTTTCCAGTAAGAACAAGCTCAATACCATGATTTTCGATACTACCAGCGTTAATTCCATAATTTGTATAACCATAAGGGTTAGTACTTGGTGCAGGAACTTGGATGTATTGATTTTTAGTTTCTGAATTGTAGTAAGAAACCTCAAAACCAAATCTGTTATTAAACATTCTCCATTCTGTACCAAATTCGTATTCTGATTTTAACTCAGGTTTTAAAGATTCACCTGGTCTTGGTCCTACTGTTGGAGGAATAATAATACCTCCTTGAACTGTCGATTTTGGAGAAGTTACGAAAGCCGAAACGTCGTTTCCTACTTCTGCATAAGTTCCTCTTACTTTTCCAAAGTTAATCCACTCTGGCAAAGTTGTCATTTCACTAATAAGAGCAGTCACACCCACAGATGGGTAAAAGTATGATGGAGTATCCGTATTTACTAAAGTAGACGACCAGTCATTACGTCCTGTAATATCTAAATACAACATGTTTTTGTAACCAAAAGTAGCAGAAGCAAATATAGATTGAACTTCTCTAGCAGAACCTGTAGCTTGAAGATTTAAGTTATCTACACCTTTGTTACTTCCAAAATTTCCTAATGTAAATAAGTTAGCATTAATAAGCCCTGGAGTGATACCAGAATCTAAAGTAGTTGAATGATTTGCTAAAGTATTATTAATACTAGCACCTACTATAGCATTAAAGCTGAAATTCTCGTTGAAATTAGTATTGATTTTAGCAATTAAATCTCCATAACGTTGTGTACTTAATGTACCTACATTAATATATCTACCATTATATCCAGACAAAGAATTATTTGTAGTAGCATAAATTCTCTTATCAAAATCA
Organism: Flavobacterium oncorhynchi; assembly: GCF_002217355.1. GTDB lineage: Bacteria > Bacteroidota > Bacteroidia > Flavobacteriales > Flavobacteriaceae > Flavobacterium > Flavobacterium oncorhynchi. The sequence continues at coordinate 116,208 of NZ_MUHA01000004.1, read as the reverse complement.
TTTTCGATTCTGTTATAGCTGTATCTTGCACCAATGCTCAACCAGTTGTTTGCTTTATAATCTAAAGCGATGTTTCCGTTAAAGAAATTATCTTTATCAACAGATTTGTTTCTATTAATTAACCAATAAGGGTTTTGAACGTAGATATCAGCATCCAATGGTGTGTAGAAATTTTGTCCGTAAAGGTTTCTAGAAGGAATAAATGATTCGAAATTATCTTTGTAAAAGTTGAAGTCATTTGCTCTTTGAAACAAATAAACACCTGTAAGAGGATTTGAATAAAGTCCGTTTACCGGTCTGTTATCAATAGTTTGGCTTGTATATTTTGCATCAGCAGAAACAGTTAATTTATTGTTGAAAAATTTAGCTGTTTGACGGATTCCAAAATTGTTTTTCTTTAATCCGTTACCTTCAATAATCCCTGAAGAAGAAGTGTTAGCATAAGATAAAGTTGTAGAAGCAATATCTGATCCTGTTGTAAATGAAGCAGAAGTAATTTGCGTAACTCCTGTATTAAAAAAGTCTTTTACAAAATCATTTGAAGCTACTTTTCCTCCCCAAGATTTTTGTGCATTTAAAGTTCCATATTCATTTTGGAATTTTGGCAAAGAATGCACAGATTCGAAAGTAGTAACAGAAGAAACTGCTAAGTTTCCTTTGTTTTCTTTGTTTTTCTTAGAAGAAAGTAAAATAACACCATTTGCTCCTTGAGATCCGTATAATACAGATGCTGCTGCACCTTTAAGTACGGTCATTCCTTCATAATCGTCAGGGTTAATCAAAGAAACTGTATCTCCCCCGTCACGGTTACCTCCTGCAGTACTACCAAATGAATCATTTGGCTGATTTGAACTACCATTATACAAAGGAATACCATCAATTACGTAAAGCGGCTGGCTGTTTAATATAGAAGAGTTACCACGAATAAGTACTTTTGTAGATCCTCCAGTACCTGCAGAACTTTTTGTTACTGCAACACCGGCAACTTTACCTGCAATTGTATTAATAACGTTGGCATCTTTTACACGAGTCAACTCTTCTCCTTTAAGTTCTTGAGCTGCATAAGTAAGAGATTTTCTAGTTTTCTTAAGACCTAATGAAGTAACAACTACTTCGTTTAACGCATTTGATGCAGCTGGTACCATTTTAACATTAATTGTAGTAGCATCACCTACAACTATCGATTGTGTTTCAAGACCTACATAAGTAAAAACTAATGTTTGTCCTTTTGTAACTTCAATAGTGTACAATCCATCAAAATCGGTAGTAGAACCTTTTTGACCTCCTTGCACAGCAACAGATGCACCCGGCAACGGCATCCCATCAGAATCTGTAATCACACCTTTAACATTTTTTACCTGAGCAAGCGAAACTTGCGCCGTAAAAACAATCATAAAGATTAAGAAAATTTTTTTCATGTTTATTTATTTTGTTAGTTATGATGTAAAATTATTCTTAAGGGATTGTTAAAAAAAATATATTATACAAACTGCCTGAAATTTTAAACAAACGACATAAATCGATCAATAATCCGTTGCACGAAAACGTTTTCCTATCTATAAAATGCAGTTTTTACCACATTTACGGAGATTTTATTCAACAATAGGTTAGTTTTATTAAAAATCATTTAACAAATCACAAATATTTGAAAATCTGTTATTTAAGATAAAAACTATCAAATTCTTTTAAATACTATTAAAAAAAAAGAAGTAATTAAATGTTAAAAAAAAAGCCTAATAAAATGTTATCATAATTTTAATTTCTAAGATTTAATTACAATAACACCTTATTAGGCAAAACTTTATGCAGGAATTTCTATTTAATTAGCATCCCACCAAACTTTATTCAACCAGTCATTTTTCCCTCCCATTCTAGCTAATGCATCTAAATAATTTGCTTCATTTTTCTGCATTTCATCATTTGGATAATACAAACGTGTTGGCGTAACACCATTTGTCTGAGAATCTGGATTTGTAATAGGAACTAATTTTGGAAATCCTGTTCTTCTCCAGTTTGAATAAGCTTCAATACTATTAAAAATATAAGTTATCCAAAGCTGTGTTGCAATTTGTTCTTTTTCTTTTCCAGCAACTAATGGTTTAGCATTTAGGTAAGTATCAATTTTAGATTGACCAGCCGGCAGCGCTCCATAAATTTCTAATTGCTTAATACCTGCCTCAACTCCTTTTTTATAGTAATCAGCTGCAGAACCAGAAACCCAGCCTCTAAAAGCAGCTTCAGCCAGCAGCAATTGTGTTTCTGAGTAACTAACATGCAAAAAAGGTGTCGTTTTTTTCTTGAAATAATCTTGAATTCCTGATGTTGCATCTGTTCCACCCGGAGCTTGATATTGATACAAACCTGGTTTTACTCCTTCGTATAAATTTTCACCTGGTCCTATTGGTGCACCTTGCTTAACACTGCTGGTTTTTTTAGGAGTCGCAAGCATTGTTAATCTAGGATCTCCATTGTCTCTAAGATAATCTATGACCAAAGTTGTAAAGTGATCTCCATTTTCATTCCCTACAAAAGCATAAGCAAGTCCATTTCCTCTAAAATCAATAGATGCTGGATCATCATTAAAACTTGCATCTAAATGGCGCATGATACAATTATCTTCATTGCTGGCAAAAACTCCGTTTTGCAAAGCCGCTTTAACTTGTTTTTCAGCTTCGACTGGTTTTATCTCAGAAATTCTCATTCCTAGACGTAAACGTAATGTGTTTGCCAGTTTCTTCCATTTTAGAACATCGCCTTTATAAAATAAATCGCCTTTTATGCTTCCGCCGCCAACTTTTAACTGATTATAAGCTTCATCTAGTTCTTTAAAAAATGATGCGTAAATATCTTCTTGTTTATCATATTTAGGCGTTACAATTCCTTTTGAGTACCCCAAACCAGCTTCAGAATAAGGAATGTCACCATAAATATCAGTCATACGCTGTGCTACCATTACTTTCATAATCTTACCAACAGCATTCATGTTTGAAGCAGCAGGATCATTTTTTGTATTTTCAAGAATATCTACTACATTCTTTAATTCATTAGAATATCCATTTCTCCATAAAGCTGTAGCATATCCGTCATCTTTATTAAATCTGCTTCCAAATGTAGTTACGTTCCATGCACCAGAATAATGCTGTACAAAACCACCAGAATAAATTAAGTTGGTTCTCCATTGATAAAACCCATCTCCTGACATACACAATTGTGTAAACGTAAGTTGTCCAGCTGGATTTGCAGTCAATGCCACAGGATCTTTCTCCAGCGCGTCAAAATTTTCAGTACAGCCTACTGCAGTAAATAATGCAAGTATGGCTATTATTATTTGTTTGAATTTCATAATATCTTTTTTTTTAGAATGCAATTTTAATATTAAAACCATACGACTGTCTAAATGGTAATGAACCATATTCAAAACCTTGTCCGTTTCCAGATGTATACATAGATTCTGGATCAACATTTGGAAGATCTTTATTAAAAGTCAATAAGTTTCTCGCAAATGCCGAAACATAAATTGAGTTAATTTTAGCACCCGCAAAAACACTTTTTGGTATTTGATAACCTAAACTAACTTCTCTTAATTTTACATACGAAGCATCATAAATAAATGGAGCTGGTGTATTATTAAATACTGTATTCCAATAATCCTGAGGATTTACAGGTTTTGTATTTTTTTCATACTTCGGATTGTCTGTAGTTCCAACATTTACCACACCCTCAGCAACATAACCTCCTGTAGGAATCCATGTCGCTTGACTAAAATTAGGATCGCTCGCAATTGCTTGAGCTCTTGCTTGATTATAAGCATCTCTACCATCAGTAGTAACATCCAAAAGTCCTTTTTGAGCCGCAACAGAATTAGTCATAGAATACACATCCATTCCAAATTTCATATCGATTAAAAATTGAAGTGTTATTCCTTTATAGCTAAATCTATTTGTTAAACCTGCAGCCCAATCTGGAAGACCTTTTCCTAATGCTACTTTTTCATCTGTAAATAATGGCAGACCATTTGCGCCAACAACTTTTTCACCTGCATCATTTCTTAAAAAATCTCTTCCCATAATTGTTCCGTATTTACCTCCAACTTCTCCCACAATAGAAGCCCCTGCCCAGCGTGCTTCAGAAATAGTGTAAGTTTGAATATCTGGATGTAAAGAAAGAATTGAGTTTTTATTTTTTGAGAAGTTCAAATCAATTCCCCATTCAAAATCTTTAGTTCTAATAGGTGTACCAGACAAAAAGATCTCAATACCTTCGTTGCGCAATTCTCCAGCATTAACCGAAATAAATTCATATCCAGATGTTGCAGATGAAGGAAGATCCAGAGTTTGATCAGAAGTATCTTCACGATAAACAGTAATATCGGCTCTTAATCTATTTTTAAAGAAAGAAGTTTCAAGTCCAAACTCTACTCCTGTTTTAGATTGGTAAGTTAAATTAGGATTTGGCGCCGCACTATTTTTGATATTTACCACACTCTGACCATTGTAAGATGCAAATGTGGTATAGTTTAATGCATTTTTATAAGCACCAGGAGCATTCGAAACTCTAGCCCAGGAAGCTCTAAATTTTCCATAATTAAAAACTTCATTTTTAAAATCAAAAGCATCAGAGAATACAAAACCTAGCGAAGCCGCAGGATAAAAAGCATCTTTATTAATTACACTGAACCAGTCATTTCTTCCTGTAAACTCCGCATATAAATATCCTTTGTAATCAAACTTTGCTGAACCATAAACTGAATTTGTTCTGGTTCTGGTTTCCACAGGAGCATTTTCTGTTTGATTCACAAAATTACTAATGTATTCAGTTCCAGGCTCTATTATTTTTGTTCCAAATCTTGAATTTTGATCTCTTCTAAAATCTCTTCTTCCAGCACCTAAAATTCCTGAGAAAGTAAAATCTTCAGCTAATTTTATATCACTAAAAGTTGCGATTAAGTCAGTATTCATCTCTGACACATTTATATTATTTAAACCCAGATATCCTTCATCTCTTCCCGGCCATGTACTTCCTGCAGCCATAAAATCTTTAGCACTAAAAGCATAAGTATCTAAACCAGATCTCAATGTTAATGCTGCCCATCTTTTTAACTGATAAGTTCCTGATACATTACCTATAAAACGATTTTTCTTAGATGAATTATGATTCTCGTCTATTGTAAAATATGGGTTTAATTGATAAATATTAGTATTCCATTCATATATCTTACCTGTTTCTGGATCTTTATAATTCTTTAACCAAGCTTGATCAATATTTGGAGCCAATCCGCTTAATGAATAACCAATATTATTAGGAGAATCACCTAAACCAGGTCTGTTTTCAGTGTTTTCGGCAATATAATTTACATTAGCATCCAATGTAAATTTATCCGATTTTAAAGTTGCATTTAAACTTGCATCATTTCGCTCTAAACCAGATCCCGGAATTACGTCATCGTTATTTAAATTATTATATCCAAAACGTACATATGCATTATCACTTCCTGCCGATAATGAAATTCCATTTGTAGTTGTAAATCCAGTTCTAAAAAAATCTTGAATATTATTATCGACTTTAGCATAAGGTCTTGTCGAGCCGTCAAATATTTTTACTTGCGCTCCTACAGATTGAGAAAACTTTGGTCCCCAAGCGCTGGTAGTGTAATTATAAAGTTCCGAAGGACCTCTGCTAGGATCTGGCAACGCACCATTTGTACCAGTTCCATAATCACTTTGAAAATCAGAATACTTAGCATTTACACGATCAAAGCTTACACCGCTTGTCAATTCAACTTGAAGCTTTCCTTTGCTTCCCTTTTTAGTTGTAATTAAAATTACTCCGTTCAAAGCTCTTGAACCATACAATGCCGCAGCAGCTGCACCTTTCAATACTGTTAAGCTTTCAATGTTGTTAGGATTAATTCCTGAAATTCCATCTCCATTATCACGTCCATCAAACCATCTGCTCGCTGCAGCATTATCATTTGACAAACCAGAATTATCAATAGGAACTCCATCTACAATATAAAGGGGCTGGTTACTTTCGCTTATACTTGAAATACCTCTAATAATAACTCTCGTACTACCTGCAATCCCCGTTGATGGTATTGACACGTCTACACCGGCAACTCTTCCAGATAAAGCTGAAGTTACATTTGTTGTGATCGCTTTATTTAATTGATCACCTTTTACATCTTGAACGGCATAACCCAGTTCTTTCTTTTGTCTTTTAATCCCAAGTGCCGTAACAACAACTTCATTTAAATTTTGTGCATCTTCTTTAAGCACAACATTAATTGTAGGTGAAGAAGTCACCGTTACTGTTTGGGTTTTAATACCAATATACGAAAACGCAAGAACATCTCACGCAGATGCTTGAATCGTATACTTACCGTCATAATCACTTTGGGTAGCCGTTTTTGTACCTTGAATAATAATACTTACTCCAGGCAGTGGCAATCCATTTTGATCGCTTACCAAACCTTTGATCGTTTTTACTTGTGCAAACGACATTTGCGAAGTAAAGATAATCGCAAGGATTAACATAATTTGTTTCATTTTTATCATGGTTTTGATTAGTTAAGCGATAAAAATATTGTTAAGGCACTGTTAAAAAAAATATATTATACAAACAGTACAGTTTTTTAAACAAACAACACGAAACATTCAACATTATGTTTTACGAAAACGTTATATCGTTGAAATACAGCATTTTTTAACATTTATTTTAAAATTTAATTCAAAAAAATTGTGTTTTTGACAGTAATTATGTAAAGTTGTACTGTATTTACAAGTGCTCCCTAAATAATAACAAAACGTTAAAAAAGTTGAACGAAATTCGAAAATTAAACTTTGACATAAAACTTCAAAATCATATTTGGTTCTGGGGCACTTATTTCACTCTCAATTTTTTGCGATGGGGCGCTTACTTTAATGACTATCCATATTCTTTTAAATCAAATTTAATTGAGTTCTCACTCCACATTCCATTAGTATATTTTAATCTATTTATTTTAGTCCCTAAATATGTCCTAAAACAAAAATACATTACATACACTTTTGCTTTACTAGCAAGTCTTTTTGGTATTTATCTTCTAAAAACTGCACTTACCTTTTATATTATCTCAGAAAATATTTGGCCGGAAGCGAATCGAGAATATCACCCGTTTGAGATTAATCATATTGTAGCAGTATGTATTGGAGAATTGTATGTTCTAGCAATGGCTTCATCTGTTTACTTAACGCTGACTTGGCTTCGTGAACGTGAAAGAAACAGATCATTGCGAGAAAATCAGTTTAAAATCAAATTGAAATATCTAGAAAATCAAATTCAACCGCATTTCTTTTTTAATACTTTAAACAATCTTTATGCATTGTCATTAGAATCTTCAGACAAAGTTCCAGATGTAATTATCAAACTTTCGAACTTAATGGAGTATGTTCTGTATGATGTAAAAGGAACTAAATTTGTTCCGCTGATTAAAGAAATAGATTATATTCAGAATTACGTTGAGATTGAAAAATTACGTTTTGAGAATGTAGAAGTTACTATTAACTTAGAATCGAACATCGAAGATATAATGGTTCCGCCGCTGATCTTTATCTCATTAGTAGAAAACGCCTTTAAACATGGCAGTATAAACAATACTAATTTAAAAATTAAAATCAACTGTAAGATTATTGATAACAAAATGTTAGATTTTGAAATCTTAAATAATTTTGTACTTTCACAAAATCTTAACTCAAAAGGCGGTATTGGTCTGGTTAATACAAAAAAGAGATTAAAACTGATTTACAAAAATCATTTTAGTTTAAAAGATACAACAAAACTGAATTACTATATAATACGTTTACAAATACCAATTGATAATGAAGATTAAATGTGTATTGATTGATGATGAACCTTTAGCTATAAAAGTACTGCAAAATTACTTTGCAAATTTTACAGACTTTGAAGTAATAGGAACATTCAATAATTCTCTAGAAGCGCTGGATTTTATAAACAGCACCTCTGTCGATGCCGTTTTTCTTGATATCAATATGCCTATGATGACTGGATTTGAACTTATAAGCCTGATGGAAAACAAAACCAAAGTAATCATAACCACCGCATTTAGAGAATTTGCTGCCGAAAGTTACGATCTTGATGTTTTAGATTATTTAGTAAAACCCATTCCGCTTCCACGATTCATAAAATGCATTAATAAAATTACAACAGAGTATAATTTAAAAAACAATATTAAAGTCGATACCTCAAAAAGCGATTCGCATATTTTTATCAAAGTAGATAAAAAAATGATGAAGATTAATATTGAAGAAATTCTGTTTATAGAAGGAATGAAAGAGTACATAAAAGTTGTTACTCCTGATAAAACTTATATCACCCACAGATCATTAACCTCATTATCTGAAGAACTGCCTGCTGAACGCTTTTTGCGCATTCACAAATCGTATGTTATTGCTTTAAACAAAGTAAAATCAATAGAAGGAAACCGCATCCAGATTCAGTCCTACACGATTCCTATTGGAAGAAATTACAGTAAAGACGTCAAAAATCGAATTTTGGAGTAAAACTTTAACATTTCTAACTCTATATAAATTAACACATTGTTGAATAAATATTGTAGTTCGTTTAAATTTAACATTATTTTTAATCAATAATTTTTTTTTGATACACGTAACAAATATATTTACGGTCTTCAAAAAACAATTTTATTAAAAATTAACCTTATTACAATTATGAGTTCAGAAAATGTGCAAACCAAATGGGGGCAGTTTATCTCGTTGATAATAGTCTTCTTCTTTTGGGGTTTTGTTGGTTCCGCCAATGATATCCTTATTCCCGTATTCAAAAAAGTATTCACCTTATCTCAAGTTCAATCACAACTAGTAGCGTGGGCTTTTTATGCGGCGTATTTTGTAGGATCTTTGATTTTCTTTTTAGTTTCCTTAAAATTAGATGTTCTACAAAAATTTGGATACAAAAAAACCCTTTCAGCTGGTTTAGTCCTTTCAGCTTTTGGTTCATTTTTATTCATTCCTGCAGCAACAATGGAAAGCTTTCCATTTTTTCTAACAGCTTTATTTACTGTAGGATTAGGTTTTTCTATCCAACAAATTGTTGCCAATCCATTAGCCATTAAAATGGGAAGCCCTCAAACCGGAGCTCACCGTTTAACACTTGCAGGAGGTATTAACTCTTTTGGAACAACAATTGGAGCGATTTTACTTGGAATCGCTTTATTTGGAATGGGTGACAACAAAAAAACAGCACTTTCTTTAGAAGATATTAAATTACCTTTTATCATCCTTGGTCTTGCATTTATTGCAGTTGCAATTTTCATGAATTTCTCTAAGATTGAAGACCCAGCAAAAGAAGAGGAAGAAGTAGTTAAAACAGCACACGAAAAGTTCAACATCCTTGATTATCCACAACTATACCTAGGAATGTTAGGAATCTTTATTTATGTTGGAACCGAAGTTACAATTATCAGCAACCTGCCTGCCTTACTTCATACTGCCGAATTTGGTAATGTATTAGAAGATGCAATCGCACCATTTATCGCTCTATATTGGGGAAGTTTAATGATTGGCCGTTGGAATGGCGGTGTTAACGTTTTCAATACTTCAAACTTAGTAAATACAGCATTAAAATTCATTGTTCCTGCTGTTGCATTTGGAGTAATCATTGGAGCTAATATTTTTGCAGCACACGATGTTTCTTCATTCTACATCTATCCAATCTGGATTTTAGTATTTATTGGAGTAAGTTTTATAGGAGGGAAAAATGCTGGAAAAACACTAATGCTTTTCGGAATCTCTGGTTTATTAATGATGCTTGCAGGATTAGTTTGTCCAAGCCCAGAAATTGCTAAATTTTTCTTTATCTCTGGTGGATTATTCTTGTCAATTATGTGGCCTTCAATCTTCGATTTAGCAATCGCTGGTTTAGGAAAAAACACTGGAAAAGCATCTTCATTTTTAATCATGATGATTCTTGGAGGAGGAATTATTCCTTTAGTACAAGGTAGTATATGCGATTTTGACCTTACACGACCAGAAGGGATCTTTGGTATTACATGGACACATTTCTCTTATATTGTACCTCTTTTAGGATTTGCTTATTTAGGATTCTATGGTTTCTACTGCCCTAAAATATTAAAAAAACAAGGAATCAGCCACGTTCAAAGCGAAGGCGGCGGTCACTAAATTCCAAAAAATAAACAATAAAAAAATCCCAAATTC
>NZ_MUHA01000004.1:12728-105949 GCF_002217355.1 Flavobacterium oncorhynchi | reverse complement strand
GAATTTGGGATTTTTTTATTCACAAAACAAAATCTCTATCCCTATGCATCTACAAACCTTTGTAATTTTACTTTGCATTTATAATATTACTCAAATTCTTTTTAAAAACAGCCTTATTTTGCTCACTTAAGTTATACACAACATCTTTATCAGCGTGAACAATAACTTTATCTATATTGGCCGCTAAAAGAGCCTGAGGATCTTTTATTTTTAATGTACAGGCGCCATCAAAAAAACCGTCATCTTCAATAATTTTTTTGGCTTCGATAATTATCCCATCACTTAATACTGCCGATATTGTCATTGTTTTATTGAGTGTTTTAGAATAAAACCCATCCATAACCAACATCAATCGGTACGAATTTTTCAGCTCAGGCCCTTTAAATTCATGTCGGGTAATATTATAACGCAAACCTTTAGCCAATACCTGAAATTTAACACTGCAGTCCAGCTCATAAGTAGCTACATCTCCAGCCTCATTAACACTTGTAAGAACCTTTGCCGCTTGTGCGTTTATAGATAAACTCGCAACAAAAAATGACATTAAGAATAATACAATTTTCATAAGTAATTTGTTTTTAGGTTACTATAAAAGTAAAAAAAAACGTCTTTTCTCGTTAGAAAAAAGACGTTTTTAATTTTATAAGTATCTAATAATTACTTATTTCCCTTCTCGAAGTCAGCTACGAATTGTGCTAAACCAATATCAGTTAACGGGTGTTTCAATAATCCGTAAATTGCAGAAAGCGGTCCCGTCATTACATCAGCACCAATTTTTGCACAGTTTACAATATGCATTGTATGACGTACAGAAGCTGCTAAAATTTGAGTTTCGTAACCATAGTTATCGTAAATCTCTCTAATTTCTTGAATTAAATTCAAACCATCTGTAGAAACATCATCTAAACGACCAATAAAAGGAGAAACATAAGTTGCACCAGCTTTTGCAGCCAATAATGCTTGTCCTGCAGAAAACACAAGAGTTACGTTTGTTTTAATTCCTTTATCAGAAAAATATTTTGCAGCCATTACACCTTCTTTAGTCATAGGCAATTTTACAACGATTTGATCATGTAATTCAGCTAATTCCTCACCTTCTTTCACCATTCCTTCAAAATCCAATGCATTTACTTCTGCACTTACATCACCTTCTACAAGATTGCAAATGTCAACATAATGCTTCAAGATATTGTTTTTTCCAGTAATTCCTTCTTTAGCCATCAAAGACGGATTAGTTGTTACACCATCTAAAACGCCTAAAGCTTGTGCTTCTTTAATCTGAGCTAAATTAGCAGTATCGATAAAAAATTTCATAATCTATTTATATTTAATTGTGTGTTTAAAAAATCGGTGCAAAATTACAAAATCATTAGCAATAACAATAGTAATTTCAAAAAAACAAAATCAGTTTAAAGCCATATCCGTGAAATAATCAACTAATTTTCATTTACAAATTATAATGATTCATCAGCATTTTTTCATAAACCTTATCTGGCAATGCACGTTTCAATACAATCGAAAACTTTTGCATGAAAGCGCCAACTTTGTAATGAACTTTTGGTTTATCTTGTTGAATAATTTTAAAAATAGCTTCAGCCATTTCATTTGGATTACTTCCCGCATCAACATGTTCATCCATCGTTGCGAGTGTCTCTCCATACACTTTTTCATAAGCAGAACCTTGAATAACCGGCGCATGATAACGTCCTGATGCAATATTTGTAGCAAAATCTCCAGGAGCCACATTTGTTATTTCAATCCCAAATTGCTTCACTTCCATTCTCAAAGCCTCTGTAATCAATTCTAAAGCTCCTTTTGAAGCCGAATAAACACTTCTGTAAGGCAATCCCATATAGCCCGCAATTGAAGTAATATTAATAATTAAACCAGATTTTTGCTCACGCATTTGCGGCAATACAGATTTCATTACCTCAATTGGCCCAAAGAAATTGGTTTCAAAATTGTTTTTAATTTCTTCCATCGGAATTTCTTCCAAAGGCCCCGTAATTCCAACTCCAGCATTATTAATTACAATATCCAATCTCCCAGAAGCTGCAATAATTTTATGTACTGCCAGTTTAATTGATTCAGCATCTCGAACATCCAGAGCCACTAACGGAAAAACAGAATTCAATACTTTTTCAGGATTTCTGCTGGTTCCATATACAACGAATCCTTTTTTATGCAAAAATTCACCAATCGATTTTCCGATCCCTGAGGATGCACCAGTAATTAAAACAACTTTATTCATTTATTGAGTTATGAGTTATGAATTGTGAGTTCTGAGTTTTACAAAAAAAGACAAAAATTTTCATCTCTAACGCTTAACTTCAAACTTCACTAAGGACCAAAAATAAAAAAATCCTCCCGAAGGAAGACTACTTTTACATTAATTCTAAAAAAAATCCCGAAACTTCGGGACAATAAAAAAAAAAAAAAAAATGGCAAGCGACCTACATCGCACCGCTCAACCACGTACCCTTGCTATGTTCCCATCCTGGGGGAGTCTGCAGGAGCTGGTCGTGTAGGACTTGCCGGTGCAAATATACAATCTTTTTATATTTTTGCAAGAGCTTTGCTGCTATAAAAATATCGTTGTATATTGGCTTATTCAAATTTTAAACTATGAAAAAACATAACTTCCTAGCTGTCATTTTATTAGGAACTACATTAATTGGATGTGGAGATAAAAATAAAGGTGAAAATTCTTTATTTAATATTGACGATTCTGCTTTTCCTGCCCATTTTCTTCCTCAAGAAGCTGTTTCAATCGGAATTTCGAACCCAAATTCGAAAGAAATCGACAGTGTTGCATACTTCGTTAACGATAAAAAAGTAGGAAGTAAAAAAGGAAATGAAAAATTTAAATTTGAACTAAAAGATCAAAGATTAGGCTATCAATATCTAAAAGCAACTGTTTATTTTGGAGGGAATTCATCTGATGCTACTAAAAGAATTGAATTAATTTCAAGTGTTGAACCAAAATTATTGAATTATAAAGTTGTAAACACCTATCCGCACGACACCAAAGCTTTTACAGAAGGTTTAGAATTTTATGATGGCGTTTTATATGAAAGTACAGGACAAAAAGGAGATTCTTATTTTAGATCTGTGGATTATAAAACTGGAAAAGTGATTAAACAAGTAGATCTTCCGAAAGAGTATTTTGGTGAAGGAATTACTTTTATAAATGGAAAAGTTTTCCAATTAAGCTGGCAGGAAAAAACAGGTTTTATTTATGATGCTAAAACATTAAAACTTGAAAAAACATTTACCTACGATAAAGAAATTGAAGGCTGGGGAATGACAAATGACGGAAAATACATTTATCGTTCAGACGGAACTGAAAAAATCTGGAAGATGGATCCTGAAACTCAAAAACTTATTGATTACATCAATGTATATTCAGGAACTTCAAAAATTAAAGTCCTTAACGAATTGGAATACATTAACGGAAAGATCTATGCAAATGTTTGGCAAAAAGATGCTATTGCAGTTATAAATCCAACTTCTGGAGCTGTTGAAGGCATTTTAAACCTTTCTGGTTTACGTAAATTCATCAAACATCCTGAAGCCGAAGTATTAAACGGAATCGCTTACAACCCACAAACCAAAACCATATTTGTTACTGGAAAATATTGGGAGAAAATGTTTGAAATAACCGTTTCAGAATAAATCGCACACAAATAATTTTACGAATTTCACAAGTTTCACATAATATTACGTGATAATTTGTGAAATTTGTGTTTTTAAACCTATCTCATAAAATAATGATTACTTTAATTACCAACATACAAGAACTGCTTCAAGTTCGCGAAACTTCAATATCAAAAGTTTCAGGAGCTGAAATGGCAATACTTCCAACCCTTAAAAATGCATTTTTAGTAATAAAAGACAATCTAATTGCTGATTTTGGATTGATGCAAAATCTTCCTGAAATTAATGCCGATGAAGTTATCGATGCCACAGGACGTGCTGTTCTGCCATCTTGGTGCGACAGCCACACTCATATTGTTTATGCTGGCAATCGCGAACAGGAATTTGTTGATCGTATTAACGGATTTACTTACGAAGAAATTGCTAATCGCGGAGGCGGAATATTAAATTCGGCTAAAAAATTAAACGAAACTTCAGAAGAAGATATTTACGAACAATCTAAACTTCGTCTTGAAGAAGTAATGCAGTTAGGAACTGGTGCTGTTGAAATAAAATCAGGTTACGGACTTACGATTGAAGGTGAATTAAAAATGCTTCGCGTAATTAAAAAACTAGCCGAAAATTATCCTATTTCAATAAAAGCTACATTTTTGGGAGCTCATGCTTTTCCAACACACTACAAAGAAAACAAGTCTGGTTATATCGAAGAAATCATAACACAAATGATTCCTAAAATTGCTCAAAATAAGCTTGCTGATTATATTGATGTTTTCTGCGAAAGCGGTTATTTTTCTGTTGAAGAAACCGAAAAAATTATGAATGCAGGAATAGAATCAGGCTTAACACCAAAAATACACGTAAACCAATTCAATTCTATTGGCGGAATACAGGCTGGCGTTAAATTTAAAGCCCTTTCTGTAGATCATCTTGAAATTATGAATCCTGAAGATATTGAAGCTTTAAAAGACACAGAAACGATGCCGGTTGCTTTGCCATCATGTTCTTACTTTTTAAGTATTCCTTATACTCCAGCCCGCGAAATGATCAAAGCAGGTTTACCGCTTGCATTAGCAACCGATTTCAACCCAGGTTCTACGCCCTCAGGAAATATGAATTTTGTTGTAGCAACAGCTTGTATAAAGATGAAAATGACTCCCGAAGAAGCTATAAACGCAGCAACAATTAATGGAGCTTATGCAATGGGACTTTCCGAAACACATGGAAGTATCACAAAAGGAAAAAAGGCCAATCTTATCCTGACGAAACCAATTTCTTCTTACTATCAAATACCTTATGCATTTGGCAGTAATTTAATTGAAAGTGTTTTTATAGAAGGAAAAATTATATAACAACTATATCTTCAAATAGTACTATCAATAAAAAAAGGTCTGCGAAAAATCACAGACCTTTAATATTTTAGTGGTATTACTACTTAAGCGACGTGGTATTATCTTAAACTGAAGCTTGTTTTAGAAACCAACTCATCATTATCAAAAACATTGATAAAATAAGTTCCTTTAGCAAAATCTTTACCAGGTAAATCTTCAGTAACATTTACACTTTTGTTCTCATATTGAACAGTAGTTTTAAAGCTGTATGTTAATGATTTATCACCAAAACTTTCAGTTTTCTTATCTCCTAAAACGTTATTTTTAGAATCAATCACTTGAACATAATACGTTTTATCACCAGACTTAGCGATTTGATTTTCAGCAATTGTAAAGCTTACTTTCAAAACATCGGCACGGCTTGCTTTATCAGTTTCAACTTGTTTTCCTGAGCTTTTCAATTTGTAAGCTGCAGTTTTAGTATTTAAAACTGATAATTTAGAACCTCTCTCTACGGTTTTAGCCAATTCTTCATTTTGACCAACTAGTACTTCATTATACTTTTTAGATTCTCCCAATACTACAATAGTACTATCTCTTTGAGTAGTTAAAACACCATTTTGTTTTTTCAACTCATCGTTTTCAGCAACTAAAGTTTTCATTTTACCTTGCATTGCTTGAACTTGAGATCTGAATTTAGAAACATCACCTTTAGATTTGTTCAAATCATCCATTAAAGCTACTACTTTATCTCTTTCTTGAATTAATTCATCAGACATTGAAGTATTCTCTGCAATTGCAGCATCATAAGTCGCTTTTAACTCTTGCAAATCTTTCATAACAGATTCTTTCTCTGTCATCGTTGTTGTAAGTTCAGTTTTAACCACTTCAGTATCAGAAGAAAGTTTAAAAATATACACTAAGCTACCAATTAGTAGGACTGCTAAAACTGCGATTATCGCCTTTAGACTTGAATTGTTGTTCTTTGGGTTTTCCATATTGAATAATTTTCTTTAAAAACAAATTTAAGAATTAATATATCGTAATAACGTAAGTTGACGCAATTATATTATTTTTGAAAAATATTTTTTTTTAATGGAAAAACTAATTCCTTTTACAGTCAATGATTTGGCAAAAGTCACAAATCATCGAAGCGGCGAAATAAAATTTGGAGAAAAAATGATTGTCATTCCTAAGGGAGCTGATAAAATCAAATTTTTACAAGAAAGCGAAGCAAAATATGTTCTCTTGGGAATCCCAGAAGACATAGGCGTGCGTGCTAACTACGGTAGACCTGGAGCTGCTTCTGCTTGGGATAGCGCTATAAAAAGTATTGCCAATATTCAGCATAATCGATTTTGCAAAGGCAGCCAGATTATAGTTTTAGGACAGCTTAATGTTGCCGAAGAAATGCGCAATGTTGAAAAGCTCGACTTTAACGACATTGATGACCGATCTAAATTAAGTCAATTAGTAGAAAAAATTGATAAAGAGGTTTCGCATATTATTTTTACTATAATTAAAGCTGGAAAAACTCCAATTATAATTGGCGGCGGTCATAATAATGCCTATGGAAATATTAAAGGTTCTGCTTTAGCCAAAGGAAAACCCATTAACGCCATAAATTTTGATGCCCATTCAGATTTTAGAATTCTGGAAGGTCGTCACAGCGGAAATGGTTTTTCATATGCTTACGAAGAAGGTTTCTTAAAAAAATATTTCATTTTTGGATTACATGAAAATTATACTTCAAAAAGCGTTTTAGACATTATTAAAAAACTAGAAGACCGCGTTCGCTACAATACTTATGACAGCGTCAATATTCGTAAAGAAAAAGACTTTGACAAAGAAATGGCTCTTGCACTCGAATTTATCAAAACTGATTCATTTGGAATTGAGATTGACTTAGATGCAATTCCTAACATTGCCAGCAGTGCAATGACTATAAGCGGATTTTCGGTTGAAGAACTCAGACAATTTATTTCTTTTTTCGGACAGCATAAAAATGCAGCATATCTTCATATTTGCGAAGGTGCACCAGATTTAGCTGATTCTCCAAACAACAATTTAATTGGAAAATTAATTGGTTATTTGGTTACCGATTTTGTGAAAGCCAATAACGAAAAAGAAAAATCTCAATGAAGAACAACTACTTTAAAACCACACATTTCCCAAATAATACAAGAATCAAATAAACGATTGACCGAATAAACCTATCTTTGCACAGATTTTAGTACTTAAAACTAAAATCTTAATTACTAAGATATGTTATTCGAAGATTTATCACTTTCAAAAAGTATACAAAAGGCCGTATTTGAAGAAGGCTACTTAAATCCTACCCCAATTCAGGAAAAATCAATTCCGATTGTTTTGGCTGGGCGAGATTTAATTGGCTGCGCGCAAACAGGTACGGGAAAAACTGCAGCATTTGCAATTCCTATCATACATCAATTACACCGAATTGTAGGTTCTTCAAAAAAGGCCAAACAAATTCGCGCTCTTGTAGTTACCCCTACTCGTGAACTAGCAGTACAAATTGGTCAAAGTTTTGACACTTATGCTAAATATACAAACCTGACACAGCTGACTATTTTTGGCGGTGTTTCACAAAACCCGCAGGTTGAAGCTTTAAAAAATGGTGTAGATATTTTAGTAGCTACTCCAGGCCGCTTGCTTGATTTACATAAACAAGGTTTTCTAGATTTTAATCATTTGCATACTCTAGTTCTTGATGAAGCGGATCAAATGCTTGATATGGGTTTTATAAATGATGTAAAGAAGATTGTAAAACTGACTCCAAAAAACAGACAAACTTTACTTTTCTCTGCTACAATGCCTTTAGCAATTCGCGAACTGGCTGAAATGTTTTTACAAGATCCAGAAAAAGTAGAAGTTTCTCCGGTTTCTTCAACTGCCGAAAATGTAGAACAGCGTATTTATTTTGTTGATAAAACAGAAAAAAGAAATTTATTATACCATTTGATAAAAAACGAAAACTTATCGAATGTCCTTGTTTTTTCTAGAACAAAACACGGAGCGGATAATGTTGTAAAGGCACTTAGAAAAAAAGATATTCCTGCTGAAGCAATTCACGGAGATAAATCTCAAAATGCAAGACAACGTGTTTTAGATGCTTTTAAAAACAAAGAAGTTGGCGTGCTTGTAGCTACTGATATCGCTGCAAGAGGAATTGACATTGAACAACTTCCTTATGTTATCAATTTTGATCTGCCAAATATTCCTGAAACTTATGTACACCGAATTGGACGTACCGGACGTGCAGGAAATGGCGGTATTGCAATTTCATTTTGTGGAAAAGACGAACATCCATACTGGAAAGATATTCAGAAATTAATAAAGGTAGATGTTCAAACTATTACAGACCATCCTTACCCTTGGCACGAAGGAAGTCCTGAAGCGGGAGAAAAACCTAAAAATTCAAACCGAAGCGGCGGAGCTCATAAATCGAGAAAATCAAATGCTTCTAAACAAAATAAAAAACGCTGGTATTAATACATAACAGAATATAATTCAATACTAAACACGAATTTCACAAACTAATTTAGTGCTAATTCGTGAAATTCGTGTTTATTATTTTATGTATCACCCTCTTAACCAGCGTTTTTTGCTTCATTTATTAAATAGTTTAAAATCTTAAACAGCTTAACAGGTTCAAACGGTTTCACAATAATATCATTTATTCCTGATGAAATTGCTTCATCTGTTATTTCATCTTTATCAAAAGCAGTCAAGGCAACTATGGGGGTTTTTATCCCTAAAAGACGAATTCTTTTTGTGGTTTCAAATCCATTCATTAAAGGCATATTAATATCCATTAAAATAAGATCAAACTCTTCGGTTTCTAATATCTTTAAAGCTCCAAATCCATCGTCTACAACAGAACAGATATAGTTATTTTTCTCAATAATCTTCTTCGTTACCAACTGATTAATCAAATTGTCTTCAACAATTAAAATTTTATAGATTTCATTGGATGTTAAATCAACTTCAATCTCTTCTATAATCTTTTTAGTTTTCTGAGGATCATGCTCAAATGGAACTTTAAAAGAGAAAGCTGTTCCCTTACCGAGATCACTTTCTACACTGATTGTACTTCCAAAAAGCCCCAATAGTCTTTTTACTATACTAAGTCCCAGACCAGTTCCTTGATAATCTTCATCTTTTCTTCCCACTTGAACAAATTTTTCAAAAATTTTATTTTGATCAACAGCAGCTATACCTACTCCATTGTCTTTAATTAGAAAATCTAAAAAGTAAAACTTCCCTTCGATTCGGTCAAGTTTAACTACAATATCGACTTCACCATTTTTAGTAAATTTTAAAGCATTACTAACTAAGTTCATTAAAATTTGAGCCAACCGAAGTTTATCTCCAATTAAATACTCTGGAATCTTGTCGTCTATATCTATATTTATTTTATTATTATTTTTTTGAGATAAGAAAGAAAGAGAATTCTTGATTACAGTTATCTCATCAGAAATATTAAATGTTAAGTTCTCCAGCACCACTTTATTTTCTTCAATTTTATTGATTTGAAGAATGTCATTTACAAGTGACAATAAATATCTGGCAGAAAATTTCAAGGCACTTAAATGCTCGCTTCGTGATAATTCCTTATGTTCATCGAGCAGCATATTCGTTATACCAACCACACCATAAAGCGGTGTACGCAATTCGTGGCTTATAGTCGAAATAAATTGAGTTTTTAAGAGTGAGGCTTCCTCTGCGATTTCTTTTGCTTTTAAAAGCTCTAAATTGTGTTTTTTCTTAAGTCTGATATTTTTAATTAAAGTAATAATCAGAAACAGCAAAATCAAAGAAATTAAAATAAACAGAATAACAATAATTTTTGATTTTTTAAGACTGTGATATTGTTCTACTTTTTCGTTCTCGACTTTATCAATCTGCCTTTTATATTCGTCTAATTCAAGATTAAAACCTGCAACAGTAGCTTTCTTTATTTTTTCATCATTGTACAACTCATCAGTAAGCTTGGTATACATAGAAAGATTTTCATAAGCTTCTTTGAGCCTGTTTTTTTTAGTTAAAAATCTTGAATATTCTAAATGAGCAAACGCTAAATCAGACTTTTGAGTATTATCCTTCCCTGCTTTTATAGCTTTTGTAAAAAAAGCATCTGCCAAGTTGTCCTCATTACGAAAATTGTGATAAATTCCATTAAACATATTCACAACAATTTCTGTCAACTCATCTCCGTACTTTTTCTTATTCTCATTTACATATTTTAGATACGGATAACCTTCCTCATATTTCTTAATATCAAAATAGGCCCAGACAATATTTACATTACTAAAATAAACCTGACTTAAATCTTTAATTTTCAAACCATAAACAATCGATTTTTTATAATATTGAATTCCTTTCTCGAACTGTTTTTTTTCAAAACAGTACATATTTCCTAGATTATTATAAATATTGTATTTAATAGAATCGTTTTTTGTTTTATTGGCATAATACAAACTTTTGTTGTAAAAGAAGATTGCCTTGTCAACTTCTAACAATTCATTATAGTTTGCTGCAATAATAGTGTACGAACGAGAAATTAAGGTAGGATTCTTAGAATTAGTTGCACCATTTAGTGCCGCTCTGGAAGTAATTAATGATTTTTCGAAGTTTGACTCTCTAAAATCAGCCAATGCTTTTTTTATAAGCTTATCGATCTTTGCCTCTGATATGGGTTCAGTTTGCCCGATCGCTGAATTGACAAAACAATTCAGAAATAGAAGAAGAAACAAAAAAATCCGTTTTCGGGGCATTAATCGGCTAATTTTATCAAATATACATTTAATAATTTAAAAAAAAAGCTGTATTTCAATTAAAAAATACAGCTCTTTTTTTATATATAAAAACACGTTTTTCTATTGAAAAAAGTATCTTTTTTAACTCTCAGATACAACTTCTGTTTCTTCATTACCTTCCCATTGTCCTACAACCGATGTAGCTAATGCATTACCTAAAACGTTTGTTGCACTTCTAAACATATCGCAAAAGTGATCAATAGGTAAAATCAAGGCAATACCTTCTACAGGAATTTTAAACATTCCGCAAGTTGCAGCAACAACAACTAAACTAGCTCTTGGCACACCTGCAATTCCTTTACTGGTTAACATTAATACTAAAAGCATTACCATTTGAGTTCCTAAATCTAAATCAACTTTATAAAATTGAGCAATAAAAATACTCGCAAAAGTCATATACATCATACTTCCGTCTAGATTAAATGAATAACCAAGAGGCAGCATAAATGATACAATTCTATCTTTTACACCAAAATTTTCTAATTCTTCAGTTAATTTAGGAAAAACTGCTTCACTGCTTGTAGTTCCAAAAGCAATCGCCAAAGGCCCTACAATACGTCTTAACAACTCTGTCATTCTTCCTTTTAGAAAAATATAACCTACAGCTATTAAAACAACCCATAATGTACCAATTCCAAGTAAGAAAGACCCAAAGAATTTAAAGTATGTTATAATCAACTCTTCGGCATCTCTAATTGCAAATACACCTGCAATAGCACCAAATACTCCAATTGGAGCAAAGTTCATTACATAATTCACCATTTTTAAAACGATGTGTGACATTTTATCTAAAGCTCCAATTACAGGCTTCACCGTATTTCCTAATGATGCAGCTGCTAATCCAAAAAAGATTGAAAACACAACGATTTGTAAAATTTCATTGGTAGCCATTGCTTCAAAAATACTTTTAGGAACAATATGTTCAACAAAATTTTCAAAAGATAAATTTTGAGTTTTTCCTGTTACCTCTGTTGCCGATGCCATATCAACATGGCCTAAATTGATTCCAACTCCAGGCTCTAAAATATTAACATAAAATAGTCCAATTAATAAAGAAATAAATGAAGCTGTAAAAAACCAACCAAGTGCTTTTCCTCCAACTCTTCCAACCGTTTTTATATCACCTAATTTTGCGATTCCAACCACTAAAGTTGTAAAAACTAAAGGCGAAATAATCATTTGCACCAAACGAATAAAAATAGTTGCCAGCATTTTTATTTTGTTGCTGAAAGACAACGCAGCTTCTGGCGAAATATAATGGTGTAACGTAATTCCTAGAGCTGCTCCAAGAACCATAGCAATTAAAATTTGCCCAGTTAGTCCTGAAAGAAATGATTTTTTTTTGGTTTCTGTAACTTGCATTAATTTGTTTTTTAATTATTAAAATATAAGCCCCTCACTGTCTTAATTTTTATTAATATGTTTTGTTGATTAAATAAAAATCAGCCAAAACAATTGCGGCCATTGCTTCAACAATTGGCACAGCACGAGGTACAACGCACGGATCATGACGTCCTTTTCCGGTCATTGGTGTTATATTTCCTTTATTATCAAGTGAATCTTGAGTTTGCATAATAGTAGCAACCGGTTTAAAAGCAACTCTAAAATAGATATCCATTCCGTTGCTAATTCCACCTTGAATTCCACCTGAAAGATTTGTTTTTGTAGTTCCATCAGGATTATACAAATCGTTATGTTCGCTTCCTTTCATTTCAGATCCAGAAAATCCGCTTCCGTATTCAAAACCTTTAACTGCATTTATAGAAAGCATCGCTTTTCCTAATTCAGCATGTAATTTATCAAATACCGGCTCTCCTAAACCAACTGGAACATTTTGAATTACGCAAGACACAACACCTCCAACAGTATCGCCTTGTTTGCGAATATCACGAATATATTCTTCCATAATTGCTGCCGATTTTTCGTCTGGACAGCGAACTGGGTTGCTTTCGATTTTAGTAAAATCTAAATCTTGATAAGGTGTATCTAAATGAATAGGCCCAACAGAAGATACGTAAGCATTAATTTTAATTTCAGGCAGCATTTGTTTTGCAATTGCTCCTGCTACAACTCTGCTTGCTGTTTCACGTGCTGAACTTCTTCCGCCTCCGCGATAATCACGAAAACCGTATTTTTGATCGTACACATAATCAGCGTGACTTGGTCTGTAATTATCTTTTATATGCGAATAGTCGTCTGACTTTTGGTTGGTATTTGGAATAATAAAACCTATTGGTGTTCCAGTTGTTTTTCCTTCAAAAATTCCAGATAAAAACTGAACCGCATCTGGTTCTTTACGTTGGGTAACAATTGCTGACTGTCCTGGTTTTCTGCGAGACATTTCAACTTCAATTGCTTCTAAATCAAGTTCAATTCCTGATGGACAACCGTCTATAATTCCGCCTAAAGCTTCACCATGAGATTCTCCAAATGTTGTAACTTTATATAGGGTGCCGTAGCTATTTCCTGCCATTGTTATTTGTTTTGAGCAAATGTAAGTTTTATGAATTAAATTAAAAAATTTAAAATTGTTATTGTTAATTAAAGATCAAACAAATAAAAATCACAATTTATTAAAACTGCAGCCAAATTAGTAACCTTTTGATAAAACCGTTTTACGAAGAGATTCTTTTATTTGCTAAACTTCAAATTAATAAAAATTGAAAAAAAGAAATGTTGAATTGGTCATTATCTCAGATGTCCACTTAGGAACTTACGGAAGTCACGCCAAAGAATTAAACAACTATTTATCAAGCATTAAACCTAAAACTTTAATACTTAACGGAGATATAATTGATGCTTGGCAGTTTCGAAAATCTTACTTTCCTAAATCGCATTTAAGAGTTATACAACGTATAATAGGAATGGCTTCTAAAGGAACAAAAGTCTATTATATTACTGGAAATCACGATGAAATTCTTCGAAAATTCAGTGACATGAATCTAGGAAATTTTAGCTTGGTTGATAAATTAGTTTTAGAATTAGACGATAAAAAAGCTTGGATTTTTCACGGAGATGTATTTGATGCTTCGGTACAACACTCAAAATGGATTGCAAAATTAGGTGGTTTAGGATATGATTATTTAATTTTGAGTAATCGTTTTGCTAATTGGTGTTTGGCAAAACTAGGCAGAGAACCTTACTCTTTTTCAAAAAAAATAAAAGCCAGCGTAAAAAAAGCTGTTAAATTCATTTCAGATTTTGAAACTACTGCAACTGATCTGGCTATCGAAAAAAATTACGATTATGTAATCTGCGGACATATTCACGAGCCCAAAATAGTTACAAAAGAAAACAAACACGGATCAACATTATACTTAAACTCCGGCGACTGGATCGAAAATTTAACAGCATTAGAATATCATAAAAAACGCTGGAAATTATATTCTTACACAGAAAGTAATTTTTCAGAAGAAGAAAATCTTTTTGAAATGGAAGATATTCTTACCTCTCAATTAATCTCATCAATAATTCTTAAATAGTAAACATATAAGCACACCAATACTTTTAGGTTAATTTACAACGTTTCAAATGTTGCAAAATGTGAATTATATAACAATTTCCAAAAATTTTATACGTTCTTGAATTAGGAGAACTATACATTTGAAAAAAATTAATTTAACCATTTTATGAAAAAGATTATTCTATCTGCCATTATGCTATTAGGATTAGCATTTACGGCTCAATCACAGGAAATTTCAAAAAACGCTCTTGGTATACGTTTAGGCGACAATAACGGCTTTGGAGGTGAAGTATCTTACCAACTGGGATTAAATCAAAAAAACAGACTTGAATTTGATTTAGGATGGAGAAACAGCAGTGATGTTGACGCCATTAAAGGTGTTGCTTTATACCAATGGGTTTGGAATATTGATGGCGGTTTTAACTGGTATGCTGGTGTTGGTGGTGGTTTAGCTGCATGGGATCACGATTATTACAATAACAACTACAAATATAACGACAGCGGAACTTATGTTTTTGCAGCTGGAGATATTGGTATAGAATATAGATTTAGCGAAGTGCCAATTACATTATCATTAGATGCTAGACCTGAAATTGGTTCTGGATATTACGATGATGACAACTTCGGATTTGATGTTGGTCTTGGTGTTAAATTTAGATTTTAATCCAAAAAAATCAATAACTAAAAAAGAAAAAACCTGCCGTATTAATACGGCAGGTTTTTTCTTTTTTAGTTATTATCACCCTGAGCGTAGTCGAAGGGTTTGAAGTGTAAAAGAGGCTTCGACTACGCTCAGCCTGACATTTAAATCACCAAAGCAAGAACTAATTACTTAATAATAATTTCTTTCTTAGAATGTATTTTCACAACTGTGTACGGGTATGTAATAACCTGCATAACCATTGCATCTTTAGCAGGACTGTTTTCTTTTACAGTTATAATAATATTTTTATCTGTTTCCTCTACTTTATCAACTCCAATAGAATAACCTCCTGTATTTTTCTCTCCCATATTTAAAATAATATAGTTGGAATTACTAATATCAGTCTGTTTCATTTTATCTGCCAAAAGCGGATCATTTTCTAACATTTTGATTTCGTTTGGCTCGGTCAAAATCTCATAAAACTTAATATTACCGCCGCCGTCAGACTGCTTCGTTAAAATCTCATACAACCCTTTTGAATCTGATGTTTTTTTAACACCACAGGAAATCAAAACAAAAAGAACTAAAACTGAAAATACTTTTTTCATTTACGCTTATATTATTTAAAAACTTCTACTCTTTATAATCATCTATTGCTTTTTGATACAAAGCTTCATACTTAGGCAAGATGTTTTTAATATCAAACTTTTTAGCAACCTCTAAAGCATTTAATTTAAATTGATTCAGAGTTTCATCGTCTTTTAAAATTTTAATCGCATTGGCAGCCATTTCGTCAACATTTCCAACGTTACTTAGATAACCTGACACTCCTTCAAAATTAACTTCAGGCAAACCTCCAGAATTACTTGAAATAACAGGAACTCCGCAAGCCATTGCTTCTAATGCAGCAAGACCAAAACTTTCTGTTTCTGATGGAAGCAAAAACAAATCGGTAAAACATAAAATTTTATCAATCTCGTTGCTGTTTCCAAAGAAGATTACTTTATCATAAATCCCCAATTCCATACACAAAACCTCTGCTTTTTCTTTCTCAGGACCATCGCCCACCATCATTAATTTAGCAGGCATTACTTTCTGAATATTATAAAAAATCTTTATGATATCCGGAATACGTTTTACCTTTCTAAAATTACTAATATGGGTTATAATTCGCTCATCTTCTTTTGCCATTACATAACGATGACATGGTACTGTTGGATCTTTCTTTACTTTATCCAATTCAATAAAATTCGGGATTACCTTAATTTTATTTTTGATTTTGAATAGTTTCAAAGTATCATCTTTCAAACTCTGTGAAACTGATGTCACATAATCTGATTTATTGATACTAAAAGTTACAGCAGGTTTATAAAACGGATGATTTCCTACCAGCGTAATATCTGTTCCATGAAGCGTTGTAATCATTGGCAGATTAATTCCCTCATTTTTCAGCATTTGTTTCGCCATATAACCCGCATAAGCGTGAGGGATTGCGTAATGCACATGAAGAACTTCGATTTTATACAATTTCACCATATCGACCAATTTGCTTGACAAAGCCAATTCGTAAGGTTGATAATGAAAAAGTGGATATTCTGGAACGTTTACTTCGTGATAATGAACATTCGGATTTAAAAGTGCCAGCCTAACTGGCTGACTATATGTTATAAAGTGTATTTCGTGTCCGCGTCTGGCTAATTCAAGGCCTAGTTCTGTCGCAACTACACCACTACCGCCAAATGTTGGATAACAAACTATTGCTATTTTCATGTATAAAATTTAATTCTACGAAAATACTCAAAAATACTGTTTAATTACCCTTTTCAATTGTTAGATTTTTGACAAAATTAGATTAATTCTAATTAATATATTATTGTCTTGAAGCAGAACATCTTCAATCAAAAGACCACTAGTCCCGCTGTCCGCTATATCTTTTATAGCGAACCCCGCCATAAAAGGATACCGCTTTCATCGGAGCTACGCTAGACTGTTTATTTTCATAAGAACTTAACTCACTTAACTTTTCCAAACTTAAATTATGTAATCATAACACTTGTCATTCTAAGAAATAACAAACTTTGGCGAAACCTGATACTTGAAACTATTAAACAAAAAAAAGGCACGAAACCTACATTTCATGCCTTTCAAATATTTTATAAATTTCTCTTAGAAAAATCTGCTGTGCCAGCTGTCGGCGGCAGGAACTTCCCACGATTCATTAAACTCTTCGATATTGTTTACCAAATTATTGAAAACAATTGTGTTCTCAGAAACTGATTTATCTTTTACCATTTTCTTGAAATCAATTAATGGTTTATGTGCAATATGTTCTCCAAGCTTAAAAGTAACATTCATTTTGTCCAACAAATCAACGTTGTACTTCTTCTCTAAGCCTTGAATAAACTCAACCGAACTATCAATCGAGCAGCCTGTCGCAGCTTGCACTTCTTGATTTACGGCCAGTATGATAAAACGATTGTATTTTAGTAAAAATGAAGCTTCAAGACTTGTTCCGTGTGCGGCCCATTCTTCAACAAAAGCTTTCAAATCGGTTTCGATTTCAGAAAATTCTTCCTCAGAAAATTTTCTGTTCGATTGGTAAATCCAAACTCTAGATTCACCAGGTAAATTTTCAAAAGGTATATACATTTTAGTTTTAAATTTTAGATTGTTGATTTTAGATTTTTAAGATTTAACCTTAGAATCTTAGCATCTTAATAACTTAGAACCTCAGATTACAAATCCTGTGCATTAGCAATTAATTCTGCAATATCCAGCACTTTTACCTGACCCTCTTTTTCTTGATGTTTAATCCCATCTGTTAACATTGTATTACAAAAAGGACATCCTGCAGCAATAATATCTGGTTTCACCTCTAAAGCGTCTTCTGTACGTAATACGTTAACTTCTTTATTTCCTGGCTCAGCATCTTTAAACATTTGCGCGCCGCCAGCTCCGCAGCATAATCCATTGGCTTTAGAACGCTTCATTTCGACTAATTCAACATCTAACTTCTGAATTAAATCTCTTGGAGCTTCGTAAACTTTATTTGCTCTTCCTAGGTAACAAGGATCATGAAAAGTTATTCTTTTTCCTTTAAATTGACCACCTTCTACAGTAAGTCTTCCATCATCTATTAATGACTTTAAGAACTCTGTATGATGAATAACTTCATAGTTTCCGCCTAATTCTGGATACTCATTTTTTAAAGTATTAAAACAGTGCGGACAAGCGGTAACAATTTTCTTTGCTTCATATGCATTCAAAACCTCGATATTCATCATGGCTTGCATTTGAAACAAAAATTCATTTCCAGCACGTTTTGCAGGATCACCTGTACAGCTTTCCTCTGCACCCAAAACTGCAAATGAAACATTAGTACGGTTTAATATTCGTACAAATGCTTTTGTAATTTTTTTTGCTCTATCATCAAAACTCCCAGCGCAACCTACCCAAAATAAAACTTCTGGCTGTATTCCCTGAGCTAGCATTTCAGCCATTGTTGGCACTACTAAATTTTCTGACATCTCTTTTTGTTTAATCGTTGATTTGTTTAATTGTTTAATCGGCAACTTGATCGAATCCTAAGAACGATTAAACGAATTGACGATTAACCGATTAAACTATATTTTTAATTTTCGTTTTTCCAATTTAAACGGTCTTGCTGGCTGTATTGCCAAGGAGCACCGTTATTTTCAATATTAGTCATCATTGCATTCAATGACATTGGCGCAGCACTCTGCTCCATCACTAAATAACGACGCATATCCATAATAATAGACAACGGACTAATATTAACAGGACATTCTTCTACGCAGGCATTACAAGAAGTACAAGCCCACAATTCTTCTGGCGTAATATAATCGTTTAATAACGTTTTATTATCTGGTACAAAAACACCTTTATTAGCGTCGATATTATTTCCTACTTCTGTTAAACGATCTCTTGTGTCCATCATAATTTTACGTGGAGACAATTTTTTACCTGTTTGATTTGCCGGACAAGATGACGTACAACGTCCACATTCTGTACAAGTATAAGCATTCAACAACTGAACCCAATTTAAATCTTGAACATCGCTTGCTCCAAACTTACTTGGAGCTGCATTCTCATCAACAGGAGCAGCTGCAAATGGATCTGCATTTGGATCCATCATCAATTTCACTTCTTTTGTCACAGAAGCTAAATTATCAAACTGACCTTCCGGATTTAAATTTGCAAAATAAGTATTAGGGAAAGCTAAAAGAATGTGTAAATGTTTTGAGAAGTATAAATAGTTCATAAAAACTAAAATACCCGCAATATGCAGCCACCAAAAAGCTTCAAACAATAATGAAACTAATTCGTTTGACATTCCATTAAAGATCGGAGCAATAAACTGACTTACTGGAAAACTTCCTGCTTTATGAAAATGAGAAAATCCTCCTGGAACATTCTGCAAATGCAAATCAGAAGCATTCATCAATAAAAACAAAAGCATCAAAACGGTTTCAAAATACAAAATGTAATTGGCATCGCTTTTAGGAAATCCGTTTAAATCGGGGTTTATAAAACGCTTAAGTCTAATAACATTTCTTCTAATCCAGAAAACTACAACAGCAAAAATTACAAGTATTGCCAGTATTTCAAAAGAAGCTATTAAAACATCATAAACCACACCCAAATAAGGTGCAAAAATTCTATGAGTTCCAAATAACCCATCTATAATAATTTCAAGTAACTCGATATTAATAATTATGAAACCTACATATACAAAAATATGAAGTATTCCAGCTACAGGGCGTCTCACCATTTTTGACTGCCCAAGAGCAATCATTGCCATGTTTTTCCAGCGCGCTTTAGAATTATCCTTTCGATTTACATCTACTCCCAAGTTAATGTTTCGGATGATCTTTTTTACGCTCGCTGTAAAAAAACCAAAACCAACTATAAGAAGTATGGCGAACAAAATATTATCTAAATAACTCATTGCAATTATTTTTTATCAGTTGAATTCAAATCTTCAGCAGGAGCTACATAAGGTTTGTTTTTCTTTCCAAAAAGAGAAACGTTTACGTAACGCGTTGGGTATAAACGAACGTCCTGTAATAACAATTCAAGTTCCTTTGAAGTTTTTGCAAGGTTATTATAAAGAGCTTCATCACTTAATAATTTCCCCATAGTACCTTTTCCAGAATTTAAATTAGCCATAATACCATCAACTTTAGCCAAAGTTTGATTTAGGTTTCTAACGGTTTTTCCTAAATCGGCTTTGTTTAATGAATCTGATATTTTATTAAAGTTGCTTGACATTTTATTAAAGTTTGTCACAACTCCATTTATCTGACCTTTATTAGTATCTAAGATGTTATTGATACTTCCTGAAGCTTTATGAAACTGCTCCATTGTCTGACTTAACTCAGCCAAACTTTTCTTTAAATCGTCTTGCGTTTTTTTATCTAAAACATTGTTCAATCCAGTTACCAGATTGTCAATATTTAGAAGCATTTTATCTAACTTTTGCGTAATTGGATCAATTTTACCGCCTAACGAATCTGTTAATCCTAATTCAACCGCAGGTACTAATTTCTGACCATCTTCTGCTGGATCTTTATCTGCAAGATTTGGTACAATTTTTATCTGTTTCCCTCCAATCAAACTTGGAGAATACAAGGCTGCAGTACTGGTTTTAGAAATTGGAAAATCTGTTTTTAATTGTAGTTCAACCAATAATTTCCCAGTTATTTCATCAATTGTGATTTTATTTACTTTACCAATAGAAAGTCCATTGATGGTAACAGGTGCTGATGCTGACAAATCCTCTACATTGTCGTATTCGACATATAATGTTTTGTAATTTGTAAAAAGGTCTCTGCCTTTTAAAAAACTGTAGCCCCAAATAAATAATAAGATTGACGCGATGACTAAAATAGCCGTTTTAATTTCTCTTGTTAGTTTCAAAATTCTAAGTGTTTGTACAAAAATAATATAAATATTCGAACTAGGGCTTATTATTTAATGGCGTCTTGAATGCTGATTTTTTCACCATCACGATTCGCAATTAAAAATGCAGCTCCATATCCCTTACTCTTAGCTTCTTGCAAATATTTCTTTGCAGTTTCATAATCTGAAGTTTCTTGGTAGAAATATTTATAAATATTGTTTTCGTATAACATGGTTACATTATTCAATCCTTTAAAATTTTTAGCTTCTAAAGGTGTTTTTTTAATGCTGGCAATTAACTGTACTTTAAAAAAAGTGCCTTTTGGGGCATTTTTTTTCACTGCAGCAGATTCTACAACTTTATTCTTTGCCGGAGTAGATGTATCTCTAACTGGTCGAGCCTCTATTACTTCAGGAGTTCCTGAACCAAAATACTCTCTTTTATAACTCAAAATAGCTTCTGCAATTGCTTTAGCAATTTCATCTTGTCCTTCTTCAGAATTCAAAATATTTCCTTCGGTTGTATTAGAGATAAATCCTGTTTCAACTAAAACTCTTGGCATATAAGCTTTATGAAGTACCATAAATGGCGCCTGTTTTACTCCGCCTTGTCTTAATTTTTTTCCAAGTTTTTCAAAATTATCTTCGATTTTACTTGCAAGCGAAATACTGTTATCTAAATACTCTTCTTGCATTAAAGTCATGCCAATCATAGATTCTGGAGAGTTTGGATCATAGCCTTCGTATTTACGTTTGTAATCTTTCTCTAAAGTAATTACGGAGTTCTCTTTTTTTGCAGCCTCTAAGTTTGATGCAATTTTACTCAAACCCATTACATATGTTTCTGTTCCGTCTGCCGCTGTATTTTTGTTAGCATTACAGTGTATAGAAACAAAAATATTTGAATTGGCTCTATTGGCAATATTAGCTCTTTCTACCAAATCAATAAAAACGTCAGTTTTTCGCGTATAAATAACATTAACATTAGGATTAAGCTCTAAAATTTTTCCAACTTTTAGAACAATTGCTAAGGCGATATTTTTTTCGATCCGTCCGCTGTAAACAGCGCCAAAATCATGATCTCCATGTCCTGCATCAAGTGTCACCTTAAAAACGTTAGCTTGACTGTAAGCACAAAAAGACATTATTGTTAGAAAAAAAGTAAAGATTACCTTAATTTTGCTCAATCTATTCATAAATCTAAAAGTTAATTTTAATAAAACGCAACTGCTATAATTTTTATAATTGATTATTTTTGCCAAAAAATTATATGTAAGTTTGACATGTCAAAAAACAAGCCATAATTTTACAAAAATAGCATTTAAACCTTTGCACACAAACTTATTTAATATCGTTTTATTATCATTTTTCCTATCTGCAGGATGTGGTAAATTATATTCACAAGAGATAAAATCCAAAAAAAAGCCTTTGCCTGCTGTAAAACAAACAGATAAGCCTCAAATTAAACCTATTGATACTATTAAAGTAGACAGCATTAAGCCAACTAAGACTTTTTTAGACGGGAAAGTAAAATACAAAGCAAAGGATTACGCCAAAATAGATCAGAAGAAAAAAATCATTACTCTTTATAATGAAGCTGAATTGTATTATAAAGATGTTGAACTAAAATCGGGTATAATTGTACTTAATTATGAAAAAGATGAAGTTTATGCAGGTCGAATAAAAGATTCCGCAGGTGTATTAACTCAATATCCAAACTTCAAACAAGGAGCAAGCGAGGTTCAACCCGATTCTATACGCTTTAATTTTAAAACAAAAAAAGCCTTAATTTACAACTCAAGAACAGAACAAGGCGAATTTAAAATAAAAGCAGCTGTTACTAAAAAAGAGAATGACTCTGTTTACTTTTTAAGAGGCGCTCGCTTTACAACTGCTCAAGATATTGATAATCCTGAATACTATTTTCAAACTAATAAAGTAAAATTTATTCCAGGTAAAAAAGTTATTACCGGTTTAACCAATATGGTTATTGCAGATGTTCCTACGCCTCTAGCTCTACCTTTCGCCTACTTCCCGATGAGTCAGGAAAAAAGTGTTTCTGGTATTATTATTCCAAGTTACAACGACTCAAATACTCGTGGATTCTCTTTACAAAACGGAGGTTACTATTTTGCTTTAAGCGACAATTACGACTTAACCGTTTTAGGAGATTATTATACAAACGGGAGTTACGCTATGCGATTTGAATCGGCCTATGCAACACGGTATAAATATCGAGGAAACGTTAATATTCGTTTTGAAAACCTTATAAACAGTGAAAGAGGATATCCAGATTATTCTAAACAAAACATCTACAACATTCAATGGTCGCACTCAAAGGATACAAAATCAAATCCTAATTCGAGTTTTTCTGCTTCTGTAAATATGGGTAGCAGTAAATACTTTAAGCGATCTATCAATCAAGCCAATATAGGATCTAACTTAAATAATACTTTAAGTTCGTCTATTTCATACAACAAAACATTTAATACAATTCCGGGTTCACGTATATCGTTATCTGCTACGCATCAGCAAAATA
Organism: Flavobacterium oncorhynchi; assembly: GCF_002217355.1. Classification (GTDB taxonomy): domain Bacteria; phylum Bacteroidota; class Bacteroidia; order Flavobacteriales; family Flavobacteriaceae; genus Flavobacterium; species Flavobacterium oncorhynchi. The sequence goes on along the minus strand of NZ_MUHA01000004.1, from coordinate 82,557 downwards.
CGCAAACCGAGGACATCATTATGACACTGCCTAATCTTCAAGGTAGTATTGATCGTGTTTACCCTTTTGTTGGAAAAGACGGGGTAAAAAAAGGTTTTATAAAAAACATAAATTTACAATATAATGTAACTGGAAAGAACGAATTTAAAACAACTGATTCTTTATTCTTTAAACCGCAAATGTTTAAAGATGCAAAAATTGGTATGCAGCATTCTATTCCAATCAGCACAAACTTTAAAATATTTAAATACTTTAGTGCTGGAGCTTCTACAAATTACCAAGAAACTTGGGTTACCAAAACAATCGAAAAGAATTACGATGTAGATAAAAGTGCGGTTGTAGATAAGACTGTAAACGGTTTTGACTCTTATAGAACTTACAACTTCAGTACTAATTTAGGTACAACAATTTATGGTACGTTCAATTTTGGGGCCGATAAAAGAATTCAGTCTATTCGTCACGTTATGAGACCAAGTATTACTTACTCTTATACGCCGAGCTTCGAAAGATACTACGATCGTTATACTGTTGATGCAGCAGGAAAGATTTCTACAGATGAATATTCTCGTTTTGCAAACGGTATTTACGGCGCACCTGGAAAAGACAATTCTAACATAGTTGGTTTTTCTTTAAGCAACACTTTTGAAGCTAAAGTACGAGATCGTGACAGTACAAAAACAGAGCCTAAAAAAATAATGCTGTTGAACAATTTAAACTTCAGCACAAGTTATAATTTTAACGCAAACGGCAAAGAAACATTGGCTTTCCAGCCTATTCTTGTAAGCGGTGGAACACAACTTTTTCAAAACAAAATGAATGTCAATTTTGGAGCTGTTTTAAACCCATATGCAATTGATAATGCAGGAAACGTAATGAATATGTACAATATTGACAATGGAGGAAGCTTATTTAGAATGACCAGTGCGAATATTACAATGAATTACTCTTTTTCGAATAAGGGAGGAGATAATAAAGAAAAAAACAACCAAAGTCAGCGAAATGGTGGTCGTAATGACGATTTATTTGGTACAAATACAGACTTAAATGACAGTCGAAACAGCCAATTTGCAAACGAAAAAGATGACGATAAAGATGTAATTACGGAGTTCTTCAGCTCAAAATTACCTTGGGACATGACGCTTGCTTACTCATTGACATACTCGAATGCCAACAGAGAGAATAAAATAACCGGAAACTCAATCATGGTCTCTATGAACATGGATATTACACCTAAATGGAAAGGCGGGGTTTCAACTGGATTTGATTTTGTTCAAAAGGGAGTTACTTTTACCCAATTTCGTTTTGAAAGAGACTTGCTAAGCTGGAGAATGGCTTTTAACTGGTCTCCTATGGGAACAAACTCTAACTGGAATTTCTTTATCGGAATTAAATCTGGTATGTTGAGCGATATTAAATGGAATAAGCGAAGTACTTCAAATCGATAAGCCATTTTCTTAATTGTTTTATCTTAATTAGAAGATCTTAATAATTACTATACCAAAATTGTTTAAAAACAAATAAGTATCTACATATGAAAAAAATAATCTTTACAGATAAGGCTCCTGCTCCAATTGGACCTTACAATCAAGCTGTATTATCAGGAAACACACTTTATGCATCTGGACAAATTGCTATAAATCCAGCATCGGGTGAACTGGTAACTGACAACATCAATGATGAAACGAAACAAGTAATGGAAAATATTGCAGCTATTCTAGACGCTGCAGATATGACTTTTGAAAATGTAGTTAAAGCGACTATTTTTATTATGGATATGAACAATTTTGGCGCAATAAATACTGTTTACGGTTCTTATTTTAACGAAAAAACCGCTCCAGCACGTGAAACGGTTCAAGTGGCATGTCTGCCAAAAAATGTAAATGTTGAGATTTCTATAATCGCAGTGCAATAGCATCTAATAATAATTGTGCCGTTGCTTCGTTTGTTGCCAGCGGCACATTATGTACATCGCAAACGCGAATTAACATATTAATATCTGCTTCATGCGGATGACTGGATAAAGGATCTTTAAAAAAGAAAACCATTTTCGTAATTCCTTCCGCTACTCTGCCCGCAATCTGCGCATCACCGCCTAAAGGTCCAGAAAGCATTCTTTGGGTTTTAAATCCCGCAGCTTCGGCTTTTCCTCCAGTAGTTCCTGTTCCAATAAGTTTTATTGACTCATGATGTAATACATCACTATTTTTAATCAAAAAGTCGATCAAATCAGCTTTCTTGCCATCGTGAGCAATGATTGCAATTTCCATAAATCCAGAACTATTGGTTAGCAACATGGTACGCAATTAATCCATCAATTGGTCTTCTTAAAACATTCCCTAATTGAAGTTCATATTTATCAAAAGTTTCTTGTAATTCATCTTTTAGATAAAATGCAATAGAACCTACAAAATGTACAGGAACTTCTTTGCAGTTATCAAACTGTTTGATGTAGTTTTTAACGAAAGATTTCATTCCTTTGAAAATAATTTTTCTGCAGAATTCTGTGTCTTTGTGTTTGATTAAAAACTTTGCAAAAGTTGCCAAATAAGCATTTGGATTTGGTTCTTTGTATAGTTTGTTTTTAATAAAATCAGGATCAACGTCGTACTCTTTTTCAAGCTCTACCGCTAATTCTTTTGGCATTTTATTAAAATAGTACTTTCTAATTAATTCTTTTCCAAAAACATTTCCACTGCAGTCATCCATTAAGATATACCCTAATGACTGCACTTTTTGATGCAATACTTTTCCATCAAAATAACTGCAGTTAGAACCTGTTCCTAAGATAGAAACAATTGCTTCTTCACCTTTTGGTGTTGTTGCATAAACGGCAGCATAAGTATCTTCTTGTACGTCAATAATTGCATTAGTGAAATAATCCTGAAAGATCAGCTTTAAAGCTTCTTTCATTCTATCAGTTCCACAGCCAGCTCCGTAAAAGAACAAATGGGTTGCATTTTTTTTATTTTGCAAAATATCAAAACGATCGTTTAATCTTTCAATGATTTCCGGAGCGTCTAGAATTTCAGGATTTAATCCTAAGGTTTGTGTGGTGAATAATACTTTTCCATTATCATCAATTGCAATCCAATCGGCTTTAGTAGATCCACTATCAACTATTAATTTCATTTTATTTAGTTTTTGGATTAGTTTTTCTTCAATAAACTATAAGTGTGTTTTTTACAATAATTAAAGACGAAACAAAATAAGAAAATCCCGTTATTTTGACATAACGGGATTCTGCAAAAATATATAATATTATTTTAAACCTGCAATATGTACAGATAAATCGATCAATTTGCTTGAGTATCCGTACTCATTATCATACCAAGATACTAATTTGAAGAAAGTAGAATTTAATCCGATTCCTGCACCAGCATCAACGATCGAAGTTCTTTTATCAGAAATGAAATCTTGAGATACAACTGCATCTTCAGTATATCCTAAAATACCTTTCATTTCGTTTTCAGAAGCTTTTTTCAATACAGCTAAAATTTCTTCGTAAGTAGTTTCTTTAGCTACTTTTACCGTTAAATCTACTACAGAAACGTCAGCAGTAGGAACACGGAAAGACATTCCAGTTAATTTTCCATTCAAAGCAGGAATTACTTTTCCAACTGCTTTTGCAGCTCCAGTAGAAGAAGGAATGATATTAATTGCAGCAGCACGTCCACCTCTCCAGTCTTTTCTAGAAGGTCCGTCAGCAGTCATTTGAGTTGAAGTAGTTGCGTGAACAGTAGTCATTAAACCTTCAACGATTTCGAAATTATCGTGAATAACTTTAGCTAAAGGAGCTAAACAGTTTGTAGTACAAGAAGCGTTAGAAACAACTAAATCAGTAGCTTTTGCAGTTTCGTGGTTTACTCCCATTACAAACATTGGAGCATCAGCTGAAGGAGCAGAAATGATTACTTTTTTAGCACCACCTTTGATGTGCTCATTTGCAGTTTCGATAGTTGTAAAGATACCAGTACATTCTGCAACAACATCAACATCAACTTCATTCCATTTTAAGTCAGCTGGGTTTCTTTCTGCAGTGATACGGATATTTCTTCCATTTACGTACAATTTTCCTTCTTTAACTTCTACAGTTCCGTTGAAACGACCGTGAACTGAATCATATTTTAATAAGTAAGCTAAGTGATCTACATCTAGCAAATCGTTGATTGCTACCACCTCTACATTATCTCTATTGAAAGTTTCTCTAAAAACGATTCTTCCGATACGTCCAAATCCGTTTATTCCTAATTTTACTTTTGACATTTTACTAATTTTTTGCTTTTGTTTTTATTACACTAATTTAAAGTCTAATTTCCTCACAATAAACTTCATTCCTTTTTTTAAACTTTGTCTTATATAATTATGTAGACATGATGTCTGACACTCTCAATAATTCTCTATCAATCTCAGATTTACCTTTAATTGCTTGTTCCAGCGGAGTCAACGACACTTTGTCTTCTTTAAGACCAACCATGTAGTTTGATTTTCCTTCAATTAAAGATTCTACTGCTTTTACACCAAGACGACTTGCCAGTACACGATCAAAACAAGATGGTGAACCACCACGCTGCATATGTCCTAAAACAGATACTCTAACATCATATTCAGGTAAATTAGCTTCAACGTAGTCTTTTAATTCAAAAACGTTTTTACCAATTTTATCTCCCTCAGCAATAACAACTATACTTGATGATTTTCCTGATGCTTTACTTTTTTGAAGAGAGTCTAATAATCTATCTAAACCTAAATCTTCTTCAGGGATAAGAATTTCCTCAGCACCAGCACCAATTCCGGCATTAAGAGCGATATGTCCTGCATCTCTACCCATAACCTCTACAAAAAACAAACGGTTATGTGAACTTGCAGTATCTCTAATTTTATCGATACAATCTACTACTGTATTTAATGCGGTGTCATAACCTAATGTATGACTTGTACCATAAATATCATTATCAATTGTACCAGGAATTCCCATTACAGGAAAACCATATTCTGCATTGAAAATTAGACCTCCGGTAAAGCTTCCGTCTCCTCCAATAACAACTAGAGCATCAACTCCAGCTTTCACTAAATTTTCGTGTGCTTTTTTTCTACCTTCTGGTGTTCTAAAATCAACAGAACGAGCAGATTTTAAGATCGTTCCTCCTTTATTTACTATATTATTAACGCTTCGAGGGCCCATTTCTTTAAAATCGCCTTCGATCATTCCTTGATAACCTCTATAAATTCCTATGCATTCTATATTATGATAAGCACATGTTCGAACAACTGATCGTATTGCAGCATTCATTCCTGGTGAGTCTCCTCCTGAGGTAAGAACACCTACTTTTTTTATTGTTTTTGACATTATTTAAGTATTAAAGTGTAAAATTAGCAAACATTCACCACTTTTCAGGTTCTGTTTATTATAAATTAGTAAAATATGTTAAATTCAAACGTTTTCGTTAATAAGTTTTTTGACTGGAAAAATTTCATTTAAAATAATAAAACTCTCTTTTTTTAATTAATTCTTTAAAACTAACAATAGCCAAATGAAGTGTTACAAAAAACACATAAACTGTATTAAGCTGAAAAATTATTAATTGTCTAAAATACGCATAAAAAAACCCATTATATAAATAATGGGTTGAAATAGCATTTTTTTAACAATCATCTAAAAATCGTTATCAGGAATTAATCCTTCACTGTTATTTTTAGGCTGTGTTTTTTTCTCTTCTTCTTTTTGAGATTTCTTTTTATCTTTTTCAGCTTCTTTCTTATTCTTCTCTGATTCTTTTTTGTTGGTAAAATTAACAAAGTCAGGATTTAAATTAGAATCTTGAAAATCATCAGAGTTTTTAATGGCTCGTTCTAATTTATGATTTTTAAACATTTTGTTTACTAATTCGCTAAAAGTATCAAAATCGACTTCGTACGAAATACCAACTCCTTGTGTATAACCAATTCCCTGCCCGATATAATTAATATCATTCTCCTTATTAAACAAACGAAGATTCATTGATCCGTCATCATTCACTCGATATAAAATTTCAATATCACCTACAATTGCAGATTCATTAACACCACCAACCGGCACTCCTAATTTACCATTAATTGTAATTCTTTCGTTGATCTGAGAAGATATATTAGCTACAAACTGACCATCAGCTTCTTGCCCCAGCCTTTTATCTGCAGAAATATAATTTAAATCGATATTAACCTTATCATTGTCTGATTTTATAATTCCGCCTAATAAACTCGAAGCGGTTTCTGTCAACGTTCCAGATAAATCACCTTGGCTAAATCCGTCTGTACTCATAAACGAACCTGTAGACAATAAATAAAGCGCTTGTGTTTGACGAATATCTTTATCATCTAACTTATATTGAATTTCAGATTTTAGCACGTTACTTACTGATGGAAACTGAATATCAAAATTAGGCTCTGGGCTTGCTAAATCTCCTCTTAAACCAATAACTACTTCTACTGGTACTTTTTTATTAAATGAAGAGGTATTATCAAGCAATACCGCAGGATTTGCTGATGTTTTATAAACCGCTTCAAGATTCAACTGCGCTTTCATTGGGTTTCCTTCCCAAATAATAGATCCTCCTTTTTTAACAGAGAATTTTTTATCGATTAAACCGCCGTATTTAAAATTATAAGTTCCTTCGTATGCCTGGAAATCTCCCCACATATTAAACTTACCAAGAGTATTAATCTTAAACAACAGCGATCCATAACCTTTCCCTTTCATACCATGGCCGGAATTTCGATCTAGAATTACTTCAACCTCAGCATCTGGTGTAATATCAAAATCAAACTCCAACTCTAATCCGTTGTAGTTTTTTACTCTTTCGACAATACCATTTTCTAAATTGTACTTTTCTTTTGGTGTCACAAAATGAATCCAGCTGCTTTCTCCTACGCTTTGCGAATTGTTTATAGGAATTTTGACTTCGGTGCCTTTTTCAGATTTAGCGTCTACTTTAATAAACAAACCATCTACAGGGCCTTTTATACTTGCAGTTCCGTTTATAAAAGCTGTTCCAAAATACGCCGCATCTTCGCTGTCTTTTGTATCCAGCGCCAATAAACGTTTAGAAGTTATGGTTAAATCTAGTTTCCAATCTCCAAAATTATGATGCTCAATTGTTCCATTAAGCAATCCTTTTGTTCCAAATTTAGTGTCCGTCAATTGATTGTTTCTGAACAAGAATTTCTCATCTGTTAAATCAATTACAGTTCGATCACTAAGTTCATAATCGGTATTTAAGTACGGAATTGTCATTCCTGCTTTTTCGACATAAAGTCTTCCGTTGATTTCAGGTTTCTTCAAATTTCCAACTACTGCTGCATTTCCTGAAACTGTACCTCGTACATTCGACAAAACATCACCGCCAACTTTTCCTAAAGTCGCGAGGTTAAATCCTTCTAACTTTAAACTTAAATCTAAAAAAGTTTCTTTATTTTCTATAGCAAAAGTACCATTTGCTCTAAACGACTCCGCAAAACCATTTACAATAGAAGAATTTATGGTAAACTTTCTAAAACTTTCGTCACCAGCAATATCAAATTTTAAAGTCCCTAAATCTATTTCATTTAGATTCAGCTTATCAATCGAAATTGTTGCGGTGGGTTGATAAACATCTTTATTCTGCTTGTAATTTATATTTCCGTTCAAATTACCATTAAATACAAACTTCGAATTTAAAGGCGTAATCTTATTAATATCAACATCTTCAAAATTCAGAACCAGATCTTTATAGTCTTTGCCTTTTATCACCCCATTTAAATCAATTTTTTGATCTTCATGCGACAAAACTATATTGTCAAAGGTAAAATTCTTGAAAAACTGATCAAAAATGATCTGATTGTCTTTTTCTGAATTTTCATTTAAATACCATAGATAATCTTTGAACTTCATTTCAGATTTCTTAATCCCAACAATGTTATTCTTGTTTTTATCAATGGTATGAAACAAATCTAGATTAAAGTAATCCTCTCCTTTTTCTCCTCCTTTAAACTCAGACCTTACAAACAAAGTGTCTTTTGCAGTAACGTTAATTAAATTAAAGTCGCGTATTTTATAATAAGGCGTTTTAATGCTGTCTAGTTCTACGAAAGCATTATAAAGTGCATTTTTATTATCAACGCTGACTCTTATATTATCAAAAGTATTTTTGGCCGCTGTAATTTGCTGCGAATTAAACTTAAATTTAAACTCATTTTGATCAGCATCAATTTTACCACGAACAACTGTACTCGAGTCAATTTTCATTTCCGGATACAGCATTTCAACTACCTTATTATATACATGAAAATTAAAGCGTAAAAACTGTCCTTTGTTTACTTTATAAGGCTTGTAATTGGTATATAAACTTCCTACGGAATTCATAACCAATTTATCTAACTGATCGAAACGAAATTTACCTACTATTTCTCCATCAACAACGTCGGTAGAATTAATTGTTATAGTACGAAGCTTATTTTCATCAAAGCCAGAATTTATAGTAACTTCATCAAAAATATAAGTCGATTTTGGATTTTGATAAACAGCATCTTTGATAAAAATATTCCCCTGAAGATTCTCAATTGAATTTCCTGTAACTTCGACAACGGCATCTCCTTGAAAATGAGAAATAGAATCGTCTACAAACCTAAGTTTTCTTAAATCGGCATTCTCTACATTTATATGAAAATCATATTTACTCTCACGTTTGCTTAAATCGACCATACCGTCAAAAGTCAAACTTAAATTTGGGTCGTTTACAGAAACCTGTCCTTTATAATATGGCAATTTAAAATTCCCGTTTACCACTATATTATTATAGGTGTACTTATTGTAATCTAGTTTTGCAATATCACCTTTTATCTTAGTATTTAAATATTTCTCTGTAAAACCTACACCATCAACATCAATATTTAATGTTGTTTTACCAATATCTTTTCGGTCTAATAATGCACCTACATTAAAATTATCTAGTACAATATTCCCTGAGTAAGATGCTTTGTCGATAAAATCCATATTATTCATATGCAGATCGACAACACCATTACCAAGATCTGTTGCCATTTTAAAAGCAGCTTCTAAATCTGTAGTCGAAACTTTGGCTTTCCCGACAATATTGAACTTACCAATTTTTTTAAGTTCTTTTGGCAGTTTTTTACCCAAAATCTCAGGAAGTATAACTACTAGATTATCGTAACTTGAAATTAATTTATCGAACTTTCCGTTCATAGAAAACTTTTGCGTCTTGCTTCCTAACAGATTTCTAAAATTAATATTTCCAAAAATTTTAGATCCATTAGAATCGCTAAGTCTAAGATGATTTAAATTCAGATTATTTAAAGGCCCTTTTATTTTAGTTCTAACTCTAAAATGCTGATTTTTTCCAAGTCCGTCATAAAAATAACGAATATCGTTTGAAGCAATCGAAGACGAATCCAAAGCTACATCAAACTGAACTTTATCTGTAAAATCAAGAAAATCGGTAATTTTATAATTTAAAATTGCTTTTCCATAAATCCATGACCTTTTTGTTTTTATGGCTAAATTTTCAACTTTTATTTGTTTTTTGGTATAACTAAATTTACCCGCAAAGTTTGAAACATATAAACCTCGATGATCTAAAAAGGAAAATCTATGAATAGTGGTATTTACATCAGGACCATACAACTTAAAATCACTGATATAAGCATTCAGCTTTTTAAAATCCAGGAATCTTGGTGTATTTTTATTTTCATCAATAACCGAAAAATTACCATTGGTGATATAAGCATTTCGAGCTGTTAAGAGAAAATGCTTATCAGATTTCGGTGTTTTTTTTCCCGTTTCAAACAATTTAATAAACTTATTAATATTGTTTTCATTTTCATTTTTATAGGTTTTCAAATTAAAAATCAAACCCGTTAAACGAAGATCTCCAAAAATTAAATCGCCGTCAAGCAATCTTTTAATGCTTAAAATATCTGTAGTAATAAGATCAGAATAGATTAAAGTCTTTTTATGATGATCTAAAATCAGGACCTTTTTAAGTTTTACTCCGCCAAAAATATTGATTGCTGTTTTCTCTACACTGATATTTGTTTTAAAATCAGTATTCAGAGTTTCAGTTATATATCGTGCGATTTTTGTTTGTACAACAGGCAGCGACAATGTGATAGCAAGTACCAGCAAAAGTAAAATTAAGCCAATCAGGGTTCTGGATACTATTTTCTTAATTCGTTTGATAACTGCTTTTTATTATTGTTTTTGTATTAATTTATTTTGAACAGACAAAGGACGACTGTTTTGATAAAAATTCTTTAATTTTGGCTTCTCCTTACAATCAAAGAAAATTGAAAATTTGATTTGTCAAATATAATTCAAAATTTGTGCCTTTATATGCAAAATCCAGAGGTTTTTATTCTTGCCATCGAAAGTTCATGCGACGATACTGCGGCCGCAGTTTTACATAACGACAAAGTACTCTCAAATGTTGTAGCGAACCAGTTAATTCACAACCAATACGGCGGTGTTGTTCCTGAGTTAGCTTCGAGGGCGCATCAGCAAAATATTGTGCCTGTAATTGATGCTGCACTTCGTAAGGCAAATGTACAAAAAGAACAGCTAACTGCGATCGCTTTTACACAAGGCCCAGGCTTAATGGGATCATTATTGGTTGGAAGTTCTTTCAGTAAATCGTTAGCATTAGCGTTAAAAATTCCGTTAATTGCTGTAAACCATATGCATGCCCATATTTTGGCGCATTTTATAGACGAAGAAGGTTTTGATAAACCAGAATTTCCATTTCTAGCTTTAACAATCAGCGGCGGGCATACTCAAATTGTAAAAGTAAACGGCTTTTTTGATATGGAAATTATCGGAGAAACAACTGATGATGCTGTTGGTGAAGCTTTTGATAAAAGTGCCAAAATTCTTGGTCTTCCTTATCCTGGCGGGCCTTTAATTGATAAATATGCCAAAGAAGGAAATCCAAAAGCATTTGCATTTACCAAACCAAAAGTTCCGGGATTAGATTTTAGTTTCTCAGGATTAAAAACGGCAATTTTATATTTTATTCAAAAGAATAAACTTGAAAATCCAAATTTTATCGAAGAGAATCTTAATGATATTTGTGCTTCAATACAATATACCATTATTGAAATTTTGATGGACAAATTAAAACTTGCTGTCAAAGAAACAGGAATTAAACAAATTGCAATTGGCGGAGGTGTTTCGGCAAACTCAGGTATTAGAACCAGACTTAAAGAAAGTGAAAGTAAATACGGCTGGAAAACTTTTGTTCCAAAATTTGAATATACCACAGATAATGCTGCAATGATTGGAATTGTAGGTTATCAAAAATACTTATCAAAACGTTTTGAAACTTCTGCGGTGGTTTCAAAAGCGAGAATTCAATTTTAAATTATGCAGTTATTTTACAATCCTGATATAGACGAAACAACAAAAAGTTTTTCTTTTGATAAAGAAGAAAGCAAACATATTATAAAAGTTTTACGCAAGAAAGATTCGGATATTCTTCATGTTACAAACGGTTCGGGTTTATTGTTTGAAACCGAAATAACTTTAGCTTCTGATAATAAATGTATTGTTGAAGTACTTTCTATAAAAAAATCTCCAGAACCAAAATTCCGCTTACATTTAGCTGTTGCGCCAACTAAAATGAATGATCGTTTTGAATGGTTTTTAGAAAAAGCCACCGAAATTGGAATTCAGGAAATTACGCCAATTATATGCGATCGTTCTGAACGAAAAGTTATCAACTTAGAGCGTTTTGAAAAAATCATTTTATCGGCTATGAAGCAGTCAAATGAAACTTTTCTTCCAAAACTAAATGATGCTGTTTCTTTTAAAGAATTCCTTAAACAAAAAAATAAAGGTTTGCAATTCATCGCGCATTGTGAGGAAACAGACAAAAGATCTTTGAAAGATGCCTTAAAACCAAACGAAGATGTAACTTTATTAATTGGTCCTGAAGGCGATTTTTCGGATAAGGAAATTGCATTGGCTATTGAAAATAACTTTCAACCGGTAACTTTAGGAAATACTCGATTACGAACTGAAACTGCTGCCGTTGTAGCTTGTCATAGTGTTGTATTTTTTAATGAAGTCTAACCGTTATCTTGTCATTTCGACGAAGGAGAAATCTTCGCGAGTAACTCGACAAAGATTGGTTTATAGTTATGGAGCTTCTTATGGAGATTTCTCCTTCGTCGAAATGACAAAAAGCCATGTAAGTAAAGGAAAATCATACGATAATTTGCTATTATGAAAAAAATATTCTACTTAATATTACTTTTTTCTTTCTCTTCTTTCTCTCAAGAAATTGCTTTGCTTAAATACAGCGGCGGCGGCGATTGGTATGCAAATCCAACATCGCTTCCAAACTTAATACGATTTTGCAATGCGAACATTAATACTAGAATAAAAGCAAAACCATCAACGGTTGAACCTAGTAATCCTGATTTGCTTTCGTATCCATTTGTTCATATGACTGGTCATGGAAATGTAGTTTTGAGCGATTCTGATGTTACTAATCTTAGAAATTACTTAACTGCTGGAGGTTTTTTACATATTGATGACAATTATGGAATGGATCAATATATTCGAAAGGAAATAAAAAAGATATTTCCAAATAATGATTTAATCGAAATTCCTGCCAATCATCCAATTTTTCAAAAACCTTATCCTTTTCCAAACGGTCTTCCAAAAATTCATGAACATGACGGAACTCGCGCACAGGCTTTTGGAATTTTCGTCGAAAATAAATTAGTTTTATTATACACTTACGAATGCGATTTAGGTGACGGATGGGAAGATGCAGAAGTACATAATGATCCCGCAAATGTTCGAGATAAAGCGCTAAAAATGGGCGCAAATATCATCAACTATATTTTTACCAATTAAAGACTAAAAAGTGCAGCTTACTCACGAAGAAAACCAATTTGAAAGAAAAACTTTTCCAATAACTTTGGTTTGCGATCATATTTATTTTCAGCAAAATATTGGTTCACTTTTTAGAATTGGTGAAGCTCTGGGAGTTGAGAACATTATTTTCTTAGGCAAGGATATTCCTTTAACTCCAAGAAAAATAAACAAAACCTCACGCAGCACACATCTTCACGTACCCCATACTATTATTGAAGAAACTTCTGACCTAATCACTTTTCTAAAAGAAAACAATTTCGAGATTATCTCACTTGAAATCACAAGTACCAGCAAACCTTTAAAAGAAGTTCAAATTCCTGAAAACCAAAAAATTGCACTTATTATCGGCAATGAAATTAACGGTATTTCTGATGAGCTTTTAAAAATTTCACATCAAATTGTGCACATAAATATGTTTGGAAAGAACAGCAGTATGAATGTTGTGCAAGCAGCAAGTATAGCTTTATACGAATTTACTTCATAAAAAAATATTTAACATTTTTGTAAGAACTAGACTATACAAGGGCTTGTAAAATTCTGACAAAAAAATTGTTATATTTTTTTGGTCAAAACATCATTTTGTTATAAAATTGCGACATAAATAACCAAATTTAATTTTTTATAACAAAAACCCCAAGTATTATGAAAAAAGTTATTATTACCGCAATCACAGCATTAGTGCTGTTTTCATGTCAAAACGACCAAACTGAATCCTCAAATTCAGATACAAGTGCCGTAACTCGTCGTGCTTGTGCTTCTCAGGAAGTTTTAGACGCTCAATTAAAGGCAGATCCTATGTTAGCCATTAGGATGAATGAAATTGAAGCCTTTACCAGTCAAAAATTACTTACAAATCGTTTAGTGAATGGCAAAATCGAAATTCCTGTTGTTGTGAATGTATTGTACAAAACCGCAGCACAGAATATTTCGAATGCACAAATTCAAACACAAATCGATGTTTTAAACAAAGATTTTAATGCACAAAATTCTGACTACGGAAATGTTCCTGCTTTATTTTCAGGAGTTAAAGCCAATATAGGAATTACATTTGTTTTAGATCAAGTAATCAGAAAATCAACAACCAAAACTTCTTGGGGTACAAATGACGCTATGAAAAAAACGGCTCAAGGCGGTATTGCACCAACTTCTCCAACCACAAAACTTAATTTATGGTCTTGCGCAATTGGAGGCGGAATTTTGGGTTATGCACAATTTCCCGGCGGTGCTGCGGCAACTGACGGAGTTGTAATTGATTCTAGATATTTTGGTTTATCCGGAGCGGCAAATGCACCATTTAACCTTGGCAGAACCGGAACTCACGAAGTGGGTCATTGGATGAATTTACGCCATATTTGGGGAGATGCAAGCTGTGGAAGTGATTTAGTAACCGATACACCAACACACAATACTGCAAACTATGGTGTTCCAGCATATCCGCATTACAGCACATGCACAGGAACTCCTGTAGAAATGACAATGAATTATATGGATTATGTTGATGATAATGCCATGTATATGTTTTCAGAAGGACAAAAAAGCAGAATGGCTGCTATTTTCCTTTCGGGAGGACCAAGAGCGGCCTTTGGAATCTAAAACAAACAACATATTTACAAAACAAAAAGCGAGATGTCATCATCTTGCTTTTTTTTGTTTATCCAAAATTTTCAAAAGCTTTTTCCTATATTTATCATCTAAAATTTAAATATGGTGACGTCAAAAACTATTTCAAACGGAATTTTAAGAGCTTTAACTACAATCTTACTTGTAGGCGCGGGACTCTATTTTTTATATGAAATTCAAAGTGTTATTGTTTACTTATGTATTTCTTTAATACTATGCCTGATTGCAAATCCGTTAGTACAGTTTTTGAAAAACAAATTAAAATTCAGCAATTCATTGGCCGCCACTACCACTCTTATCCTTTTTGTATTAGCATTAGTGGGTTTTATTTTACTATTTGTTCCATTAATTATTTCACAAGCCAATAATTTATCACTGCTCGATACTAACAACTTGCAGCAGCAGTTTATTGCTACAGAAAAAAGTATCGAAAGTTACTTTAATATTCAGCATGTAGATTTGAATAAAGTTTTAAAAGAATCTAAAATAACTTCCATGCTGGATTTAACTTATTTTACAGGCTTCTTAAACTCTCTTTTCAGCTTTATGGCAGATATGGGTATGGGATTCGTTTCGGTATTTTTCATAACTTTTTTCTTCATCAAAGATCAAGATGCCTTTAAAGTTTCGGCAAGAAAAATTCTGCCTGACACTAATGAAGATAAAATTTTAAACTCAATTGCTAAGATAAATCATTTTTTAACCCGCTATTTTATTGGTTTACTTCTTCAATTAACGGTCGTATTTATTTTGTATTTTATTGTGCTTCTTATTTTTGGCAACAAAAATGCATTTGTAATTGCTTTTTTATGCGCAATTTTAAACATCATACCATATATAGGACCAATTATTGGCACTATACTGGCGGCATTATTAACTATGATCAGCTTAATTGGGCAAGATTTTCAATCGGAGATTTTACCTACGACAATATATGTAGTCATAGGCTTTTTACTTGTTCAAGCTATTGATAATAATATCAGCCAGCCTATAATTTCATCAAAAAGTGTAAATTCGCATCCGTTAGAGATATTCTTAATTACGGTAATCAGCGGTATCACTTTTGGAATCGTAGGAATGATTATTGCAATTCCATTTTTTACTATGGTAAAAGTAATCTTAAAAGAATTTTTCCCTGACAACAAAATTGTCTCCGTATTAACTGAAAGAATTTAGCATTGAACTTTTCGATTTTAAACAAAAATATCCAAGAATTTATTACTCAAAATACTGGTGTTTCTATTAGTAAACTTGCGCTTCAGAAAAATCCTTTTCCTGAGGTTGACTGGATAGCAGTTTTAAATCAAATCGAAGCCAGAACTAAAGCTAAAGATAAACTGTCAACCTGGTTCTCAACTGAAAACATTATTTATCCAAGCAAGGTTTCTGTTGAACAAACCTCATCAGAAAAAACGGCTGAATATAAAGCTTCTTTAATTTCTGGTAAATCTTTAATTGATCTTACAGGCGGTTTTGGAGTTGATGATTATTACTTTTCTAAAAAGTTTAAACTTGTTGCGCATTGCGAAATCAATGAAGATTTATCCAATATTGTAAAACATAATTTTGAACAGCTGAAAGTTGCAAACTGTGATTTCTACGCTGCTGATTCTGCAAATATTTTAGATAAATCTGAAATAAAGTGGGATTGGATTTATATTGATCCTTCTCGTCGAAATGATGCCAAAGGCAAGGTTTTTATGTTGAAAGACTGTTTGCCAAATGTTCCGGAATCATTAGACTTTTATTTTGAAAAATCGAATTCAATTTTAATCAAAACGGCTCCTTTACTAGATATTTCTGCGGGTTTATCTGAATTAAAATTTGTAAAAAACATTCATATAATTGCTCTCGAAAACGAGGTTAAGGAATTGCTTTTTGAAATTCACAATCAGTATAAAGGCAGTATTACTTTAAAAACAGCTAATATTTTAAAGGATAAAATTGAAACCTTTGATTTTGTCTTGGATGACGAAATGAATTTTATGCCTTATGAATTACCTAAAAAGTACATTTACGAACCCAATTCGGCAATAATGAAATCTGGCGGATTTGATGAAGTAAGCTCGATTTTTAAAATTGGTAAACTTCACAAACATTCGCATTTATATACTTCTAACGAATTAATTGATTTTCCAGGGCGTGCTTTCGAAATAGAAAAAGTGATTCCGTACAATAAAAATGATATGAAAACAGAGCTTGTAAATGAGCAGGCAAATATTACCACTAGAAATTTTCCTGAAACGGTAGAGAACATTCGAAAAAAATGGAAAATAAAAAATGGCGGTAATAAATATTGTTTTTTTACAACTGATAAAAATGATAACAAAATAGTTTTAATTTGCAGAAAAATAATTTAAAATGAAACACTTAATTACACTAACCTTTTTTCTATTAACCTTTACTGCATTTGCACAAAAACCATGTGAATATAGTACTAATGTTACCGATTCTATTGGGACTTATAAAATAACTAATGAATATTTAGTAAGCGAGAAAAACTTTGGAGGTACTTCCAGCTATATCTTCTTTTCGCTGGCACAAACGGATGGTCTTCCAACTTTGAATGTGCAGCTGATTCAAAAAAGTAAAGATTTTATGAAAGCCAACTGTTTTGATAAAAACTCAAAAATATTTTTGCAGTTAGAAAATGGTAAAATTGTTACTTTACTACATATCAATCAAGAAAACTGCGGTACTTTACTTCGCGACGATAAAGGTTTTGACAACCGTGTAAATACTGGAATTTTTATGTTCATGAAAGATAACTTTGAGGAATTGAAAAAATCACCTGTTTCGATCATGAGAATTAAGTACTTGACTGATATCGACGATTATATTGTAAAAAGCGAGTTGGTTTCTGAAATGAACGGCAAGACTTACCAACCCAATACTTACTTTATGCAAAACATAAGATGTGTTGAATAATTAATTATTCACAATTCCAATTTTGATTAGAAACAGGGTCTTTGAGCCCTGTTTTTAAATTATAATGCCACCATTCTGAATCGAACGGATTGAACCCATTCTGAATCATTATTTTTTTTAGAAATTTTCTGTTCGATTTTACTTTTTTAGGAAGTATTGGAAAGCTGTGGCTTGCCTCAAGTCCAAAGTAATCAAAAGAAGTCCCCATTTCTAACTCTTTGCCATTAGAATCAACTAATGTAATATCTACGGCTCCTCCTCTATTATGAATTGATCCTTTTTTTGGATCTGCAACATATTCAGGTTTTGGAACAATCTCCCACATTTTTTTCTGAATTGATAAAGGTCTGTAACAATCGAAAAGCTTAATTCTATAGCCTTTTTCTATAAAATCTTTATTAGCGGCAATTAAAGCTTTAACCGTTTTGTAACGCAGTAAACATTCTGCACAATCGTATACTTTTGCTTTCAAAAAATTGTCTTCGGTCGCGTATTTCATATCGTACACAAAATCTTTGCTATAGTCTTTTAAATTTACAAAAGTTGTATCTGCAACTTCTTTGGGACTTGCATATGTTTCGTTTTGAGCATTTGCAGAGATTATTGAAAAAAAAGCGATTACACAAAGAGTTTTGGTTAATTGTACCATGAGTTTTAAATTTTGAAAAAATGAAATTACTCAAAAAAACGCCAATCTCCTATTTAATCGGTTTTCATATGGATAATTTTGATTTTCTTTTAGCTGATTAATTGAACGAGTCGTTACAAAGCAAATATAATTTACCCGTTATTACTTTTTACAAACTCTGTAATTTCTTTTACTGAATTGGGAATAGAAGATGGATAAGAAGGAAATGAATCGATCATAAAAATAATAGACTTAAATGTATCATCTACCTTATATGATATCTTATAACAAAATGAACTTATTTTATTGACAGATATAATATTCTCAAATAATATCTTTTGAGTATTAGTTTCTAAAAACTTATCTCCTAAATACACTATTTCTAGTTTTCTAAATCTTAATATCCATGCAATAAAAAAAATTAAAGTTGGAAAAAATATAAATGCTAAATCTCTAAATGTAAAATCAAAAATTAAAAAGCCCAAAAACATTACTAGCAAATTTACAAAGAGAATTATTGGAATAATTTTTCTTCGAAAGTATGTCGTGTTACTGGATATTCTTTTCATACTATTTAATTTGACTTCTTAACTATTTAGCCAGATTCAATTCGCCTCGATAAATATAAATATTTTTCTTTAACTAAGTTTTTTTCATACAAAAGATAAACAGTAAAAAAAATGCGCAAAAGTCTTAGACCTTTACGCATTTTATTAGAAATAGCATTGAAGAAGTTTTTAGTTTATTCCTCCTCCTAAAGCTTTGTACAACAATACTTGCGAGCTTACATTTTTAAATTGTATGTCTACAAAATCAAGTTCTGCCTGCAGCATGTCTTTTTGTGCGTTTATTATTTCTAGATAATTGGCATAACCGCTCAAATACAAATCATTTGACACATTTACTGCAATTTCGAGATGTTCAACTTGTTTTGACTTGTATTTTAAAACATCTTCAAACGCTTTTGTGCGATACAATAACGCACTCAATTCATTGTACGCAGTAGTGATCGAATTTTGATATTCTAAAAAGCTGATCTGCTGTCTGCGATTGGCAGTAAAAAATTCATGTTTAATTTGTCCTTTATTAAATATTGGCGCAGTAATTCCGCCCAATAACTGCCAAGCAAATGATCCGCTGTCGAAGAATGTTGCAAAAGAAAATGAATTAAGACCAACATATCCTCCTAAGTTTACTGTTGGAAAAAAAGCAGCTCTCGCCGATTTCGCATCCGCTTTTGTTGCAAGCAATTCGAAATAAGCTTGAGACACATCTGGTCGATTATGTATGATTGAATCGACACTCATTTTTTGATTCAGCACTTCAAGATGTCCTGATAGAAAATCTTTGCTTCTCGTAACTTTACCTCCGTATTCACCTAAAAGAGTCAGTAGGGCTTTTTCCGTTTGATCTATACTAAGGTTCAATTCTTCGGCTTCAGCCAAAATACTATTGTTTTGAGCATTAAATTGCTGCACAGCTAATTCTGTTGCTTTACCAACTGCACGCTGTGCCGAAACAATATCAAGGGCACGCTGCTGTGTTTTTAAGTTTCGCTCATAAATTACTTTTTGTTTATCGAGCGCAATAAGCTTAAAATAAAGCTCAGCAACATCGCTCAATAATCTTGTCTGCAACAATCTTACACCTTCTTGTGATGCAAGAAATCTTTGTTGAGCAGCTTTTTTTCTGTTACTTAATTTTCCCCATATATCAGCTTCCCAAGATACTTTTCCTCCTAAAAATAAATTAGGAGTTACATCTGTATTAATTCTTTGTTTTTCTGATATATTCTGTGAGAAATTAGTATCGAAGTTTCCTACGCCATCCATAGTATATTTACCGTAATGTGTTCCTGAAACATCAGCACCAATGTCAAACGAAGGCAGTAAAGCTAATTTTGCCACTTTTAGATGCGAATTTGCAATGAGAATTCTCTGCTGCATTGCCAAATAATCAGGATTCTGAGCTACTGCTATGTCTAACAATTTTTCCAGCTCTGGATCTTTAAAATACGATTCTGTTTTTAGCGGTGTAAATGTCTGCTGGCTGTCTGTTGTTTTTGGATTTGAGGCAAAATTTTCAGGCAGTGTTTTTACCTTCTGCTGCTCTGCCTCTTTCGGGGCAGAACAGGCAGAAAGTAACATTAAAAACACAACTACAAGTACATATTTTGATTTATTCGTGATGAGATATATTGACTCTGTATGTTTAAGAAATTTTCTAAAATTATTTTTCATTGTTTTCATTTATTTATTCCAAGCTTTTTCAATTTTTGCAAACAGGATGTAAAGCCCCGGAATGATTACCAGTCCAAAAATGGTTCCTATTAACATTCCTCCTGCAGCTGCAGTACCAATAGATCGGTTTCCAATTGCACCAGCTCCAGAAGCAATACACAATGGTATAAGTCCAGAAATAAAAGCAAATGAGGTCATCAAAATAGGTCTGAAACGTAATCTTGCACCTTCAATTGCTGCTTCGGTAATTCCCTGCCCTAACTTATTTTGGGCAATCGCAAACTCTACAATCAAAATGGCATTCTTGGCGAGGAGTCCTATAAGCATGACTAAGGCGACTTGGGCATAAATATTATTGTCTAAGCCCACTGCGAGTAATGCGAGGTACGAACCAAAAACTCCTACTGGTAAACTTAAAAGCACTGGAAACGGAAGCAATAAGCTCTCGTATTGTGCGGCAAGTAATAAGTAAACAAAAAGGATACATAAGGCAAAAATGTAAATGGTTTGGTTTCCTGATAGAATTTCTTCACGCGTCATTCCAGACCATTCGAGTTCGAACCTGCTTGGCAGCTTTTCGGCTGCGATTTTTTCTACGGCAGCAATGGCTTCTCCAGAACTAAATCCTTCAGCTGGCTCACCATTAATCATGGCAGACATATACATATTATAGCGGGTTAAAACCTCAGGGCCGTAAACTCGTTCTAATTTTATAAATGTTGAAAATGGCACCATTTCACCTGCATCATTTTTAAGATACATGTCTAGAATACTTTCTGGATTTTTTCTAAACTGCGGACTTGCTTGTACCATTACTTTATACATTTGAGAAAAACGAATAAAGTTTGTAGCATAAAACGATCCCAGCATGGTTTGCAAGGTAGACATCGCATTGTCTACAGATATTCCTTTTTTAGCCGCAAGATCATAATCAATATGTATTAAATACTGCGGAAATGTAGCATCAAAACTGGTAAATGAATTTTGTATTTCTGGCGAAGCATTCAATTCTTTAATAAAGTTTTTAGTAACGGCATCAGTATTATTGATGGTTCCTCCTGATTTGTCCAGCAAACGTAATTCAAAACCACTGGTATTACCAAAACCGGGAACTGTAGGCGGTGCAAAAACTTCGATTTGAGCATCGGCAATACCTTTTGTTTTCTGCGTAAGCATTGTAATAAATTCATTTACAGAAATGTTTCGATCTTTCCAGTCTTTCAGGTTTATCATTCCCATACCGTAAGAAGCTCCTGCAATTTCAGTAACAATGCTGTAACCTGCAAGAGTTGTTACGTTATCAACTCCGTCAATTTGTTTGGCAATGCGAGTTACTTCATCAAGTACTTTTTCGGTACGTTCTACGGTAGCTCCTTGCGGTGTAGTTACGTTTACATACACCATTCCCTGATCTTCAGAAGGTATAAATCCTGAAGGTAAAAACTTCGAAGTTCCCCAAGTAAGGAAACAGAACAAAACTAAAAGTCCGATAGTCATAGAACTTCTGTCTGCAAATTTTGACAATACTCTGATGTATTTTGAAGTAATATTGTCGAACCACGCATTAAAACGAACAAAGAAACGATCTAATAATGATGTGTTCTTTTTATTTGGATCATGCGGTTTAAGCATTATGGCACACAAAGCTGGTGTTAATGTTAGGGCGTTAATTCCCGAAATTACAATACTAATTGCCATAGTAAGTGAAAACTGTCTGTAGAAAACTCCAACAGGACCGCTCAAGAATGCAACTGGTATAAACACGGCTGCCATAACAATTGTAATCGCAATAACGGCTCCTGTAATTTCTTTCATCGCACTAATTGTTGCGGGCAGAGGCGCCATATGTTCTTCAGAAATTTTAACATGGACGGCTTCTACAACTACAATAGCATTATCGACAACGATTCCTATGGAAAGTACTAGGGCAAAAAGGGTAAGTAGGTTTATCGAGAATCCCATCATCGACATAAAGGCAAATGAACCAATTAAGGCTACAGGTACTGCCAATACTGGTATCAACGTAGAACGCCAGTCTTGCAGGAATATAAAAACAACAAAAGCTACTAGAATAAAGGCTTCTATTAATGTTTTTAAAACTTCATCGATTGAGGCATCAAGAAAACGTGATACATCATAAGCAATATTATAATCCATTCCAGGAGGGAAAGACGATATTTTCAGCTCTGCCATTTTTTCTTTTACACTGGCAATTACTTCAGAGGCATTCGAACCTGGTCTTTGTTTCAACATGATTGAAGCCGAAGGTTTTCCGTCAGTCTTAGAAACCATTCCGTAACTCATTGCTCCAAATTCGATATTAGAAACATCTTTTAATCGCAAGATTGTTCCATCTGAATTAGCACGAAGCGGTACTTCTTCATACTGTTTAGGTTCAAAGAATTTTCCTCCGTATTTAATTACATATTGAAGCTGATTATCAAGCTGCCCTGATCCTTCTCCAACTTTACCAGGAGCTGCAGAAATGTTTTGTTTTTGCAGCGAGCTTATCACTTCGTTTGCTGAAATATTATAGGAAAGCATTTTTTGTGGATCCAGCCATACTCGCATTGAGTATTCTTTCTGTCCCATAATCTCGGCACGACCTACTCCATCAATACGTTTTAATTCCTGAAGAATATTAATATCTGTAAAGTTGAAAATAAATTGTTCGTCCTGAGTTTTATCAGTACTTGTAATATTTAAGTACATCAACATACTATTTACCTCCTTTTCGGTGGTAACTCCTGCTCGTATTACTTCTTCCGGAAGTTCGTCTAGTATGGTTGTTACTCTGTTTTGAACGTTTACGGCAGCAAGATCAGGATCTGTTCCTACTTCAAAGAAAACCTGAATTAGGGTTAAACCATCATTTGAGGTAACGGTCGACATATAGGTCATTCCCGGTACACCATTTATAGCTCGTTCTAAAGGTAGTGCCACAGCATTGGCCGAAACTTCGGCATTGGCACCTGTATATTTTGCCGTTACGGTTACAGACGGCGGTACAATATCTGGAAACTGCGTTATGGGTAATTGAAACAAAGCCAATAACCCCAAAAGTACTATCATCACGGATATGATAAGTGACAATATTTTTCTTTTGATAAACAACTCTATCATTTTATATTTTTTTAGTAATAATTATGTAATGGCTTATAAGCTTACACTTTGTGCGTCTCTAATGTTAATCTTATCTCCATCTCGAAGTGATTGGGTTCCTTCATGTACAATAAGATCATTCTTTTTTAATCCTTTTTTCAAAATGTAAACATCATCAAGAGTGCTTCCAATAACAATATTGGTCATTTTTACAATTCCTCCTTTATCCACCACAAACACGAATTGTTTGTCTTGGATAGAGAAAACTGCTTTTTGCGGAATTAAAACGACATTGGTTCTTGGCTCAGAAATAATCAGTTTTCCAGATGTACCGTGTTTGATAAATCCTTGCGGATTATGAAATTTGGCTTTGTACTGAATTGATCCTGTTTGTCTGTCAATTTCCCCAT
Organism: Flavobacterium oncorhynchi; assembly: GCF_002217355.1. GTDB lineage: Bacteria > Bacteroidota > Bacteroidia > Flavobacteriales > Flavobacteriaceae > Flavobacterium > Flavobacterium oncorhynchi. The sequence continues at coordinate 58,716 of NZ_MUHA01000004.1, read as the reverse complement.
CGGCTGTTTTTAATTCTCCTGTTTGACCGTAAACCATACCATTTGGCAATACTAATTTTATATCTCCTTTGGTATTAAGGCTTTTATCTGCCATCATTTGAAAGTAAATATTTTCAGGTATCGAGAAATAGGCATATACATCGTCTAATTGTGAAACTGTTGTCAGCAAAGAGCCATTTTCTACTAAACTTCCTTCTTTGAATGGAATACGATCTACAGTTCCGTCAAAAGGTGCTGTTATGGTTGTAAAACTAATTTGTTGTTTTATCGCTTTTCTCTCTGCCGAAGCATGAGCAACTTTAGCATTTGCGGCATCGTGCTTTGCTTTTGATAATTCTAATTCTTTATCGGCAATTACTTTTTTATTAAAAAGAGTTTGAGCCTGCTCCAATTCGACTGTAGCAATTCGAAGGTCTGCCAATGTGCTTTTGTAAACAGCTTCAGCTTTTAAAAGTTGTATTTGAAGTTCTACGTCGCTGATCTTAAAAAGAATTTGTCCTTTTTTTACTCTCTGTCCTTCGCTTACATAAACTTTATCTAGTAATCCAGGTATACGAACATGAATTTCGACATTATTTTTAGCATGTACATCAGCAACAAATCGATTTGAAACGATGGTATCTTTTACAGTTACCTTATATACAGGCAGTGTTTTTATATTTGCGGATTTTTTTTCGGCTTTATCTCCGCAAGAAGCTAGAAATAAAACAGAGAATGCGTACAAAAGGAATTGTTTTTTACTAATGCTCATAATTGTTTTTTAAAAATTACATAAATATACTGGCTCCCTATATTGATTTTATAGGGAGTGGTAAATGGGTTAAATATTGAAAATAGGGAGTTTATCGTATACTGCTTATTCTTTTGAACAGTACCGTTTTAGGACATATTTTTATAGCGCAAATACCTTCATAAATAAATATAAAGCAGTATTGCAGAAACTTGTTTCTGTATATAAAAATAAAAGAGAATTGGGAAATCTAGAAAAGCTGGTACAAATGAAGATGTGTATGACGCTGAATTTGATATATGTTTGCTATACCATAAATCAAGCTGTCTTCAAAGACCTTAAAATGTACTAATTTGGTAAAAAATAAACTTTTTAAAATATTGCTGTCTGAAGAGACTGCACGAGATTTCATCTTCTTTTTGACTATAAAATGTATATCCAGATCTTTGGATATAATTAGTGCTGAAGGTAAAACCTCTGGTATTTCTGATGTTGAAAGAAAATCCTGACCATGACAAGCTGAAAATTCAGAAGGGTGCTTAAAGTACTCTGCACTGCTTGTAAAAGTGAGCAGAAAGAGTAAAATAATACTTATGAACTTAATTTGTTTCATGAACGCAAAGCGAAGGATTACATATTTGTTGTTTGAAAAGGCTGTGCTTTTCTTGATGGTGGGCCAAATATAGTAATTTGAAAAGTAACCAATTCTTAAATTTTTCCAAAAAAAGCAAAATACCTAAGTCAAACACGGTTTTTTAATGAATAAGCCTCTAATTGTATATTGTATTTACAAATCGTTAACTTTTCATTTACATTCTCATTGAAAAATATACCTGTAAGATTGACTTTCGGGAATCTTTATATTTCACCTGTCATCATAATATTTTCTTTCACACCTTTATTTTTGAGCATTCTAAAGTGTGATCGAACTGCATGATAAAATGGATACGAAGTATAAGGAAGATCATACTCCTCAGCATAACGCATAATTATTGGTGTTATATAAGGATAATAAGTATGTCCGATACCCGGAAAAAGATGATGCGCAACATGATGCGTAAAGCCTCCGTATAAAAAATTCGCCAATTTACTATTGGTACTGAAATCTTTTGTAACAATCATTTGATGCATTGCCCAAGTTGCTGATAAATTTCCATCTTCATCTGTTTCTGGAAAATTTGCATCTTCATCGACATGTGTTGACACAAGTGCGACAACGCCCAGCATACTGCCGCATAAATGCATCGAAAACCAACCTGCTAAAATTATATACCAAGGCTGCTTTAATACAATCATAGGAATAAAAAGCAGGTAAAATAAGTTAAGTGCTTTTGCTAAAAACAGTTTGTATATTTCTTTTTGTGGAATGTTGTCTACTACTTTTTTTACATAATTATTTCTCTTTCCAAAAAAGTCTTTGAAATCCCTAATATAAATCCAATTTAAGCTGTACAACGGATAAATAAACCACATATAAATATGCTGGTATTTATGATAATTAAACAGCGGACTGTTTGGAAAAATCCTTATAATGTCACTTTGTTTAATATCTATATCCCAATCGGGAACATTTGGATATGCATGATGAAGATTGATATGTCGTCGAGTCCAAAGCCAATGGTTGCCGCCAAAAAGCTCCAGAATATACATAAACCATTCATTGTGTTTTGATTTTTTGAATAAGGCACCATGCGCAGCGTCATGAAAGGCATTGATAAAAAGTACGATCATGGTTATACCACACAAAATATAGAAAAAGAATAATAAAGGAGTACTGTTTCCAAACAGTAAAATACAGCTGTAAGATAAAAAGAAAAGAGCTACTAGACCTAAAGATTTAATAATATTGAACAGGTACAAGGATGAGTTTTGTAGAATTGTTTCGTTTACTTCAGTTCGCATCTTCTTAAAAAAATCATCAGTACCGGCTTTAAGATACACCGGGCGTTTTAATTTTTCCATAATGGTCTTGGCTAGAAATTCTTACATCAAATTTAATAAAAAAAAGTTAAAACACACGAAAACAAAGCATTACAAAATCAAAAAAAGACTATCTTTTTAAGTCGAAAACAAAAAAAGCCGTTCAATCGAACGGCTTTGAATATTCAGATTTTATATTTTACGCTCTAACTCTTTTCATTAAAGCTTCAATTTCAGCTTGAGAAATTTCAGGATTTGCTCCTGGAGCCTCGGCAACTAGAGCACCGACTGCACAGGCAAAATCAATCGCTTTTTGAGGCTCTTTACCAGTAAGTAATGATGTAATTAAGGCCGCTAAAAATGAATCTCCTGCTCCTACTGTATCCGCTACTTTTATAGGATAACCATTGTTTTCATACAATTGTCCTTCCCACATTAATAAAGCGCCATCTTTACCTCTAGTTACACACATGGCTTTTATTTTTGTTTTCTCGGCAATAAACTGCATGTTTTCTTCTAAGGTTGAAAAAGGAGAATTTATTACGGAAGTAATTTCTAGCAATTCTTCGTCATTAAATTTTATAAAATCAGCCGAATTCATTAGATGCTCAATAATTTCATATGTATAATGAGGTTTCCTTAAATTGACATCAAAAACTTTGTAAACATTTGATTTCAGCAATTCGTTAAGTGAGCTTCTTGATACTTCATCTCGACAAACTAAACTTCCGTAAATTAAAACATCTGCATCAGCGGCTAATTCTTTAGCTGAATCATTCAATACAATTTTATCCCAAGCTGATGGATATTTTATTTCATAACTTGCCGATCCTTGCTCATTTAATGTTACGTTTACTAATCCTGTTGCAAATTCCTCCGATTTAAAAACAGCCGCAGTTTCAAGTCCTAAACTTTTTACGTAATCAATAATTGTTTCTCCATCTGCGTCTTTTCCTACACAGCTAATCATTGCCGATTCGCATCCTAACGTTTTCATTCGCATTGCTACATTAAGAGGTGCACCGCCAATTTTTCTTTCATTGACAAAAACATCCCAAAGCACTTCGCCATAAGCTACTGCCTTAAGTTTTTTTATATTACTCATTCTAAATTCGTTTACTATTATTGTTATTCAAGTGGTATAATGTAAAATACTGAAACAGGTTGTATTTTTCCTTTCAGCAATTAAGTTCTATTTTATTCTGATAAAAATAGATTACCCTAAAAATACAATATTTTGTGCTGACTTAAATTCTAAATCTTAAAAATAAAATTTCATCACTAAAAAACTGAATTACTTATTTAATTCCAAAACCCACATTTTCATTGCAGGTATCGATGTTTTTTTCAACGATGAAAACTTTTCATCTGTCACAAAGTTTTTAGCTGAATTGAATCCTTCTGTTCTCTCGATGTATTTCTGAAAATCGACTTCTTTAGTATCATTACTCGTATTCATAATACACATAATCGTTTGCTTTTCATCATATCTAAAATAAACATACAAACCATCAACAGGAACATAATGCATCAATTTTCCTGTGGTTAATGCCGAAGATGTTTTTCTAAAATTGGCTAGTTTTCGAACTAAATCCTGAGTCGATTTTTCGTCATCTGTTAAACCTTTTCCGGTAAAAGCATTTTTTGTATCAGTACTCCATCCGCCAGGAAAATCGCTGCGCACCAAACCGTCAGGCGCTTTAAATCCTTTAACCAAAACCTCAGAACCGTAATACAACTGCGGGATTCCACGACAGGTTAACAGCCATTGAAAACCCATTTTTTGTTTCTCAACATTCTCACCTACAACTGAGAAAAAACGAGGCTCGTCATGATTATCTAAAAGCAGTACTTTTTGCATTGGGTTTTTACTCAAAAAATCACTGCTTAAAGTATAATATAATTTATTTACACCATCTGTCCAGCCAAATGGCTGAGTAAGCGCAGGAATAATTCCGTAATACAAACTCTGAAAATCAACAACTGATGGCAGATTACTTTTAAAAGGCGTTTCTATATTATTTTGTTCAAAATAAGCTTGATTGGCAACGCCGTGAACCATGATTTCTCCAAAAATAGACATCTTAGGAAATTCATTAAGAATGGCTTGATTACATCTATTTGCAAAATTCAAATCATTGTAAGTGTACGTATCTAAGCGAACACCGTCAATACCAAATGTTTCAATATGCCAAATACAGTTTTGAATTAAAAAATTAGCCATGTATGGATTATCCTGATTAATATCCGGCATAATTTTATCAAACCAGCCATTACTCATTTTTTTCTGATCTGATTTTGCTCCGTATGGATCAAACAACGGCTGTTCTCTATAAATTGTTTGCGTATACTCTGGCCAGCGATGTACCCAGTCATTTTCCGGCTGATCTTGTTCTAAAAAATGATACAGTCCAAAATGATTGTAAACAGCATCAAATATTAGTTTCATACCGCGTTTGTGCAGCTGGCTGCTCAATTCTTTATACGCTTTATCACCGCCATAACGAGCGTCAATTTTATAGTGATCTGTAATCGAATAGCCATGTTCTGTGCGGTTCATCATATCATTTTCCATCACAGGTGTAAACCATAAAGCAGTTATTCCTAAACCTTGCAGATAATCTAAATTATTAATTACACCTTGCAAATCGCCTCCATGACGATCATACATTTGATTTCGGTCTAACGATTGATCTCTCATTCCTTTTACTCGATCGTTTGACGGATCGCCGTTACTAAAGCGATCTACCATTATTAAATCTATAAAATCTGAAGAATTTACACCTTGCGCATATTCGGTGCCATTTCCTGATCTTCGAGCATTAAGCTGCCAATTTATTTTCTGTTTTTTCCCGTTCTTAGCAACTTCAATTAAAACAGTTCCTGGAAGGGCTTCCGGTAAAATTGTAATATCTACAGCTAGATATTTTTTGTTTGAAAATTGATGTGTTTTCAAAACCTTTATTCCTGAATAATTTATACTTACATCAGCTGATGAAAAGACTTCATCTGTACTTCTAATAAGCAATTGTATCGAATTTGTTTTCATTCCTGTCCACCAATTGGTAGGATAAACGTCAATATTTTTGGCATTAACAATACATGTGAAGCACATTAAAACCAAGTAAAAAAAGAATGTTTTTTTCATCTCAAGCTATTTTTAGATTAATATTACTGCCGAAAGGTATTTTTCTTCAGTATTCTAAAAAAGCAACTTATTCAAACAACGTTGTTTACGTTGTAAACAACAATTTAGGTTTCAAACAAAAGCACTATTTTTACATGTATCAGAAAAACAAATAAGTAAAATGAAGATAATGGCATATGATCTTGAAAATAGATCGCTCATAATTAGATTGTATACCTTATACTGGCTGGGGTATATTTTGCTTTTTAGTTTAATTCAAGGGCTGCCTGCCAATGATTTTATTACGGCATTGCGCAACGAATGGTACAGTATTTTACCTAAGATTCTTTTTGTAACTATTGTTGTTGAGTTTTTAATGCCTCGTTTATTATTCAAGAAAAAAACGATAACTTTTATTACCGCTTACGTTATTCTAATTCTGCTTTTTGCTTTTTTACAGCGTTTAATAGACAATTTTATAATCCTGCGTTATTATCTAACATTCTGGAAAATTGAACCTCTTCTATCAGCACCTGTCTTTTTGTATAATGTGAGTAAACTTCAATTTGTAGTTACGATACCAATAGCTTTTAAACTATTTTATTATCTAGCGGAAGAAAAAAATAAAGTACAAACCATTTTATCCGAAAAACTGCAAGCCGAACTTTCGTCTCTTCGAAATCAGTTTCATCCGCATTTTTTGTTTAATGTGCTGAATAGTTTGTATTCTAAAATTCTAAGCAAATCAGATGATTCAGCTGAAATTGTTTTAAAAATATCCGATATCCTGCGATTTTCTATTTACGATGTCAACAACAAAAGCATCACATTAGAAAATGAAATAGATTACCTTAAAAATTATATTTCACTGCAGCAACTGCGTTTTGAGAATCAGCTCCAATTGAGTTTTAGTGTTTATGGTTCTGTAGAAAACCATTCGATAGAACCTTTTTTGATACTGCCGTTTATTGAAAACAGCTATAAATATTGTTTAGACGAAAACAATCAAGGCTGGATAACCATTTCTATTACTATTAATGATGAATGGTTAGTCGTTAAAATTGAGAACAGCCTTTCTGAAAACGCTAATCTGTATCCTGAAAATGTAAACAGCGGCATAGGAATTTCGAATGTAAAAAGAAGATTAGAACTCTTGTATCCAGACACACACGTTTTGACAATAAAAAATGAAACGGTAAGCTTTTTTGTTTCTTTAAAAATAAAAATAAAAGATGGCGGCAATTAACTGTATTATTATTGAAGATGAATTACCTGCATCAATTTTGCTGGAACTTCATATTGCCAAATTTGATTTTTTAGATCTGAAAGGTAAATTTACCAGTGTCTCAAATGCCCAAAATGCAATAAAGTCAAACAAAATAGATCTTATTTTTTTAGATATAAATCTGCCTGGGAAATCTGGAATCGAATTTGCGAAAAGTCTGCCCTCAGAAACAGCAGTAATTTTTACAACTGCATATACAGAATACGCCGTTGAAGGTTTTGAGATTGAAGCTGTAGATTATATTCTAAAACCAATCTCATTAGAACGTTTTACAAAAGCCATAAGCAAATACTCGAAAATAAGAGAGTCGAACGAGATAGTTTTGCATTCTAAAAGTCAAGAAACAGATCGTGCTTTTATCTTTGTAAAATGCGAACGAAAAATGGTTAAACTTTTCCTTGATGAAATTTATTATTTTGAATCTCAAGGAAATTATTTACTGATTTATACACTGTCAGAATGCTACAAAACTTACCAGTCTATAACCGAAATGGAAGATAAATTGCCTGAAGGTTTGTTTTTGAGAATTCATCGCTCTTTTCTTGCTGCCATAAAAAAAATATCCGGCTATAATGCAAATCATATCAACATTCAAAATAAGCAATTGCCAATTGGACGTTTTTATAATTCTGCTGTTTCTAGTTTATTGAACTCTTTAATACAAAAATAAATGTCAGTATATTTTTGTTCACAATGCTACTTCGACTGCTTCCTTTATTAATGATTTTGCAAAAAGGCAGTATTTATTGCTTAAATGAACACTTTCATTCCTAAAATCTTAGTTTTTTTTAATTCAGATTGTTTAGCTAAACAACATGAATAATCACTTATAAAACAGCTAATTAAAACCATTATTACATTTTTTTTCATTCGTTAAGCGCCTATTTATGCGCTATTGCAATTTATTTTAAAAAAAACGTCCTTTTTGAGGTAACAAATAATATAGCACTGCATCAAAAGGTAAACTTTAAAACTTAACGTTATGAAAACTAAATCAATTTTAATTATCGCATTTATGCTTCTTGCTTCAAAATCTGTTTTTTCTCAAACCGCTTTTAAGGTAGATGTAAAAGGAAAAGGAGCACCTGTTTTATTATTTCCTGGTTTTGGCTGCACAGGAGAAGTTTGGAATGAAACAGTAGCCGAACTTTCTAAAAATTACGAATGTCACATTTTTACTTTTGCAGGATTTGGGAATGTTCCTCCAATCGAAAATCCGTGGTTATCTACAATAAAAGACCAAATTATTTCTTATGTCAAAACTAAAAAATTAAAAAAAGCTGCCTTAATTGGTCATAGTTTGGGCGGCACTTTGAGTTTATGGTTAGCTGCTGAAGAACCTACTTTATTCAAAAAATTAATTATTGTTGATGCCTTACCCTCAAGTGCAGCTTTAATGATTCCTAATTACAAAGGAGAAACAATTCCTTATGATAATCCGCAAAGCAAAATGTTGCTGGCTATGGATCAAAAAACATTTAGCGCAATGAATTCACAATCGACTTCTTATATGTGTTTGAACAAAGAAAAGCAAAAAACGATCAACGAATGGATGAATGCTGCCGATAGAAAAACCTATGTTTATGGTTATATCGAAATGCTTAATTTAGACTTACGTAAAGAAATTGCCAAAATTAAAATTCCAGTAGTAATTTTAGCTGCAACAAATCCAGATCTTAATACAGTACAAAACACATATAAAGCTCAGTATGAAAATCTGCCAGCCGCTAAAATTTATTACGCTGCAAACTCGGCTCATTTTGTAATGTATGATCAACCAGAGTGGTTTATAGAAAAAGTAAAACTAGAAATACAATAAGGTGGCTGAAAAAGAACAATTTAACGATATATACAACAAACATTATAATAAAGTGTTTCGTTTGTGCAAAGGTTATTTTTGTGGAGATATTTCACTGGCTTCTGATGCTGCTCAAGAAATTTTCATTAAGGTATGGGAAAAATTAGACACATTCCGAAATGAATCCAGCATAAGCACTTGGATTTACAGAATTACGGTAAACACTTGTCTTCTTTATTTACGAAAATCATCTTCTAAAAAAGAAATTAGAACAGAAAGCCTGCCCCAGCTCGTTACAGAAACCTACTCAAACGAAAAAGACGAACAGCTTCAACAAATGTATCAATGCATACAAAAGCTTGAAGAAACAAATAAAATGATCATACTGATGACTTTAGACGGAATAGAATATCCCGAAATATCAAAAGTAATAGGAATAACCGAAGAAACACTTCGTGTTAGAATCCACCGAATCAAGAAAAGTTTAACTCAATGTGTACAAAATGAAAACATTTGAAGAATTACAAAATATTTGGAATCAGCAAGCAGAATCCAATATAAAGCCAGCAGCCGAAGATATTATTAAAAAAGCTGAGGCTCACACTAAAAAAATTAAACGCAATCATTTTTGGACTAGAATAATTTTGAGTCTGACCGCAGTAATATTGATCTATTATTATATTTGGGTAGGTGCTTATAAACAAACACTATTCAATTTTGGATTGTGCATTATGATCACAATGCTCCTATTTCGTGTACTCTTAGAATGGATTAGTGTGAAAAAATTGGAAAACTTAAAAACGGACACGACCTTAATTGAATACAGTAAATTGGCTTCTCAATTTTACCAATGGAGAAAAAAAATCCACTACATCTGCACACCAATAATCTACCTTACTTATGTTGTTGGTTTTACATTTCTTTTACCCGTTTTTAAAGAAAATTTGTCTAGCGGTTTTTACCTTTATATCGTGATAAGCGGATTTGTTTTTTTAATGCTTTTTGGATTATTTATGGTAAGAATAATAAAAAGAGAAATACAGCTTTTAGGTTTCTTAAAAAACATTTCTTAAAACTACTATTCTAAATTAACTAGAATTCTAGTATTTAAAGAAACTTATACTTTTTGTCACTGTACAGATTTTACATTCAACAAAAGGAACAATTTCATGTTTTGATAAATATATATAACAAAAGCCACTCGATATGAGTGGCTTTTGTTATGAATTTAGAAAGAGCATTTTCATTCCAATTAATCAGCTGCGTTTTTTTTTTTAGGATAAAATCTGAATAATTGGGTTAAAAGCTTTTGAGGCCACAAGCACTTTTTGCCCTATTTTATAATTTACAATTTCATCTTCTGTCGCGACGACTTTTATAATGTTATTTCCTGACGACACTTGTACAACATAAATAATATCACTTTTTATAATGCTGATTATTTCTCCCGTTATTTGAAATTTACTGCTTATTTTCTTTTCAGCAAATACCTCATTCGGCGTTCCTTGCTTAGTAATTTTACCTTTGTCGATAACGACTACCTTATCCGAAAGTTTAAAAATTTCGGCTGCCGAATGGCTGATCATCAAAGTAGTTAATTTATATTTTTGATGAATTTTTAAAATATAATCCTGAAGCTTAAATCGCATTTCATCATCTAAGGCTGAAAGCGGCTCGTCTAACAACAAAATCTCTGGTTTACGAACAATCGCTCTTGCCAACGCTACACGCTGTTTTTGTCCTCCTGATAAATTTTGCGGTTTACTGTTTTGTAGCGACTCCAATTCCATCAGCTCTATTAATTCAGTAACAATTTCCTTTGAATCGTTTTTAGATAACGCAAACTCCAAATTTTCTTTAACCGTCAGATTCGGAAATAAAGCAAAATCCTGAAAAACGAATCCTATAGAACGTTTTTGAACTGGAAGATGGAACTTTTTTAAAGAATCATCCCAAACTTCATCCCCTACTTTTATCTGCACTTTTTCTGCTTCAATAAGTCCTGCTAATATTCTAAGAATAGTGGTTTTACCTGCTCCAGAATTACCATAAATAGCAATAAACTGACCTTTTTCAAAAGTCAAAGAAACATCCAACGGCAGTTCGCCGTCAGCGGTTTGAAGCATTTTATAGGCTTTAAACTGTATCATTAATAAAGTGTAGTTTTTCTTGATTTATTATTAATTAAATGAACAGTAAGCAAAATAAGAAAAGAGAACACAAACAAAATTCCCGCATAGACATTGGCGTTATAATAATTCATCGATTCTACTTCTTCGTAAATGGCAATCGAAACGACTTTGGTTTCTTCAGGAATACTTCCTCCCACCATTAAAACTACGCCAAACTCCCCTATTGTATGTGCAAAAGTCATTATAATTCCAGTAAGTAACGATGTTTGTATATTGGGCAGTAAAATTTTTGTAACAGTTACAAACCTTGATTTCCCAAGAGTAAAAGAAGCTTCCTGAAGTGCAGGCGGCAAATTTTTCAATCCTGACAAAATAGGATTTACCATAAAAGGCAAACTGTATAAAACCGAAGCTAAAATTAATCCTTGAAAAGTAAACACCAATCGAAGATCAAAATAATCAGATAAAAATTTTCCAAAGGCATTTTCTGGGCTAAAACCTATTAAAAGATAAAAACCTAAAACCGAAGGCGGCAAAACCAAAGGCAGACTTATCAGGGCTTCAATAACCGCTTTGAACCGAAACCTGCTATAAGACAACCAATAACAAAGCGGAATTGCCACAATAAAAAGTATTATTGTGGTAATCAAAGCCAGTTTTGCCGTAAGCCATATGGGTTCTAAATTAATCATGTGCAGACAAGCTTACTTCGTTTGTTTTTATTAAAGCCAATACCGTATCATTTTCTTTTAAATCTAATTGTTCACAAGCATTTCTTGTTATAATAGATTTTATAACCTGCTGCTCATTGATCAAATTAATCTGGCACAAAATCACTCCTTTGTGAATAGATTCAATGTGGCACAAAAGTTTATTCTGCGTACTAATATTTGGATTTAAATCTTTAGAAATTACTACTTCCGTTTCTTTAAAAATAATTTTGACAGGATTCTCTATTTTTAAGTAATCAGACGTTTCTGGTGTATCGAGAACAATTGTAGAAAAAGTAACGTTATTTGATTGTACTCTCACGAGCGAAATACCTTCATGAGATTGAATTTGCGATATGATTCCGTTTAGTATATTCATTATGCTTTTGTATCATATCCATAATACTTTAGAATAGCAATTGCTTTCTTTGAAGATATGAAATTATAAAACTTGACCGCACCGGCCTTTCCTTTTGCATTTTTCAAAATTACGCAGCCCTGCTCTAGCGGTGTATGGCTCTTTTGCGGAATAATATAGTACTTTCCTCCTTCTCTTTTCATATTTGGAGTTAGAACAAGCGATAAGGCAGTGATTCCAATATCGGCATTTCCAGTTGTGATAAATTGAGTGGCTTGAGTAATATTATCGCCGAAAACGAGTTTGCTTTTTACTTTGTCATAAATTTTATAAAATTTCAAACTTTCAACTGCTTTTTCTCCATAAGGCGCAGTTGCAGGATTTCCAATGGCTATTTTGCGAATATCTGCGCTTAGAAGGCTGTTTATTTTGCTTTTATTCGGATCTATTTTTTTGCTCCAAATCACCAATTTTCCGGTTGCATACATTTTAATTTTAGAACCGATCAATTTTTTCTCTTCCAATTTTTTGGGATAATCCATATCTGCCGAGAAAAATAAATCAAATGGAGCACTGTTAGAAATCTGCTCAAAGAACTTTCCTGAGGCGCCATAGGTAATCTGTGTATTTATACCTGGATTTTGAATTTTAAAAACGGTATTTATCGAGTCCAGAGCAATTTTTAAGTTGGCTGCCGCTACAATTGTAATTTTTTCCTGTCCTCGTACAATTCCAAATGTCAATACTAAAAATGCTGTTACAATAAACAAATGTCTTTTACTAGCTTTCATCTCTAATTGTTCTGTTAGTATTGTAAAAGTAAGTATTCTAAGGCAGAGTAGAAAAATCTAATTTGTTTTTAAGAGTAAAATTATCAGTCCAAATAATCGAAATCTTCCTAATAACTTTAAACGATCCCTTTCTCTCCGTTTGAAATGTAGACTATTTTCTTTTCAGATTGACTTATACTTATACTTATACTTATACTTATACTTATACTTAATTGCTAGTCCACAGGTTTTAGTGTTGATCTCTAAAAGAACAATTTTCAGGTTTCGATAAATGGTACAAAACAAAAAAGCCACTCAAATTGAGTGGCTTTTGTTGTGATCCCAGAAGGATTCGAACCTTCGACCTACGCATTAGAAGTGCGTTGCTCTATCCAGCTGAGCTATGGAACCAAAATAAGATTTTTATAAAAAAACTCTCAAAAAAAGTCGGGGTGGCAGGATTCGAACCTGCGGCCTCCTGCTCCCAAAGCAGGCGCGATAACCGGGCTACGCTACACCCCGAAGGCAAAATTTAAGCGGAGAGACAGGGACTCGAACCCTGGCGACGGTTACCCGTCGACAGATTAGCAATCTGCTCCATTACCGCTCTGGCACCTCTCCAAGCTCAAGAAACGTGTTCTGTTTTGCGGTTGCAAATGTAAGACAACATTCCATATCTCACAACTATTTTTGCGCTTTTTTTAAAGTTTTTTTAATCTTTTTTCTAAAACACTTCACAATCAAACGAATAGAATTAACAAAAATTTCATCTTAAATTTAAAATCCAATCGAATTGACGCAAAATTTGAATTTATTCAAATAAACAGTAAATTTGCTAGATAACTAATATTAACAGAAAATGAACAAAAGAGTTGTGATTGTTTCTGCCGTTAGAACACCTATCGGAAGTTTCATGGGTGGGTTATCTACCGTACCCGCACCAAAATTAGGCGCTGCCGCTATTAAAGGCGCACTTTCAAAAATTAACCTAGACCCAAAATTAGTTGATGAAGTTTTCATGGGGAACGTAATCCAAGCTGGTGTTGGACAAGCTCCAGCTCGTCAAGCTGCCCTTTTTGCAGGATTATCAGAAGAAGTTGCTGCCACAACAGTTAACAAAGTCTGTGCTTCTGGAATGAAAGCGGTAATGTTTGGTGCGCAGGCAATCGCTTGCGGTGATGCCGAAATCGTAGTTGCCGGCGGAATGGAAAGCATGAGTTTGATTCCACATTACGTGCAAATGCGTACTGGAAACAAATTTGGTCCTGCAACAATGCTGGACGGAATGCAAAAAGATGGTTTAACAGATGCTTACGATAACAACGCAATGGGAGTTTGCGCTGACTTATGCGCATCTGAATACAAAATCAGCCGTGAAGAACAAGATAACTTTGCTATTCAATCTTATGAAAGAAGTGCAAAAGCTTGGGATGCTGGAAAATTTGATAATGAAGTTGTTCCCGTAGAAGTTCCACAAAGACGCGGCGAACCAATTATATTCTATAAAGATGAAGAATACACTAATGTAAAATTAGATAAAATTCCATCTTTAAGCCCTGTTTTTACAAAAGACGGAACTGTAACTGCTGCAAACGCTTCAACTATAAACGATGGTGCCGCTGCTTTAGTTTTAATGTCTGAAGAAAAAGCAATTGCATTAGGTTTAAAACCTTTAGCTTATATAAAAGGCTATGCAGATGCAGCGCAAGAACCAAAATGGTTTACTACAAGTCCTGCAAAAGCATTACCAAAAGCTTTAGACAAAGCTGGAGTTTCAATTTCAGATGTTGACTATTTCGAATTCAATGAAGCCTTTTCTGTTGTTGGTCTAGCCAATGCAAAAATCTTAAATCTTGATAACGATAAAGTAAACGTAAACGGTGGCGCTGTTTCACTAGGACATCCGCTTGGCTGCTCTGGAGCACGTGTTATTGTAACTTTAATTAATGTTTTAGAACAAAACAATGCTAAAATCGGAGCTGCTGCAATTTGCAACGGCGGCGGCGGCGCATCAGCAATTGTTATCGAAAGAGCTTAAATAATAATACTTTAAATTAGGAGTTATTAACTACTTTTGACTCCTAATTTTTTTAAACTTATAAATTACCCTAAATGTTCGGAATTTGCAATCTTGCCATAGTACCCGTTCGATCTGAGCCTAGCGACAGAAGTGAAATCGTTACACAACTTTTGTTTGGCGAACATATCGAAATTTTAGAACGCCAAAAGCAATGGGCGCGCATAAAAATTCAGTTCGATGATTATGAAGGCTGGGTAGATTCAAAACAATATCAGGTAATTTCTGAAGAAAACTACAATCAATTAAGTAAAGAAGCCATTATTCTAAACGCTGATTTAATTGATTATATCACTTCTCCAAACAATTTATTACTGCCAATTCCGCTTGGTGCTTCGTTAACGTTTTTAAACAATAACGAAATCAACACCTCCAATTTTGATTTTGAAGGAACAAAAACCAGCGGTATAAAACCCAAAAGCGCACTTATAAATACTGCTTTTATGTATCTAAACGCACCTTATTTATGGGGCGGAAAAACACCTTTTGGAGTAGATTGTTCTGGTTTTACACAAATGGTTTACAAACTAAACGGATACAAAATTCATCGCGACGCTTCTCAACAAGCACTAGAAGGCGAACCTTTAAGCTTTATTGAAGAAAGTGAACCCGGAGATTTAGCTTTTTTTGACAATGATGAAGGAAACATTACTCATGTGGGAATCATTATGGAAAACAACTATATCATTCACGCAAGTGGAAAAGTCCGTATCGATCGTTTAGATCATACCGGAATTTACAATCCCGAAATAAACAAACACACTCATAAACTTAGAGTAATCAAAAAAATCATTTAAAAACACGAATTGCACTAATTATCAAAAATTAAAAATCCTTTTAATCAGTGTAATCGGTAGCAAAAAAATAGTATAAATTCGTGAAATCCGTGTTTATGCACTCAATCGAATCGTCTTTCTAAACTCTGACGGACTATTGCCCTTTTGTTTTTTAAAGAATTTATTAAAGTGACTTTCGTCCGTAAAGCCAAATTCATATGCAATTTCGTTAATGCGCTTATCACTGAATTGCAAACGATGCTCTATCAGTTTTGTTTTATAATTACTAATATATTGCTGCATCGTTTCATCGGCATGTTTCTTAAAATAACGTCCTAAATACGTATTCGAAATTCCGAAATAATCACTTATAGATTCTGCTTTTATTTTCTCAGGATAATAAATATTCGTTTGAATATATTGTAAAATATCCATTGCTTTAGCTTCAGTTCCCACATTCACCTGTTCCGGTAAATATTTCGCAATATTTCTGGCAACAATAATGATTAAAGTATTTACCAATTGTTGAATCAATTCCTGATTATAAACATCTTTATCATTGTGTTCGCGGCAAATCGCTTCGATCATTACCTTAACCAAACACTTATCAGCATCATTCTTTAAAATACAACCTGGTTGATGATTTGCATTTTGCAGAATATATTCTAAACGCTGAATGTTTTCATTTTGAAGACTCGAATTCTTCAAATAAATATCATTAAATCTCAAAAAGAAAAATTTCGTTTTCGTTTCAATAGTAAAATTATGACAATCCTCAGGTGTCAATAAAAACATATGTCCAGCATCATATTCAAAGATATTTTTATTGATACACTGTCTTCCCGTTCCGCTCAAAATGTAAACCAATTCAAAGAAATTGTGGCGATCCCCAACATCTGGATATTCATCCAATGTTTCAAAAGAAACCGTAAACGGTTCATATAAATTTTCTTTTTTCATAATCTTAAAGAATCTATTGAAGTTGCAAATGTACCTAAAAAAGACAAAATTATACAATTTTACACTCAAAAAAATGGTATAATTTTGTCAAAAATTTGTAAAACGTAATATTTAATATCATGGAATATAGAAAATTAGGCAACTCTCAACTAGAATTATCAACCATAACATACGGCGCATTTGCGATTGGCGGAAACATGTGGGGCGGAAACGAAAAGAAAGATTCAATCGACTCTGTTCGCGCTTCTATCGATCACGGCGTAACAACAATTGACACTGCTCCTTTTTACGGATTTGGCTTAAGCGAAGAAATGATTGGCGAAGCTATAAAATCTTACGATCGTTCAAAAGTACAATTGTTAACTAAATTCGGCTTAGTTTGGGATGGAAGCAATAACGGAAAAGGCGATTTCTTTTTTGATGCCGACGATAATGGCAAAAAAATTCCTGTCTACAAATATTCATCAAAAGAAAACGTCATAAAAGAAATTGAAGAAAGTCTAAAACGTCTTCAAACAGATTATATCGACTTATTGCAAATTCACTGGCCAGATTCAACCACACCAATTTCCGAAACAATGGAAGCCGTTGAAACCTTACTTCAACAAGGAAAAATCAGAGCATTTGGAGTAAGTAATTATAATGTTTCTCAAATTCAGGAAGCACAAAAAACAGTTCAGATCGCATCCAATCAAGTTGCATACAGCATGCTCAACAAAAGCATTGAAACAGATTTACTTCCATTTACAATTGCAGAAAATATCGGAATCATAGCATACAGCCCAATGGAAAGAGGTTTGCTTACAGGAAAATATTTTACAGACGGCAAATTAAAAGAAAACGATCATCGTAATGGTTATTTTGGAAAATTTGATATTCAACAAGTAAAAACTTTAGTAGAAGAATTAAGCTCATTAGCCAATTCTAAACACATTTCGATCTCACAATTAGTTTTACGCTGGACTACTTTACAAAAAGGAATCTCAATTGTTTTGGCTGGCGCAAGAAACGCTGAACAAGCCATCTCAAACGCAAAAGCAATGGATTTTGATTTATCGGCTGCAGAACTAGATTTTATTAATCAGGCAATTGCTAAAATAAAATAATATTTAAACACATAGGAACATAGTTTTTATTGCGCATAAAAGGCGTTTCACTTGCATTAACAAACATAGTCAGCACAATATTGTCATTCCGAGGAATGACAAACTTTGAGAGTTCTGTTTCTATGTGTTTTAAAAAATCTCAAAATTTAAATAATTAGAATTTGGGCGTGTTCGCCGCGGCGAATCGGGCTTTCGGCTATATCTTTTATTCCGCTATCGCTTCATAAAAGGATACCGCCTCAATCCCTCACGCATCCATTTTCAAAAGAAACAATCATATAAAAATGAAAAAAATATTTATTATCAACGGAAGTCAAAACTTCGCTCATTCAGGCGGAAAATTCAATGAAACCGTTACAGACTGGACAATTGAGTTTTTAAAAAGTAAAAACTACGAAATAAAAACAACTGACATCAAACAAGAAATCGACCTTAACGAAGAAGTAGAAAAATTCGTTTGGGCAGATGTAATCGTTTATCATACACCTGTTTGGTGGTTTCAATTGCCAAATCTTTTCAAAAAATACATCGACGATGTTTTCACTGCTGGACACAATAAAGGAATTTACAAAAGCGACGGAAGAACCAGAACAAATCCGGACATTAATTACGGAACCGGCGGACTTTTACATGGACGTAAATATATGCTGACTACAAGTTGGAATGCGCCTGCAACTGCTTTTACACTTCCGGGAGAATTTTTCGAAGAAACTTCTGTGGATGATGGTGCTATGTTTGGTTTTCATAAAATGAACAAATTTGTGGGAATGCAAAAACTCGACGGATTTCATTTTCATGATGTCGAAAAAGGTGCTACATCTGAAAATATTAGTATCTTTAAATCTGAATACACAAACCACTTAGCAGAAATTTTCAAAACCATATAACCATGATATCTATAACTGCCATTATAAAAAGCAAGAAAGAAAACACTCAACAGCTTCACAGCTTATTGAATGACCTAGTTACCGAAACTAGAAAAGAAGCTGCATGCGTGCGCTACGATCTTCATCATGCCGAAAATGTTTTTATTATTTGGGAAGAATGGAAAGATCAAACCGGCTTAGATCTTCATAACAACCAATCTCATTTACAAGATTTCATTACTAAAAGCGAAACCTTTGTTGCCGCTCCAATTCAGGTTTACAAAACTGCACAGGTTTTATAAGATATTTTTTCTGCCTCGAATTCACGAATTATTTTAATTGCTCTGTGCATAAATTTTAAAGAATAGATTCGTGACTCGAGCGATAGCGAACAGGCGAAGCAATTCGAGGCAATAAAAAACTACTTAATCCCTCCAAAAGCTCCAAAACACATATTTTTATGTAAAATTTCGACGCTTTTAAAACCCACTTTTTTCATCAAATCCAATTGATAATTCATTGATCTTGGCGTATCTTCTTTTGCGATATAATCAAATACATTATTACGATATTCCGCCCCTCCTATTCCTTCCAAATATTCTCCATAGCGCTGCCAGGTGTATTCGTTCAACAATTCCGTGTCTTGTGTAATCAAATCCGAAATCATAAAACAGCCGCCCGGTTTTAATAATCTGAATATTTTAGTAAAAGTAGTTTCCCAATCCTGATCATCTCTTAAATGATGCAAAACTGCTCCCGCCAAAATAATATCAAAACTATTTTCATTTAAATCAATTTCGCGAATATCACCTTGTTTGATTTCTACTTTCCCTTTTGTTTCTGCTGATACTCTTTCAAAAGCTTTATCCAACATTGGCAAACTCAAATCGACCAAAGTGCAATTTAAATCTGGTAATTTAGACAACATCATTAAAGTATAATTTCCTGCACCGCAGC
Source organism: Flavobacterium oncorhynchi (assembly GCF_002217355.1). Taxonomy (GTDB): domain Bacteria; phylum Bacteroidota; class Bacteroidia; order Flavobacteriales; family Flavobacteriaceae; genus Flavobacterium; species Flavobacterium oncorhynchi. The sequence goes on along the minus strand of NZ_MUHA01000004.1, from coordinate 39,144 downwards.
CAATATCCAAAACATGAGTGGCATTTGGAATAATTCTTTTAGAAGCTTCCGTAATTAATTCCAACGAAATTTTAGCATCAATAGTAGACAATTGTCCCGTTTCTAAATTCGAAAATCGTTCGACATCGTTATCAAATCGTTCTTTGATTTCTGCAATAGTTGATTTTTTCATAGTCTATATTTTTTAAATCTCTCGCAGTCTCGATAGCTATCGGGAACAGATTGAGCGAATCTTTTTGCTATTATTGATCGGAATATTGTAGTTAAAATGATTTTATCTAAACTAATAATCTGCTCAATCTGAAACCCGAGCGATAGCGAATTAGCAAAGTACATCTGCGAGAGAGTTCTGTTTTCTTTTTCCAAAACTATCTCTTTTATAAATACTTTAAAAATACTATTTTTATCAATCATCAATACTTTAAAAGTATCATGGAATTACGTCACTTAAAATACTTTTTGGCTGTAGCCGAAGAACTGAACTTTACCAAAGCTTCTGAGAAACTTTTTATTTCGCAGCCGCCATTAAGTCGCCAAATTATTGAACTTGAAGAAGAACTTCAAGCGAAGCTTTTCATTCGGAACAATAAAAAAGTAGAACTAACGGAAGCTGGGAAATATTTCGAAAAAGAAGTAAAAGTCCTTTTTCAGAATTTGGAACGTATTTCTATAAAAACAAAAAAGATTGCCAAGAATGTCTCGGGCGAATTCAGAATCGCCTACATCAGCTCGATTTACTCAGCTGTTATTTCAGAATTAATAAAGCATTTAAAATTACAATTCCCTTATGTAAATTTTAAACTTTTTGAAGTATCCACAACCAAACAAATCGACGCTTTAGAACAAGGAAAAATCGAAATGGGAATTATTCGTTCACCAATAAAATCACCAAAAATACAATCTCATTTATGGTTTAAGGATGGATTTTCACTTGTCTTTAATAAAAAGAACATTCAATTGAAATCTGAAAAAGAGATATTGAACTTAAAAGATGAGACTTTTGTGTTCTTCAATAAAGATTACGCGCCGCATTATCATGAAGTTTTACTAGAACTTTGCGCCTTTTATGGCTTTACGCCGAAGATCATTCATGAAGCGAACAACATAAATTCTATAGTACAATTAGTCAAAAATGGCTTAGGAATTTCGATTGTTCCATCCAACATTGCAAAAAACAATCAAGATCCTGAAATTGGTTTTCTTGAATTAAAAAAAGTGAATCTTTTTACAAATGTTTCGATTATAACTTCAAAAGAAGCTGATTCTGAAATCACAAGATCTGCTGTTGAATTTTTGTTGACACAAAGTCGCTAAGACGCTAAGTTTTTTCAAGCCACAGATTAAAAACATTAAGAGGATTTTCTCTCATTTTTGTCATTTCGACGAAGGAGAAATCTTCGCAAGTAGCTCCGTTCCTACAAGCCAATCTTTGTGGAGCTTCTCGTGGAGATTTCTCCTTCGTCGAAATGACAAACTATTCGGAAAAACTCTAAATAAAAACTTTGCGCCTCTGCGTCTTTGCGAGATTAATTCAAAAACAATTCGTGAAAATTAGTGCAATTCGTGGCTATAAAAAAATCGTTACAATTTATCACAGCATTCCCAACAATAAAAAGAGAACTTTTAAATACCTTAGCAAATTATAATTCTACCAAATAAAATCAATACAAAAATGGCTGAGCAATCTTCAATTCAGTGCCCGAACTGCGGAGAAAATATCGACGTAAACGACATCTTAAAACATCAGTTAGAAGATAGTATCCGTAAAGAATTTCAACAAAAAGCTGCTGCTCAGGCAAAAGAACTGGAATTAAAAAGCGAGCAATTCGAAAAAGCCAAAACCGAATTTGAAGCCAAAAAGAAACAAGAAAATGAACTTTTTGCCGAACGTTTGGAGCGCGAAAAAAAGACTGCTGAAAAAGAAATTTCTGAAAAACTAAAAGCCAAACTCGAAGAAGAAAATAAAGATCGCATGCTTTTGATGGAAAAAGAGCTTTCTGAAAAATCAGAAAAACTTCGTGAATTGAATAAAATGACAGGCGAAATTGCAAAACTTCAGCGTGAAAAACTGGAAATGAAAGAAGCAATCGAAGCCGAAGCACAAAAGCAGTTAAACGCTACTTTAGTTCTGGAACGCGATAAAATTCGCAAACAAGAAGAAGAGAAAAACGAACTGAAAATAAAAGAATACCAAAAACAATCTGACGATCAAAAAAAGTTGATCGAAGAAATGAAACGCAAGCAAGAACAAGGTTCTATGCAATTGCAAGGCGAAGTAATGGAATTAGCAATTGAAGAATGGCTGGCAAGTAATTTTCCGCTTGACACTATCGACGAAATTAAAAAAGGCGCTAACGGTGCCGATTGTCTTCAAATTGTCAATACACGCGAATTGCAAAACTGTGGTTCGATTTACTACGAAAGCAAAAGAACAAAAGCCTTTCAACCTTCTTGGATTGAGAAATTCAAAAATGACATTAGAACCAAAAGAGCCAATATTGGTGTTTTGGTGACCGAAGTAATGCCAAACGGAATGGAAAGAATGGGAATGCGAGACGGAATCTGGATTTGTACTTATGAAGAATTTAAAGGTTTGACCGCTGTTTTACGTCAATCACTAATTCAAGTAAGTCAGGCAGTTCAGGCACAAGAAAACAAAGGCGATAAAATGTCGATGCTGTATGATTTTTTAACCAGCAACGAATTCCGTTTGCAAATTGAAGGCATTGTTGAAGGTTTTACACAAATGCAAAGCGACTTAGATTCTGAAAAAAGAGCTATGCAGCGAATTTGGAAACAACGCGAAAAACAAATCGAGAAAGTAGTTCACAATACCTTAGGAATGTATGGTTCGATTCGTGGTATTGCAGGAAATGCAGTTCAAACAGTTAGAGCTTTAGAATTAGATTTTGTTGAAGGAGAACAGGAAGATGAAGAGCCTAAGGAATTGTTTGAGTAATTAAGAAATACGTTTAAAGCAACGAATTCAACACAATATTGTCATTTCGACGAAGGAGACCCGAGCGATAGCGAACAGGCGAAGCAAATCTTCGCAAGCAGCTCCGTTCCTATAAGCAAATCTTTGTAGAGCTTCTCGTAGAGATTTCTTCTTCGTCGAAATGACAAAAAATGCGATAAAACAAAAATACAAACCTAATCCACCTTCTTAAAAACAGCCAATTTCCCAGAAGGATTTGACAAAATCAACTGATTATTACCTATAGAATAAGTAGTTGTGCTTTGCAGCGCTTTTGTAAACTCACTTTCTTTATTTCCTTGAGGACAAGCCATAAGAGTCGAAAGAACTCTTGTAAATCGCAGTATATCTTTTTCATAAAAAATTTGTCCGCTTATAGCATTACAGCCGCCATAGCCCGAAAATCTATTTTCCGTTGAGTTAATTTCGATTCTAGGCATTTCTTTTTGAAAATCAGAAGCAAAAACTTTATAACCATTTAGTTCTTCCAAAACCCAAATATCATACAGTCGATAATCTGTAATATATTTTCCGCATCCACTGAGTTTTTTAAATTCTAATTCAGAGTTATTCTTGATTTCGACTTTTACATTATAAGGAGAAATCGCTCCAGACATAGAATCCTGACAATCTAACTGTTGAATCGTAATAATTCCAGAAACATTATCATTGCTTACCTTATACATTTTCACATTGGCATCCATAGCCCTGATTGCATCAACTGCAGGAAAAGTGATACTCTCTTTACCCGGAATTAGTGAAGTAAAAACAATATTATCATTTCCTATTTTAACTCCCCAAAATGGCTCATTTCCAGTTGCTTTAAAATAATAGTTCAAATCGTCCTGATTTACTCCTTGTTGAGCAGTTTCTTTTGTCTCTGAATTTTTGCCTGCTGAAGTTTTACAGCTCACCATCAAAGACAGTAAAAGCAAAAGTGGTATTATTTTTTTCATAATATCTCTATTTGGAATGTGCTTTTTACTAAAACACCTATAAAATTCTTATGAATTTACGACTTTTTTTTGAAATCGCTATTTAGAATCTTTTCAAATTTGAAATAATTGACAATCTTTAAATTTACCAAAAACCTAGACTACGTAATACATTACGGTAAAATACGTAGCAAACAAAATCTATATCTACTTAAAAAATAAATATTTTACGTATTTAAATAAGTATAAATACTTATATTTGCGTAGTAATACTTAATTAAAAAAATCATGATTAGAGTAATAGTAGTTGGAAACGGCATGGTTGGTTATAAATTTTGTGAAAAATTCATTGCAAAATCAGGACAGGAAAAGTATCAAATCACTGTATTTGGTGAAGAACCAAGGCGCGCTTACGATCGCGTTCACTTAAGTGAATACTTTGGAGGAAAAACAGCTGATGATTTATCTTTATCGACAAGCAATTGGTACACAGAAAACAATATTATTCTCAATACATCAGAGTTAATTACAGATATTAATCGTACCGAAAAAACAATACATACACATTTAGAAAAAACACATACGTACGACTACTTAGTTTTAGCTACAGGTTCATCAGCCTTTGTTCCTCCAATTGACGGAGTTGAAAAGGAAGGTGTTTTTGTATACAGAACCATCGAAGATCTTGATGCGATTATGGCTTACGCCAAAAAAATAAAAATAAAAGGCGCAACCGAAGCGGCAGTTTTAGGAGGTGGCTTATTAGGTCTTGAAGCAGCAAAAGCCGTTAGAGATTTGGGACTGAATCCGCATGTGGTGGAATTTGCTCCGCGTTTGATGCCAAGGCAATTAGATCAAGGCGCAAGCGATATGCTTCAATCTAAAATTGAAGAATTAAACATTGGAATTCATCTTAACAAAGCAACACAATATATCGACGGAAAAGAAAGTATAACCGGAATGATGTTTGCCAACGATGAATTACTAAAAGTAGACATGTTGGTTATTTCTGCAGGAATTAAACCTCGCGACGAATTGGCTAGAATTTCAGGACTTGAAGTCGGCGTGAGAGGTGGAATTGTAGTAAACAATCAAATGCAGACATCAGATCCTTCTATTTATGCGATTGGAGAAGCGGCGCTTTACAATCAAAACATTTACGGACTTGTTGCTCCAGGTTACGAAATGGCCGATGTTGCCGCCGAGCAAATCTTAAATGGAGATAAAACCATGAGAGAAACCATCGATATGTCAACACAATTAAAATTAATTGGTGTTGAAGTGGCGAGTTTTGGTGATCCTTTTATCGAAAATGAAAATGTAACAGCCATTATTTATGAAAATAAACTAAGCGGTGTTTACAAAAGAATCAACGTTACCAAAGATTCTAAAACGCTTTTAGGCGGCATTTTAGTTGGAGATTCAAGTGATTATAATTCGCTCTTCCAGATTTACAGCAACGCAATGGCATTACCAAAAAATCCAGAAGATTTGATTTTAGGTACTCGCGATGGCTCTGAAGGCTCAAGTTTAGGAAGTGTTATGGATTTGCCAGATACAGCCGTAATTTGTTCTTGCGAAAATGTAACGAAAGGCGCGATCTGCTGTAAAATTTTAGATGAAAGCTGCACTACATTTTCTGATGTTGTAAAAGCAACCAAAGCAACTTCTGGCTGTGGAGGTTGTAAACCAATGGTTTCCGATTTGGTAAAAGCCACTCAAAAATCTTTAGGAAAAGAAGTAAAAGAAGTCATTTGCGAACATTTTAATTATAATCGTCAAGAATTATTCGATTTGGTAAAAATAAATAAATATGAGAATTTTTACGATGTTTTAGATCACCACGGAAAAGGCGACGGCTGCGAAATTTGCAAACCAGTTGTAGCATCAATTTTTTCAAGTATTTACAATGATACAGCAAATAAACACGTAACCACTCAAGATACAAACGATAGATTTTTGGCTAACATTCAACGAAACGGAACTTATTCTGTTGTGCCAAGAGTTGCCGGCGGTGAAATCACTGCTGAAAAATTAATTGTGATTGGCGAAGTCGCAAAACAATTCGATTTATACACTAAAATTACCGGAGCTCAAAGAGTCGATTTATTTGGAGCTCATTTAAGTGATTTGCCTAAAATCTGGAAAATCTTAATTGATAATGGTTTTGAAAGCGGTCATGCCTACGGAAAATCACTTCGTGCCGTAAAAAGCTGTGTTGGAAACGCTTGGTGCCGCTACGGAATGGACGACAGCGCTGGATTTGCCATCGAACTTGAAAACAGATACAAAGGAATTCGTTCTCCGCATAAACTAAAAGGCGGTGTTTCAGCCTGCATTCGCGAATGCGCCGAAGCCCGAGGAAAAGATTTCGGTTTAATCGCGGTTGAAGACGGATGGAATTTATACATCGCTGGAAATGGCGGTGCAAACCCAAAACACGCCGTTTTATTAGCTGAAAAAATCGATAAAGAAACAGTAATCAAATACATGGATAGATTTTTAATGTATTACATCAGAACTGCCGGTCCGCTGATTCGAACATCAACTTGGTTAGAAAAATTAGATGGCGGTTTAGAATATTTGAAAGAAGTAATTATTGAAGACAGTTTAGGAATCTGTGAAACTTTAGAAACTGAAATGCAAGCTTTAGTAAACACTTTTGAATGTGAATGGAAACAAGTTCTAGAAAAACCAAGATTATTAAAACGTTTCAATCACTTTATAAACTCAGAAGAAAAAGACGACAATGCTGTTTTTGTTCCGCTAAGAGATCAAAAAATGCCAAAAGCTTGGTTGTAAATTCAAGACATAAATTTTTAAACACATAGAGACATAGATTTTAAAAACTTAATAAAGGCGTTTAACTTGCATAAACACGTATAGCTATGTGTTAGAAACTAGTTTCTTTTAATTTTCTATTTCTCAAACAAAAAGCAAAAAAATCTATGTTTCTATGTGTTTAAAATAAAAGCCACAGATTAAAGGATTAGAAAGATTAAAAAAAGAATTAGCGTCTTTACGCCTTTGTGGCAAAACACCATAAAGCTCCAAAAAAAAGAAAAAATCATTAAACGTTTGCTGTCCTTCTTACCCTCTTTTTTACTGCGCCATCAAACTCTCTTGATTGTAAAAAGAGGGCTAAGAAACAGGAAATCAAAACTCAATCAAAATGGAAGAAATCTTAAATCAATACGAAACAGTTCATGCGAGCGATGCAACAATTTGGTTCAAAGCAGGTAAAGTAGAAGATTTTCCAACCAATCGCGGCGGCTGTATTAAATACAAAAACAAACAGATTGCGATTTTTAATTTTGCCCGTCGAAACGAATGGTACGCTTGTCAAAACGCCTGCCCTCACAAAATGGAAATGGTACTTTCAAGAGGAATGACAGGTTCTGCCGATGATATCCCGAAAATCGCCTGCCCAATGCATAAAAAAACATTTTCATTAGTTGATGGCTCGAATCTAAACGGCGAAGAATATAGCATTGCAACTTACCCAATTAAGATTGTCGAAAATGAAGTTTTCGTTGGATTTGCAGACTAATTTATATGCCACAGATTAAAATAATTAAAATTGTTTGCCACGAATTTCACAAATTACACTAATTTAATTCGTGGAGATTCGTGAAATTCGTGGCAAAAAAAAAATACACAAGATTAAATCCAAAAAATCCTTTAATCTGTGGCAAAAAAACATAAACAATAATTCGTGCTAATTCGTGAAATTCGTGGCGAAAAAAAACTTAATTACGTATCTTTGAAATCTATTATTAAACCAAAAAATGACTACACCTTTTCAAAAAGCAAGCGAATGGATTGATGCTGAAAACGCACAGGATCCAAACATCGAAACTCACCAAAACAAAGAATATCCAAAAGAATTATTGTATTCAAACAGGATGTACGAAAGATTGATGCAGTTCGAACCAAATGCATCTGAAGAAATTCAAATTGCGTCAAAAGCACAACACATCTGCCGATGGAAAGTTGCCCGCGAATCGTACCCAATGGATCGCGTTGGTTATTTGAAATGGAGAGAAGAACTTAAAAAATTCCATGCAAAAACAACTGCCGAAATTCTAGTAAAAGCAGGCTACGATGAAACTTTTATAGATCGCGTTTCATTTTTAATAGAGAAAAAATTACTTAAAAAAGATCACGAAACACAATTATTAGAAGATGTTATCTGTCTTGTGTTTTTAGAATATTACTTAGATCCTTTTGTTCATAAACACGATGAAGAAAAACTAAAAAACATCATCAAAAAAACCTGGGATAAAATGTCGGATAAAGGACATCAGGAAGCCTTAAAAATCAACTATTCTGAAGAAAATCTCAATCTTATAAAAGCATCTTTAGGATTGTAAACTGACTTTATGAAGAAAAGCAATCAGGAAGAAGACAAAATCACTTTCAAAAATTTACGACGACTGTATTTTTTTGCGCTTCTTACTATTGCGGTAACTATAATTATCAGTCAGATTTTAGTGCAATACAATCTGAATCAGCAATTAAGCGATTCTAAAATCATAAACTTTTCAGGAAAACAACGAATGCTGAGTCAGAAAATCGTAAAAGAAGTTCTGATTCTGCAGTATGTTTCTGAAAACGCTTCTGCAAAACAAATTTCGCATTTAAATGACGTTTTATCACTTTGGAAAAAAAACCAAAATGCACTCCAAAACGGAAGTGACAGCTTAGCCTTTCCAAAAGAAAAATCAGAAACACTTTCTAAATTATATCTTGAAATCAATCCGATTTTCAATAAAATTGCAAATACAACTGATTCTTTTTTATTGAATTTAAAACAGAAAAAGCAAGCAGCCGAAAATCAAAAATTAGTAACTATAATTTTAGAAAACGAAGGCATTTTTCTTTCTAAAATGAATCAGATTGTAAGTCAATACGATCTCGAAGCGCACGAAAAAGTAACCGAACAACGCCGAATTGAATACTGGATTTTCGGGTTTACACTTTTGGTATTGCTTTTAGAGTTTCTTTTCATTTTTAGACCAACCAATAAAAAAATTGAACGATTAATTGCCAAACTTTTATCTTCTGAAAAGAAAGCGTTAAAACTCGCATACGATACTGAAATACTAAGCGAAATCAAGGAAAATTCGGTTAAAGAATTAAAGTCGCTTAATTATGCAATGGAAAACACATTGCTCTATTGCCGAATTGCACCTGATGGTTCAATCATACATATTGGCGAAAAATTTGCTAAACTACTGAATTACACCAAGTTTTTATCCAACAAGAAGTTTTCTGAAGTTTTAACAGCAGACGAAAAAGAACAAATCAACTTTGATCGACTGATATTCGAAAAACAACGAAGCGGCTGGCAAGGCGAAATTAAAATTGTTACCAAAGAAAATGTTGAGATTTGGCTTGACCTTTCGATGGTTCCCGTTATGATTAAAAAAGACGAATTAGAACTTTTAATTGTCTGTTTTAACATTACCGAGCGCAAAAAAGCACAACGCGAGGTCGAACGTTTGAATCTTGAAAACAGCACTGAAAAAATCAATCAGCAAAAGATTATCTCAAGCAAAATCGTCGAAAACCAAGAAAACGAGCAAAACCGAATCGCCAAAGAAATTCATGACGGAATTGGTCAAATGCTGACTGGTTTAAAGTTTAGCTTAGAAAGTATCAATTTAGATGACAGAGAAAAATCAGAACAAAAAATTGAGTATCTAAAGAAACTTTCACTAGACATTATAAAAGGCGTCCGTACAGCAACTTTCAATTTAATGCCTCCTGAATTAAGTGATCACGGCATTGTTTCATCCTTGGCAAAACTTACGCAGGAACTTTCAAAACTAACAGGAAAAGAAATTCTTTTCTACAACAAAACCGATTTCAATCAACGATTAGATTCTTTAATCGAAATCAATATTTATCGCCTAACTCAAGAAGCTATAAACAACGCCATAAAATATGCCGAATCGTCCCATATCATTGTTCAACTTTCTCACAGTGAAACTTTGTTAAGCATTATAATTGACGATAACGGAAAAGGTTTCGACATCAATGCTGTCGACAAAAAACGCAACAGCGAATCTGGAATGGGTTTGTTGTTTATGAAAGAAAGAATCCAATACATTAATGGGCGTGTTTTCATCAAATCAATTCTTGGCGAAGGAACAAGGATTACCTTTAATATTCCGATTCTCAAATGAGAAAATTAGTCAATTAGATAATTATATAATTTACCCAAACGTCGAACTCCTACTTGTCAGGCTGAGCGAAGTCGAAACCCTGCAAAGTAAATCGACAAAATCATTATCTAATTACCACATTTACTAATTATCTAATTATCAAGGCGATCCAGTATTAGAAAAAGTGGGCAATTTAACTTTGTCTATATGCGCCCACTTTCCCTAATACTGTCGGGCTATCCGCGCTACTTCGGTAGCTTGCTCCTATCCCTCTCGCGGGTAAACGCTTTCAAAAAATATTTTGCTTTTAATTAAACTTAAAATAAATCAATTGCCTCCAGCTTTAGCTGGTGGAATACAGACAAGTATAAAAAAGGGCTTTAGCCAAATACATACACATTCGGCTAAAGCCCTTTCTCATATCTACAAAAACCTCCGACTAAAGTTGGAGGCAATTGAAAGCCAAACTTTGTCAAAGTCGATTATCAAATTCTAGATAAGCTTGTCAGGCTGAGCGAAGTCGAAGCCCAAGCAATCTTAATCGACAATTTTACAGCGCAACGTACGTAAGCTTCGACTTCGCTCAGCCTGACAATTGTATAATTTAGAATTTCCAACATTAGAAATTTTAATGTTAGAATTTAAAATCTAAAAAATTACGTATATTAGCGTCTTCTTTATAGATGAATATACGTAAAAAATCAAGAATCTAATTTAAGTAAACTATGAGTAATATCATTCGTGTAGTGCTGGCAGACGACCATGTTTTTGTAAGAGATGGAATTAAATCTTTACTTGAAAATGAAGCAAACATTGAAGTCGTTGGCGAAGCAATTGATGGAGCTGATGCACTTGATGTTGTTGCCGAAAGCAAACCAGACTTACTTATAGTAGATATTCGTATGCCAAATTTAACGGGCATCGAGGTAGTAGAAAAACTTAGAAGCGAAAATAACAATGTAAAAATTATTATGCTTTCTATGCATGAATCTGAAGAATATGTATTGAAATCTATAAAAGCTGGTGCCGATGGTTATTTGCTAAAAGGTTCAAGTAAAGAAGAATTCTTGAAAGCCTTACACACAGTGGCTGCCGGCGGAAAATATTTTAGTGGTGATATTTCTTCTATTCTAATAAGCCAGCTTACAAATTCGTCAACATCACTAGAACCTAAACAAAATCTAAGTGAAGAAATGATGATTACTAAAAGAGAAAAAGAAATTCTGACTCTTTTATTATCCGGAAAAGGAAACAAAGAAATTGCCGAAGCGCTTGATATCAGCAAACGTACTGCTGAAGTACACCGTTTTAATCTAATGAAAAAATTGAAAGTTAAAAACTTAATGGAACTTTCTAACAAAGCTGCTGAATATTCTTTGATTTAAAAAAATACGTATTAATACGTATTTATTTTCCAAAAACTGCGTTTTAGCATCTTTTAACTAAGTTATAGTACTTATTTTTACATAAAAATATAAGTGCTATGAAAACTACAAACTCATTATCTCAATCACACAAAATTTTATTTTTGAACACATTGGCTTTTACTGTGTGTTTTGCCTGCTGGACATTAAACGGGGTTTTAGTAACCTTTTTGGTCGATAACGGAATTTTTCATTGGAGCGTTGTTCAAGTTGGATGGCTCTTGGGAATTCCAATTTTAACAGGCTCAATTATGCGCTTACCAATTGGTATGCTCACAGATAAATTTGGAGGGAAATATATCTTTTCACTTTTATTGCTGCTTAGCTCAATTCCGCTGTTTCTCCTGCCCTATGCTGACAGTTTTTTTATGTTTGCTTTACTCAGTTTCTTATTTGGAATGGTAGGAACTAGTTTTGCTGTAGGAATAGGATATACTTCAATCTGGTATCCAAAAGAATGGCAGGGACGCGCTTTAGGAATCTTCGGAATGGGAAATGCGGGAGCTGCAATTACCACATTTTTAGCGCCTTCGCTATTAAATCATTTCTCTTTAGAGGATCCGCAAAATGGCTGGAAAATACTTCCAATTATCTATGCTTTTTCCCTTGTTTTAATTGGAATTGCTTTTTTAATTTTTGCTAAAAATAAAAAAATTGAGAACCATACAAAAAGCGTTCGTCAAATGCTTGGTTCGCTAAAATCAGCTAGAGTTTGGCGATTTGGAGCTTACTACTTTTTAGTTTTTGGCTGCTTTGTTGCGTACTCTCAATGGCTGCTGCCCAATTTTATGAACGTTTACCAAACCAGCTTGGTTATGGGCGGATTATTTGCCACAATGTTTAGTCTTCCTTCTGGTGTAATAAGGGCTTTTGGAGGTTATTTATCAGATAAATTTGGTGCGCGAAAAGTTATGTATTGGGTTTTAAGTTCTTCTGTTATTTTAAGTGCTCTATTAATGGTTCCGAAAATGGAAATCACTACTACAGGTCCCGGCCTTCTTGCAACAAAAAAAGGAACAGTAACTTCTATTGCAAAAGACAACATTAAAATAGGTGAAACAGAATTTAATATTGCGCAAAAACAAGAAAACAATTCTGAAAATACAATTCTCCCAACTCGAACATCTTGGCAGCAAGTTGTTGTCGCACAGAACCAAACCGTAAAGAAAAAGGAACTGCTGGCAAAAGGAATTACTGTAATAAAATTCGATGCTAATATGTGGGTATTCTTAATTTTAGTAATTTTAATTGGAATTTCTTGGGGAATTGGCAAAGCAGCAGTTTACAAACATATCCCAGAATATTTCCCTACAGAGGTTGGTGTTGTTGGAGGTATGGTTGGAATGATTGGGGGTTTGGGCGGCTTTTTAGGTCCAATCATCTTTGGATACTTGCTGACCGCAACAGGAATTTGGTCAAGTTCATGGATTTTTATTTTACTATTCTCGACCATTTGTCTCGTTTGGATGCATTATACCGTAACTAAAATCATGAACGAAAAACAACTGGCTTTGGCAAAAGTAATAGACAGAAAATAAGCGTATTAAAAGTTTAAAAATAATTATCAAATATGATTAATATCACTAAAAGTAAAATCATTATAAGATAAATTTGTCTTTTATTAAACCATCATAGATATGAAAAAAACTAGAATAATTCTATCCTTACTTTTTCTAGGATTTGGTGCTGCCATGCAAGCACAAGAATTTGATGCCAACTTACAATTAAGACCACGTTTCGAATATCGAAACGGATACAAAACTTTATTACCAGAAGGTCAAGAAGGAACTTCGCAAATCTCGCAGCGTTCCCGTTTAAATTTAAATTTTAAGCAAGATGATTTGATTGTTAAATTAACTCTTCAAAACATTAGAACCTGGGGCGATGTACCAACCACAACCACCGCAGATAAAAATGGAGTTGCCGTTTTTGAGGCTTGGGCACAATACAACTTCACCGAAAAATGGAGCGCAAGAGTTGGGCGCCAAGTACTCTCTTATGACAATCAGCGTATAATGGGTGAAATCGATTGGTTACAACAAGGACAAAGTCACGATGCAGTACTGGTTACTTTCCGCCCAAAAAACCAGCAGCTTGATATGGGATTTGCTTTCAACTCAAATGCCGAAAATATAGTGCAAACTCCATACACTGTCGCCAACTACAAAGCTATACAATATGCTTGGTACCACACATCGTTCAGTAATTTAGGCATGAGTTTATTAGCCCTAAATACTGGATATGAATATGCCAATGCCGACGCAAAATTATTGGTAGATTACAAACAGACTTTTGGAACGTATTTAACCTATAAAACGGGTAAATTAGATACTAATTTCTGGTTATATGGACAAACTGGTAAAAGTACAGACAAGCAGGTAAGTGCATGGAATGCCGCTGGTTATTTAGGATACAACATTTCTGATGCCTTTAAAGCTGGTTTAGGTTATGAATTTTTATCTGGAAAAGATACAAATGACGGCAGTACAGTAATTAAATCGTTCAATCCAATATTTGGAACCAATCATGCTTTTAATGGTTATATGGATTATTTTTATGTTGGAAATCACCAAAACAGCGTTGGTTTGCAAGATGCCTACTTAAAACTAAGTTATAATGTCAAAAAATGGCAGTTTGCGTTAATGCCGCACGTATTTTTATCTGCCGCAGATGTTGTGACTCCAACAAATGAAAAACTTGATTCTTACTTAGGAACTGAGGTCGATTTTACTGCAGGCTACAATTTCAAAAAAGACATTACACTAACTGGAGGTTATTCTCAAATGTTTGGTTCAAAAACTTTAGAGTTCTTGAAAAACGGAGATGCAGGTCATACTAACAATTGGGCTTGGTTAATGATTTCTGTAAATCCTAGGATTTTTAGCTGGAAGAAATAGTTTTTTTCTAAAAATTAATATTAAAAACCCCCTCTTTTAAATAAAGAAAAAGGGGATTTTTTTTGCGTACATTTGAGTACATTATTCCCAAAATAAAAGATTTTCAATGAAACTCATAGCTTGGAATTGCAACATGGCATTCAGAAAAAAAGCAAAATTCATTCTGACTCATAACCCTGATATTGTCATAATTTCTGAGTGTGAAAATCCTGAAAAATTAAAATTCTCAAATGAAGTACAAACACCAAATGACATTCTTTGGTACGGTACAAATCCGAATAAAGGACTTGGCGTTCTCTCCTACAGCAATTATCACTTTCAATTATTAAATTGTCATAATCCGGACTTCAAAAATATCTTACCGATAGCGATTACGGGCGGAAAAGTTGATTTTACCTTATTTGCTATTTGGGCAAATAATCCCGCAGATAAAGATGGCGCATACATATCGCAAGTTTGGAAAGCGATTAATTATTATGAAGATCTTATCAAAGAGACCAAAACAATTTTAATTGGCGATTTCAACAGCAATACCATTTGGGACAAACCGCGTCGTAAAGGGAATCATACGACAGTCGTAAATAAATTAGCCGATAAAAATATTTTTAGCACCTATCATAAATATTTTAATCAGATTCAAGGTCAAGAACAACATCCAACTTTATATCTTTATAAGCACGAAAACAAACCTTATCATATAGATTATTGTTTTGCTTCAAATGATTTTATGGAAGTTTTAGAAAGTGTTGAAGTCGGAAATTACAAAGATTGGACTTTACACAGTGATCATAAACCTTTAATAATTAATTTTAATTTATAAATAATGAACAACTGGACCCAAAGATGGGATGACCGCTACAGCAACGAAGAATTTGCATATGGCGAAGAACCCAACAATTACTTAAAAGAACAAATTCAAAAATTAAAACCCAGCACTATTCTTTTTCCTGCCGAAGGCGAAGGACGAAATGCCATTTTTGCTGCAAAATTGGGTTGGAACGTTTCCGCTTTTGATATTAGTGAAGAAGGAAAAAATAAAGCTTTAAAACTTGCTGAAGCCAACAATGTTTCGATTGATTATCAAGTTGGCGAATTAGAAACGCTAAATTTCAAAGAAGAACAATTTGATGTAATTGCCTTGATTTATGCTCATTTCCCTGCAGAAATTAAATCCGAAATTCACAAACAGCTTGATAAACTATTACGCAAAGACGGTATTATTATTTTTGAAGCTTTCAGCAAAAAGCATTTAGAATATCTTGCAATAAATGATAAAGTTGGCGGACCAAAAGATATTGAATCTCTATTTTCTATAGAAGAAATAAAAAGTGATTTTCCGAATTATGAAATCATCGAATTAGAAGAAAAAGAAATCGAATTAAACGAAGGTTTATTCCATAACGGAACGGGTTCTGTAATTCGATTTATTGGTAGGAAAAAATAAATTATTCGAAGTAGAGACGTACCCAGATGCGTCTCTACAAAAACACCCTTTTTATGCTTAAAAAGACTTTAAGAATATTCCTCATATCGGCTGCCTTCCTGGCAATTACAATTACGTTTTTACTAAGTGGCTTCAATCCTATTTATAAAAATGAAAAGTTTGTTGATCTAACAGAAAAAATAAATGAAGCAAAGAAAGAAAATCTCAAAACATTTACTGGTATCTATGAAAAGATAAATACAAAAATGAAAGAAGAAAAATGTCCTTGTGATCGAGCTACAGATTATATTCCTGTATACAGACATGGATATTCATTTACAAAATCACTTTATAAACTTAAATTACAGAGAGAATTTACACAGACGGATTGCTATAAATATCTTCTTCTAAATACTGATTTTAAACACGTCTATGCTGACTCTACCTACAAAACTTTCGGTGTAAAAGAAGCTTCAATGTTCTATTTCAATAAAAACATAGGACAACTTAATGAAGAAGAAATTTTGACTTTAATTGCAATGTTAAAAAATCCAAGTCTTTATGATCCAATACGAAATAAAAAAGTAGTTCGTAATAGAGTTCTACTCTTGAAACGTATATTACATAGCCAAGCAAAAAGTAAATATTAATACGTAGAATTACGTAATAAGATTAAACAGAAAAATATTTATGTTCCATAATTTCAGAGCGTAATTTTGAAACTTCCAAAATCCCAATTCGTTTTCCAACCGTTTTTATTAAAGCTTCTTTTTTAAGACTTGAAATAACCCTAATTGCTTGTTCTTCGGTCGTTCCTGCAAAATCGGCAATTTCTTTGCGAGAAAGATCAATATCAATTAAATCATTGATTTGTCCGAATTTACGATGAATATAAAGCAATAAATCAACCACACGTTCACGAACATTCATATGCGCAATTTTACGAATGTTGTTTTCACTTTTATTCAATTCATCAGCATAAAACAACATTAAAGCATAGGTAAGTTCTGGAATATGCTGTAAAATTTCCAGCATCGTTTCATTGCTAAAATTACACAAAACAGTATCTTCCAAGGCATAAGCACCAATTAAATACTTTTTCCCAGTTCCAAATCCGCGAAAACCAATAATATCTCCACTTTTCGTTAAGCGTACAATTTGCTCACGTCCGTTAATTCCCGTTTTTACTGTTTTCGCTTTTCCTTTGCAAATAAAATAAAGTCCTTGTAAAGAAGAACCTTCCACAATAAATTGATCTGATTTTTTGCAGACTATATTCTGTTTCTTAGAAACATAAGTATTCATTTGCTCTAAATGGAGATGTTTCTTGATAAAGCAATTTTCATTGGCACAAGAATAACAAAGGGTTTGTTCTTCTTTCATGAGTCCTAATTTTTATTGGATTAAAAACTAATTTGTTGCTGCTCATTTTATTGCATCAAAAATAAAAAAATAAATCTAAAAAATAAGTATTTATACGTAAAAATACTTATTTTTGTATAAGTGATTTATCTAAGTCACTACAGATTCAGGAAATAGTATCTAAAAAAAGAACTGTAATGCAAAATACCAAAATCAAAACTACCTGTTCTTATTGCGGCGTTGGCTGCGGCATAATCGTAACCAACGATGCTAAAAACGGCGTTATGGTTGAGGGTGACAAAGATCATCCGGTAAATAAAGGAATGTTGTGTTCTAAAGGAATGAATCTGCATTACGTAGTCAATGATACTTCTGACCGAATTTTATATCCTGAAATGCGAGGCAGTAAATCTTATCCGCTCGAGCGTGTAAGCTGGGATACAGCTCTAGATCGCGCTGCGGCAGTTTTTTCTTCTTTTATAAAAAAACACGGACCAGACAGTGTAGGGTTTTATATTTCGGGACAATGTTTAACTGAGGAATATTACTTAGTAAATAAATTGGTAAAAGGTTTCTTGAAAACCAATAATATCGATACCAATTCACGACTCTGCATGAGTTCTGCCGTTGTGGGTTATAAAAAGACTTTCGGAGAAGATTCTGTACCAATTGCGTATGATGATATTGAATTGGCTGATACTTTTTTAATTACAGGCGCAAATCCCGCTTGGTGTCACCCTATTCTATTTAGACGGCTTGAAAAACATAAAGAAAAAAATCCAAAAACGAAGATAATAGTAATTGACCCTAGGCGAACTGATACAGCCGCTTTCGCCGATTTGCATTTACAAATTCTTCCAGGTTCTGACATTATTTTGTATCATGCTATTGCCAGACGCATAATTGAAAAAGGTCATGTTGACCATGATTTTGTCAAAAACAATGCTGAAAATTTCAAACAATATAAAGATTTAGTATTAAGTACGTCGCTTGAAAAAGCATCAAAACTATGCGGAATATCAGTAAACGATATTAAACTCGCCGCAGATATTATTGGAAAGGCTAAAGGATTTATTTCACTTTGGGCAATGGGACTAAATCAAAGTGCTGTTGGCGTTGACAAAAATACGGCTTTACTGAATCTATCTTTATTAACAGGACAAGTTGGGAAACCAGGTTCTGGTCCATTTTCATTAACGGGTCAGCCGAATGCTATGGGCGGACGTGAAGTGGGCGGAATGGCAACACTTTTGGCAGCGCATAAAGACATTGCAAATCCTACACATCGCAAAGAAGTGGCTGACTTTTGGGGCGTTGACGAGATTTCAGATAAACCGGGGTTAACGGCAACAGAAATGTTTGAAGCTTTAGAATCAGGAAAAATGAAGGCTGTTTGGATTATTTGTACAAATCCTTTAGTTAGTTTGCCAGATTCCCGTCGAATCGAAAAAGCACTTCAAAACGCTAAGTTTGTAGTAGTTCAAGATATTTCGCATAATGCTGATACAGCAAAATTTGCCGATTTGCTTTTGCCTGCTGCCGGCTGGTTAGAGAAAGATGGAACAATGACCAATTCTGAACGCCGAATTTCTTATCTGCCAAAAGGAATTAATGCGCCGGGAGAAGCACTTCCTGATATTGAAATTTTAATTCGTTTTGCTAAAAAAATGAATTTCCATGGTTTCGATTTCAATAACGCCGAAGAAATTTACAAAGAGCATTGTGCACTTACCAAAGGTACTAATATTGATATTTCATTTTTAAATTATAATCGTTTAAAAACCGAAGGCACTTTTCAATGGCCGGTTCCAGATTACGGACATCCGGGAACGCCTAGATTATTTACAGATAAAAAATTCTATACGCCTTCTGGAAAGGCAATTTTTAACCTGCCAGTTTCAATCGAAAACACATCGGTACAGCCCAATTCCGAATTTCCTTTTATTTTAACTACGGGACGAATTCGCGATCAATGGCACACTATGACCAAAACAGGAAAAGTTTCGAGATTATTAACCCATATTCCAAGTCCGGTTTTAGAGATAAATCCAATTGATGCCTTTAAAAATGAAATTAAAAATGGCGATATTATTACCGTTACAAGCAAAAATGGCGAAGTTCGCGTAAAAGCAAAAGTGACCGATTCTATTAAAGAAAAGGTACTTTTTCTTCCAATGCATTGGGGAAAACAACTTGAAAATGATTTGAATAGAACAAACAATTTAACGAATACCGTTGTAGATCCCATTTCAAAAGAACCTGATTTTAAATACACGACCGTTTCGATTAAAAAATATGTAAAACCTTTTCAGAAAATTGCTATTGTTGGTGCTGGTGCAGCTTCATTCCGATTCATTCAAAATTATCGTGAATTCAATACCACTGATGAAATTATTGTTTTTTCGAATGAAATAAATCCGTTTTACAATCGTGTTTTGTTACCCGAATACATGACAGGAGAATTCACTTGGGAACAACTTTTAAAGGTTAAAGACGGCGAAGCATTAAACAAGCTGAATATTACCATGAAAGCGGGAATTTCTATTGAAAAAATAGACTCCAATACAAAAACTATAAAAGATAGTTTGGGCGAAATACACACTTTCGATTCTTTGATTTTAGCAACTGGAAGTCGCCCTTTTATTCCAGAAAATGCGCAACTGCACCTTCCGGGACGATTTACCGTAAGAAGAAAAGAAGATGCTGACCGTTTAAAAAAACATCTTGACAGCACCAATCTTCCGCCGGAAGAACAGCATGTTGTTATTATTGGCGGAGGTTTATTAGGATTGGAATTGGCTGCTGCTTTAAAACATAAAAAAGTAAAAACTACTATAATTCAGAGAGCTTCGCGTTTAATGGAACGTCAGCTGGATCGAATTTCGAGCAAATTATTGGCCGAAGAAGTACAGCTTCGTGATATTCAGATTTATTTTGATAATGAAGTCAGCACCGTTTTTGAAACGGATAATGAAAACGAAATTGAAATTGCCTTAAAAAGCGGTAAAATTATAACTGCAAATGCAATTGTTTATACGATTGGAACAATTCCGAATATCGAAATTGCGAGAGAAGGTGGTCTTGCCTGCGGGCGCGGCGTAAAAGTCAATCAATATTTACAAACTTCGAATCCTGATATTTTTGCCATTGGAGAAATAGCAGAATTCAATAATAAATTATTCGGAATTACTTCTGCCGCCGAAGAACAAGCGGATATTCTGGCAAACTTTTTAGCGGGCGATATCAGCAGTTATTATAAAGGTTCGATTTTAATGAATATTTTAAAATTAGAAGATATAAATCTGTGCAGCATCGGAGATATTACAATTCCAGAAAACGATGATTCGTATGAAGAAATTGTTTTTACTGATTTGAAAAAACGTTATTACAAAAAATGCATTGTAAAAGATGATCTCTTAGTTGGTGCAATTTTAATGGGAGATAAGAATGAATTTGCCGAATTCAAAACGATGATTGAAAGCAAAATCGAATTATCAGACAAGCGAAATATGCTTTTAAGAGGAAGCTCTACTGCAAAACCTGTATTAGGAAAATTAGTTTGTTCCTGCAGTCAGGTTGGTGCCGGAAACATTGAAGAAACAATCAAAAGAGGTGTAAACGATTTTACTGATTTATGCAAAAACACTGGTGCAGGATTAGGATGCGGAAGCTGTAAAACGGAGGTTAAAGAGATATTGGCGAAATGTAAAGTTTAAAAAAATGTTTCAAGTTGCTTACCGTTTGTCATTTCGAGGAACGAGAAATCACACAAGAAACTCCGCAAAGTACAAACTAGTCTTTGTCGAAATAAGAGTGTGATTTCTCCTTATGTCGAAATGACAAGATTGCGGTCAAATTTGAAACTTGAAACGTGAAACCTAAAACAACGTGATGTCACCCTGAGCGAAGTCGAAGGGCTACACGTGAAAGGCTTCGACTTCGCTCAGCCTGACAAGCTCGAGAAAAACTTGAAACGTGAAACAAATAAAACTATGGAGTTAACAAGATTAATAGTAAAAGGAGGCGTTATCTCACCGGGAGAATTGCTAGAAGTAGTAAATATTGCTTTAGATGAAGGTCTGGATTCTATTTCTTTTGGTTCGAGACAGGATATTATTTTTCCTAAGGGTTTTAAATCTTTAGACAAAACCACTTTGGGAAAACATCATTTTGTTTATCCAGATCAAAAAAGCGGCAACAATATTGTTTCTTCTTATGTTTCGACGGATATTTTTAGAAATACCAATTGGCTGACAGGAAATCGTTTTTTGTATGTTTTAGAAGAATTTAAAGAACAACCCAAACTAAAAGTAAACATTACAGATCCAAAACAACAGTTGGTTCCTTTATTTACAGGACATTTAAACTTTATAGCTTCAGAACATGAAGATTATTGGTATCTATATATCAGACTTCCAAAATGGGAAAAGATGGAAGTTTATCCTGTCTTGATTTATACTTGGGATTTAGCGAAAACCTATTATGAAATCGAGAAAATTACAGATGAAACAACACTTGACATCGAAATGCTTTTTACGCTGATAAGCGAAGCTTTAGACACTAATAATCGAACAATCGACAAACCTTTAAATATTCCGTTTTATCCTTTTCCTTATTACGAAGGAATGAATCGAATGGGAATCGATCAATACTGGCTTGGGCTTTATTGGCGAAATAATTTATACGATTTAGATTTCCTGAAAGAAATGTGCGATTTGTGTTTTGAATGCAAAATCGGTAAAATATGTATAACACCTTGGAAATCTTTCATCATAAAAGGAATTCCGAAGGACCGAAAATTAGAATGGGAAAAATTCTTAGGCAAAAGAGGGATTAATGTTCGTCATTCCTTATTAGAATTAAATTGGCATCTGCCTGTTGCTATGGAATGGGCATTGAACTTGAAAACGTTTTTAGTTCGTACGCTTGATCAATTTGACATTAGTACATATGGACTTAATTTTGGTATTTCAGAATACAATCGCGACGGGCATTATTTTACTTCGATTGTTATCGAAAAAAATGAACTTCCAGCAGCTTTAGAATCCATTAAAATCAGAGATACCTACAATGTTTTGTTTGCGAAGAATTTTGATCCGAATACACGAGAATATATCGTTCACTCTCAGGATATCGACAAACTTGAGCTGCCAACTATTCTAATCGAATTAAGCCGAAAATATTTCGATGAACTCGGAAACGCAACAGCTGAAACCACTGAAAACCTGCAGAAAAAGGAAAAACCACAATTGGATATTTACCAATGTCAAGAATGTCTAACACTTTATAAACCGGAATATGGAGATGAAAGTCAAGGCATTCCAAAAGGAATTTTGTTTACAGATTTAGGCGAGGATTATTGCTGTTCTTTGTGTGAATCACCGAAAAGCAATTTTAAAATTTTAGAGATTGTAACAAATTAGTATCTTCTCAAGTATTAATAGAATCTATTAGCTTCGTTAGTTCACTAGCGTTCCTGCCGTGCTATCCGATATATCATATGTGAATCCATATAGTTATTGGGAGCAGGACAATAAAACATCCCTTTCTTCAGAGTTAGAGCATTTGTTTTCACTTGAATTTATTAGAAATATTTCAAGTTTCCCAATTCACAATTACCGATTCATAATTCAGAAATACATCTCATTTTTTCATGTAGAATTGTTAAGAGATTCTGGTTAAAAATTCCGATAAAAAAAACAAACAATTCACTTTCAACTACTTAATATTAATTTTTATAAGAAAACTTAACATTGAGTAACTTGTTTTATAATTATCTTTACTTAACTGTGAATTAACAATTTAGTTACATTGCTAACAATAACTTTACCTAAAAGCGCATTTAATATGGAAAACAAACCCGAAGAAAGTACCCCGGAAAAAATCGATTCTGTAAAACCTGAAGCTGTTAAACCAGTTACAGAAAACGCAAAACCAGAAAATACTCCTGTTAAGAAAGCACCTGTCCGCAAAGCTGCACCTGCAAAAACGACAGCAGCAAAACCAACTGCGACAAAACCAACTGCGACAAAAGCAACTGTGGCAAAACCTGTTGCATCAAAGCCTACAACAACCAAGGCTCCTGCTGCTTCTGTTACAAAAGCTGCCGCAACACCTACAGCAAAAGCACCTGCTAAAGCAGTTGTAAAATCGGTGGCAGCAACTACGCCAAAACCGGCTGTACGAAAAGCACCAGCAAAAAAAGTATTAACTCCTGCAGTAAAACCAGAAGAAAAAACGGCAATTGCTGCAACACCAATTACTGAACCTAAAAAAGAGAATACTAACCAAGCAGTTAAAACTGAAAAAGATAAAGCTGCTAAAAAAGCCAAAAAAGTGAAAGATAAAGAAAAGGAAAAAGAGAAAAAGAAAGCAGCTAAGAAAAAAGAAAAAGCGAAGAAAGATAAAAAGAAAGAGAAAGCTAAAAAAGCAAAATTAAAAGCGAAAGCCAAGAAAAAAGAAAAAGCTAAAAAAGCGAAAGAAAAAGCGAAAGCTAAAAAAATTGCAAAAAAGAAAGCGAAGTCTCAAAAAAAGGCAAAAGCTAAAAAGAAGAAATAATTATTGAGAAAGGTTTGACTTTAAAAAAGTTGAACCTTTTTTTATTTCTGAGCTCTTACACTTAGTTTGTCATTTCGAGGAACGAGAAATCTTCGCAAGTAATTCTGTAAAGAAGATTGCCAATTTTTGTCGATTTACGAGTGCGATTTCTCGTTCCTCGAAATGACAAGATTAGGCAAAAAAAGCTTCGACTTCGCTCGGCCTGACAATTCACAATTCACAATTAAACTATCCGCCAATTGCAATCATACTGCGATTGTCAAAATGTTTAGCTGGATCATTCATTTCGTCAATTGTCGCCATTCCTGCTCTGACTTTCTTTTTACTTTGGATAGCTGCTGCAATTAAATTCATAATTGATTCTCCATTTCTAATAGGAGTCAATAAATCGGTTTCCGAATTTGAAAAAAGACAATTTTTTATTTTTCCGTCAGCAGTTAAACGGATTCGGTTGCAGCTATCACAAAACGGGTTTGTAATCGAACTTATAATTCCGAAATCGCCTTGAAAATCTTTTATTTTATAATTTCTTGATGTGAAGTTTTTCTCGTCTTCTAATTTTTGAATTTGATCGGAAGAAAAAGTATTTCCAACCAACGATAATATCTCATTTTGTGAAACCATTTTACTTCTGTCCCACTCGTTTCCTGCAAAAGGCATAAACTCAATGAAGCGTACAGAAATTGGCAGAAACTGTGTTAATTTCACAAAATCAACAATTTCATTATCATTAAAACCTTTCATTAAAACCACATTTACTTTTACCTGAAAATCATTATTTAAAAGTAAATGGAGGTTATCAATAACTTTCTCAAACTGATTTCTGAGTGTTACAGCATGAAATTTAGACGAAATCAAAGTATCTAAACTCAAATTGATCTTTTTGATTTTAAATTGCTTTAAAACGGCAATATGACGGTCGATTAAAATTCCATTTGTCGTAATAGAAAGCGAAATATCTAAAGATGCCAATTTTGAAACAATTTCTGGAAAATCTTTTCGTAGAAGTGGTTCTCCTCCGGTTAATCTAATTTTATCAACACCATTTTTTACGAAAGTTTCGGCGATGCTAAAAATCTCTTCAGCAGTCATTAAACTCGCTTTTGGAGAAAGTGCAATTCCGTCGGCTGGCATGCAGTATGTACAACGCAGATTGCATTTTTCCAACAGCGAAATACGCAGATAATTGTGTCTGCGTCCAAAACCATCCGTCAAAATAGTGTTAGAGGCTGTCATGATTTTTTCCTTTTAAAATGTGAAAAACGTGCATTACATGTGGAAACACTGCATCCATCGATTCTCTAGCTCCGTTTGTAGAGCCCGGTAAAGCCAAAACTAAGCTTTTGCCCAAAGTTCCTGCAACAGTTCTAGACAACATTGCATAAGGCATTCTTTGCTGTCCGTAATCACGAATGGCTTCTTCAATTCCTGGAATTCTGCTTTCTAATATTGGCAACAAAGCTTCTGGTGTTACATCTCTCGGTGATAATCCTGTTCCGCCCGTAAAAATTACCAGCTGATTTTCTTTTGTGTAAGCTTTTGTTCTTTCCTGAATAATATCTAATTCGTCAGGAATAATTTCATAATGTGCTGTTTCAACTCCGTATGAATCTAATTTTTCTACAATTATTTTTCCAGAACGATCTTCTTTATCGCCTGCAAAAATCGAATCAGAACAAACAAAAACAGCCGCTTTTATAGCGTTTGGAAATTTATTTTTGAAAGAGGATTTTCCACCTTCTTTAGTAATCAATTTAATAGTTGAAATCTCGATTTCTTTATCAATTGGTTTCAGCATATCGTACATCGTCAATGCTACGATTGATGCGCCGTGCATGGCTTCAACCTCAACTCCGGTTTTGTAAACAGTTTTTACATTGAAGATAATCTGAATTTCTAATCCTTCAATTTTATATTCTACCGAAGTAAATTCAATTGGAATCGGATGACAATCTGGAATGGATAAATGGGTGTTTTTTACCGCAAATAATCCAGCTGTTTTTGCCATTTCGAGAACATTTCCTTTTGGCACAAGATTATTTACCACAGCATCAATTGTTTCTTGTTTACTGACTTTTACAATTGCCGTTGCTGTTGCTTTTCGTAATGTGCTTATTTTATGCGTAATATCTACCATTAACTATTTTGTTTCCAAGTGAATGTATCGTTTTCAAACATTTCTTTACCAAAAATTGGCACATCAGTTTTTATCCAGTTTACTATGGCTTCTGTGGCTTCATAAACTTGTTTGCGTCGTGTTGCTGAAACAAACACAAACAAACAGATTTCGCCCGCTTTTACAACACCTAAACTGTGATAAATGTGCATGCAGGTTAAGTCGAATTTAGCAAAAGCCTTCTCGCGAATTGTGTGCAATGCCTCATTTGCCATATCGGTATATGCGGAATAATCAATCGCAACAACTGTATTATCGTGAATTACATCGGCACGAACTTGTCCTAAAAAAATATTGTGTGCGCCAATTGTATGTTTCGATTGGTGTTTTGCGATTGACTCAGCAATAAATTCAGGAGAAATTGGTCCTTCTACAAATACATTTTTACTCATTTTTTATATGTTTTTTTTATAGCTGCGAATTACACTAATTTTCACTAATTAAATTCTATAGTAAAGAAAGTTAGCCGCAATATTGTCATTTCGACGTAGGAG
>NZ_MUHA01000004.1:0-12707 GCF_002217355.1 Flavobacterium oncorhynchi | reverse complement strand
CTCCTACGTCGAAATGACAAACTATGCGTAAATCTTTGGCTATATTTTTATTTCTTCTTTCAATAATTTCTTCATTGCTAAAACGCCTCCAGCAATACTTTTCACATTTTTAAATTGATGTTTTTGAAGTACCTCAACTGCCATTTTACTTCTGATTCCGGATTGACAGAAAACATAGATCATTTGGTTTTTGTCCAATTTTTCGATTTCATTTTCCAAAAGCATTAATGGAATCTGAACTTGATTTTTTAAACTGATTTTTGGCAATTCATCAGTGTTTCTAACATCTAAAAACAAAACGGAATCATTGTTTATTTCCTCTAAAACGGAACCAAAACTTATTTCTGCAACATCAGATTTATTATACTTTTCTTCGAATGATTCTTTGCTTATTGACTGAATATCACTTCTGTCAAAACCATATTTTTGTTGTTCGTTGTTCAAAATATTGTAAACCAATATTTTTCCATTCAAAACTTCTCCAATTCCGAGAATCATTTTTAAAACTTCATTTGCTTGAAGCATACCGATAATTCCAACTGAAATTCCAATTACTCCCGCATCTTCACAATTCAAAGCATTATTATTTTCATCGGGATACAAACATCTGTATGTTGGTCCTTTTTGATAATTAAAAACGGAAACTTGTCCCTGAAATCTAAAAATAGATCCATAAACCATTGGTTTATTAACGACAAGACACGCATCGTTTATTAAATATTTTATTGCAATATTATCTGTTGCATCAACAATAATATCATATTTTTCAAATAATGAAATAGCATTTTTTCCTGACAACTTTTCAGAAACTGCATTTACTTTTACTTCAGAATTCAATTCAGAAATCATCAATTTGGCTTCTTCTGCTTTTGATTTTCCAACTGCTGAAGTTTTATAAATAACTTGTCGATGCAGATTTGAAATTTCAATTGTATCATCATCTACAATCCCAATTTCACCCACTCCAGCGGAAGCCAAATACGGCAAAATTGCTGCGCCCAAACCACCGGCACCAACAACCAAAACTTTAGATTTCAGCAATTTGTACTGACCTTCGTCTCCAATTTCTGGAAGAATTATTTGTCTGTTATATCGGTTTGATGTATTCATTTTTTATCCTCCCGCAAATGGCGGCAATAAAGCGACAACATCGCTTGTCTGTAATGTAAAATCTGTTGTTTTTGAAACTATTTTTTGGTTTACGGCAACACTGAAAGTCAGTGCTTCGAACTCATATTTTTCGTTTAAGTCCTGCAATAATTTTTGCAGTGATACTTCAGAAAAAGATAACTTTTCGAATTCACATTTTGTCTTTTCGGCTACAGCTCCAAAATATTTAACTTCAATCATTATTATAAATTTAAATTCTGAAAAATGAATTCATCATCAAAATGTTCCTGAAAATACGAAATCCAGCTTGAAGTATTTCGTACTACTTCGCCAATCACAATAATTGCAGGCGATGATATGTTTTTTTCAGATACCAATTTAGTAATTGTATCAATAGTTCCAATTACTTTTTGCTCTGAATTTTTCGTTCCGTTTTGAATAATCGCAATTGGCAGATTGTCATTTCTATTTTCTTGATAAATAGAAATGATTTCGTCCAGTTTATGCATTCCCATTAAAATAACTACCGTTGCAGCTGATTTTGAAGCTAACTGAACATCTTTTGATAGTTTGTGATCTGAAGTTGTTCCAGTAATTACCCAAAAACTTTCGGCAACTTTTCGTTGTGTCAAACTAATTCCTACTGAAGCAGGAACACCTAAAGCTGATGAAATTCCTGGTACAATTGCGGTTTCGATTTCAAATCGCTCTGCAAATTCAATTTCTTCACTTCCACGCCCAAAAATAAAAGGATCGCCGCCTTTTAAACGAACAACATGTCCGTGTTTTTTTGCCATTGAAACAATCAAATCATTAATCTGATCTTGTGTGTAAGCATGACAACCCAATCGTTTTCCAACAAAAACTATTTCGGCATTCGATGCATATTCCAATAATTCTTCGTTAACCAAAGCATCATACAAAACAACATCGGCACTTTTTAAAGCTTTAATAGCTTTCATCGTAATCAATTCAACGTCGCCAGGACCTGCGCCTACAATCGTTAATTTTGGTGTTTTTAAGCTTTGCATACTCTTTAACTTAAATTGATATTCAGATCATTTAATTCGTCTGCCGAATTAATATTGGTTAAATGAAAGTTTTCGCTTTCTTCTATATTTACAATTTGATGCGGCACTTTCGCAAGTAAATCCATCATTTTTAATTCATTAGAATCAACAGCCTCTTTAATTATTGAAAGAACTTTTTTTGAATAAATTCCAATTAATGGATGTATTCGGCTTTCTGAAGCAAAAACAGTAATTCCAGCTTCTTCTGTATGTTTTGAAATTAATTCTTGTAATAATTCAGTTGAAATTAACGGAATATCGCAGCTTAAAATCAAATTAAACTCAGTTTCAGAATGTGATAATGCAGTGTAAATTCCACCTAACGGCCCTTTCTCTGCAATAACATCAGGTATTTTTTGGTACGGCAGATAATCATATTCTTTTGAAGCCGTAATCAATTTTATCTGATCTGTAATGGGTAAAATAGCCCGAATTATATGTTCAATAAATGGTTTTTCCTGAAACAGCACTAATCCTTTTTCAGACTGCATTCTGGAGCTTTTTCCGCCGCAAAGAATAAATACTGTTGGTGTTTCCATGATTAATTTTGTTTCAGGTTTTTCCTTGTTTCACGTTTCAGGTTGTTTTACCGCAAAGAGCGCTAAGAATTTTTATTCATTATTGTCTTTAAAATTAAGTTCGCAAAGCTGAAAATTTACAAAGTCCCAATGGTTGAAATCATTGCTTGTGTTTCCAGCATTCTTTATATCAGTATTTTAAAAGGTTTCAAACTTTAGCTGTATGTTTTTATTTATACAGCGATCTTTATCTTTATTACTCAAAAATCTTTTTTCTATGCTCTTTTCTATTTTGTGATTCTAAGAATCTAAAATTAATCTATCGGTAATAACGTAACCAATTGTCCTTTTTTATATTCTTCAATACCTTCGGGAACAATTAATAAACTGTTAGCAACAGCAAATGTGTTAAGCATTGCAGAACTTTGACTGTCTAAAACTTCAACATGTGTTTCGTTGTATTTTGCCTTTAAAAACAATGTTTTCCCTGTATTGTTTTTAAGATCTGAGTTTAATTTCCGAATTACTTTTGTTTTGTGAATCTCCAAAAATCCAATTCTGCTTTTTATTGCCGGAACAACATAAATGTAAAAATTAGTCAGTGATGAAGCTGGATTTCCAGGTAAAGCAAAAACTAAAGTTTCATTTTTAGAACCGAAAAACATTGGTTTTCCCGGTTTTTGATTGATTTT
Organism: Flavobacterium oncorhynchi; assembly: GCF_002217355.1. Taxonomy (GTDB): domain Bacteria; phylum Bacteroidota; class Bacteroidia; order Flavobacteriales; family Flavobacteriaceae; genus Flavobacterium; species Flavobacterium oncorhynchi. The sequence goes on along the minus strand of NZ_MUHA01000004.1, from coordinate 9,317 downwards.
ATAGAACAGTTCTTTTACATCATTCTGCAACAATGCTTCTTTTACAAAATCATAATCTCCAACTGAAATTCCGCCAGAAATTAAAACTATATCGTACTTTTTTAAAATACTTTTTAATGCTTTTTTCGTAGCTTTTAAATTATCTTTTACGCTGTAAACTTTCGTTTTTTTAATTCCGATAGTTTCAAGAGCAGCTTGAAGCATAACAGAATTACTTTCGTAAATTTTTCCTTTTTTCAGTTTTTCGCCGGGTTTTACTAATTCGTTACCTGTTACTAAAATAGCGACTTTAGGTTTCTTGTGTACTTTAATTTCTGTGATTCCTAAACTGGCTAAAAAACCAATTGCGGCTGGAGTCATTAAAGTCCCTGCTTCAAAAACAATATCATCTTTAGCAATCTGCTCTCCTTTTGGGCGAATATTTGCACTTTTTGCGGGCATTGCAGCTATAAGTATCGAATTTTTATTTGCAATTACATGCTCTTGCATTACAACAGTATCAGCAGCATCAGGTACAAATGCGCCTGTAAATATTCTAACGGCTTCATTTGCATTCAATTTTAAATTTGAATGATCTCCTGCTTGAGATGTACTTACTATATCATATTGATGTTTTATACTGTGAATAAAAGCATATCCATCCATAGCCGATTGACGAAACGGAGGCATATGAATTGGAGAAATAACTTTCTCTGCCAAAACATAACCTAATGCTTTACTTACGGCTATTTGCTGTGCAGGCATTTTGGCACTGTTTGCTTCAATTATTGTTAATGCTTCTTCAACTTTTATCATAAAATGCTATCCTTTATAAGCAAAAAAATACTTATTACAAATATAAGTATTTTTACTTAGTTAAAATCATTAGTACCTATTTTTTTTGAATATAAATTTAGGGTAATTCTTTTGAATACTCTCAGAAAAAATCTAACAGCATTTTTTATGGCAGAAAATCTTGTTTTATTTATTTCTAAAATTACCTTTTGGCAGATAATACAACCATGCAAAACCAATTAAAAATAGGATTGCTGATGCTATGAATGCAGGAATCAATATTTCTTTATTATTGTCTAATGCATTATTTAATGAGGCGTACAAAAGCCAAATTTGAATGCTGACATTTAATATTAAAATAAAAATAAGTGTCGAAAGTATATTATTCAGCTTATTAGGGTTTGAGCGATTCTGGCTGCGTCTAAAAGTACTCATACTTATAAAATTAAATTATACAAATTAGCTTTCTTTTTTTTCGATGTAGGCTTTTACAAAAACGGCATTCTCTTTAAATACGACTTCTAATTGCGGTAAAGCTCTTGGCGGCGGTCCGGCAATTACATCTCCAGTTTTAGCATCAAATGATCCTTCATGGCAAGGGCAATGTATAATTCCTGTTCCCGGCTTATAAAATACTGAACAGGATAAATGTGTACATTTTTGCTCGTAAGCTTTAAATTCGCCGCTTTCTAAGTGTATTAAAATATATGGAATTGTACTTCCTTCTAATACAAATCCTCTTGTTCCGCCCACGGGAACATCTTCTTTATTGCAAATAAAATGTTCGCCTTGCACTTCTTCTTTTGGCAGTAAAAATGCTTTTGCGGTTACAAACCCGCTTCCAACCATTAATCCGCCAGAAACAAAAGTCAGGAATTTAGCGAAATCGCGTCGGCTGACTTGAGTTGATTCCTGTTTTTTTATGGGAAAATCCTTTTTCCAGTTTTGATTTAAATTATCTTCTTTTGACATGACTCGGATTTAATAAATTCTTAATTCATTACTGCCTTTCGGCATCATAATATTGACTTTTGTAGTAACTCTTTCTTGTCCAAAAATAAAATTATTGATTGGTGTACTATTTGGTCTCATTTCTTCGATTTGTTCTCTTGTTCCGTAAAATAATGCTCCACTTGGGCAAACTGTTGCACACATTGGTTTTTTTCCAACGCTGGTACGGTCATAGCACATCGTACATTTCATCATTAAATCGTATTCTTCCATTTTTTTAGGTACTCCAAACGGACAAGCCATTACGCAGTTCGAACAACCTATACATCTTTCCGTACTTGCTGTATGAACTACGCCAAATTCATCTTGTGAAATCGCATCAGCTGGGCATACATTAGCACAAACTGGATCTTCGCAATGCATACAAACTTGTACAGTAGTTTGGATTGTCGAGGAACGTTCTACATAATTAACACTGATCAGAGATTCCTGTCCGTTTGTTTCGCATTCTGCACAAGCCATTTCACAGGCTTTACATCCAATACAGCGTTGCAGATCTACAAAAAACTCTTCGTTTCTATTAAAATTGGTTAAATTCATAAGTCTTCTTTTATAGATTAAACACTTGCAAAAGCATCAGAACCAGCAGAGGGTGGTGCAATTTCGCCAAGCGGATTTAATGAACAGGCACAAACTTTAAATTCTGGCATTTTAGAAATAGGATCTAAAGTTCCAATTGTTAATTGATTAGCCGATTTAATTCCCGGCCAGTGATATGGTATAAATACAGTATCTTTTCGGATTGTTTCAACTATGTTTGCAGGAAAAACGCCTTCTCCTCTTCGGGTTAAAACTTTTACCAATTCACGTTGCTTAATACCATATTTCAGAGCCAGCTCAGGATGAATTTCTAACAACGGTTCAGGAAACTGATCTACCAGCTTACCAATTCGGCGGGTTTGTGTTCCGCTCAAATATTGAGAAACCACACGACCTGTAGTTAGTGTTATTGGAAATTCTTCATCAGTAACTTCTCCTGGAAGTTTATATGGAGCCGGATTAAAATGAGCTCTTTTATCTGGAGTTGCAAACACTTTGTCTTCCCACAATCTAGGTGTTCCGGGATGATCATCTGTTGGACAAGGCCAGAAAACGCCCATATTATCTTCTATTTTTTTATACGATATTCCGAAATAATTTGCTGTTCCGCCATTAGATGCAACACGTAATTCATTAAATATAGCTTCACTATTTTCGTAAGTAAACTTATCTTCTACTCCCAATCTTTTTGCTAATTCTAAAAATATTGAAGTATCTGTTCTAGCCTCTCCAGGAGGTGTCACAGCTTGACGAATTCGGATAACTCTTCCTTCTGCCGATGTTGTTGTTCCTTCTTCTTCTTCTTGCAATGATCCAGCCAGAACAATATCGGCATGACGAGCGGTTTCATTTAAAAAGAAATCAATACAAACATAAAACTCTAATTTTTCAAGTGCTTCTCGTACGTAATTATTATTAGGCAATGATACCAGCGGATTAAAGCAAATAGAAAGTAACCCTTTTATTTCTCCTCTGTGTATAGCATCAATAATTTCATAAGCCGATAAACCTTTTCCGGGCATATCTTTTTCGTCGATTCCCCAAACTTGTGATATGTATTTACGATGTTCTGGGTTTTCAATGTCTCTATTTCCAGGTAATTGATCACATTTATGACCATGCTCTCGTCCTCCCTGTCCATTTCCTTGTCCAGTAATTGTTGCATATCCGCAGTAAGGTCTTCCTAATCTTCCTGTTGCCAAAACTAAATTGATACAGCCTACTACATTATCAACACCTTTAGAGTGTTGCTCTATCCCGCGTGCGTGAAGTAAAAAGCTCGTTTTTGCTTTCCCCCATAACTCAGCAGCAGCTTTTATCTTTTCTTTGTCAATTCCAGTAACTTCTTCCGCCCATTCTAAAGTATAATCTTTTACTGCATCAATTGTTTCTTGAAATCCTGAAGTATGATTATCAATAAAGTCGTGATCTAACATATCATGATCTACCAGATACTTTAGCATCGCTCCATATAAAGCAGAATCTGTTCCGGGCTTTACATCTAAATGAATCTCTGCAGTCCTTGCTAACGGAATCATTCTTGGATCGATTACAATTAACTTAGCGCCGCGATCACGAGCTTTCCAAATCCAGTGGGTTAAAGTTGGAAATGTTTCACTGATATTTGCACCAGCAACAATAATTACTTCTGCATATTCAAGATCAGAATAATTATTTGAGCCTCGATCTAAACCAAAGGCTTTTTTATTTCCTGCTCCTGCACTTACCATACAAAGTCTTCCGTTGTAATCTAAGTTTTTTGTTTTTAGGGCTACACGAGCAAACTTACCTACTAAATAACTTTTTTCATTTGAGAGTGATACGCCAGATAACATTGAAAAAGCATCTTTACCATACTTTTCCTGAATTCTTTTAATTTCAGATACGGTTTTATCCATTGCTTCATCCCAAGTCGCCTTTTCAAAACCTTTTCCTTCTACTCTTTTCAAAGGATGTAATAAACGATCCGGGTGATTATTTTGTAAATAGCGTTGTACTCCTTTTGGACATAAACGCCCTTCGTTGAAAGGAAATTCCATCCAAGGTTCGAAGCCAACTACTTGATTATCTTTTACAGATAATTGAATACCACATTGCATGCCGCAAAAGCAGCAATGTGTTTTTACCAATTTATCTGGTTCGTCTCTACCTTCATAACCATCTTTAGGCGCATAATTTAAATGCGGACCGAACTCTTCAATAATTTTTTCAGTTGATACAGGTAATTTTGCCATTGTCTTTTTTTGTTTGTTTTGTTTCAGGTTTCAAGCTTCAGGTTTAACGTTCTTTGCGGAACTTGAAACCTGAAGCTTGAAACTTGAAACTATATTCTTTATCCAAATAAGCTTCCTCCGCTTTCTATTCTGGCTTTTAAATGTGCTTGTGCTAATCGTGATCTTTTTCCTTCTGGACTTAAATCCAAGTGAGAAGTTCCATCTTCATGTGTAAAATCAAAACCCAATTGTTTGGTTACAATTTTTAAATCATTGATATGAAGTTTTGTTGCAAATTCTTCTCCAGTATGCGGGCAAACTGCCATTCCTTGTTTGATTCCTTCTTTTTTATAAATATGAGCTCCAATTTGTGCGGGACGCTGAATGATATGAAAGAATTTTCCAAACGGAATCCATATTAAAAACATGATTACGGTTACGGCATGAATTACGGCTAAGAAATCATATGCAAATCCTTTCATGAATTGATACGAATACGTTAAACATAAACCTGTAACTGATATTGCAATTAATAAAATCAACGGCAATAAATCTCCTTCAAAGGTTTGAGTTGCAATTAATCCCGGATTTGTTAATCTTCGTCTTAAATAATATACAGACCCGATTATTACAAGCCATGAAGACCAGTTTAGGGCATGAAAAATTAAAAAGGCAAGAAAAGATCCTATTTCGAAATCCATCATTTTAAATCCGAAGAAATGCGCTTCGTAAATGGAAATAGAATTAGGTGCCAATGAAAAATGTATCCATCCAAATGTCAACGGAATTGTAATTGCAAAAGCAGACAAGCAGCCTAATGCGATACAGAAATGGGCAAACCAGCGCCATTTACTTCTTGGATAAATAAACTTTTGAACAACAATATTTTGTACTGATTCTTTTCCTAAAAACCACAAATGCGAAAATATTTTTCCTGTAAAAAGAAATTTGATACTTCTTTTAAAATACATCCATGTTGGCGGACGCTGCAGCCAAACGGTATATCGATAAACGATTCCGAAGAAAGCAAATACGGTTCCGAATAAGTAAGTAATTAATGCTGCATCGAAATTCTGCAATTGTCTGGAACCATAAAACACAAGTACGATAGTGAGTATTGAAACCAGCGAAGCAACAAGCAGGGCTTTGGTATTAAATGTTTTATCTTTCATCCTTAATTTTAATTTTAATGATTACTTATTAACTTGGTTTCTCGCATCCTTTACGATTGTAGAACCACCAATTGATACCTGTAGCTAATATAGTGAAAATAGCAACACCAATAAAGAATTGATCTACAGTACCATTAGCTGAAAGATTATTTCCTATTAGTTTTGAGAAAATAAACGGTCCAAATGCAGCAATTGCAGCTGTCCAACCAATTACTCCAGCTGCCTGACGTTGATTTTCGGCAAAAATAATAGGGTATTGTCTGAACGTACCTGCGTTTCCAATTCCTGTAAAAAAGAACATTGCTAAAATTACGGTTACAAAAAGAGGAAACTGCTCCATACTTGTTGGCGCCACTAATCCTTCTGTAACTAAAATAATTGATCCTGCCAAAATTCCTAAACCAGTAATTGTAGTAAGTATAGCCCCACCTACTTTATCGGCTACAAAGCCAAAAGCAATACGGCTTGCAGAACCAATAAGCGGCCCATAAAAAGCATAAACTAATGGATCTGGTGCGTTTGGAAAATCACCATACAAAAATTTAATCATCAAAGGAAAAGCAGCAGATAAACCTGCAAATGTTCCAAAAGTCATAATGTAAGTAATGGTACAATACCAAGTATGTTTATTAGAAAAAATATCTAACTGCTCTTTAATTGATGCTTTCATTGGAATACTCTTTAAGTAAAACCAACTTATAATAGATAATAATATTAGGAACGGAGCGTACCAAAATGCAGCCGATTGTAAATAAATTTCGGTGTTTTTGACTGCTGTATTTTTAGGACTGATATCATTTAGTATTTTCTCGGCCATCTTTGGATTTGCATTTGCAATAGCCTTAGCTTTTGCTTTTAAAGGCAACGCCGTAAAAAGAGCCACTTTATCATCTGATTGGATCGATGCACTTACTGAATCAGTGACTGTTTTCTTTACGTTAGTCAATATTCTAGCTTGTACGTCTGGATCTAAAGCAGAAAAAACCTCTTTTTGTTTTTCAATACTAGCATTCTGAAAAACAACGATTGCTTCTTTATGATCAATACTTGTAAATACTGATGCAGCACCAAAAATACTGACACTTATAATAAGCGGTGTAACAAATTGCGCTACTGAAACACCAAAATTCCCAATTCCAGCCTGAATCCCAAGAGCTGTTCCTTTAAGTCTTTTAGGAAAAAACAAACTCGTACTAGGCATGTAAGAGGAGAAATCTCCACCTCCAAAACCTGTAGTAAAAGCTAAAAGTGCAAATACCCAAAACGGTGTATTTACATCCATCACAGCAAAACCAATTCCGATTACAGGAATCAATTTAATAAGTGTAGCAAACGAGACTATATGTCTTGTTCCAAAAATGGGTAATATAAAAGTATGTATAATTCTTAAAAATCCTGCTGCAAGCCCAGGAATTGCAGTCAGCCAAAAAAGTTGATCCTTAGTAAATCGAAATCCCAATCCTGGTAATTTTACGGCAATAACACTCATCATAAACCATGATGCGAATGATAATACTAAAGTGATCGTTGTTATTGTTAACGTTCTCCAAGCGATTTTACTTCCGGTAGAATTCCAAAATACTTCATCTTCTGGATCCCATTTATCTAACCAAGTTTTCATATATCTATTATTAAGTTATTTAAAATTTTAATGATTACTTTCAATTTCTCTGGTGAAATCTGGAAGTTTAGATCGAGTTGCATTAATAATTGTTCGATGCATCCAAAGAAGACAAAGCACAGAAACTATAAAAATGAAAATCCATGAACTAGTCCAAAGTCCTGTATAATTAAGAAGATAACCAAAGATTATTGGGCCGGCAAAACCACCAAGTCCACCAATTAAACCAACCATTCCTCCCACTACTCCAACTTCATTTGGAAAATATTCTGGAATATGTTTATAAACAGCAGCCTTACCAATTCCCCAAGAAATTCCAATTAGAATTACTAAAACCACATATACCCAAAGATTAGCACTAAACTTAATTTGTGTAACTCCTTGCGCTAATAATTCTTTCTTTTTGACTTCTTGATTTTGTTTGACAAGGATTTCCTGCCAAGAATTTTTTACAGGAAAAATGGCAGCTTCATCATCATTTTGAACTTGTTTGGTATGTATGTTATGTACTTTTCCATCTACTACTACTTTATCTGCAGTAATTTCTGTAACTGTACCGTTATTCATCGCCATAACTCCGGGTCCTGCGGTAAAAATTTCCATTTTTGGAAACATCAATAAAAAACTAATTACTATCGATGATCCTAATACCCAATACATTACTTTTCTAGCTCCAAACTTGTCTGATAAGTAACCTCCAAAAGCTCTAATAACTCCAGATGGCAGACTAAACATAGTAGCAAACATCCCTCCCATTACTAAAGTGGTATGGTACACATTCATGAAATTTGGAAGCAGCCATTGTGAATACGCCACAAAAAAACCGAACACTAAAAAGTAATACGCTCCAAAACGCCAAACTCGAACATTTTTAAGAGGCGACATCAATTGCCCCATTGTTTTTGAAACTCCCTTATTGACTTTATTTTTTGCAAAAACAATAAAAAGTATCCCAATTACAACAAGTGTTACAGCATAAATAACTGGGAGTGTTTTCCACCCGTTTATGGGATCATTTTCTGATAAATTATTTAGCAAAGTGGGTGCAATAAAAGTAGTAATTGCTGCTCCGGCATTTCCCATTCCAAAAATTCCTAAAGCACGTCCCTGCCACTCTTTTGGATACCAGATTGAAGTATATCCTATCCCAACCGCAAAGCTTGTTCCTACTAATCCGAAAAGAAAACTTAATACTGCAAAACTCCAAAATGACGTTGCAAATGGCAATAAAAATAAAGGGATTGAGCACAATAAAAGTAATGTTGAAAATATAATTTTTCCTCCGTATTTGTCTGTCAAAATACCTATAGGTAATCGAAAAACAGAACCTGAAAGTATAGGAATTCCCAATAGCCACCCAGTCTCGACAACTGTAAAATTAAATATCCCTTTATCAACTAGATAAGTTACCAAAACGCCATTTAATGTCCAACAGGCAAAGCAAATGGTAAAAGCAAGTGTATTTAAAAATAAAATTCGGTGGGATTGAGACAGATTACTCATATAATAATTATTAAAATATTAGTGAACTATTATCAGTACTTAATATGACAACAAAATTAAAACAGTTAACCTCTGCAAAAAATGACATATGTCATATTAAAGATAATCTTGTCTTTAATATGACATAAATCGAATATAGATAAATTACATTTTTTAGCAGCAACAGCAACACCTTCATTAGAACTGAAATTCCACCTTAATTACAGTAGAAATAAATGTTCTTATTCCCTATTCATCTATCTTTCAACAATCTAAAATTAATAAAAAATATCAAACTATATATGAGTTAACAGTAATTAATTTGTTAAATCATCTTCCTAATAATTATACTCTCACATTTTTTTTATAAAAGCGCTGCACTCAAAATCACTTTATTACTAGTTAGTTAAAATTAAAAAGCCCGCCGATTTTACAAATAAAAATTAAAAATGACAGAGAGTTTTGTCAAAATTTGTTCTTTTTCTAATTTTTTTTTAAATATTC
>NZ_MUHA01000039.1 GCF_002217355.1 Flavobacterium oncorhynchi | reverse complement strand
GGCATCCGTCACGCTGTAATTGTATGTTCCTTTACTTAAACCAATTAAGTTTGCAGTGTTGGCTGTAAAAGTAGGGTCAGTCGTTTTACTCCAACTGTAAACATAAGGTGCTGTTCCTCCACTTACAGTTCCAAGAGTGATTGTTCCGTTGGTTCCACCATTACAGCTTACTGGAGTCTTATTACCAGAGGCAACCACTATTTCATTAGTTCTTGTAATGGTCACTTCCGAACTTGATGCCGTACAGTCGCCATTGCTGATAGTCCAACGGAAAACATTCGCGCCATAACCTAATCCTATTACTCCTGAAGCAGGTGACGATGGGGTTGTGATTGTTCCTGCTCCGCTAACTAAACTCCATACTCCTGTTCCAACTGTAGCTGTATTCCCTGCAAGGGTTGCTGTGGCTGTTTCACACTGAGTCTGATTTGTTCCTGCATCTGCAGTGGTTGGATTACCAACTACTTCAACAGTAATCATATTAGAAGAATCAGCGCTAGGTCCACAACTATTATATGCCCAAATTCTATAATAATAAGTAACACCAGGGGTTAAATTAGTTAAATTATAAGAAGTTCCCGAAGTTAATGAACTACCATCATAAGAAGGGAGATTAGAACTAAAATTAATATTATCAGAAACCGCCATCCCATAAGAAGTAGCTCCAGAAACAGCATTCCAATTAGCAGTAAAGCCTCCACAGATCACTGCAGTAGCAGCCGTTGCAACTGGAGCTGCAGGTGGAGCCGGTTGAGCATTAATGACAACATTACCTGATGCAGG
>NZ_MUHA01000038.1 GCF_002217355.1 Flavobacterium oncorhynchi | reverse complement strand
CAATATAACCGGAATTTGCACACGGAGAATACGGATGACTTTTCAATTAATTGTGATACCAAAAATATCCGTATAACGGAAAAGTATGCTATAAAATCCCAAAGCCGGACTTATGACGGAATTACACTGCTTAAACATGGTCTGGTAAATACCACTCCTGATATTACCAAAAAAGTAATGCATGGTGATCAGGAAATAAAGGTTCGGGATATGGAAGCCATCCAGATGGCCAATACTAAGATTGACGAAATCCGTAAAGCGTTTTGTGAATGGCTCTATGCTCAAAATGATGAATTTAAGAAACGACTGACCGATAAATACAATGACACCTTTAACTGTTTCGTCCGTCCACAATATGACGGCAGTTATCAGAACTTTCCCGGGCTGGACAGAAAAGCACTCGGGATTGAAGATCTGTATTCCAGCCAGAAGGATGCGGTATGGATGATCAAACTAAACGGGGGAGCCATCTGTGACCACGAAGTGGGTGCAGGAAAAACACTGATTATGTGTACGGCTGCCCAGGAAATGAAACGCTTGGAATTGGCACACAAACCTATGATTATTGGCCTGAAAGCCAATGTTCACGAAATAGCAGAAACGTATCGCAAAGCATATCCACATGCTAAAATATTATATCCAGGCAAAGAAGATTTTACACCTCAAAAACGCCTGCGTATTTTCGGGGAGATTAAAAACAACAATTGGGATTGTATTATCCTGACCCATGACCAATTCGGGATGATACCGCAATCACCGGAAATGCAAAAAGAGATATTACAGGCAGAACTGGATAGTGTTGAAGAAAACCTTGAGTCATTGCAATCACAAGGAAAAGAAATATCACGTGCCATGCTCAAGGGAGTTATCATACGAAAACAAAATCTCGAAGTCAAACTCAAAACACTCCAGCATGATATTGAAAACCGCAAGGATGATGTAGTCGATTTTAAAATGATGGGCATTGACCATTTGTTGGTGGATGAAAGCCATCGTTTCAAAAACCTGATGTTCAATACCCGCCATGACCGTGTTGCAGGACTCGGTAATATGCAGGGAAGCCAGAAGGCATTGAACCTGCTATTTGCCATTCGCACTATACAGGAACGAAGCGGAAAAGATTTAGGAGCTACTTTTCTTTCTGGAACCACCATCAGCAACTCGCTGACCGAACTATATTTGTTGTTTAAATACCTTCGCCCGCAGGCATTGGAAAAACAAGGTATCAATTGCTTTGATGCATGGGCAGCTATTTATGCGCGAAAGACTACCGACTATGAGTTCTCAGTAGCCAACAATATTGTTCAGAAAGAACGTTTCCGATATTTTATCAAAGTACCAGAACTGGCTCAGTTTTACACAGAGATTACGGATTACCGCACAGCAAAAGATATTGGTATAGACCGACCTCAGAAGAATGAAATACTGCACAATATTCCACCAACCCCACAGCAGGAGATATTCATCCAAAAATTAATGGAGTTTGCCAAAACGGGGGATGCAACACTATTGGGAAGATCAAAATTATCTCCCTCCGAAGAAAAAGCAAAAATGTTAATCGCTACCGACTATGCCCGTAAGATGTCGTTAGATATGCGTATGATCAGTCAGAAATATGATGACCACCCAGATAGTAAAGCCTCCCATTGTGCAGTAAAGCTGGCGGAATATTATTCTCGATTTAACGCTCAGAAAGGAACCCAATTTGTATTCTCCGATTTAGGGACCTACAAACAGACTGAGTGGAATGTGTATTCGGAAATCAAACGCAAGCTAGTAGAGGATCATGGAATTCCAGCACATGAGATACGTTTTATTCAGGAAGCAAAAACCGACAAGATGCGCAAGGAGTTCATCAGCGCTATGAATGAAGGGAAAATCAGGATACTGTTTGGATCAACCGATATGCTAGGAACGGGAGTCAATGCCCAGAAACGTGCAGTTGCCGTACATCATTTGGACACGCCGTGGAGACCGAGTGATCTGGCGCAGAGGGATGGCAGAGCCATCCGTAAAGGCAATGAGATTGCAAAGTTTTTTGCAGATAACAAAGTTGATATAATCATCTATGCAGTTGAAAAGTCTTTAGATAGCTACAAATTTAACCTGTTGCACAATAAACAATTATTTATCGATCAGCTCAAAAATAATAGCCTCGGAAAACGTACCATTGATGAAGGCGGTATGGATGAAAAATCGGGAATGAATTTCTCAGAATATGTCGCCATTCTTTCCGGCAATACCGATTTGCTGGAAAAAGCCAAATTGGAAAAAAAGATTACTTCTTTAGAAAGCGAAAGACAGGCTTTCAACCGTTCCAAGTCTATGTCAAGATATAAACTGGAAAATAGTACGGCAACCCTTGAATCTGCAAAATCCCTAATGGAACGAATGTCCATCGATTGGCAGAATATTGAAAAACGCATCCAGAAAAATAAGGACGGCACAATATTGAATCCTGTCAAACTCATTGGATTACTCCCGGATGCGGATATAAAACAGATTGGTCAAAAGCTCAACCTGCTTGCTGATAAAGCACGCACAGAGGGACAGTATGAGGACATCGGTACATTGTACGGATTTACACTTTTGGTAAAAACAGAGGCTTCACAAAAAGAAGGGATTACTATTAGGGATAACCGATTCTTTATACTAGGAGAAGGCAATATCAAATACACCTTTAATAATGGGCAAATTGCGAACGATCCTAAACTGGCATCTATGAACTTTTTAAATGCACTGGAAAAACTACCGGGATTGATAAGACAGGAACAGAAGAAGATAAGTGAGATTGAAAAAGATATCCCTGTCCTTGAAGAAGTAGTAAACACTGTATGGACTAAAGAGAATGCATTAGGGGAATTAAAAAACGAATTGGCGGCACTGGAAAGGGAAATACAACTATCAATTACGCCGGAACAACAAGTACAAGGCCCCGAACAAAAACCGCAAGAGGATCAAACATCGCAGCCTCTTCAGAAAGTAAAAATCTCCTGATTGCAGCTCTGAAAAAAGTGTGTTTATTTGGGAGTATCCCCTTTTTTATCATTTACCTTTGGTACCAAATGTTGCAGGTCGGGATCATTTTTAATTCGCTCGAGTTCATCCGACACTATCCCAATAATATCCTGTTTGATCTGTTTGTAGTTAGCCTCAATTTCAGCTTTCATCATATCTTCTCCCTGCTCATTTACAAAAGAGAGTATCTCCGGGATTTTCTGATACGTTTTGGTTTCAGCAGCGACTTTTTCATTATCTACAACAATCTCCGCATGAAAAATCTTTTGTTCGATACGTTCATCAAAGTTATCGGAAACGGCTCCAACAAACATTCCCTGTGTCAGCGTAGAGATTTTGGAGGCTGGAATCAGGCTTTCCAATTGTGTGGAAATGGAAGTTGATTTATCATTCCGATTGATTGTCATACTTTGGCGTCGCTGCAATATTTTACCGAAACGTTCCGAAAGGCTTTTAGCAGTTTCACCTACAACCTGCCCGCTAAAAATATTCCCTACGGTATTTTGAATTACTTTACTTTCCTTATCTCCATAATCTCTTGTCAATTGCGAATAATCCTGAAATCCCAGACATACTGCCACCTCATTGCTTCGTGCAGTGGCAATCAGATTGTCCAACCCGCGAAAATATATTGTGGGCAATTCGTCTATGATTACCGAACTTTTGAGCTGTCCTTTTTTATTAATGAGTTTTACAATTCTGGAATTGTACAATCCTAAGGCAGCAGAATAAATATTTTGCCGATCAGGATTATTTCCCACACAGAGGATTTTAGGGGCTGCGGGATTATTGATATCCAGTGAAAAATCATCACCTGTCATTACCCAGTACAACTGTGGCGAGATCATCCTTGACAAAGGAATTTTAGCAGAAGCAATCTGTCCCTGTAGCTGATCTTGAGCGCCGCCCTGCCACGCATCCATAAATGGAGAGAGATAATTCTCTAATTCGGAATATGTGGTCAAAATTGTAAAGACGTCTGCGTATTTTTTGTTGAGCAGTTCAATCGCGTGAGGAAAAGTGCAATATTTTCCATTATCATAAATCTTCAAAAACCAAATAATAGCTGCCAAAAGGATAATCGGGCTTTCGACGAAAAAATCACCCTGCTTCTGTATCCATGAACGGTTTAGGTTCAGCATAATGGTATATGCTGATTCATAGGCATCGGAGATGTCGGTCATGAAATCGGGATTTATAGGATTGCATCGGTGGCTTCTTCTCGGATCATCAAAATTGATTACATAAAACTTTGGTTTGACTTCGTATTTATCGGTATGTTTCAATAGATGGTTGTAAGCAATGGTTGAGAGGTCATCAAACTTAAAATCATAGATATACATCGAAAAACCTTTTTCAATTTGTTGCTTAATGTAATTGTTTACAATAGCATAGGATTTACCGGAACCAGGTGTACCTAATACAATAGTCGCGCGGAAAGGATTTACAATATTGATCCAGCCATTGTGCTGTTTTTTTTGATACCAGAATTTGGTTGGCAGATTGACAGAATACTCATTTTGCATCAACAGGGTTTCCTGCATAAAGCTTTCGTTTTCGGTATTAAAGACATCGTCCATGAGGTTATTTTTGAGTAACCTGCTCATCCATACACCGGACATCAGCAGGGAGATATACCCCAGACTCAGGGTAAAAATATATAAAAATGTAGCCATTTCTACAGGCAGCCTAAGTAATGGAGTATTGAGAAAGAAAAAAATAAAGCCTATCGTAAGCGCTATATAAATTTTTCTCCAAGTTATCTTTTCGTTTTTCACTCCCTTACTGCCCAAACAGCTTAACGCCAGAAGAACCAAAGCAAATAGTTTCGTATACAGCGTATGGGAAAACAACCCGGCCGTTCGCTGAAAGTTTCTCAATATTTTATCAATAATAGATAATGTCCATTGTTCTTCTTTGAAGAATCCATAACAAAACCAATAGCAGTGCATCAGTACTAATAAAATACTTACGGCACGCATAAACTCCATAATCTTGGCCAATCCCCTTAAGTCATCTTCTCCCTGCATTTTCTAATTATTAAATGTTCGGGCGTGAATTTAAAGGCTGTGCAGCGTGGCTATAAAAATGTGGCAGGCATTGGAGGTGCGTGGCAGTGTTTGGCGTTAAGTGGTTCCAATCAGGTTGAGATTTTACAACGATTTTTTTATTAAATTTATAGTCCTGAAAATTATTTTGGGTATCTCATCAATTTAAATATCAACATTAAAGAAAAAATAATATGAATTACTATAATCCTGATATTGATCCAGGTGAAAGTGAACAAGAATATGAAGCCCGGAAAAATGAAGAAAGTAAATCTGCAACAGGATTAATGTTTGGTATTGCTGGGGTTTTTATTTTCGTCTTAAAAATGGCTGCTATTTTCGGTATTTTCTTTTATGCCGGATTTTTACTGTCTCAAAAGCTGTGGGGAGAAGAAACCAACAAATTCAAAATTTGGGGTTTCTCCATATTATTTACCTACCTTATTTTCTGCTTCATTTATTTCTTTAAAGGAACCATCATCGGATTGCAGGCAAAGAACCAGAAGTTATGGATATTACCGTGGGTAATTTGTGTGTTATTATGCTGTATTATCCCCTCATTTATAGTAAAATCATTGGTTGCTGGTATGTTCAGTCCGACAGAACGCCAGGGTATATTGTGTATTGGATTTAGTTGGGGAGCATTTATACTTTTTTCATTATACATCTATGGTATTTATCAGTTCAAGACACCAACTGCTCCGAAGATTTTGCACTGGAGTTATGCTGGGGGATTGAAAGTGTCATCATAATCAAGAGTTCATAATGAACAACAAAACCTATTGACCTCTTTTACGTTTCCTTTTCTTCTTCATCTTATTGGCAAAATCCTGTTCCTGGTAATCTTCTCCCTGAGCTTCTGGTAATAACCCACCGAAACATTCTATAATGCTATGTCCATCGTCAACTTGCACAGGATCTTGATTGCTTAGGAAATCAAATAAATCGTGTGGTTTGTCAGCAGGTAAAATTTCGAATACTGTTTTGGTTAAAATTGTTTCTGTATCCTCAGTGTTTTTGACTTGCGGTTGTATCCCGTTATTCCACCAGTCATTGAATACATTGGCTGAGAGTTCTTTTCCCAAACGTGAACCATTCCATACCATTTTGGAATTGTGGTCAATAAATGTAATTCCATAAATACGTCCGGTATGATTTCTGCGAATAATCACATTAATGCCTTTTTCAGTCAGCTGTTTTTTAAAGTCCTGTTCGTCAGTGGTCGATCGCAGAGTCGTTTCAATTGCTTTCCTGATGGATAGTTTCGCATCACTTTCTTTAAGTGCTTCTGTGGACGCTATAAAATGATTTTGAAGCTCGATATATCCTGCACTTTTTCCAAAAAGAGATGCTTTAAACGGGTTACTTGCTTTTTCTCCATTTTCATTCAGGGCAAAATAGACCAGTCCTTGTTTGGGCTGCCCGTGCAGTTCTCCCTTGACCTCTTCTGCTGTAATATTAAACAGGGACAACAAAGCATTGTATTCTCCCAAACTTTGGAACTGATAGTGTTTAGGCAGATACCGTACCACCGAAGCGATTTGGCCTTTAATGTCATTGGTTTTGTAATTCACGAGGCGGAATGCATTCTCGTTTTGTTTGTATTCTTTGTCTGTTGCGCAGGCTAATCCGTATTTTCGTTCCAGCTCACGGCATATATCCATCGAACGTTTACGCTCATAACTATCCGAAATTTTCTTGCCTTCTTCATCCACACAAACCGAAACGATATGAATGTGGGTACGCTCAATATCAGTATGCTTGAACACTACGAAAGGTTGTTCTCCATATCCCATTTTTTGCATATACTCCTGTGCAATAGCATTAAATTTTTCATCACTGACATTGTCCTTTGGATCCGGATTGAGGGAAATATGCAACACTGTTTTCTCCGTTTTACGATTCGCCAGCAAATAGGGCTCAAAAGAGCGGAACATTTGAGCAACAGAATAATGACCATCTGGAGTTTCCACCATCTTATGGGTAAACAAAATCTGTGCATTTTCTTTCTCAACTTTCAGTTGATTATAAGAAAGCACACCCGCTAAATTTTGTCCCCTGCCGATTTTAGCTACCATATCATTCGTTTTTTTTGAAATATTTTGTTTCAAATTCTCCTGTAAGCTGTATGATCTGCTGACATAATCCTGCCATTTCAGTGGTATGCTTTTCAAGTTTATAGAGATAAGCGGCGGCTTTTTTCTGCGAAAAATTGCGATAAAGCAGCTTTACAATCTGGTTATAATTCACTCCAACAGAACGAAACTGACCGTATAAATTGGTCAGCCGCATATAATAATCCATGGTAGCCTTGTCAACTTTGATGGTCTTAATGGTCTTCTGAAAGATACAGGCAGTGATAAAATGTGCCATTACATTCATTTCTGATTGTTCAAAAAGAGAAAGAAAACGGGCGTTTTCTTCAGCACTTAATGAAATGGAATATCGAAAGACGGCTGGATCCTTTTTAGGATTCCGTCCTGATTTCCTTTGTTGTCTGTTATTGCTTTGGTCCATAAAAATCCAGTTATAAAATTATAAACATCGACTTCGGAGGATGTTTTTCAGCCCCCGGTAGGGCAAGTTGTTTTGAGCAGCGGAATTCATTTCGAGCAGCTCAAAACACAACTTGCTCCTTTCGGGCGAAAGGAAAATCCGCCCTTCGGGACGGATTAAATAAAGCAGGGAAAAACTGCTTTAAGCTGGCCATCATACAGCCTGATATATCGAAATACTTTCCCATAAAATCATTAATAAAATTCCATTTACAAAGTAAACCACAGGTAATGAAACAATAGCACTATTAAATAGTGCCAAATAGCGCCATTAAAAGCCAATACAGGACAGTTTGATACAAGACTGTATGTATCAGTATTCCTTTGTATAAGCATTCAGCTTTAAGTAAGTATATACAGGCGTCGGTATGTAACTGCGTAATTACACAAATGAGTACAGTTCTAAGGAAAAAAGTGCAGTAGTATTAACATACAGGTTTAGATATATAGATCAGTAGATAGAACCATAAATACGGATGTAGATAAATAAAACTATAAGGATATAAGACAATATGTAATTCTTTACACCAATACTTACAACTGACTGCATTGAGATATAAAAGTAGTTCCGTATATCCGGATACAAGTAAATAAGAACATAAGTGAAGAACTAAAAACAATTATACAGATGGACATAAAACACAAACCTTTATTTATTGCCTTTTCTACACAGAAAGGAGGCGTAGGCAAAACAACCTTTACGGCACTTGTTGCCAGTATCCTGCATTACCGTTTGGGTTATAACATAGCGGTCTTCGATTGCGACTTTCCCCAGCACAGTCTAATACAGATGAGGGAAAGGGATTTAAAAACCGTCATGCAAAATGATATGTATAAAAAGTTGGCACATCGCCAATTCAGCACCATCAACAAAAAAGCTTATCCGGTTATCCAATGCAAAGCAGATGATACCATGAAACAAGTCGAAAACTTTCTACAATCCTCAACAGTCCAGATTGATGTGGTTTTCTTTGATCTACCAGGAACCGTCAATACACCTGGAGTATTGACAACGCTGGCCAGCGTCCATCATATTTTTTCGCCCATTACAGCAGATCGTGTAGTGATTGAAAGTACGCTCAGTTTTACCGACGTACTGACCAATATATTGATGAAAAAGGGACGGACATCCATTGAAACTATCCGCCTGTTTTGGAACCAAGTGGACGGAAGAGAAAAATCACCACTTTATGAGGTGTATGAAAAAGTTATTTCAGATTTAGGACTTACCCTTATGCAGTCATATATCACAGATAGCAAGCGTTTCCGAAAGGAAGGCGAGGCAACTGCCAAATCCGTATTCCGATCCACTTTATTACCACCAAATGAAAAGTTGATGGCGACTTGCCGACTGGGTTCATTTATGGAAGAATTTTTGAGAACCGTTCAATTGTAAGCTTTATGGAAAATCAGGATAAAAAGAAAACCAATCCAGCTATTGACGAAGAGTTCCTAATGTCCATGATGGCTGGTGAGGAAAAACCAAAGGAGTCTGTACGGACAGAAACGCGCAAAGAGTCAATGTTGGAAAAGGCCGTATCTAAAGAAAAAGCAAGGGCACAGAAAACAAGTGAAGTGAACTATGAAAAATTATTTTTTACAAATCCGGATACCAATGCCCGTAACGGAAAGTCAGTATATATTCGCCCTGAATTTCACGAAAGGTTATCCCGTATTGTACAAGTTATAGCTGAAGACAAACTTACTATTTATGCCTACTTGGATAATATACTGGAATATCACTTTCAAGAGTTTGGAGAGCAGATTATTACTAGTTTCAACGAAAAGTATAAACCCATTTTATAATTATGGAAGCACTAATTGTCATATGCCTTGTGATTGTGATTGTATTACTGTTACAAGATAAAATTGTCGACGGAAAAAGAACGGAAAAGAAAGCAGTCCAAGAAAAATCGGTAGTCAATTTATCCGACATTATGGGCTTGTCAAAACCAGCAGCAAGACTTTCGATGCCAAGTAATGCCATTGTAAGCCAGATTGAAAAGCCAGAAAAGGAAATAGATAATTTTGATATTGAAATCGGAAAAGAAGATTTCGACATACAAATTCCGCAGGAAGAACTAGATGATTTTTTTGGAGAAGTACCTAATTTGGAGGAGGAAGAAGATGAATGGTACAGGTACAGACTATTAAGTGGAGAGGACGGTTTTGCCACAGGGGTTACCTTTCAAGAACTAGGCACCGTGGGGATGTTGCTCCAACAAGAGAAACTGGAGTCATCTCAAGAGCAAGAAGCAGCAGAAATAGTTCACAAAATACAGGGAACTGAACTCTTCAGCCTACTAGAAAACTCTATGGAGAATGCTTCTCGAAAAATAGCAGTGCTATTGAACAGGAGCATTTTTAGGGAAATTGATTCTGGTTCTTCCTCTTTGCGGAAAAATAATCTGGAGGAGTTTGATATTGGGGAGTTTATATAACCTCCAATATTTTTCTTTAATCCCTAAATAAGAAGTACAAACTCTTCGGCTATATTCCTTATCACTTTTGTGTGTATCTGATGTGCTTAGATAATTACCAACAATCAGTTCCTTTATTTCAAGTTCAGAATTAAAGTTGCTTTTCTATTTACCTTGAAAGTTTTATATAAGTCACCAATAGCATCTAACTTTTAAAATATTCGACCAAAATGTAGAAAAAATTAGATTAATTCCGGAAACCTCTTTTATGCAATTGTTTATTAAGAAGATGTTTTTTTCTGATTTTTGCATCTTTAAACTCTGTTGTTAAATAGTTGTTGTTAAATAATAGCCACTTTTAAGCGAAATCCATAGTGTATTTTTTATTAATGTTTGCAAGGATTTCATCGATAGTATTATTAAGAGTGTTCCCAATTTAAATAATCATTATGTTGTAGCCACTCGTATTTAATTTTACGTTACAGAATTTCAATACGATTTAAGCGGGGACTATAAGTTCGTAAATATCAAATATACAAATCCTGTCCGTCCTATTCTGCTCTCTTTTTCTGAAGAGCTTTATCAAACACAGTGATTTTTTTTGATTTACCTCTTTGATAAAGTCATCAATAAACCCAATTACTAATCGGGGTTCATTGAGCCTAGTATATCATAACTAATGAAGTGATTTTTTTGTTGACAAGAGTTAAAACAAATTGTGTCTTTTAGAATTTTGAGGAGCAATTCCTTTGTATATTCCAATAGGTAATAGGTTTCCAGTAATAACCTTTGAGAATATTCAAAACTACTAATCCATCTATTTGTTAATTGTGATACCACGAATAAATTGTCCGAACACTTACTTTATAATTAGAAGTCGTTTTTTTATGCCTAAACCTTCAGCTATTAATAAAATACATTAAAATCGATTACATTTGCCAGTCTATGAATTTTTAACATCAGCCAATGATAAACAAAAGGGCCGATTATTTAACAACAACTATTTATCTTAAGCCTATTTTTCTAAAAAAAATAAAACCTTTAGCTTAATTTCTCTTGCTTTTATTTTTGAAATAAAGGCATTTAGTTTTCTTTAATAGAAGATGTCTTTGTTTTTTTTTTAGCCAATTCATAAAGTTCAAAACCTTCTTTAGATTCTGAAATATAATCAGCATAATCATCACTTTACTTCGAGTCTATTTCTTTGTTTCTAGCCGAAGAAATTCCTTTTTGATAATTTTCTTCTATTTTTTTTTAATGTTATCTAATACAGCATTCCTTAAATCTCTTTGCACAAAATTTAAGGCTAAATATTCAAAAATCGACTTTGTCACAATCGAATAACCTTGTGTTTACCCCAAATACAATTTATCTACATATTGCTTAGCAATAAATTTGGTTAGTATTATAGTAGATATAATCTTCGCTTTCTTTGTCATTGATTTTCGTAATCCAATATAACCATAAGATTAGATAGAGAACCCATATTTAAAGGACAATGAAAAAATTTGTCCAGTAGAATTATATGATATTTCTTCTGTCAACTTGTTATTAGTATAATGCTGTATCTCTCCATTAATAATATCTCCATTAATAGGATGATAATACTTTAATCCAACCATCCAAATGTTTTCATTATGAAATCTCCCTTTAATTCCAATTTCAGGTATGACGTTAAAACCAAACTTAATTGATTTTTCCGTTTCTGCAGTAACATATTCCTTAGAGTTACCATCTTTTCCATTTAAACTATTATAATTTAAAAAATCAACTGAAAATTTTGTCCCAATATAAAATTGAAGATTGGTATCATTAGCATCAAAAGGAATGTCGTAATACCCTCCTACAAAAGCAGAAGGAAAATATTGATTATTCTTTATTTCTAAATTACTATCTGGTTTTTTTCCACTTAAACTCCAAAAGCGGAAATTTTGTGCAATTCCAACTTCAAAAGATATTCTATTATCCCATTCTAAAAAAACAGAAGCAGCCACTCTAATATTATGATTTTGCTCCTCTCCACTAATAATAGAAGTTGGAGCTATCGTTAATGATTGATAATTAGTAGTTAATAAACCTCCATCCAATTCTGCTGCGATAAAGATTCTGTCCTGAGCAACTAATAGCGATGATGATAACAAAAAGAATGATATAAAAATTTTGTACATAATATTTTTTTTATTTTTTTTCTAAATTTATTGAACTCTTTCCTGTGTTTAGAAATTCACATTTACTAGATATTAACCTACCTTCTAGTTTTTTACAATCTTTAATTTTAAATTCATGTTTATTATAATCACAAAATTCACATTGAGAATTACGCAAATTTATATAAGCAATTCCGGTATTTATAACTAATCTATCATTTTCAAAAGTTCCAATACATTTATAGCGGGCTTCTACATGTTCTGAAAACCAAACAGTTGAAGGATCATCAGGATGAACCATTTTTAAATGAGCAACTACATTTTTAGTTTTTGAATCATAAGAGATTATTTCCAATTCATAATTAGAAGTTGTATAGCAAGACTTTTCGCTGTAAAAAGTCCCTCCCCAAAGCCCAATAATAGAGCATCCTGAGTTATTATTATCTGGTTCCTCAGGTATTGAGCCCTCAATATTTGTACTATAAATAACTTCAAGGCTATTCTCGGAGCAAGAAACTGTAATTAAATACAGTAAAGCAAAGGTAAAATAATAAAAAATTCTATTCATAAAGTTCAATTTTTAAAATGTAAATTTTGTGTTTATTACTATATTATCGGCATTAAGTCCTGTTGTTCTTTGATAATTACTATATCGAACCTCAAAACTTTTAAATATAAATTTATTATTAGAGGAACAATTGATTTTAAAAATTCCATTTACTGGGGAAAGTTTAATCCCTAATCCAATTTTTCTACTTGTAAATTCGGACAAATCGTAATCAGAAGTATAATAAATATCCTTGATATTATGTTTTCCATACGGTTTAAAATAATCACTTTCAGATTGTATATAATGTCTATAAAAGGGGTAAAGCGTAACTGATTTTGTAGCTTTTACAGGTAACTCTAATTCTACTGTATACCCATTTACTCCAAAATCATCGAAGTAGTATTGACACCCCATCTTCATTATCAAATGATTTGTAACAAAATAATTAAATTGAAGACCAAAAGCTGTTTTAAGTCGTTTTCTTGGTAAATTCTCAGAGCGAACCATTTTTTTTGATTCCTTTTTTACCCCATCATCAAAATATACTCTTTGAAAAGGAATACTTAATAATCCTGATTGATATGTGAAATCTGATATAAATGACATGTTTATACGCTGATTAACATTAATCAAATAACCAAATGCAATATTATAAGTATAACGAGTATCCGTTTCGAAATCAGTTTTAATAGCAACGTTTTCTTTAAATTTTGAATATCCTTCATCCTTTGCATAGTAGAATTGATTCTTTTTTCCTTTATCATGATGATCATCATCGTCGTCATCGTCGTCATCGTCATCATCATCATCATCATCGTCATCATCATCGTCATCATCATCGTCATAATCATCGTCATAATTAACTTTATTTCTTATTTCTCCGGGATAAACAAGTAACCACCTGTCTCTAAAAATCTTAGTCTTAACAGAAAATGTCTTATTCTTGTCACTTGTAGATTTAGAAAAATTCAATCCTAGATTATACGATGTTACGTCAAACTCTTTAGAAAACCCAATATTAAATCCTAATAAAGCCTTGTCTTCTAGTATTCTTTCAATATATCCAAACGAAAAGTGCTTCCTAGTTTCCGATGCTGACATTGGAGCTTCTTTTCCTGTCGGAGAACTTGCCCCAGTTGAATATTTGTCTATGTTTGAAGTTGATGCAGAAGTATAGTGATCTATTCCAGCAACAAGATTTAACAAACCTGTTTTACCTAGTGATGTATTAATTATAATCATAGGAGCCTTATTTTCTAAAGCTTCAGACCCTAATCCACCAGTTACGGCAGCATTATTACCTTTCTGTTCATAATAATCGTACAGTATATTAATTTCGGTAGGATCTAGTTTAGTTGAAGTTTCTTGTGAAAAACCAATTGTGCAAGTGAATAGTAGAAAAATTTTATATATCGCTGTTTTTAATTCATTCATCATAACCTTTTTAAAATAATAAATTCCCTTTCCCTAATTACAACCACAACCTCCTCCAGTTTTACCAGCATTTACAGCTGAAGAGGCCTCTCGGTAACTTTGATAATTACTTTCAAAAGCATGGGTTTGTGATACTGGCATCTGCATATCTTCATCGTTTATATATACTTTTTGATACGGCTTTACAGATTGACAACAGGTAAATAATGAGCCAATGAGTCCTAATAATAAAAATTTCATATGCTTTTAATAATTTATTTATTTTTTAATCCATTAGAATAAAACAGTTCGTTATTGTCATCCAAGAGCAAACACTCGACTCCTTTTAATTGATTAACAAAAGAAAGCCCTTTTTTTACTCCCATTACAAAAACAGCGGTATCTAATGCGTCCGACAATTCTAGATTATCACAAAAAACCGTTACACTTTGCAACCCTTTAGAAGGCCAACCTGTTTTTGGATCTATTGTATGTCCGTGCCTTACACCGTTAATAATTATATAGTTTTCATAATTACCCGAAGTAGAAACGGATGAATTATGTATATTAAACCAGGCAATATCATTTTTCGAGTGATCCGGATTTTTAATTGCTATTTTCCAAGTTTTATTCTCTGGATGATCACCCCAAGTTGTAATGTCTCCAGAAGCATTTATTAACCCAGAAACCACTCCCATTTTAATTAATTTCTCTTTTACTTTTTCTGCCCCATACCCTTGGCCAATACCTCCAAAACCAATTTTCATACCTTTCTCTTTTAGAAAAACAGTTCTATTTCCTTCGTCTAAAATAATATTCTTATAATTGATTTTTTCAATTGATTTCCTAATTGTTAAACTGTCAGGAATTTTTTCCATCTTTTTATCAAAATACCAAATTTTATCAATTGACTCAAAACTTATATCAAATGCTCCGTCAGTCATTTTTGAGATATGATTACATCGTTTTATTAAATCAAACAACTCTCTGTCTACTTTCACAGGAGCTATTCCCGCATTTTTATTAACGGCAGAAGTTTGCGTATAATCTCTCCAAGAAGATAGTAAATCTTCTATTCTCATCACTTCTTTGAGCGCTTCCGCTATAAAAAAGGCTCCTTCTTGTTCGGAACTTGCTACCACAGCAAATTCAAAAAAAGACCCCATTAAATTATAATGTGTTTTCTTATAGATTTTTTGAGAAAAAACTATTTGCCCTATCAGCAACAAGATAATAAGTATATTTTTTTTCATTATTGTATTTGATTAATATAAACTTCCGCATCTTCACCTCTGTATCCTTCCAATGTTTTCTGAACTATACCTTTTTCATCTAAAATCAACACATAAGGAAAAATCCCATTTGGGTTATACTCCGCCGCTATTTGCTCTCTATACTTAATTTCATTTTTATTAATATTTGACTTATTCCTTGGAAAATCAATACTAACTAAAACCATATTAACACTACAAAATGCGCGAAAAGAATTACTATCTAAAACATTTTCTTTAAGCTTCATACAGGATTTACACCAATCTGATCCCGAAAAAATTAATATCACCTTTTTATTTTCGGACAAAGCAACATTTAACCCTTCTTTAAGATTTGAATATGTTTTATTTTCTTGAGCTCTAGAAAACAGAGAGAAAAACATTAAAACGACTACAAATATTTTCATAATTTTTTTTTTGCAAAACTAGACATTATTTTTATTAAGTCTAAATAAAAAACGATATTTTTGTAAAAAAAATAAACATGAAAAAAATATTATTTTTAATTATTGTAATATATACATCTACTACATTCTCTCAAACTACAACAACTGTGGGAGGCTCGCCTATTTGTGGTTCAACTACCTCTAGTGATGTTCCCGCAAACTATGATGGATTTTCAGGTACTAAAAGTTGGGCAGGAATGATTTACAAATCAAGTTCTATCAATAGTAATGGTAAAATCACAAAAATAGGATTTGTTGTAGACTGTGTAACATCAAGTAGATGTACCTTTAATTCTGCGCTTAACCAAAAAATATACTTAGGTGAAATAGACGAGAGTACGTTCAATACAAATCAAAAACCAGACGTTAATTTATTAACAAAAGTATACGAAGGAACCATTACCTGGACTAGAGGGTTACAATCTTTAGGAGTAGAATGGATTACTATAACACTAAGTACCCCTTTTCAATACACAGGTACAAAAAACTTAATTATTGTTTTTGAAAACAATAATAATACTGCACTAGGTGGTATGTTTTCAAGTTGCGGTTCCAAACCGAGATTTTTGATTAAAAATGGAGATCAAAATTCAACAATTTATAAAAACTATAACATGTTTTCTAACACAGGGAGTAGAGGAAAACAATTGCCTATAATACAATTGACCATAACTCCAAGCACAACA
>NZ_MUHA01000037.1 GCF_002217355.1 Flavobacterium oncorhynchi | reverse complement strand
AGCTTTTTCTAATCTTTTTTTGAAAATTTCTTTTCTCTTTAATTAGCCTTCTTGTCAGTATTTCGGTGAACGTTTATCGCTGTTGCGGGTGCAAAAGTACCACCTTTATTCAGTTAAACAAGCCTTTTTCCCAAGTTTTTTTAATCTTTTTTATAAGTTACTGGTATCTTGATTTTTACAAGGCAAAATTTTTTTCATCGTTTTGGAGGCATTGGCGTTTTTAGCTGTTTTGCTACGCTTTGTCTGGTTCTGCCGCGAAGGCACTAAGACGCAAAGTCTTCTTTTTTCTATGCTTTTTTTATCTCGCAGAGGTGCAGAGGTGCTGTCTTTTACTTCTTTTTCTTCTGGAAGTGTCATTTCATTCGGAAATTTTCTTCTGAAAACTCATCCCCTAGCCCCGATAGCAGTGGAAATCCTTTTTGCGGCGGGGTTCGCCGTAAAAAGATTGCAACGGATAGCGGGATGAAGCTCCTTATTAAAATTCTAAACTTAAAAAGAGCTTCGACCTCGCTCTGCCGGACATTACTATATATTATAGTATTCGTGAATTAGATTTCTGCGTTTTATACGTAACGTAGACGCACTGATGCGCGCCTCTACGGAAAATTGGAACACAATTATAATGTTACATATATATGTATAAAAAACAAACCCGACTGGTTTTAGAAAAACCTGTCGGGTTGTGGGAATGAAATCTACTCTTATATCTAGTATACTTATATATGTATACTTTCGTTTAGGCCGTCGATTGCTTCTTTTGTGATTTGAATGCTTTTTAGTTTTGCCTGATGATCAAAGATTGGACTTGTTACCATTAGTTCGTCTATTCTTGCATAGTCAATGAACTTTTTCAAATCGGTTATTAATTGTTCTTTGCTTCCTGTGAAGGTCCCAGCTGTCATTTGATTCACATGGAAACGTTCTTGTTCATTCATTATATCATCTAATGATGGAACCGGCGGCTGTAAACCTTTACGGTCGTTTCTAATTAGGTTCAGAAACATTTGATACAAACTTGTAGACAATAGTTCTGCTTCTTCGTTTGTGTCTGCTGCAATGATATTAACACAAGCCATTGTTTTTGGTTTGTCTAAATATTCTGAAGGCTGGAAATTTTCGCGGTAAAATTCAAATGCTTGGATCATCAACTTTGGTGCAAAGTGTCCAGCAAAAGCATAAGGCAAGCCATAAGCTGCTGCTAAAGCTGCACTATCCATACTTGATCCTAAAATCCAAATTGGGACTTTTAAGCCTTCGGCTGGGAATGCACGCACTTTTCCTGTTTCATTTTCACTTGAAAAATACTCTTGAAGTTTGCTTACGTTTTGCGGAAAACGCTGAGCCTGCTCAAAAAAGTCTTTACGAATTGCTTCAGCGGTTGGCTGGTCTGTTCCAGGCGCCCTTCCTAAACCTAAATCGATTCGGTTTGGATAAAGTGTTTCCAGGGTTCCAAATTGTTCGGCAACTACTAAAGGAGAATGATTCGGAAGCATAATTCCGCCAGAACCAACTCGGATATTTTTGGTATGACTTGCAACATAACCAATTAAAACCACTGTTGCTGTACTTGCAACATGTGCTATATTGTGATGTTCTGCAAGCCAAAATCGCTTGTATCCTAAAGTATCTGCTAATTGTGCTATGTCTTTTGTTTTTTGAAATGTTTCTGTGGCATTGCTATCCTGAGTAATGATAGCGAGCTCTAATAATGAGACTGAAATCGGTTTTTTCATATAAAAAAATGCTAATATGCAAAATTAACGCATTTATATGGATGCCTTTTGTTTTCTAATGTTAATAGAATTATAATATTCTCAAAAGGTTTAAAATAAGTATTTTTCAATAATTAATTATTGTTTTACGATAATTAATTATACATTTGCAATATCAATCTAACTTTTAAGTATATGAAGACAACTCATATTGTATCTAGAATATTATTTTACTTTACCCGATTTTTGGCTGTGGTTTATTTCTTTTTGGCCGCATATTCTCTTTTTACTTTGGTAACAGGGTTGTTTTTGACTTTTAAGGACAACGGAAAATATTTTCAGGTTTGCTATCCTTTTACTTCTCATCCATTAATGTTAGGGGATTACAATCTTCCGTATATTCTTTTTGATTTTTTGGCTCCACTGAGTTTGTATGGGCTTTTCTTTTTATTGAGCAGTAATGTTTTTAAAGTATTTTTTCAACCTAAACTGTTTACTCAAAATGGAATTTCTCATTTAAGACGTTTCTATTTATCCAATTTATTAATCCCAAGTATTGTACTATTTGTGGCTTTCTTTTTTGTTCCGCTGGATAATGAAGTCTCAATTTTTATTCTATTACACGGAATGCTTGGTGTTTTTGCTTACTTTTTAGCGGCCATTTTTAAACAAGGTTTAAACCTTCAGAACGAACAAGACTTATTTATATAACTATGCCAATAATTGTAAATGTTGATGTAATGCTTGCTAAACGCAAGATGCAGAGTAAAGAGTTGGCAGAAAAACTAGATATCACGCCTGCCAATTTATCGATTCTAAAAACTGGAAAAGCAAAAGGAATTCGGTTTGATACTCTCGAAGCTATTTGTAAAATATTGGATTGTCAACCTGGCGATATTTTAGAATATGTAGCAGAATAGCTTTCTTTTAAATCTTATTTCACTCTTAATAAATCGGTTTTTGAAGCCGACGGGTATTCTATTGCCTAAATTTTTCAAATCACATTTTAATTCAATCATCAAAATCAATCAAAAAATGAACAGTTTATCAATCCAAAATCTCAGCAAAACGTATGAGAACGGCACAAAAGCGATTGACCAATTATCGCTTGAAATTACAAACGGAATGTTTGGTTTACTCGGACCAAACGGCGCTGGAAAATCGACTTTAATGCGAACTATTGCCGCTTTGCAGGAACCGACTTCGGGAATTATTGAATTTAACGGAATTAATATTCTGGAAAATCCAATGTTTATCAGGCAAAATTTGGGTTATCTGCCACAGGAATTTGGCGTTTATCCTAAAATTTCTGCTTATCACCTGCTCGATCATTTGGCGGTTTTAAAAGGAATCGTTAATAAAAAGGAACGTCACGATCAAATTTTATATTTATTACAGCAGACGAATTTATTGGAACACAAAGACAAAGCGGTTCATTCTTTTTCCGGCGGTATGCGTCAGCGCTTTGGAATTGCTCAAGCTTTACTTGGAAATCCGAAGATTATTATTGTGGATGAACCTACTGCGGGGCTTGATCCGGAGGAAAGAAACCGATTTAATAATTTGCTGAGTGAAATTGGCGAAAGCATTATTGTAGTTCTATCGACTCATATTGTAGAAGACGTTCGTGATTTATGTCCTAAAATGGCCATTATTTCTAACGGAAAATTGATTTTGGAAGGAAAGCCAAACGAAGCGATCGATTCTTTGAAAGATAAAATCTGGATGAAGGCGATTCAGAAAACAGAACTTAAGGACCATCAATCGAATTTTAATATTATTTCGTCCAACTTAAATTCAGGGAAAATCAATATTCATGTTTTTTCAGATGAAAGGCCAGATTCTGGTTTCGAATTGATCTCGCCCGATTTAAGCGATGTTTATTTTAGTGTTTTAGCTCAAAATCAATTTAAAAATTAAGGTTATGCTTTCTAAATTAATTCAATTTGAATGGCATAACAATACCAGAAGCTGGACTTTTTATGCCACGTTTATCATTTATTTGGTTTTAGGATTTTTTGTGAGTGCTTTTGCGAACTTCTCTTTTTCGGGTTCTTACAAAAATAGTCCGTACGTATTGACTTATGCGATTGGTCTCATTTCACTGATGACGATATTTTCGATTACACTTCAGGTTGCACAGAGTTTCTTAAAGGAATATGAAACGAAATTTGATTCGATTATTTTCTCCTCTCCTATTTCTCAGTTCCATTATTTGGCTCCAAAATTTATTACCGCATTTATAATCGCCGTAGTTTCTTTTGGAATGTTTATCGTTGGAATGATCGTTGGGCATCAAATGTCGTGGCTTTCTAAAAGCGAGATTGGTCCTTTTGAAATTATAAATTATCTCTGGCCGTATTTTGTTATTGTGATTCCGAATATTTTCCTGTGCCTTTCCATATTGACGGCTTTGGCCTGGATTACTAGAAGTAAACTCTTTATTTATGTTGGCGGTTTATTAATCTACATCTTATATATTGCGGGTTCGATTTTTTCTAATTCGCCGATCTTTGCAAATGCTTCTCCTTCTTCGGCGAAAGCCATGTCTTTGTCCGCAAAAATAGATCCGTTTGGTTTGGGAGCGTTTTTAGAACAAACAAGATATTGGACTGCAATTGAAAAAAACACCGAATTGGTTTCGCTTTCCGGTAACTTTCTTTTCAACAGAATGCTGTGGTTTTCTGTTGCGATACTTTTACTTTTTGTTTCGTATCGATTGTTTTCCTTCCGAAAAACGAAAACTAAAAAGATAAAAACCTCAAAAAATTTTTCAAAAGAAGCGAAAGTCTTTTCTTCGGAAATTCCAAAAAACATCGAATTCAAAACTTTCAAACATAATTTTGGTGTTTTTAAAAGCAATATCAAGCTGGATATTTTTTTAGTTCTAAAAGGAATTCCGTTTTTATTGATTGTTCTTTTGTTTTCGGGATTATTGGCAATTGAAATTTCGGATGAAATTGACGGCGGAATCCGATTAGCCGAAAAAATTACGGATACGGCTTTGATGATTTCCACGATAGTGGATCGTTTGCCATTTATTCTGATTCTAATTCTCCTTTTTTACAGCAGTGAATTAGTAAACCGAAGCGAAAATTCGAGATTTGAAATGCTGGAAAATACTGCACCGTATTCTCAATTTGTAGTTTTACTTTCGAAATTGACGGCACTTTTTATTATTCCGTTAATCATTATCAGCATTAGTATTTTGATTGGATGCGCCTTTCAGATTGCGAATGCAAATGCTCCAATCGAAATTGGTCTTTATCTTTCTTTGTTTTATTATCTCGGTTTTCCGTTGTTGTTGATCTCAATTTTGGTAATTGCGATTCAGACTTTTATTAAAAACAAATATATCGGACTTTCCGTTGCTTCTTTTATATGTCTTCTATTTTGCACCGGAATTGGAGAACAATTGGGAATTTCGCATCCTTTACTGCGATTTGGAGATGCTTTTAAAAGAGAATATTTTGATTTGAATGGTTTCGGAAAATACACCTTTCCGTTTCATATTTCGATGTTGTACAATTTCGGATTGGCTTTACTGCTTCTTACTTTGACTGGAATTTTATGGAAAAGAAATGCTTCAATCCTAAAAACTTTTCGAAGAAATTCATTTAATGCCTTTCAGAAAGCAACTTTCTCCTTGGGAATTATTCTTTTTATTGGTTTTGGAAGTTATCTTTTTTATAAAACCAATATCGAATATCCGTATTTGACTGAAGAAGATCAAAATAACTGGAGCGAGAAATATGAAAATCAATTTAAAAAATATACTAAACTGCCTCAGCCTACGATCGTTTCTGTAAAAAGTAAAGTCGATTTGTTTCCTGAGGAAAATCGTTATGAAGTAAAAGGCACTTATGAATTGATCAATAATTCTGAAAAACCTATTGATAGTTTACTCCTATATATAGATCGAAATTCGAAACTAACTTCTGTTGAAATTCCGAATTCTAAAAATCTGGATGATGTCTCGGCATTTCAACATTATTGGTATCGATTGGAAAAACCTTTACAGCCTCAGCAGAAAATGAAAATGAGTTTTTCTTTTGAGTCGTCGTGGTCACCATTTAAAGGACACACTGCTTTTAATTCTATAATTGAAAATGGATCGTTTATGCGCATAAGCCGTTACTTTCCGCTTTTTGGTTATCAGGAATCGAATGAAATCAGCAGTAAAAAAGAGCGTGCAAAAAGGCATTTGAAACCACAGACACCTCTTAAAAAGCTAGAAGACAAATCGGAAATTAGATATGATTTTGTTGATTATGATGCTGTAGTTTCGACTTCTAAAAATCAAACGGCGATTGGTGTTGGAGATTTAATTGGGAATTGGACAAAATACAACCGCAATTATTTTCATTATAAATCTAATGGCAAGATTCCGTTTCGATTTGCTTTTTCTTCTGCGGAATATCAAATTCAAAAAACGAATTATAAAGGCATTTCGATTGAAGTTTTTTATGATAAAAGACATTCCAGAAACATCAAAAAACTAATTCAGGATGTAAAAAACACTTTAGATTACTGCCAAACTAATTTCGGTAAATATCCGTATAAAACGATTCGTTATGCCGAAATTTCCGCTTTCGCCGATGGATTTGCTGCAACTTCTTATCCGTCGACGGTTTTTATGAAAGAGAATTTCGGATTTTATAGCAACCTCAACAACAAGGACAAGGAAGATGTAATTAATCAATTAACGGCGCATGAATTGTCACATGAATGGTGGGGAAATTCCCAGATCAATCCAGAACAAAAAGAAGGAAGTTGGATTTTGACCGAAACTTTGGCGCAATACACGGAATTGATGCTTTATGAAAAAGAACATAGTTTGGAAAAAGCGCTCGAAACTTTAAAAATTCATCTCGATTTATATTTGAGCAGTCGAAGTTATGATCCAGAAACACCTTTGTATAAAACGAATTACGAAACTCCACATTTACCTTATGATAAAGGAATGCTGGTGATGCATCAGCTTTGGGTTTTAATTGGAGAAGAAAAAGTAAATCTGGCTTTGAAAAATTTTCTGAATCATAATAAATATCCAAATCCGTTTCCTGATTCTGAGAGTTTATTAAAGGAAATTTATGGGGTGACAGATAAAAAACTGTATTCTAAATTAGATGAAATGTTTAAGCAGATTATTACGTATTCGTCAAAAATAGAATCGGTTGCAAGTAGTAGAAAGAATGGTTTTTATGAAGTTTCTTTTAAAGCGGTTTCTGAAAAATTTAGAGAAAATGCAACGGGAGAACGACAACCAATTGCAAACGATGCTACAATTGATATTGGAATTTATGATGAAAACGGAAAACTATTTCGTTATCCTTTCGCTATCAAAAACAATAAATTTGAAGGTAAAATCAAACTGAAAACAAAACCTCAACGCATTGTGATTGATCCGTATTTAATGAATATTGATACTTTTATTAAGGACAACGAGAAAGAAATTGATTAGATTTTTTGCCACGAATTCCACAAATTTCCACGAATTTTTAATTTTAGTTTTTCGCAAATGCTCAAAATATAGCTCGCAGTTTCAACTGCGGGAAACGTTACGAATTGGGTGTAATTATATATTGTGTATGTGGTTGAAACCACGGGCTATGTTTGAAATAAAAACCAGTCAAAAAATAGGAATTAGAGAAATTCTTGAATTCGCGGCAAAAAATAATTTCCTCTGAATCAAAAAAGAGAACTGATTTAAAACCTAAATTTGTACATCAAAATACCAATTTAGTTTTAGCTTATCTGCAAATGACACACAAAATTTTAATTATAGACGACGAAGAAAAACTAAGAAGTCTGCTGGCGCGTATTATAAAATCGGAAGGATTTGAAGTTTTTGAAGCCAAAGATTTAAAATCAGGTTTTAAGAAACTCGAACAAACCGAAATTGATGTCGTTTTGTGTGATGTTAAACTTCCTGACGGAAATGGTGTCGATTTTCTTCAAAACATAAAAGGAAATTTCCCATTGACAGAAGTTATTCTATTAACGGCCTTTGGAAATATTCCAGATGGAGTTCAGGCGATGAAAAATGGCGCTTTTGATTATATTGTAAAAGGAGATGATAACGATAAAATTATTCCGCTTCTTTACAAAGCCGTCGAAAAAGTGCATTTGCAAAAAAAAGTGCAGCAGCTTGAAAAACGAATCAATGATAAATATTCATTTAAAACTATCATTGGAAAATCAAAAGGTCTTGAACAGGTAATTGATTTGGCACAAAAAGTAGCAAAAACAGATTCGACTGTTTTACTTACAGGTGAAACTGGAACTGGGAAAGAAGTTTTTGCACAGGCTATTCATGAAAACAGTAATCGAGCAGGAAAATCATTTGTGGCTTTAAACTGCAGTACTTTCAGCAAAGAAATTCTGGAAAGCGAATTATTCGGTCACAAACAAGGAGCTTTTACAGGAGCTTTAAAAGATAAAAAAGGTTTTATTGAAGAGGCAAACGGCGGTACTTTATTTCTAGACGAAATTGGTGAAATGCCAATTGACCTTCAGGCTAAATTATTAAGGGTTTTAGAAACCAGCGAATATATTCCTGTTGGTGATACTACCTCAAAAAAATCAAACTTTAGATTAATTGCTGCTACAAACCGAGATCTAAAAACAGAAAGTGATGAACATCGTTTTCGTTCTGATTTGTATTTCCGTTTAAATATTTTCGAAATTAAGCTTCCTTCTTTAAGAGAAAGAATTAAAGATATTCCCGTATTGGCTCATTACTTCGTTAAACAGTTTTCTGAAAAAACGAATAAAAAAACATTACACATTGCAGATGATTTCCTGCAGAAGCTAGAAAATTATTCTTGGCCTGGAAATATCCGCGAACTTAAAAATATTATCGAGAGATCGGTTATTTTGAGTAATGGAGATACTTTAACTTCAGATGTTCTGCCTTATGAGATGCAGCATCAAGCAGAAAAAAATTCAAAACCAATGTCAGCTTTCTCAATGCAAAGTGTTGAAAAGCTTCATATTCAAAAAGTTTTAAACTATACAAAAGGAAATAAAGCTGAAACAGCACGATTATTAGAAATTGGGATTGCGACTTTGTATCGAAAAATTGAAGAATATGGGATAGAAAATTCCAAAATTTAAAAATTCCAAATTCCAATGGCAATGTCAATATAAATATAAATATAAATATCAATTTTCAAAGCTTCGGAGAAGCGCAATATTTATAGATTATCCCATTGCCATTAAAATAAAAAGCTCCAGCGGAACGAAACCTACACAATCCATAAAAATACCACCCCGCTGGGGCTCTGATAAATATGAATTTGTAATGTTCTATAAATATTCCACTTCTTCGAAGTTTAAAAATACATATCAAAACGAGAAAAGCTTATCAAAATGATAGGCTTTTTTTATGCCTTTTTTTTGGCACAAAACTACATTCCTTTTATTGACAACACTTTAGATACAACTTCATTTTTTCGGAACATATTTTGGCATAAGGAGAGAGAACATTAAAAATTCATTCCAAATGAAAAACCAAGTCACCTCAATCTGCAAACAAGCTGAACGCTTTGCTGAGATAACCAAAAAATCTATTATTTCAGGAAATATCGTTCGAGCAAAAAAATGCCTGGCTCTTGCTGAACGTCTATTTGTAACCGGAAGTATCGAAACAAAAAATGCCATTTCTAATGTGTATGTTTTCTCAGTTTCTTCTTTTATGGAAATGCGTCACTGCAATATTTCACATCTTTTTCCTCAAACCCTTAAAGCGGAATATATCAAGCAGGTTAATGCCTCTGGCGTTTAAAAAGTTTAATCGGTTAACTGTTTAATTGTTTAATCGAAAAAATCTTAAATCTAAAGTCTACAATCTTAAATCTAAAATAATCTCCTATGATCACTTTTCTTTTACTCGGGCTGGCCGTTGTGCTGTTTGCCATTTGTTTTCTCTCTGTTGAATTTTTTGAAAAAATCTAAATCATGACTGCACTATTTATTATTTCAATCGCTGTTTTCGTGTATTTGATATATGTATTAATCAAACCCGAAAAATTTTAAATCATGTAAAAAGTGAAATGACTTATGTGAAATGTAAACGCAAATTTTATTCATCAACTCATTTTACAAATCACCTCTCACCTTTCACTAAAAAATATAAAAATTATGAACACAGAATTATTAGGCGTTATTGGTATTTTTATCCTAACCATTGTTTTAGCGATTCCTTTAGGAAAATATATTGCTAAAGTTTATTTGGGTGATAAAACACTTTTTGACCCGATTTTCAATCCAATTGAAAAATTTATTTTTAAAATAAGCGGTATAAATCCTGCTGAAGAAATGAACTGGAAACAACACTTAAAAGCACTTTTAAGTATTAATATGGTGTGGTTCTTTCTTTGCTTTTTTGTCTTATTATCTCAAGGTTCTTTACCTCTTAACCCAGATAACAACCCATCTATGACACCTGATCTGGCATTTAACACTGCTATTTCATTTTTAGTCAATTGTAACTTACAGCACTATTCAGGCGAAAGCGGGGTTTCTTACCTTTCACAAATCGTCTTGATGTTTCTTCAATTTGTTTCTGCTGGTATCGGATTGGCCGCTGCTGCAATGGTATTTACTGCAATGAAAGAAAGAACTACTGAACAACTGGGTAATTTTTACAATTATTTCATCAAAAGCTGTACTCGTATTTTATTACCGCTTTCAGCAATTGTAGCAATCGCTTTAGTTTTTGGCGGAACTCCAATGACTTTTGAAGGAAAAGATGCTATTACAACTTTACAAGGTGAAAAAGTAGAAGTATCGAGAGGTCCTGCTGCTGCTTTTATTGCTATTAAACATATTGGTACAAATGGCGGCGGATTTTTTGGAGCTAACTCCTCACATCCGTTAGAAAACCCAACATATTTTACAAATGCAGTTGAACTTTGGGCACAAATGATTGTTCCGTTTGCGATGATTTTTGCTTTAGGTTTTTATTTAAAGAAAAGAAAATTATCCTACATAATCTTCGGAGTAATGACAGTTGGATTCCTATTATTAGTAACTCCAACAGTTATAAGCGAAATTAACGGAAATCCTGCTATCGAAAAAATGGGAATCGCTCAGACAACTGGAGCTATGGAAGGAAAAGAAGTTCGGTTTGGGCCAGCAATATCAGGTTTTTGGAGTATTGCGACAACCGTAATTTCTACAGGCTCTGTAAATAGTATGCACGATAGTTCTATGCCTGTTTCGGGTGCAATGGAATTACTAGCTATGATGGTTAATGCCTTTTACGGCGGATGTGGTGTTGGTATTTTGAATTACTACATTTTTATTATTCTGGCGGTATTTATCTCCGGATTAATGGTTGGTCGAACTCCTGAATTTTTAGGAAAGAAAATCGAAGCTCGGGAAGTAAAAATAGCTGCTTTTATCGCCATTCTTCACCCATTATTAATATTATCAGGAACTGCTTTAGCTTCTTACTTTACTGCGCATGATACGGCAATGGGGTATTGGTTCAACGGAAATGCGACGGGCTGGTTAAATAATCCTGGAAATCATGGATTCTCAGAAATGTTATACGAATATACTTCAAGCGCAGCCAACAACGGTTCTGGTTTTGAAGGTCTGGGAGATAATAATCCGTTTTGGAATATCACTACAGGAATTGTGTTGCTTTTAAGCCGTTTTATTCCAATCATCGGACCATTGGCAATTGCAGGTTTATTGGCTGGTAAAAAATACATTCCTGAGAGTGCAGGAACTTTAAAAACGGATACATCAATTTTCGGAATAATGACTTTTGCAGTTATTGCAATTATCGCTGCTTTATCATTCTTCCCAGCGTTGACTTTAGGTCCATTGGCGGAATTCTTTACTTTAAAATAACAATTCATTTTCCAATGCTAAAAATATTTTAAACACATAGAAACATAGAATTTAAATTTATAAAAAAGAATAAAAAGAAAACTCGTTTTCACACATAACTAGAATAAAAAATTGGCAATTCGTATTTAAAAATATAGCCCGTGGTTTCAACCACGGGAAACGAATTGCAGCATCCCAGTGATTGAAACCGCTTGCTATGTTCTATAATCTATGTGTTTTTAGCGCATAACATTTAACAAATAACATTTAACTTTTTACAAGAAAATGACAACTAATAAATCCACATCATTGTTTGAAAGTAAACAGGTAAAAGAAGCCTTAGTGCAATCTTTTGTCAAGTTGAATCCAAAAATGATGATCAAAAATCCGGTAATGTTTACCGTAGAAATTGGAACAGCAATTATGTTTGCCGTTTGCATTTCAATATTAATGGGAGCAACCGACCAAGGTAGTCTTACTTATAACTTAATTGTATTTTTAATTTTACTGGCAACACTTTTATTTGCCAATTTCGCCGAAGCCATTGCCGAAGCAAGAGGAAAAGCACAAGCCGACAGTTTAAGAAAAACAAGAGAAGAAACTCCTGCAAGACAGATTCTGCCAAACGGAGAAATCAAAAATATCAGCTCTTCGGCATTAAAAAAAGACGATATTTTCGTTTGTGAAGCCGGCGATTTAATTGCTGCCGATGGCGAAATTATCGAAGGTCTGGCTACAATCGACGAAAGCGCTATTACTGGAGAAAGTGCACCTGTAATCCGCGAAGCAGGCGGAGATAAATCATCTGTAACTGGAGGAACAAAAGTATTATCTGATAAAATTAAAGTAAAAGTAACTTCTGAACCAGGCGAAAGCTTTTTAGATAAAATGATTGCTTTGGTTGAAGGTGCAAGCCGTCAGAAAACACCAAACGAAATTGCTTTAACCATTTTATTAGCCGCATTTACTTTAATCTTCGTGATTGTGTGCGTTACGCTAAAACCGTTTGCCGACTATGCCAACGCCCCCATCACG
Source organism: Flavobacterium oncorhynchi (assembly GCF_002217355.1). Classification (GTDB taxonomy): domain Bacteria; phylum Bacteroidota; class Bacteroidia; order Flavobacteriales; family Flavobacteriaceae; genus Flavobacterium; species Flavobacterium oncorhynchi. Next base: position 18,093 of record NZ_MUHA01000037.1, on the reverse strand, counting down.
ATTGCAGCTTTCATTGCTTTGTTTGTATGTTTGATTCCAACTACAATTGGAGGCTTACTTTCTGCGATTGGTATTGCGGGAATGGACAGAGCTTTACGAGCTAACGTAATCACAAAATCTGGAAAAGCGGTTGAAACTGCTGGAGATATTGATGTACTGCTTTTAGATAAAACAGGGACCATTACAATTGGGAACAGAAAAGCAACCAATTTTTATCCTTCTAAAGGAATTTCAGAAGAAGAATTTATAAAATCTGCTGTGCTAAGTTCATTAGCAGATGATACTCCGGAAGGGAAAAGTATCGTGGAATTGGCAGGAGCCGAAACTGCCAGTAAATTATCCATTGAAGGTGCTACTTTAATCAAATTTACCGCTGAAACGAGAACTTCCGGAGTTATTTTAAAAGATGGTACAAATATTAGAAAAGGTGCGCAAGATGCTGCTAAAAATATCGCGATGCAAGCAGGAAATTCTTTTCCGGATGATACTGCACAACAAGTAATTACGATTTCATCTAATGGAGGAACTCCGCTGGTTGTTATAAAAAATAATGTAGTTCAAGGTGTTATCGAACTTCAGGATATTATCAAAACCGGAATGAAAGAACGTTTTGAGCGTTTGCGAAGAATGGGAATCAAAACGGTAATGGTAACAGGTGATAATCCGCTTACAGCAAAATTTATTGCCGAAGCTGCCGGTGTTGATGATTTTATTGCCGAAGCGAAACCTGAGGATAAAATGAATTACATCCGAAAAGAACAGGCCGAAGGAAGATTGGTTGCCATGATGGGTGACGGAACAAATGATGCGCCGGCTTTGGCTCAAGCCAATGTTGGAGTTGCCATGAACAGCGGAACTCAAGCAGCAAAAGAAGCCGGAAATATGGTCGATCTTGATAATGATCCTACGAAATTAATTGAGATTGTTGAAATTGGAAAACAGCTTTTAATGACTCGAGGCACTTTAACTACTTTTTCTATTGCAAATGACGTTGCGAAATATTTTGCTATTGTTCCTGCTCTTTTTATTACTGCGATTCCTGCGCTGCAAGGTTTGAATATTATGCACTTGCATAGTCCTGAAAGTGCAATTTTATCGGCTGTAATTTTCAATGCGATTATCATTCCGATATTGATTCCGCTTGCGCTGAAAGGGGTTGATTATCGTCCAATTGGAGCGAGTGCAATTCTTAAAAGAAACCTTTTAATTTATGGTTTAGGTGGACTAATTGTTCCTTTTATTGGAATTAAAGTAATTGATTTGCTGGTAGCACTTTTTATGTAAGGTTCTAAGACGCTAAGATTCTAAGGAACTAAGGTTTTTCTCTTAGAATCGTAAATCTAACCACCTTCAAAAACACAAATTAAAAACATGACTTTAGATTGCTAAGCTTCTGAAAAAAAACTTAGAACCTTAGCAACTTAGTCCCTTAGAATCTCAAAAAAAATGAAAAATCTATTTTCTATAATAAAACTTACTGTGGCTACTTTAATATTGTTCGCAGTTATTTATCCTTTAGCGATTTACGGAATTGCAAAATTAGCTCCAAATCAAGGAAAAGGAGAAACAATTTCGGTTAACGGAAAAGTGGTCGGTTACCAAAAAATTAGTCAAAAATTCGATAAGTCGAATTATTTCTGGGGAAGACCTTCGGCTGTTGATTATAATGCCGCGGGAAGTGCCGGAAGTAACAAAGGTCCAAGTAATGCTGAATATTTAGCTTTGGTTCAAAAAAGAATTGATACACTATTACTTGTTCATCCTTACTTGAAAAAATCTGAAATTCCCGCTGATATGGTTACAGCTTCTGGAAGTGGTTTAGATCCGAATATTTCTCCGCAAGGGGCTTTGATTCAAGTAAAACGAATTGCCAAAGAAAGAAATTTAGCTGAGGCTAAAGTAAAAGCCTTGGTTGAATCTAAGATTAATTCGGCTGTTGTTGGGCCAGAAACGGTGAATGTTTTGGAATTGAATGTGGCGTTGGATCAGCTTCGCTAATTCCAAAGATGCTAAGTCGCTAAGATTCTAAGTTTTCTCTTTGCGCATTTTTGTCATTCCTCGTTCCTCGGAATGACAAACTGTGGCGAGAATTGGAATCGAAAAACTAAACTAACAGGTTTTGGAAACCTGTTAGGATATGTAAATATTATAATACAAAAACGCCTTTTTTACCCCAAATGCCCTAGCCCCGATAGTAGTGGAAATCCTTTTGTGCCGGCGTTCGGCACAAAAGATTGAAACGAATAGCGGGATTAGCTCCTAAAAAATCTACTAATAATTAATTAGCCCTTTCGGGTTTGAATACCACAATTAACAATGAAAAAAATTATACTTACTGCTTTAATCGCTTTTGGTTACAGCAACTTACATGCACAAGAAGAAACAAAAAGTCCATTAACATTTTCAGGATATGTAGAAACTTATTATAGTTACGATTTTGGAAAACCAGAAAATCATACTCGACCAAACTTTTTTTACAATTTTAATAAAAGTAACGAAGTGAATATTAATTTAGGAATGGCAAAAGTAAATTACAACAAAGACAATATTCGTGGTAATTTTGCTCTAATGGCGGGAACTTACGCCGAGTATAATATGTCTGCTGAACAAGGTTTATTGAAAAATATTTACGAGGCGAATGTTGGTGTAAAAATTTCGAAAAACCATAATTTATGGGTTGATGCGGGAATTATGCCTTCGCATATTGGTTTTGAAAGTGCGATTGGAAAAGATTGTCAGACTTTAACGAGAAGCATTCTGGCTGAGAATTCTCCTTATTATGAAACGGGAGTTAAAATTGGTTATACTTCTGAATCTGGAGAATGGTATTTGGCGGGTATGTACTTGAATGGCTGGCAGAGAATTGAGAAAGTTGAAGGCAATCAAACGCCTGCTTTTGGAACTCAGGTTACTTACAAACCATCTGATCGAGTTGCTTTGAACTGGAGTACTTATGTTGGAAATGAACAGCCGGATATTGACAAAAGATGGCGTTATTTTAATAACTTCTATGGACAGTTTAAAGTCACAGAAAAAACAAATGTAACTGCAGGTTTTGATGTTGGATCTCAGCAATCAGCTAAAAACAGTAATAAATACGATACTTGGTTTTCGCCAGTTTTAATTTTGCAATACAAACCAACGGATAAAATTCAGCTTGCAGCTCGCGGTGAATATTATAGTGATGAAAAAGGTGTAATTATCGCAACTGAAACGCCAAACGGTTTTAAAACTTACGGATTTTCGGCTAACTTTGATTACTTAGTTGCTGATAATATTATATTTAGAATTGAAGCCAGAAATCTTTCAAGTAAAGATGAAATCTTCACCAATAAAGACAATCTTCCAACGGATACAAATACGTTTGTAACGACTTCCTTGGCGATTTCTTTCTAAACATTAAAAGATTTTTTACCATTAAGAGATTAAGAAAATTAAGTTTTAGCACCTCATTTAAATCTAGAATACAGAACATTAAGCTTAATGTTCTGTAGACAAAGAAAAGCTTAACTTCCTTAATCTCTTAATGGTTAAACCAAAAAATATGGAAAACGAAAATAATAACGCACAGCACTTTCTAGATTTAATTCAGAAATCACGAAAGGGAAAGTTTAAAATCTACATTGGAATGAGCGCCGGTGTGGGCAAAACTTTTCGTATGCTTCAGGAAGCGCATTCGTTATTGAAAAACGGAATCGATGTCAAAATTGGCTACATCGAAACGCACATGCGAAAGGAAACGCATGAATTATTAGCAGGTTTGCCGATAATTCCGAGACGGACCATTTTTTATAAAGGAAAAGAATTGGAAGAACTCGATGTTCAGGCGATTATCAATCTTAGACCAGAAGTCGTTATTGTTGATGAATTGGCGCACACGAACGTTGAAGGAAGCAAAAACGAAAAACGCTGGCAGGATGTTTTAGAGATTTTGGAAGCGGGAATTAATGTGATTTCGGCTGTCAATATTCAGCATATTGAGAGTTTAAATGAAGATATAAAACGGATTACCAATATTGATGTTCAGGAAAGAATTCCAGATAATGTTTTGCGATTGGCAGATGAAGTCGTGAATATCGACTTAACATCTGAAGATTTGATAGCGCGTTTGAAAGAAGGAAAAATTTATACTCCAGATAAAATTCAGACGGCTTTAACGAACTTTTTTAAATCGGAACAGATTTTACAACTTCGGGAATTGGCTTTGAAAGAAGTAGCGAGTCAGGTCGTTCGAAAAGTTGAAAATGAAGTTCCGAATCTTCATGCTTTACGACATGAGAAACTCTTGGCATGCATTAGCAGCAATGATAAAACGGCCAAAATTGTAATTAGAAAAACAGCAAGACTCTCCAGTTATTATAACGGATTGTGGTATGTTTTGTATGTGGAAACTCCGCAGGAAAGCAGTAATAAAATCGCTTTGGACAAACAAAGACATTTAATTAATAACTTTAAACTCGCCGTGCAATTAGGCGCAGAAGTTATTAAACTGGAAAACAGTAATATTACAGATGCTATTTTGGCAACTGTAGAAGAAAAACAAATTACAACTGTCTGCATTGGAAAACCGCATTTGAATTTATTTAAAGTAATTTTGTCTACAACAATTTTCAGGCGTTTGCTAAACAAACTGTCTTTATCAAATGTTGACCTTGTTATCCTGTCGTAATATTTTCTAACCATTAAGATATTAAGTAAATAAAGACTATGCTTAATTTCCTTAATATCTTAATGGTTCAAATAAAAAAAACTTGTTTTTAAATAAGCGTCATGAGAATTAAAACCAAATTGAATCTGGGAGTTGGATTGTTATTTTTAATGATCATTATACTTTCTTTAGTGAGCGGTTATTCTGTTTTTTTGATAAAAGCAGATACCGAGAATATTTTGAAAGCGAATTATAATACGCTGGAATATTCGCGAAATATGATTTTGTCTTTGGATGAAATTAAAGCGAGCCCTGATAGCAAGATTCATGTTTTCAAGGAATATCTTGAGAAACAAACGCAAAATGTTACCGAACCCGGAGAAAAAGAAGCAACTGAAAACCTTGAAAAAAGTTTTACGCTTTTAGAACAAAACGGAGCAAACGAAACCATAAAAGCAAAAATCAGACAGGATATTTTTGCCATCATGAAATTGAATCTGGATGCGATAAAACAGAAAAGCGATATTGCCAAACATACCGCCGAAAATGCCAATTTATGGATTGCCATTGTGGGAAGTTTATGCTTTTTGATTGCTTTTAATTTACTGGTCAATCTGCCCAATAATATTGCAAACCCTATAAAGGAATTAACGCTGAGTATTAAGGAAATTGCCAATAAAAATTATTCCGAGCGCGTTCATTTTACGAGTCATAGCGAATTTGGAGATTTGGCCAAATCATTTAATACGATGGCACAAAAACTTCAGGAATATAACGACAGTAATTTGTACAAACTCTTTTTTGAAAAGAAACGACTGGAAACTTTGATCAATAATATGAACGATCCTATTATTGGATTAGATCATGAAGGAATTGTTTTGTTTGCCAATGATGAAGCGTTGAAAATTGTTGGTCTGAAACTGGAAGATGTTATCGGGAAATCGACTTCTACTCTAGCCTTGTCGAATGATTTGATTCGGTCTTTGATTTTAAAAGAGGAATCAGATGCGCCTAAAAAACAACCGCTTAAAATTTATGCGCACGGAAAAGAAAGTTATTTCGAAAAAGAGATTCTGAACATTACCATAATTCCGACAGGTGAAGAAAAGGAAATCAATATTGGCGATGTGATTATTCTGCGAAATATTACGCTTTTTAAAGAATTGGATTTTGCCAAAACCAATTTTATTGCAACCGTTTCACACGAATTAAAAACACCAATTGCTTCGATAAAATTAAGCCTGAAATTGCTTGAAAATGAAAAAACAGGCGACATGAACGACGATCAGAAACAATTGGTTGAAAGTATAAAAGAGGATAGTCAGCGATTATTAAAAATTACTGGCGAATTGCTGAATCTATCTCAATTGGAAACTGGAAATATTCAGCTAAATATCGAAAAAAGCAATCCACACGAAATTGTAAATTATGCTGTTGAAGCGGTAAAAGTTCAGGCGGAACAAAAACAAATCAAATTAATAATTGATGCCGATGAAAATCTGCAAGCCGTAAAAGCCGACAGTGAAAAAACAGGCTGGGTTTTGATTAATTATTTATCGAATGCGATTCGATATTCTTCTGAAAAAAGCACGATTCACATCAAATTAAAAAAAGAAAATAATCAAATCGTATTTCAGGTTATCGATACCGGAAAAGGAATTGACACAAGATATAAAGACAAAGTTTTTGACAAATATTTTCAGGTTCCGGGAAGTCAGAAATCCGGAACAGGATTGGGATTGGCCATCAGTAAAGAATTTATTGAAGCTCAAAATGGAAGTGTTGGTGTTGAGAGTAATTTGGGTTTAGGGAGTACGTTTTGGTTTTCGTTGAAAGTCTAGATAATTCATTTTTATTACATCTATCAGTCTGAGCGAAGTCGAAGACCTTTCGTACTATAAAGCCCTTCGACTTCGCTCAGGGTGACACTCAAAATGATAGAAAATTTAGCCAATCTTAATACAATTCCCTTATTTAAAACCAACAGGTTAATATTAACTTAAGGTTCAATTAAGGCAAAAATACTTTGATTGGACATTCGTTATTATTGTAAATCATAACAAAAACAAACGATGTCTTGTAAAGCTATTTCTCTGGTATTTCTATTCGTTTTTTTGAGCGCAAATGCTCAACAAAACGACTCCATTACAAAAATTGACAGTACTTCACATCAGCTAAAATTCAATTACAAACAATTGATTATTCCTGGTGTATTAATTGGGTACGGTGTTATTGGACTTGAAAGCGATCAGTTGCTGAGTTTTAATTCACAAATTAAAAAAGAAGTTACTGAAGATATTGATAACAAAATTACCATTGATGATTTCTCGCAATATGCACCTGCTGCATCTGTTTATGCTTTGAACGCTTTTGGCGTAAAAGGTAAAAATAATATGCGGGATCGTTCTGTTATATTTGTGACTTCGTATGCTATTATGGCGACAACGGTTTTAGGTTTAAAATCGATTACACATGAAGAAAGACCAGACGGAAGTTCAAACAATTCCTTTCCTTCCGGTCATACTGCAACTGCTTTTGCTGGAGCCGAATTTTTATGGCAGGAATACAAAGACAAATCGATTTGGTACGGAATTGCCGGTTATGCTGTTGCAACTGGAACGGGATTATTTAGAATTTACAACAATCGTCATTGGTTGACTGATGTTGCCGCTGGGGCAGGAATTGGAATTCTAAGTACAAAAATCGCCTATTGGATAAATCCATATATCACTAAAAAATTATTCAAATCGTCATCTGAAAATAAATCAACTTCTATGATAATGCCATTTTATAATGGACAGCAATATGGTTTAGGATTTGCGAAAGTTTTTTAAGTCACTCCCGATAGCTATCGGGATTCACAGATTAAAAGGATTTTTGAATGGCTACGTTTTGATTTATCCGCCACGAATTGCACAAATTTCCAAGAATTATATTTGAATAAGAAATTAGTGAAAATTTGTGTAATTCGTGGCAAACTCTTTTTATGTATTCGAAGTATTATTCTTAATTTCTCGAACTTCCCTTTTCAATTCTAAAAGCAAATCTTTCATTGCTCCGGTTTCCGTCGTTTCTTGTTTTTTATCCGAACGGCCTATATTACATTCGTATTCCCAAATCTCCAGAATATCAGAAGCTTTCACTTCATAATTCGGGTAAAAATTGTTGTCGGATTCTAAAACCAAACTATTCTTTTTGTTTTTATTGAGACGTTTATACACCATTCCTTCATTCTTAGTAATAAGAATATACGTTTTTCCGTCCATTACCTCTCCCAACTTTTCCACATAACGGCCAATAATAATAGAACCATCTTCGTGTGGAGGCATTGAATCACCTTCAACGGGAAATCCGCGATGTTTTCCAGGTCCCAAAAAAGGAAGTGTAATCTGCTGTAAACTTTCAATATATTCTGGATCAGCATACCCGTTTAGATAACCTGCCTTTGCTTTTTGAGATACAATTTCAATAAAATTTTCTCCAAAACTATCCACTTGAATAGGTAAAATAAGTCGGTTGCCTTCCAGTTTTATTAAATTTTGCACATCAATTTTGCGTATATCGACAGATAATATCAAGTCAATACTCATATGAAAATATAATGCAATCTTCTTTAAAATGTCATACGGTGCTTCCGAAGTTCCGTCTTCGTATTTCACGTATCTTCCTCTTGTAATACTAAGGTTTCCAGCTAATTTCTCCTGCGATATTTTATGCTTAACCCTCAATGCTCTGATGTTATCTGAAAATAAGGACATAATTAATTTGTTATAATTTGGAACAGCAAATATATAAAAAAATGTTCTTATCTGTACTAATTTTGTTCCATACAAAAACAAAAAGGAAAATGGCAAGGGCAATTGTACATATGGATCTGGATACCTTTTTTGTATCCTGCGAAAGACGCACTAACTCAGAACTCAATGATATTCCGCTTATTATAGGCGGAGGAGATCGCGGTGTTGTGGCCTCTTGTTCGTATGAAGCCCGTAAATTTGGAGTGCGTTCTGCCATGCCTATCCGAATGGCGCTAAAACTTTGTCCAGATGCAAAAGTTATGAAAGGCGACATGGAATTATATTCTCAATTATCGCATGATGTTACTGAAATTCTTCAGGAAAAAGCACCTGTTTTAGAAAAAGCAAGTATCGACGAATTTTATCTGGATATTACCGGAATGGATAAATTTCACGGCAGCTATAAATGGACAAATGAGTTGGCGCAAAAGGTAATTAAAGAAACCGGACTACCGATTAGTTTTTCGTTATCCATCAACAAAACCGTTTCTAAAATTGCTACCGGAGAAGGCAAACCAGTTGGAAATCTTCAAATTCCGGAACAAGAAGTACAAGATTTTTTAAATCCGCTTTCAATTCAAAAAATCCCAATGGTTGGTGCTGTGACTTTTCAGCTTTTGTCTAGAATCGGCGTTCGTAAAATTCAGACTTTAGCCGAAATGCCTGCCGAAGTTTTACAGCAGATGATTGGTAAAAATGGTTTGGAACTTTGGAAAAAAGCGCACGGAATTGACCACACACCCGTTGAACCTTATACCGAAAGAAAATCTATTTCAACCGAAACTACTTTTTCTCAAGATACTATTGATCTTGCAAAACTGAGAAGAATATTATTAGGAATGGTCGAAAAACTAGCGTTTCAGCTTCGTGCTGAACAATGGCTGACTTCAACTGTTACGGTTAAAATACGTTACGCCAATTTTGATACCGAAACCAAACAATGTCGAGTAGCTTATACTTCAGCCGATCATGTCTTGACCAAAAATGTAATAGAACTTTTTGAGAAAGTGTATCAGCGTCGTATGCGTCTGCGCTTGATTGGTGTTCGCTTTAGCGGACTCGTGCGCGGTACTTATCAAATTGATCTTTTTGAAGACACTCAGGAAATGCTTTCCCTTTATGAAGCGATGGATAAAATGAAAAAACGTTATGGATTTGATGCTGTAATGCGCTGTGCAGGAGCTCACTTTAAACCAAACACTAAAGACGAAATTTTAAAACGCAACAAATAATGCATCTTAATTGTCATTCATACCATTCATTACGTTACGGCACAATTCCGCTTAAGGAATTGATCAGCCAAGCCGTTTCATTTGGTATAAAAGCAATGGCATTAACAGATATTAATACCGCAACAGGCATTTATGATTTTATAAAAGCTTGTCAGGAAAAAGAAATTAAACCTTTAATTGGAATAGAATTTCGCTGCAATCACCAATTCCGATTTATTGGTTTGGCTCAAAATACCGAAGGTTTAGCTGAAATGAATCGGTTTTTAACCGAACATAATTTCAGCGGAGAAAACCTGCCTTTGACTGCACCCGAATTTAAATCGGTTTTTGTGATTTATACTTTAGAAAATGCTCCAAAAGTGCTTCGCAAGAATGAATTTATCGGTATTCGTCCTGAAGAAGTTTCGAGGCTTTTTACATCAGAACATAAAAGTAAAATTGCTCAGATGGTGGTTTTACAGCCTGTAACTTTTAGAACCAAAACAGAATACAATCTGCATAAAATTCTTCGGGCAATTGACACTAATATTATTTTATCAAAACTTACAGAAGCAGATTACTGCAAAGTTTCGGATATCATGCAACCCGTAGAATCTCTTTTGCCTTTCTATGAAAAATATCCTGAAATTATAAGTAATACGCAAAAAATCATTGATTCCTGTAATTTCGAGTATAATTTTGAGACTCCAAAAAACAAAAGATTCTATACAAAAAGCCGTCAGGAAGATTTAGAAAAACTTACTGATTTGGCTTGGGAAGGATTTAAAAATCGTTATGATAACGATAATTTAGAAGCAAAAGCTCGTGTAGCAAAAGAATTAAAAGTTATTGACGAATTGCAATTCAGCGGTTATTTTTTAATTACTTGGGATATTATTCAGTACAGTAATAGTCAAGGATTTATGCACATTGGACGCGGAAGCGGTGCCAACAGCATCATTGCGTATTGTCTCGGAATTACCGATATCTGTCCTATCGAACTGGATTTATACTTTGAACGTTTTTTAAACCTCAACCGCAAAACGCCGCCTGATTTTGACATTGACTGGAGCTGGCAGGAACGCAACACAATTCTGGAATATATTTTCGGAAAATACGGTAAAGATCACGTTGCTTTTTGTGGTACAAACGTCGAATTTAAATACAGATCTATTTTCAGAGAAGTTGGAAAAGTTTTTGGTCTTCCGAAAGAAGAACTTGATATGCTGGCCAAAAATCCAATGGCTTTACATGAGACCAATAAAATTGTAAAACTGGTTCAGCAATACGGAATGTTACTCGAAAAATACCCAAATCAACGCAGTATGCATGCCTGCGGAATTCTAATTTCTGAAGAACCAATTACAAACTACACGCCTTTAGAAATGCCTCCAAAAGGTTTTCCAATCGTGCTTTTTGACATGCATATTGCAGAAGAAATTGGTTTTGAAAAATTCGATATTCTGAGTCAGCGCGGTATTGGCCATATTGACGACAGCGTAAAACTGATTGAAAAAAATCGTGGTATAAAAATTAATATTCGTGATACTTCAATTTCTAAGGATGAAGCCGTTTGTAATTCCTATTTAGCAAAAGGACATACAATTGGCTGTTTTTATATCGAAAGTCCAGCGATGCGCGGCTTATTACGTCGATTGAATTGTGATAATTATAAAATTCTGGTCGCTGCCTCGTCTATTATTCGTCCTGGCGTTGCACAATCGGGAATGATGAAGGAGTATATTTTTCGCCATAATAATCCAAATCAGTTTGAATATTTCCATGAAGTTTTCAAAGAACAGCTTGGCGAAACCTACGGTATTATGGTCTATCAGGAAGATGTTATCAAAATCGCTTTACATTACGGCGGACTTCCCGCTGCTGACGGCGATATTCTTCGTCGTGCCATGTCCGGAAAAGGAAGATCTTTGGAAGCTTTACAAAAAGTAAAAGATAATTTCTTTACCTGCTGTGTTCAAAAAGGACATCCTGTTGATTTAAGTCAGGAAATTTACCGTCAGATTGAATCATTTGCTGGGTATTCTTTTTGCAAAGCGCACTCGGCTTCTTATGCTGTTGAGAGTTACCAGAGTTTATATCTGAAAGTGTATTATCCGATTGAGTTTATGACTGCGGTAATCAATAATCAGGGCGGATTTTATAGAACCGAAGTGTATGTACATGAAGCACGAATGTCTGGTGGAACGATTCATAATCCGTGCGTGAATAAAAGCAAATATCGAACTACTTTATATGGCACGGATATTTACCTCGGTTTTATGCACATTCAAAGCCTGGAATCGAAAACAGCACATTTAATTGAAGAAGACCGAAATAAAAATGATGATTATCTTTCTTTAGAAGATTTCATCAATCGCATTCCAATAGGAATTGAAAATATTAAAATTTTGATTTTCATAGGTGCTTTTCGTTTTACAGGAAAAACTAAAAACCAGCTTTTGGTAATTGCAAGTTTGCTGCTGAACAATTTTAAACCTGAAAACAGGAATTTAAAACTTTTACAAGAACCCGTTAAAGAATATAAACTTCCAACATTGGAACGCTCTGTTTTTGAAGATGCTTTTGACGAAATTGAATTATTGAGTTTTCCTGTTTCGTGTACGGTTTTTGACATTTTGCAAACCAAACATCGCGGCGATATTATGGCTAAAGATTTAGTTAAATATCATAAAAGACAAGTTCGAATGCTGGCTTACTTGATTTCTAGAAAACACGTCCCTACAAAAAAAGGAACTATGTATTTTGGAACCTGGATCGACCATGAAGGCACTTATTTTGATACGGCACATTTTCCTGACAGCTTAGAAAAATATCCATTTCAGGGCGGCGGCTGCTATTTATTATTAGGAAATGTTGAAGTTGATTATCATTTCCCGACGATAACAATAATCAAAATGGCAAAAATGCCTTTTATTCCAGATCCACGTTATATGGATGCTAAAGACCAATATAAAACACAAAACCAAATTAAAGAAGATATAAGCCTGACACATCGTAAACCTTATCCGCAGGGACACGAAATTAATCTGCCAAGACATCGAATGAAATTTTAAATGAGTATCATAGTTTTAACACATAGATAAATAGTTTTTTAGCATGTAGAAGTGCGATTTTTAACTTTAAGTCTATGTGTTAAAAATTAAATAACTAAAGAAGAACTTACGTTATATACAGATGAAAAATACGGAATATGCCATAGTCGATATTGAAACCACAGGCGGAAATGCCAGTGGCAGCCGCATTACAGAAATTGCCATTATTATTCATGATGGTACAAAAGTGTTAGATCGTTATGAAACTCTTGTAAATCCAGAACAGGATATCCCTCTATCTATTTTTGGATTAACAGGCATTAATAACGAAATGGTAGCTAATGCTCCTACTTTTGATGACATTTCGGAAAAAGTATTAGAAATGCTTACCGATCGTATTTTTGTTGCTCATAATGTAAACTTCGATTATTCATTTATTCACCATCAGCTGGAGCAAGCAGGTTTTAAATGGTCGGCACAAAAACTTTGTACAGTCCGTGCAGCAAGAAAAATCAAGCCTGGTTTAGGTTCTTACAGTTTAGGAAATCTTTGCAATTCTTTAAATATATCTCTAGAAAACAGACATCGCGCCGGTGGAGACGCAGATGCGACTGCTGTATTATTCTCTCTTCTGTTAGAATGGGATGACGCGGGAGAAATCGAAAATATGATCAAAAAAACGGCTCAAGATCAGCGCTTACCTCCTAACCTTCCACCAGATGATTTTAATAATTTACCAGAAAAACCAGGTGTGTATTATTTTTATAATCAGGCGAAAAAAGTAATTTATGTTGGAAAAGCTATCAATGTAAAAAAACGTGTGGCATCGCATTTTAGCGGCAATAATATCAATTCTCAAAGACAGCATTTTTTGAGAGATATTCACGGAATTTCCTTTGAAATCTGCGCTACTGAATTAATGGCACTTTTGTTAGAATGTACCGAAATAAAACAGCTTTGGCCAACCTACAATAGAGCATTAAAACGTTTTGAAGCAAAATTTGGTGTTTATCAATATGAAGCACGAAACGGTTATAAATATTTAGCCGTTGGAAAACTGAGTAAATTTCAGACTTGCATTCATGAATTTAACAGCATGTATAACGCTATAAATTTACTCCGAGATCTATCTGCGCAATTTGAAATTGATCAAAGATTCTGCAAATATTCCAGACCTGAAGAAGGAGAATTTATGCAAAATAATGATGTCAGAAATCTGCCTGATGTTTTGCTTCATAACGAACAAGTTGATAATGCTATTGATTTTTTATTGAACAACAGACCTTCTTTCGCTATTATAGACAAAGGAAGATCAAAAGAAGAACGCAGTTGTATTTGGATTGAAAACGGTCATTTTTATGGTATGGGTTATATCCCATCAGATATTTCGATTCACGATCCCGAAGAAGTAAAAAACTATGTTACGACTTATAAAAGCAATCAATATATAGAACAATTGATTTTTGCTTTCGCAGAAAAATATCCTCGAAAAGTATTCTTCAATAAGCATTTTCAGAATTAAGCCTAAACTTAAAAAATTTAAGTTATGACACTATTTAACGACACCGAATTATTTGCAACGGGTTTGGAAGGCAGAAAAATATTTGACATTCCTGACTCAGAACTTATTCTGATAGATAATTTCTTTAGTAAAGAAGAATCTGATCGTTTATATGAAAGAATACTTCGCAAGACCAAATGGAGAGAATATGAAATGGAAATTTATGATAAAACCTATACTGTTCCTCGAATGATTTCTTGGTATGAAGACAAAGATAATCCTGGAGCAGATCTAAATGGGCCTGACTGGACTTATGATTTATTAACTATTCGAGGGCGCGTTGAAAGAGAAACACAGCTTGATTTTAACAGTCTCCTTTTAAATTTGTACCGAAATGGAAATGACGGTGTAGGATGGCACAGCGACAAAGAACATAATACAGGACCTAATCCAGTTATAGCTTCGGTAACTTTTGGAGAAACCAGAATGTTCAGGCTCCGACATAAATACAGTAAGGAAATTCCGCAAGTTGAAATTCCATTACATCATGGTTCTTTTTTATTAATGTCAGGAACTACCAATAGTTTTTGGCAGCATCAAGTTCCAAAAACAGCACGGCCTGTTTTACCCAGAATAAATCTGACTTTTAGACAAACTAAACGAAGCATATGATGTATAAACAACTCTAAATGAGCTTTTTCTTACTTAATAACGATGAGGAAAATTCTGCAAAAAAAAGTTAAATTACTCACTACGTGCATCTTTTATTAGGCAGACCCTTTCTTTTTTAGTACTTTTGCAACCCTTTTTTAAATACAATACCACAAATGGCATATTCAAACAATGATTTAGCGCGCTTTTTAGATGCGCAGAATAAACTTTATCTTACCGCACTTTCAGAAATTAAAAAAGGAAAGAAAGAAACTCACTGGATGTGGTTCATTTTCCCACAGGTAAAAGGATTAGGTAAGAGCGATACTGCAAATCTTTATGCAATTGCCGATTTAAAAGAAGCTTCAGAATTTCTAGAGCATCCTATTTTAGGAAAACATCTTATAGAAATTTCAGAACTGTTATTAACTTTTAAAAGAAAATCAGCTGATGGAATTTTAGGGGATTTAGATGCTCGAAAATTACGTTCGTCTATGACACTTTTTTCTATGACTGAAAATGCAAATCCGATATTTCAGGAAATATTAGATGCTTTTTTCTCGGGAGAATCAGACCCGCTTACTATTTCTATTATTAATTCAACTATAAAATCTTCTGTTGAACCTGTTATTGCATAACAATCTCAATAGATTATTTGACATCAAAAGACACTGTTTTTCTAAGCAGTGTCTTTTTTTATGATTAAGCAATAACTCATTATTTTTTTATTGCAAGCAGATTTTTTAGTTTTATATTGTACCCTCAAAAAACTAAACTATGACCCAAAAAATCAAAACCTTGCAAATTATTCATCTTGCTGTTTGTGCAGGAACAATTCTTGTCTATTTCTTTTTAGGCGAACTTTCAATTGAAAAATTAAAAAACATTCCCAGTATAGATTCATCCTCAATTGTATATGTTTTTATACCTGTTCTAGCTTTTGTTTTAAGTACTTTTTTATTCAAATCACAATTAAAACAAATAGATCCTAAATTAAAAACGGAAGACAAATTGCCTGTTTATCAAACTGCTTCTATAATGCGATGGACAGTTCTTGAAGGTGCTGCTTTTTTAATATTATTTCTAAAACCTGATTTTATATTATTTGGGCTACTTATTATAATATACCTGATTTTCTTAAGACCTACTGAGGAAAGAATTAATACTGATTTGGCTTAAACCTCATAAAAAAACTCTTCATAGAAATTCAGTATATTTAAATCATTCATCTTAATTATAACGAAAAAACGCCTTATGAATAAGGCGTTTTTTATATCTAGATATTAATTTTAGCTCCATGTCGGTGCTAATTTTCTTTTGGTTTTGTTAGATAATAAACTGGAATTCCTGTAAGCATAATCAATACGCCCCAACCACAAGTTGAAAATTTCACAACAAGCAATGATATACAAATTGCTGCTGCAATTATTATATACAACATTGGTAAAAAAGGATATCCAAACGCTTTATAAGGCCTTTCAATATCAGGCATTTTCTTGCGTAAGATAAAAATCCCATAAATCGTTAGAATATAAAAAATTAAAACAATGATGATTACAAAATCTAACAAATCACCGTATTTACCTGTAAGACATAAAGCCGAAGCCCAAATACACTGTGCCCATAATGCCCAAGCTGGTACACTTGAACTATTTAAAACTGCAGCTTTTTTAAAGAACAAACCATCGTTTGCCATGGTATAATAAACTCTTGCGCCAGCCATAATTAATCCGTTATTGCAGGCAAAAGTCGAAATCATAATCATTATTGCAATAATCAAAGTTCCTATATTTCCAAAAATATATTGCGAAGCTACAACCGCCACACGATCAGATTTTGCTGTTGCAATTTCATCAAGCGGAATTACTGCCAAATACATAATGTTTGTAAGAACGTAAATAATTGTAACTATAAAAGTTCCTAAAAACAAACTGAAACCAACATTACGTTTTGGATTTTTAATTTCACCGGCAATAAAAGTTACACCATTCCATGCATCACTTGAGAACAAAGAGCCAACCATTGCTGCTGAAATTCCAGTAACCAAAGCCATACCTCCAATTGGCATCCACGAACCACTTTCTTTGTCAAACGAACGTGTATTCCAAGCGTCTGCCCAATTAGCATCCCAAACTGAAGCTTTTGCTGCAAGTGTAAATCCGAATACAATTAATCCCAGCAACGATAAAATTTTGATAATTGTTAAAACGGTTTGCAGAATTTTACCATTTTTTACCCCGCGGCTATTAATGTATGTCAATAAAATAATAGTGAATATCGATACTAACTGCGCTGCATTAAGCTTGAAAGAACCAATTTCATACAATATATTTTCATCGCTGAAAGGTTCATACAAATACGCTGCAAATTTTGAAAAAGCAACTCCAACAGCGGCAATTGTACCGGTTTGAATTACGGCAAAGAAACTCCAGCCATACAAAAACGCAATTAACTTATTGTACGCTTCTTTTAGATATACATATTGCCCTCCCGCTTTTGGGAACATTGCACTTAATTCACCATAACTTACAGCGGCAATAACAGTTATTAATCCTGAGATTAACCAAATTAGCGTAAGCCATCCTGCTGAACCTACTTGTCTGGCGATATCTGCACTTACAATAAATATTCCAGATCCAATCATAGAACCAACCACAAGCATGGTTCCGTCTAATAATCCGAGTTCTCTTTTAAAATTTTCTTGGTCGTTTTCTTGCATTTTTTTGGTTTTTGGTTGGTTAAAGATATACTTTTTTCTGAAATCTTATAATTTCGGTTTCTAATTTTTAAAGTTGCAAATTCTAACTCTAAAATTTAAAATTGATTAATCATATTGACCTTTCAAAAGCTAAAACTTGTAAATACTTTGTTATCAAAACAGATCGATAATTCTTTTTATTTTTCAATAAAACTTAATTTAAAAAAAACAAAAACACTTAAACAAAAAAAATCAAAACATCATTTTATACATATATGTCTAAATTAGCATTAATCGTTTTTAATTCCTTTATCAATAATAAAAAGAGAAACATCATTTTACAAAACAAAAACTCAAATAGCTAAAAATCAATTAATTAAATAGTAAATCCACTTAATAAATTTAATCGTAAGAAAAAACAGATCATTTGTAAAACCCAATCTTTTTTTTATTAATTTTGATAAAGACATTCAATTTTCTTAAAATACCACATATTTTATTAACAATTGTTTATCGTTTTAACCAACTAACAAA
>NZ_MUHA01000036.1 GCF_002217355.1 Flavobacterium oncorhynchi | reverse complement strand
GATTCTGTTTTTTTATATGTATCAACGAAATCCTTGGAATTTGGAATTTGTTTTTATTGGAATTTTAGAAAAAATTATTTCTGATATTTCTTTTCCTTCAAAACATAAGAGGCAGTTTGATAGTAAGAAATAGTTTCGTTTACCAAACTTAGTTTTTCAGTTTTTAACGGAATTTCGTTATAATCAACTTGAAATTCTGGAGCAACTCCTGTCTTCGGATTTATTTTCAGCGAAAACTGTTTAACTTGCTGTTTAGGAGATAAAACAGTCAATACATTGTCTTTTATTAAACCTAAATCTTGGTAAGTCGCAATAAAAGCTCTTGGCTTGTAATTATCTTTAAAAACATCCTGTCCAAAGAATTTACTTTTATAATCAAAATGTAATAAGCCAAATAATGTTGGCATAATGTCTATCTGCGACATTAGTTTATTGAATTTTTGAGGTTTGCCATTTGGAGTGTAGATAATTGCCGGAATTCGGTATTTATCCAAAGGCAGTTCTGTTTTTCCTGCGCTCGAAGCACAATGATCCGCCACAATTACAAAAACAGTATTATTAAACCAAGGCTGTTTGCGAGCCATTTCAAAAAATCGGCTTAAGGCATAATCAGTATATTTTACACCTCCGTCGCGAGATTTTATATCGCCTGGAATATCAATTTTATTATTAGGATATGTAAAAGGTCTGTGGTTGCTCACCGTCATAATATGATTAAAGAATGGTTTATTTTCTTTAGCTTCGGCTGTCATTATTTTTACCGCTTTTTTATACATATCTTCATCACATACACCCCAAACATTAGAAAATGTGATTTCTTCAGGTGAAAAACTTGATTTGTCTATAATTTGATAATCATTTCCAGAATAAAAATCTCTCATATTATCAAAGAAAGCATCACCGCCATACATAAACTTTACATTGTATCCTTTTTGTTTAAAAAGTGCACCAGTCGAAAATTTATTTTTATTATCCTCTCTTTTTACCACACTTTCTCCTGCAGTTGGCGGCAGGCATAAAGTTACAGCTTCAAGACCGCGAACAGTTCTGTTTCCGGCAGCATACAAATTGGTAAACTGAAGACTTTTTTGTGACAAACTGTCTAAAAAAGGAGTGATGTTTTGAGAGTTTCCATAAGCCTTCATGAAATCAGCACTTAAACTTTCGATTGTAATTAAAACAACATTTTTGCGTATTTCAGCAGAGTCACTTTTTATTTCGTGAGTCGTATCTTCTGGAGAAGCAATAGGCAATTGCTCTTTTAGAATTGCAAAAGCTTTGTCGTGCGGAATTGTTTTGTAAAACTTGAAATAGTCAAGTTTACTGTTTTGAAAAGCCAGATAGAACTTATAGATGCCGTTTGATTGTAATTCATTAACAAAAACATTCTTTGAGTTTTCAGTTTTAGATAAAGTTGGAATAGCGATTAAAGAAATCAGAAATAAACCCCAGTATACACCTGAGATTTGTAGTTTCTCTTTTAAAGTTGGAATTTCATAAATGTAGTTTTTTGTTTTTTTCAGGATATAATAAGTTATCGTTCCTGTTACCAAGAATAAAGCTGAAAAGATTGGAACTACAGGATAAGACTGCATAATGTTTCCAATTACTTCATTTGTGTAAATCAAATAATTAACAGCAATAAAGTTGTATTTTACTCCAAATTCATTCCAAAAAAAGTATTCGCTTAAACCATTTTGAAGGATTAATAAAACGTAAAGAAAAATCACAAATGCAAAAAGCCAGAATCTAATTTTATCTCTCCATTTAGGAAGAAAAAGCATAAGAGCAAAAAGAACCGTTTTTATTCCTATAAAAATTAAAACTATTTTAGGCAAAGCGCCTCCGTATTGATCAAAAACACTTTTTCCTGAAGCAACATATAAAAAAGCAGCAATAAAAACACCTAGAATAATATAACCTGAAGGCTTATTGTATTTAGAATTTGAAATAAAAATAAGATATAACCATAGAAAAAAACTAGCGACTGTAAAAACGAAAAAATCGGAAATTAATCCTAAAGAAAAGATTTTCAAGCTTTCAAGAAATGAAAATGAAGTTTGTGTAATAGGATGAAAAAACAAAACAATTCGCAGTAGTAAACTGATAATGAAATAGAACAAGGCCAGGTGGTAAAATGGGCTAAGCTTTTTGTAGAATGTCATAATGTAATATTTGGGACAAAATTAAGGTTGATAAATTAATAATAGATGAAGTTATACTTTTACCTTACTTAGTGTTAACTTAATGTTTTCTTAAGATTATGCTTGCAGGTTATTCTGATGAGTTTTAATGTTTTGAGAAATTTAAAATTTTTATCTTTGACTGGTCCAAAAGTAAAAATTTTAATAAAAAAACATATGCATATTTTAATCGTAGAAGATGAGTTAGGTATCGTTCAGTTTTTGCAGCAAGGACTGCAGGAAGAAGGGTATAAGGTTACTACAGCAAATGACGGTTCTAAAGGCTTTGAATTAACGCAAGAGCAAAAGTTTGATTTGATTTTATTAGATTGGATGCTTCCTAAAATTAATGGTTTAGATTTATGCAAGGCAATTAGAATTAAAGATCAAATAACACCAATTATTTTTTTAACAGCTAAAGATACCGTACAAGAAACGATTGAAGGCTTAAAAGCTGGTGCAAATGATTATATTAAAAAACCTTTTAGTTTTGAAGAATTAGTAGAACGTATTAAAGTTCATTTTAGAAATAGAAAAGGAACAGAAGTTCTGTCATTAGGTACCATTAAAATTGATTTATCAAAACATATAGTTTTGAAAAGCGATGAAGAAATTGCATTAACACAAAGAGAATTTGAATTGCTTACCTATTTAATTAAAAATAAAGGAAAAGTTTGTACTCGAAATCAGATTTTGAAAGATGTTTGGGAAATTAATTTTGAATATGATACAGGTGTAATTGATGTTTTTATGAATGCCATTCGTAAAAAATTAAAGCTGAAAATAGAAGAAGATTATATAAAAACAATTCGCGGTATAGGTTATATCGCTAACGACTTATAAATGGTACAGCTTTCTTTTAAAAACAGAATTGCATTAAATTACATAATTACTACAGGTTTATTGATTGCAGCTGTTTTTTCGGTTATTTATTCTATTGTAAAACATACCGTTTACAGTCATATTGATGAAAAAATAAAAGTTGAAATTCAAAATCATTTAGACGAAATAAAAGTCGTAAAGGGGAAAGTAATTCTAATTGATGCCGAGGAATGGAAGGAGCGCGAGCATAATACTGTAGACGTGAATCCTGTTTTTGTACAGTTTTTAGATTTGAAGAAAAGAGTAATCGAAAAAGCACCCAATTTAAAAACCGAAACACTTCAATTTAAAGATTCTGTAGAAGATTATGAATTGTTTGATACCATGATGGGAGATCATGCAATTAGACAAATTCAAGTATCACTTCATGTTAATAATAAAAAAATAGGGTACGTTATCGTTGCAATGTCGCTGGCAGACTCGAAAATGGTACTTAATAATTTGTTCGAAATTATGAGTTTGTCGTTTTTAGGAATTCTGTTGCTGCTGTTTTTTATTGCCCGTTTTTTTGCAGGACGAAGTATAAAACCAATAAACGCAATTATAAATACATCGCGAATTATTACCAAAGACAATTTAAAAACACGTATTCCGCTGCCCAAAACGCGGGACGAATTATACACGCTTTCAAAAACCATAAACAATTTATTAAATAGGATTGAAGATGCAATTGAACGCGAAAAGCAATTTACTTCAGATGCTTCTCACGAATTAAGAACACCTCTTACAGTTATCAAAGGAACACTTGAAGTTCTTATACGTAAACCTCGTGATAATAAAGAATATGAAGAAAAAATTAATTATTGTATTCGTGAAGTAGATCATTTAAATTTATTGGTAGATCAGTTGCTGTTAATGGCTAGATTTGAAAATCAAAAGCAAGATGTTAATACAGAATTAGTATACTTAAATGCGATAATTTTAGATGTTTTGACTTTGAATTCTGAGAAAATTAAGAGCAAGCATATCAATATTAAATTTGAAGCAGAAAAAGATTATTATGTCCAGTCTGATAATTTTCTGGTCATTACGATTTTGAGGAATATTATTTCAAATGCGATTAAATATACAGAAAGTAAAGGCGAGGTTTCTATTTTGTTATTCAAACAAAACGGGAAAACAAGCTGTAAAATTTCTGATAACGGAATTGGTATCGCTAAAGAAGATTTGGAGAACATTTTTAATCCATTTTTTAGATCTAAATCTACAGAACATCCCGAAATTAAAGGTACTGGATTAGGATTGTCTATTGTAAAAAGAATCACAGATTTGCTTGATATAAAATTTAAAATAGACAGCAAAATTGATGTCGGGACATCTGTTATTTTAGTTTTTAACGAAGAAGTGAAAACGTTGTAGTGGATTGAAAGAATGCAATGAAAACAAGGCTTGAGCTTTTTTTTAACAATAAACTATCGTTAAGTTATATTAAAAATTGCTTTTTTATGAAATTAACTATTATATTTGCAAACGAATCAAAGAATTATAAAACAAACCAAACAATGATTTCAAATCAATTACATCATCATCATTTTCATTATTGCTCTCAAGCGATGTGTTAATGGTATGTGTGTAAATCATCATATTTTAAAACCCGTTTGAGTACATCAAACGGGTTTTTTTATACCAATTCTTTGTACTCAAACTATTAATTCAAAAAAAAAACTAAAAAATGAGTACTTTAAAAATTGCAATTCAAAAATCAGGTCGTTTAAACGAAGACAGCATTCAGATTCTAAAAGACTGCGGTATTTCAATAAACAATGGAATCGACCAGTTAAAAGCCGAAGCTTCTAATTTTCCTCTGGAAGTTTTATACCTTCGAAATTCAGATATTCCGCAGTATTTAATTGATGGAGTAGTAGATTTAGCAATTGTCGGCGACAACCTTTTGGTCGAAAAAGGCAAAGAAATTGAAGTTGTACAACGATTGGGATTTTCAAAATGTAAAGTATCCGTAGCAGTTCCTAAAACCTTCGAATACAATTCGGTTCAAGATTTGGCTGGTTTGCGAGTTGCAACCTCTTATCCAAACACAGTTAATGAATACTTCAATTCTTTTGGATTAACAGTAGATATTCACCAAATTTCGGGTTCTGTAGAAATTGCCCCAAACATTGGCCTTGCCGATGCTATTGTTGACATCGTTTCAAGCGGAAGTACTTTATTCAAAAACAACTTAAAAGAAGTAGAAGTGATTTTGAAAAGTGAAGCAGTTTTGGCCGTTTCACCAAAAGTTTCACCAGAAATTCAAAAACATATCGATACCTTAAAATTCAGAATACAATCTGTTTTAAGAGCAAGAAATTCGAAATATATCTTGATGAACGTTCCAAACGAAAAAATTGATGAAATAGGAAAAATTCTTCCAGTTTTAAGAAGTTTAACCGTTTTACCGTTAGCACAGGAAGGCTGGAGCAGCGTACACTCGGTAATTGATAAAGATACTTTCTGGGATGTAATTGATAAATTGAAAGATGCAGGTGCGGAAGGAATTTTGGTTTGCCCAATTGAAAAAATGGTTCTGTAGGGCTTTGCCCGCTTTAGGCAGTAAGCTTTAAGCTTTATGCCGAAAAAAAACACAAAGTAAGAAAGCTTAAAGCCTATAGCTTAAAGCCTATAGCAAATAAGCATAAAGCATAAAAACAATGAATAAAATAGATAATCCAAAACAAGATACTTGGTCAGAAATATTAAAAAGACCAACTCAAACTATTGATGATATTGAGGTTACAGTAAAAGAAATTTTTAAAGAAGTACAGAAAAAAGGTGATGAAGCCGTTGCAAAATACACTTCAATCTTTGATGGGATTTCTTTAGACAATTATGAAGTTTCAACAGCAGAAATAAAAGAAGCAATTGCTTTAATTCCAAATGAATTAAAAGAAGCTATTCAGCTCGCAAAAGACAATATTTACAAATTTCACAGCGCTCAGAAAACTGACCGTGTTGAAATTGAAACAATTGAAGGGGTAAATTGCTGGCAGGAAAAAAGACCAATTCAAAAAATAGGATTGTATATTCCAGGCGGAACGGCTCCTTTATTCTCAACCGTTTTAATGCTTGCTGTACCTGCAGAAATTGCGGGCTGTAAAGAGATCGTATTATGTTCGCCGCCAGATAAAACAGGAAAAATAAACCCAGCGATTTTGTACGCTGCAAATTTATGCGGAGTAACTAAAATTTTGAAAGTCGGCGGAATTCAGGCAATTGCAGGAATGACTTTTGGCACACAGTCAATTCCTAAAGTCTATAAAATTTTCGGACCAGGAAATCAGTTTGTGACTGTGGCAAAACAATTGGCAACCCAGTTTGGTGTTGCAATCGATATGCCGGCTGGACCATCGGAATTATTAATTGTTGCCGATGATACTGCAGTTCCGTCATTTGTAGCTTCAGATTTGTTGTCGCAGGCAGAACATGGAACAGATAGTCAGGTAATTTTAGTTTCAACTTCTAAAAGATTAATTGACGCAGTAGAAAAGGAAATACAATCTCAGGTAGAAGTACTTCCAAGAAAAGCCATCGCAATAAAAGCAATCGAAAATTCAAAATTGATTTATGTCGAAAATGATCAAATTGCTTTAGATTTAATCAATGAATATGGTCCTGAACACTTCATTATCTGCTCGCAATATGATGATTTTTATTGTAACGGAATTATAAATGCAGGATCTGTTTTTATTGGAAATTATACGCCAGAAAGTGCAGGAGATTATGCTTCAGGAACAAATCACACACTTCCTACCAATGGTTATGCAAAAAACTACAGCGGTGTAAATCTAGATAGTTTTACAAAATCAATGACATTTCAGAAAATATCTGAAAAAGGAATTCAAAACATCGGTAAAGCAATCGAAACTATGGCTGAAGCCGAAGGTTTGCAAGCACATAAAAATGCCGTTACCTTGAGATTGAAGAGTTTAAAATAAAAGACAAAAAAGGAAGAAGAAAGAGTAAAGAAGCAAGATTTTGCAAAGTCTTTCATTTTGGTTCTTGCTTCTTAAAAAGACAAAACAATGAGTACTTTCGATATAAATATAATAACACGTGAAAACGTAAAATCCTTAAAACCGTATTCTTCTGCAAGAGATGAGTTTGAAGATTTTGATACAGCCGAAATGATTTTTTTGGATGCTAACGAAAATCCATTTCAAAATGGTGTAAATCGTTATCCAGATCCGCAGCAAAATTCAGTTAAAGCAATTTTAGCAAAAAACAATAACGTAAAACAAAGTCAGATTTTGTTAGGAAACGGAAGTGACGAAGTTTTAGATTTACTTTTTAGAGCTTTCTGCGAACCCAAAAAGGACAATATTATTTCGTTACCGCCAACATACGGAATGTATGGTGTTTTGGCAAATATCAATGCAGTAGAAAATAGAGAGATTTTACTTTCTACTGATTTCCAGCCGCAAGTTGAAAAGATTTTAGAAGCAGTTGACTACAATACAAAAATTATCTTTTTATGTTCGCCAAACAATCCAACCGGAAATTCATTTTCAGATGAAAGTGTTGTAAAACTACTGCAGAATTTTAATGGATTGGTTGTTATTGATGAAGCTTATATCGACTTTTCGGATAAAGAAAGCTGGCTTGCAGAAATTGACGAATATCCAAATTTAGTTATTACACAAACACTTTCAAAAGCCTACGGTTTGGCAGGAATTCGTTTAGGGATTTGTTATGGTTCAGAAGCTGTGATTTCAGTTTTAAACAAAATTAAACCGCCTTATAACGTAAACGAATTAACCCAGCAAAGAGCTAAAGAACGTTTAAAAGATACTGAAAAGATAAAACAAGAAATAGCCTCTATTATAAAGCAAAGAGAGGAATTACTTAAGGTTTTACTTGATGTTAATTTTGTTGAAAAAGTATATCCTACAGAAGCAAATTTTGTTTTAGTAAAAGTAGATAATGCTAATAAAAGATACGACCAATTAATCGAAAAGGGAATCGTAATTCGTAATAGAACTACACAACCTTTATGCGAAAATTGTCTTCGTTTTACTATTGGAACAGAAGAGGAAAATGCTGTTTTAATTAAAGAATTGAAATTATTAAGCTAAAAAATATAGCCACAGATTATAAGGATTAGAATGATTTTTTTCTGTACGTGATTTTTCGTCACAAATTACACAAATTAACACGAATTGAATTAGTGAAAATTCGTGGCAAACAAAAAAATCATTTTTAATCCGTGCAATCTGTGGCAGAAAAATAAATTATGAAAAAAGTACTTTTTATCGATCGTGATGGAACGATTGTTTTAGAACCAGAAAATTTACAATTAGACAGCTTGGATAAACTAGAGTTTTATCCTAAAGCCTTTCAATATTTGGCTAAAATTGCTAGTGAATTAGATTATGAATTGGCAATGGTAACCAATCAGGACGGATTAGGAACGGATAGTTTTCCAGAAGATACATTTTGGCCAACGCAGAATTTTATTTTGAGAGCTTTTGAAAATGAAGGTGTTTTGTTTGATGAAATTTTTGTTGATAGATCTTTTCCAGAAGAAAATGCGCCAACTCGCAAACCTAGAACGGGAATGCTGACTAAATATTTAAACAATCCTGAATATGATTTAGGAAATTCTTTTGTTTTGGGTGATCGTTTAACCGATGTTGAATTGGCGAAAAACCTTGGAGCAAAAGCCATTTTTATGAATGATTCTGATGGAGCGGGAAGCAATGAGATTTCATCAAAACGTGAAGAACTAAACGAAACAATTGTTTTGCAAACGATGGATTGGAAGAAAATCTATGAGTTTTTGAAACTAGAAGCGCGCTCAGCAACTATTACTCGTAAAACCAATGAAACTGATATTTATATCAATTTAAATCTTGATGGAACTGGAAAAAGTAAAATAGACACGGGAATCGCATTTTTTGATCATATGTTAGATCAAATCTCGCGTCACGGTCAAATGGATTTGGAAATTCTGGTAAAAGGTGATCTTGAAGTCGATGAACACCACACAATCGAAGATACTGCAATTGCACTTGGAGAAGTTTTTGCAAAAGCATTAGGAAATAAATTAGGAATTGAGCGCTACGGATTCTGCTTACCTATGGATGATTGTTTAGCACAAGCTGCAATTGATTTTGGAGGAAGAAACTGGCTGATTTGGGAAACTGAATTTAAACGTGAAATGGTAGGCAAAATGCCAACTGAAATGTTCTATCACTTCTTTAAATCATTTACAGATGGAGCAAAAGCCAACTTAAATATTAAAGCTGAAGGAATTAACGAGCATCATAAAATTGAAGCCATTTTTAAAGCTTTCGCAAAAGCTATAAAAGTAGCTGTAAAAAGAGACACCGAAAAAATGATTTTGCCTTCGACTAAAGGAATGCTTTAATTGAGTCAAAAGTGGAAAGTCATAAAGTCAAAAGATTCCAAAATTGAGGATATTTAATTGACTTTAAGACTTTAGACTTTAGACTTTAAGACTAAATTAAATGAAAATAGTAATTATAAATTACGGAGCAGGAAATATTCAAAGCATCATGTTTGCTATTGAAAGATTAGGTTTTAAAGCTGTTTTAAGTGATAATCAAAATGAAATTTCGTCAGCAGATAAAGTGATTTTTCCCGGTGTGGGCGAGGCAAGTTCGGCGATGGTTAAACTCCGCGAAAGCGGTTTGGATAGTTTGATTCCGCAATTGAAACAGCCGGTTTTAGGAATTTGTCTGGGAATGCAGTTAATGTGCAATAAAACTGAAGAAGGAAATTCTGAAGGTTTAGGAATTTTTGACGTTGATGTCGTAAAATTTTCCAACAATGTAAAAGTGCCGCAAATGGGGTGGAATCAGATTTATGATTTAAAAACCGATTTGTTTAAAGGAATTTCTGAAAATGAATTTATGTATTTGGTGCACAGTTTTTATGCGCCAAATTGTGCAGAATCTATTGCTACGACAAATTATGATGTTGAATATGCATCGGCTTTACAAAAAAATAATTTTTACGGAACACAGTTTCACCCGGAAAAAAGCGGTGATGTTGGGGAAAAGATTTTGGGAAATTTTTTAAGAATGTAAAATTCCAATTTCAAAAATCAATCAAAATATCAATTTTGAAAATCAGAGAAGACTTTATGACTTTCGACTTTCAAACTTTAAGACTAAAATAAAATGAGAATAATACCAGCTATAGATATCATTGAAGGAAAATGCGTTCGTTTGTCCAAAGGTGATTATGATACCAAAATAATTTACAATGAAAACCCGCTTGAAGTAGCAAAATCATTTGAAGCGCACGGAATCGAATATTTGCATTTAGTAGATCTTGACGGTGCAAAATCAAGTAAAATTGTCAATTATAAGATATTGGAACAAATTGCATCGCAAACGAGCCTGAAAATTGATTTTGGAGGCGGATTAAAATCAGATGATGATTTGAGAATTGCTTTCGAAAGTGGTGCAAATCAAATTACCGGCGGAAGTATTGCGGTAAAAAACAGAGTAATTTTCGAAAAATGGATTTCGGAATACGGTTCAGATAAAATTATTTTAGGCGCTGATGCAAAAGATGAAAAAATTGCAGTTTCTGGATGGTTAGAAGATTCTGATGAAGATTTGATTCCGTTTATACAAGATTACCAAACGAAAGGAATTCAATACGTTATTTGCACCGATATTGCCAAAGACGGAATGCTTCAAGGCCCAAGTTTTGATTTGTACAGTAAAATTTTAGCGGAAGCAAATGGCGTAAAACTAATCGCTTCTGGTGGAATTTCAACTTTTGATGAGTTGCCTAAATTAGCCGAGTTAGGCTGCGAGGGAACTATTATTGGAAAGGCAATTTATGAGGGAAGAATTACTTTGAAACAACTGGAGAATTTCATAATTAGAAAATGAGATAATTAATCAATTAGATAATTCTTTGCGTTGTTCTGAAAATTATCTAATTACCTAATTCTCAAATTGACACATTAAAGATATGTTAGCAAAAAGAATCATACCTTGTTTAGATATAAAAAACGGAAGAACTGTAAAAGGGGTTAATTTCGTTGACTTGCGTGATGCCGGAGATCCGGTGGAATTGGCTGAAATTTATTCGGCAGAGGGTGCAGATGAATTGGTTTTTCTAGATATTTCGGCAACCGAAGAACGACGTAAAACGCTGGTAAATATGGTGCGAAGTGTAGCGGAAAAAATCAATATTCCGTTTACTGTCGGCGGTGGAATTTCGTCTGTTGAAGATGTAGAAATCCTTTTAAATAATGGAGCTGACAAAGTTTCGATCAATTCGTCGGCAGTAAAAAATCCACAGCTCATTAATGATTTGGCTCAGAAATTTGGAAGCCAATGCGTTGTAGTGGCTATAGATGCTAAACAAATTGACGGACAATGGATTGTACATTTAGTTGGCGGAAAAGTGCCAACAGAATTAAATCTATTCGATTGGGCTGTTGAAGTTGCAGAACGCGGCGCAGGAGAAATATTATTCACGTCAATGGATAATGATGGAACGAAAAATGGTTTTGCAAACGAAGCTTTGGCTAAACTTTCAGAATTAGTAAATATTCCAATTATTGCTTCTGGCGGAGCAGGAAATATACAGCATTTTGTAGATTCTTTCAAAGTTGGAAAAGCTGATGCGGCATTAGCTGCAAGTGTTTTTCACTTCAAAGAGATCGAAATCAAAACGTTAAAACAAGAATTAAAAAATAACAATATAGAAGTCAGACTTTAGTTTTAACTTTAAGACTTTCGACTTTACAATTTTAGACTACAATTATGGAAATCGATATCAAAAGCGCGCACGGATTAATTCCAGCGATAATTCAGGATTCAGAAACAAAAAATGTTTTGATGCTGGGCTATATGAACGAAGAATCGCTTCAAAAAACAATAGAAACTCAGAAAGTGACTTTTTTCAGCCGTTCAAAACAAAGACTTTGGACAAAAGGCGAGGAGAGCGGTAATTTTTTGAACTTAGTAAGTATAAAAAATGATTGCGACGGCGATACACTTTTAATTCAGGCTAAACCAGTTGGGCCAACTTGTCACACAGGGGCGGATACTTGTTGGCAAGAACCAAACAATGCTAATTATGGATTTATTTCTCAGTTAGAAAACACAATCAAAACCCGCAGAGAAAATGCTGATTCTGAACAGAGTTATGTAGCTTCTTTATTTGCAAAAGGAATCAATAAAATCGCTCAAAAAGTCGGAGAAGAGGCAGTAGAAGTGGTAATAGAAGCAAAAGACGATAATGATGATTTATTTCTTAGCGAAAGTGCTGATTTACTTTTTCATTATCTGATTTTATTGCAGGCTAAAGGTTTTCAACTGAATGATGTTATTGAAGTTTTGAAGAAACGTCAGAAGTAAGATTTGATTTTTGTCATTTCGACCGAAGGGAGAAATCACACTAGAATGTAGACAAAGATTAGATATGCTTTGCAGAGTTTCTTGTGTGATTTCTCCCTTCGGTCGAAATGACAAACTAACAATTATACTTAATTAAAGATTAACTAAGTCTCATTCCACAAACTCAAAAAAAGCAAATTCCTCTGGCTGATGAAAGCTATTCAGTATTGCTGCCATAATCGATAAAACGAAATAGCTAAAGTAAATAAGAATAATGAATTTTAACACTAAATCGGGTTAATAGAAATTATAAAATCGAAAAAAAATTGATTTGAATGTTTACATTTGTTGAAGATTAAGATGGTTTAACTGCCTAATTCGTCATAAAATTATAAATAATGAAAAAAATCTTTAGCGGCGTTTTTATCGCCTTTTTAATTGGTTTTACTGCCAATGCGCAAGGACTTTTGAAGAAGTCTGAAACGGTTTTTACACATCAGGATACTTTACGCGGAAGTATTACAAAAGAGAGAGCTTGGTGGGATTTAAAATACTATCATTTGGATGTGAAAATAAATCCAAAGGAAAAAACAATTACAGGTTCAAATACTGTTCGTTACACCGTATTATCAGAGTATAATAAAATGCAGATTGATTTGCAGGAACCAATGCAGATTTATAAAGTTACTCAGGGCGGAAAAGATTTGAAATTTAAACGCGATGGAAATGCTTTTTTTATTGATTTAATAGAAAAACAAAAGGTTGGTGAGGTCAAAGAAATTGTGATTTCATTTGGCGGCAAACCTAGAGAAGCAGTTAATGCTCCTTGGGATGGCGGAATCAGCTGGAAAAAAGATAAAAATGGCAAAGACTTTATCGCTTCATCTTGTCAAGGATTGGGCGCAAGTGTTTGGTGGCCAAATAAAGATCATATGTACGATGAAGTTGAGAATATGCTGATCAGTATGAATGTTCCAGGAGATTTGACTGGCGTTTCAAACGGAAGACTTCAAAGCGTTAAGAAACAGAAAGATGGAACTAAAACTTTTAACTGGTATGTTTCAAATCCGATAAATAATTATGGAGTAAATATAAATGTTGCAGATTACGTTAATTTCTCTGAGAAATTTAAAGGCGAAAAAGGAGATTTAGATTGCAGTTATTATGTTTTAAGAGATAATCTAGCTCTTGCAAAAGAGCATTTTAAAGATGCGCCGCGAATGTTGAAGGCTTTTGAAAACTGGTTTGGTCCATATCCGTTTTATGAAGACAGCTACAAATTGGTCGAAGTTCCTTATTTAGGAATGGAGCACCAAAGTAGTATAACTTATGGGAATGATTATAAAATGGGGTATAGAGGAAAAGATTTAAGCGGCACAGGATGGGGCTTAAAGTTTGATTTTATTATTATTCATGAATCAGGGCATGAGTGGTTTGCCAATAATATTACTTATAAAGATATTGCCGATATGTGGGTGCATGAGAGTTTTACAAACTATTCTGAAAGTTTATTTATTGAATATTATTATGGGAAAGATGCTGCTGCAGAGTATGTAATTGGATGTAGAAGAAACATTCAAAACGACAAACCTATTATTGGGCATTATGATGTAAACAATGAAGGTTCAGGTGATATGTATCCAAAAGGTGCAAATATGCTGCATATGATTCGTCAGGTTATTAATGACGATGCAAAATGGAAATCGATTTTAAGAGGCATGAATAAAACGTTTTATCATCAAACCGTTACTGGTAAGCAAATTCAGGATTATATTAATGAAAAGTCAGGAATTAATTTCAACAGAGTTTTTGCACAATATCTAACGACAACTCAGATTCCAGTGTTTGAATATATGTTTAAAAATGGAACTTTCGGATACCATTGGACTAATTGTGTAGCTAATTTTGATATGCCGGTAAGAGTGAAATTAAATGGTGTTGAAACTTGGTTGAAGCCTACTACAGAATGGAAATCAGAAAAAACAACAAATGAAAATAGAACTATTGAAGTAGATAAAGATTTTTATGTAACAAGTTCTAATATCATAGAATAAAATTCAAAATAGAAACTTCAGTACGAAGTTTTCTGAACCCGATAGGTTATTATAACTTATCGGGTTTCTTGTTTAAATAACGCTTTTGATTTTCTTTTGGAATCAAAGTGAATCCTCTGTTTTGATTGGTAACTTTTTTAAATTGAATCTGTTATAATATTATTTTTAAATTTTTGTACGAATATTACCTTTTATTTTTAACTTAGACGACAGTCGATTGAATTTAAATCAGTTAATTCAATCAAGTTTAAAGCGTAATCTGAAAAGCTAAAAGAGTAAGAAAAACAAACAAATCATGCAATTATGAAAAATTTAAAAAAAACTAAAAAACATTGAAATTTTGACTAAAAATGCACAGAAATTTATTATTGGGGGCGTACTTCCATATGTAAATCCAACAATTGGTTTATGTGACAGATTGTGCGGAGAAGCTGGCGGAGTTTTATCGAATACACCAGGTAAAGGAGATGTTTGCCTTACAGGAACTTCTACATGCTGCTATTGCAGATAGATGATTTAAACAATAAAAAGGCTTCCAGTGTTTGGAAGCCTTTTGTTTTTAACGACTATTTAATTTCGCCTTTTCTTTTATAATATCAGCAATCTTGCGATTTTCGATTTTGCTTTCAAGCCATGAAATAATATCTAGATACAAAAAGGCTCTTTTTTCGTAAGTGTTTTTTTCAAGTTCAACAAAACGTGCATGCATTTTTTTGAATTCTTTCTTTATGTCCGCTGGATAGAAATTATTCAGGTTTCTTAAGAACTTAATAATTTCCTTTTGAACTTCATGTAAGTCATTCATTTTGATTAGGAATTTATAAGTGTTTTTAAGATGATTTTCTAAGTAATAATCTTTTCCCAGCTCATAATGTGCAATTAAGGATAATAGTCTGGCAAAACACATTAAATCTTCGCGCATCGATAGATTTTTGTTGTTTATGATTTTATCTAAGTAATTGATACACTCATTGTATTTTTCATTTCCAAAGTAGATAGAAGCAATTTTGTAGAAGAATAACATTTCGTGATGTTCATCAAGATGCTCACTGTGCAGTTTAATTTTTTCTAAAATTTCAGGAATTAAATACTCGCTTTCGGCAAAAGTACCTTCTAGAATATGTAAATTTAGTTTGTTGTTATATACGTATAAAAATGACAGCGATGCAATATTGTCGTTTACAGGAAACTTAGGATCTTCAATGGTTTCTTCTAACAACAAAAGATATTTTTTAAAATTCGAAGTATATTTTAACATATAAAGCGATTCTAGAAAATAATGATTTCCTTTTAAGAAAAATACAGGATTCAGGTAAATCATATTTGGATTATCGTAGAAAAGTTTAACCCATTTATAAGCAAACTTATAACTAGCTAAGAAGTCCTGAACTAGAAAACTTCGCCAAAGATTGGCGTTGTAGAACCAGTACTTTTCTCGAAAACCAAATTTACTTTCATCTAATTTGGCAATATGTTTATTAAAGTAATCATCAATATACTTGTATTCTTCGTCGCTTTTTACGTAGCCCGTTTTAAGCATGATTCCGTATAACTGAAGAGAAAGATTTGATAATTTGCTTGAAATTGTATTACGATAGTTTAATTCTTTAGCCTGTACAACCAATTCGTCTGCGCGACCCTGAATACTTCGTGTGATATATTGTGACTCAATAAGTTTTTCGAATTCAACAATCTCATACGCCATATATTTTTCGTCATTCTCTAGGGCCTGCTGTTTGGTCTTGTCCAGAATCTTTAAACTTTGTTTGTACAAACCTTTATTATAAAGTATAACGGCAAAATCTATTTGTTCACGAAGTTGATAACGAATGTTTTGACTGGGAATATTCAAACGAATGCTTACCAGAATTTGTTTGTATAAGTATGATTTTAAGTTAGACAGCTGTACCTTTTTGATGCTTCCGCTCTTCAAAATAAGTTTTTCATCGTAGGTTTCAGATTTATCCAAAATATTGAATAATTCAATGAATTTAGTATTCGAACTTGTTTCTAATCGACTCGCAAAAATTTTGAACTGCCTTTTTTCAGATTTAGAAAGTGATTTTATAAGAACAAATAAGAAATCTTTTTGATGGTTAGCCATTGTAAAAAATAATATAATAACTTATTGATTATTAGTGATTTAACTCGTTATAAATTGTGTTATATACAGTATAATTTCATTAAAATGAATTTCGTACTGGAGAAGTACAATATATATTTGTTATCAAGATGTGAAATTACATTAAATAAATGAATATGAATAGAGAGAAAGTTCAAATTTTTGACACCACTTTGCGAGATGGTGAACAAGTTCCAGGATGTAAGTTAGATACTAAGCAAAAATTAGTTATCGCAGAACGATTAGACAAAATGGGAGTTGATATCATCGAGGCAGGTTTTCCTGTGTCAAGTCCGGGCGATTTTTTATCGGTCTCTGAGATTTGTAAAATTGTTGAAAATGCAACCGTCTGCGGACTTACAAGAGCCGTAAAAAACGACATTGATGTTGCTGCAGCTGCTTTAAAGCATGCTAAAAGACCTAGAATCCACACAGGAATCGGAACATCTGAATCTCATATACTCCACAAATTAAATACCACACCAGAAGATATTATCGCAAGAGCAAAGTATGCTGTAGCTCATGCAAAAACATATGTAGAAGATGTTGAATTCTATGCAGAAGATGCTGGTAGAACTGATAATGCATTTTTAGCAAAAGTTTGCGAAGAAGTAATTAAATCTGGAGCAACGGTTTTAAATATTCCTGATACAACAGGATATTGTTTGCCTGAAGAATATGGAGCAAAAATTAAATATTTAAAAGAAAACGTAAAAGGAATTGAAAACGTAATCCTTTCATGTCACTGTCATAATGATTTAGGAATGGCAACTGCAAACTCAATAGCAGGAGCAATCAATGGAGCAAGACAAATAGAATGTACTATTAATGGTATCGGAGAAAGAGCCGGAAATACCGCACTTGAAGAAGTGGTAATGATTTTCAAGCAACATCCTTACTTAAATCTAGATACCAATATCAATACAAGAGAATTGAACGAAATGAGTCGTTTAGTTTCTGAAAGTATGGGAATGATTGTACAGCCAAATAAAGCAATTGTAGGAGCAAATGCTTTTGCACATAGTTCTGGAATTCATCAAGATGGAGTTATTAAAAACAGAGCGACTTATGAAATCATGGATCCGCTTGATGTTGGTGTAAACGAATCGTCTATTATTTTAACAGCTAGAAGCGGAAGAGCTGCTTTGGCTTATCGTGCTAAAAAAGTAGGTTACGAGCTTACAAAAGTACAATTAGATATTGTTTACATTGAATTTTTGAAGTTTGCTGATATTAAAAAAGAAGTTTTAGATGCAGACATTCACCAGATTATTGAAGCTTCTAAAATTGAAGGTGATTTAATTAGAAGTTAGTTGAAAAGAAAATAGAGAATAGAACAAAGAAGAAAGATAAATAAGATTTAAATCATAAAGAACGAGGCATTATGAATTTGAAAATAGCAGTTTTACCAGGAGACGGAATTGGACCGGAAGTAATTTTACAGGCCAAAAAAGCATTATATGCAATTGGCGAGGTGTACAATCATGAATTTGTTTTTGAAGAGGCACTTATGGGTGCTGTAGCAATTGACAAAACAGGAAATCCGCTCCCGGAACAAACGCTGAATCTTTGTTTAAATACAGATGCAGTTTTGCTAGGTGCTATTGGTGATCCAAAATATGATAACAATCCAAAAGCAAAAGTACGACCAGAGCAAGGATTATTAAAACTGCGAAAAGAATTAGGATTGTTTGCAAATATTCGTCCAATTAAACCTTATAAAGCCTTAATTGAAGCTTCTCCTTTAAAAAGAGAAATTATTGAAGGAGCCGATTTTACCATTTTTAGAGAATTAACTGGAGGGGCTTATTTTGGAGCTAAAACATTAAATGAAGAAGGAACACATGCTTCAGATTTATGTGAATATTCAGAAGAAGAAATTACTAGAATTACGCATTTAGCTTTTAAATCGGCACAAAAAAGACGTAAAAAGCTAACATTGGTAGATAAAGCTAACGTTTTAGAAACTTCAAGATTATGGAGAAAAGTTGTTCAGAAAGTGAGCGAAAATTATCCAGATGTAGCATTGGATTTCTTATTTGTTGATAATGCGGCAATGCAGCTGATTTTGAATCCAAAACAGTTTGATGTGATTTTGACAGAGAACTTGTTTGGAGATATTTTATCTGATGAAGCCAGTGTGATAACAGGATCTATTGGTTTATTACCATCGGTATCTTTAGGAGAAAAAAATGCTTTGTTCGAACCAATTCACGGATCGTATCCGCAAGCAAAAGGAAAAAATATTGCCAATCCAATTGCTTCGATTTTAGCGGCAGCACTTTTGTTAGAGCATTTTGGATTAACTAAAGAAGCTCATGTAGTTTATAAAGCGGTAGAAAAAGCAATAGAATTTAAAGTAGTGACAGTTGATTTAAAACCAGATTCAAAATTCGGTACAAATGAAGTAGGGGAGTTTGTTTCCAATTTTATTTTTAGCAAAGACGACTTGCTTTATTTCAATAATGACAATGTAAGTATCGGACAATCGACAATTGTTTAGTGGTTTTTGTTAAAAATGTAGAATAAATAACAAGAAGTGGTTTAAATGTTGAGATTTTATTTTTTTTAGTTCTTAAAGTTTTTATACTTTTGTCACACTAAAAATAGAAAAGAATGCAAAACTCAATTATTATAACTTCTGTCATTGTTGTCAATGTGGTGATCACATCTGCAAAGGGAATGTTATAAATATAATTGAAAGACTATATTATAAACCTTCCAAATACTGGAAGGTTTTTTTTTGAATAAAAATTAAAATAAAATAATACATAATGGAATTAAATAAGTACAGCAAGACCATCACTCAAGATCAAACACAACCTGCGGCTCAAGCAATGTTGTACGGTATTGGTTTAACTGAAGAAGATTTGAAGAAAGCACAAGTCGGAATTGTGAGCATGGGTTACGATGGTAACACTTGTAATATGCACTTGAACGATTTAGCAAAAGATGTTAAAAAAGGTGTTTGGGATGCGAATCTGGTCGGACTTATTTTTAATACCATTGGTGTAAGTGATGGAATTTCTAACGGTACTGAAGGAATGCGTTATTCATTAGTATCTCGTGATGTAATTGCAGATTCTATAGAAACAGTTGCAGGAGCACAATGGTACGATAGTATTATTGCAATTCCTGGCTGTGATAAAAATATGCCCGGAGCTTTAATTGCAATGGGAAGATTAAATCGTCCGTCAATGATGATTTATGGAGGTTCAATTCACTCTGGAAAATGGAAAGGTGAATCTTTAAATATTGTTTCTGCTTTTGAAGCTTTAGGAAAAAAAGTAAAAGGCGAAATTACGCCTGAGGATTTTAAAGGTGTTATTCAAAATGCTTGTCCGGGAGCTGGTGCTTGCGGTGGAATGTATACTGCAAATACAATGTCTTCGGCAATTGAAGCATTAGGAATGAGTTTGCCATACAGCTCTTCAAATCCTGCTTTAAGTCAGGAAAAAAGAGACGAATGTCTTGCAGCAGGAGAAGCTATTAAAATTTTATTAGAAAAAGATATTAAGCCAAGAGACATTATGACTCGTAAGGCTTTTGAAAATGCTATTACAATCGTAGCAGTTTTAGGAGGTTCTACAAATGCTGTAATGCACTTAATTGCAATGGCACACTCTGTTGGAATAACAATTACTTTGGATGATTTTCAAGCAATTAATGACAGAACACCAGTTCTTGCTGATATGAAACCAAGTGGAAAATATATGATGGAAGATATTCATGAAGTTGGAGGTATACCAGGAGTAATGAAATATCTATTGAAAGTTGGATTGATTCACGGAGATTGTTTAACTGTAACAGGAAAAACAGTTGCTGAGAACTTAGCTTCTACACCAGATTTACAAGATGGACAAGAAGTAATACACGAAATACAAAAAGCATTAAAACCAACAGGAAATATTCAGGTTTTATACGGAAATCTTGCTTCTGAAGGAGCTGTAGCAAAAATCAGCGGGAAAGAAGGAGAATATTTTGAAGGGCCAGCTGTTGTATTTGAAGGTGAATTTGAAGTGATTCCAGGTCTTCAGGCCGGAAAAATTAAACCAGGAAATGTAGTCGTCAT
Organism: Flavobacterium oncorhynchi; assembly: GCF_002217355.1. Classification (GTDB taxonomy): domain Bacteria; phylum Bacteroidota; class Bacteroidia; order Flavobacteriales; family Flavobacteriaceae; genus Flavobacterium; species Flavobacterium oncorhynchi. Next base: position 6,752 of record NZ_MUHA01000036.1, on the reverse strand, counting down.
CAGAGGTTGTGGACCAAAAGGTGGTCCGGGAATGCCTGAAATGCTAAAACCTACATCTGCGATTATTGGAGCCGGATTAGGAAGCACTTGTGCACTAATCACAGATGGTAGATTCTCCGGAGGTTCGCACGGTTTCGTGGTAGGACACGTTACACCAGAAGCATATGATGGAGGAGGTATTGCACTAGTAAAAGATGGAGATATAATTGCCATCGATGCGGTGAAAAATACAATCGACCTGAAGATATCTGACGAAGAATTTGCAGCAAGAAAAGCGGCATGGGTTCAGCCAGCTTTAAAAGTTGACAGAGGGGTTTTACTTAAATACGCTAAGTCGGTTTCGAGTGCATCAACAGGATGTGTAACCGATAATTAATTTTAAAACAATAATATCAAGAATCAGCTAAATCATTGAAAAGTTGAAGTTGATTCTTGAAAAACAATATACTATGAAAATATCAGGGGCAGAAGCCGTTATAAGATGTTTGTTAGAAGAAGGAGTAGACTTGGTTTATGGTTATCCAGGTGGAGCAATTATGCCAGTTTACGACGAATTATATAAATTTCAAGATCAGTTGCATCACGTATTAGTTCGTCATGAACAAGGTGCAACGCATGCCGCTCAGGGTTATGCTAGAGCTACTGGAAAAGTAGGTGTTGCAATTGCTACTTCAGGACCGGGTGCTACAAATTTAGTAACTGGAATTGCAGATGCGCAAATCGATTCAACACCAATGGTTTGTATTACAGGACAAGTTGGAAGACATTTATTGGGTTCTGATGCTTTTCAGGAAACTGATATTATTGGAATTTCAACTCCAGTTACAAAGTGGAATTTTCAGATAACTGAAGCTTCTCAAATTCCAGAAATAATTGCAAAAGCCTTTTATATTGCTCGTTCGGGTCGTCCAGGACCAGTTTTGATAGATATAACTAAAAATGCTCAATTTGATCTTTTTGATTATAGCTATGAAAAGTGCAAAGGAATTAGAAGTTATGTTCCAGTTCCAAAATTAAAATTAGATAAAGTAGCTGAAGCAGCGGCTTTGATTAATAGCGCAAAAAAACCTTTTATCGTTTTTGGACAAGGAATTATTTTGGGTAAAGCTGAAGCTGAATTTAAAGCATTGTTGGAAAAATCTGGAATTCCGGCTGCTTGGACTATTTTAGGACTTTCGGCTTTGCCGACAGATCATCCGCTAAATGTTGGAATGCTTGGAATGCACGGAAATTATGCGCCAAATTTATTGACAAATGAATGTGATGTTTTAATTGCATTCGGAATGCGTTTTGATGATCGTGTTACTGGAGATTTAAAAACATATGCTAAGCAGGCAAAAGTAATTCACTTTGAAATTGACCCTGCTGAGATTGATAAAAATGTAAAAACAGAAATTGCTGTTTTAGGAGATGTAAAAGAATCTTTAACAGCATTACTTCCTTTAATTGATGCTAAATCACATGATTTATGGCACAACGAATTTAAAGAATTACATAAAATTGAGGTTGAAACGGTTATAAACGAAGAGTTAAACCCAACAAATGGTAAAGGAATTTCGATGGGTGAAACTCTTGAAATGATCAATAAGCACTCAAAAGGTGATGCTATTATAGTTTCAGATGTTGGTCAACATCAAATGTTTGCATGTCGTTATGCAAAATTTAATTCATCAAAAAGTAATATTACATCGGGCGGATTAGGAACAATGGGATTTGCTCTTCCGGCAGCTATTGGTGCTAAAATGGGAAAACCTGAACGTGAGGTTGTTGCTATTATTGGTGATGGCGGATTCCAAATGACGATTCAGGAATTAGGGACTATTTTCCAGACGCAGGTACCTGTAAAAATTGTGGTTTTAAATAATGAATTTTTAGGAATGGTGCGTCAATGGCAAGAATTGTTTTTTGACAATAGATATGCTTCAACAAAAATGATTAATCCAAATTTTGTTGCTATTGCTGAAGGTTATCATATTAAATCTAAAAAAGTAACACAAAGAGAAGATTTGGATGAAGCTGTGGCAGAAATGATGGCTTCAAAAGATTCTTATTTCTTAGAAGTTATGGTGGAAAAAGAGAATAATGTATTCCCAATGATTCCAACAGGAGCTTGTGTTTCAGAAATTAGATTAAGTTAAGAAAAAAAGTTTCAGGTTTCAGGTTTCAAGTTTCAAGTTCTGCTGAGGACGTGAAACTTGAAACTTGAAACAAAATAAACTAGAAAAAACAATGGAAGATAAAACATTTACCATATCGGTATATTCAGAGAATAACGTAGGATTGTTGAATAGGATATCGGGAATATTCTTAAAGCGACACATTAATATATTAAGCTTAAACGTTTCAGAATCAGAAATAGAAAATGTTTCTAGATTTATCATTGTGGTAAACACAACTGAAAAATGGGTTCAGAATATTGTTGGACAAATCGAAAAACAAATTGAAGTTATAAAAGCTTTCTATCATACAGATGAAGAGACTATTTATTTAGAGAATGCTTTATTTAAAATACAATCAAGTTTGTTGTTTGATGAAAAGCAAATTCAGAATATCATCAAAGACAGTCAATCTACGATTGTAACAGTTTCTAGAGATTTCTTTGTGATTTCTAAATCTGGAAGACGTTCTGAAATAGAGGAATTATATGCGAAATTCAAACCTTACGGAATTATGCAGTTTGTACGTTCTGGAAGGATTTCGGTTTCTAAAGAAAAAATGGAAATTTCATCTTTATTAGAAACTTTTAAATAGCAACAATTAAACTGTGATTTTGCGATCACAATCATTTATAGATTAATCAATTATTAAATTTCATTTCATTAAATATTTTAAAACAAAATGGCAAATTATTTCAATACATTACCGCTTAGATTACAATTAGAACAATTAGGAGTTTGTGAATTTATGGAGCAATCAGAATTTGCAGACGGAATTTCAGCATTAGCTGGGAAAAAAGTTGTTATTGTAGGTTGTGGTGCACAAGGTTTGAATCAAGGTTTAAACATGAGAGATTCTGGTTTAGACATTTCTTACGCATTGCGTGCAGATGCAATCGCTGAAAAGAGAGCTTCATACAAAAATGCAACTGAAAACGGTTTTAAAGTAGGTACTTATGAAGAATTAATTCCAACTGCTGATTTAGTTTGTAATCTTACACCAGATAAACAACACACTGCTGTAGTAACTGCTATTATGCCATTAATGAAACAAGGATCGACTTTGGCATATTCTCACGGTTTTAATATTGTTGAAGAAGGAATGCAAATTCGTAAAGATATTACTGTAATTATGTGTGCTCCTAAATGCCCAGGTTCAGAGGTACGTGAGGAGTATAAAAGAGGTTTTGGTGTACCAACACTTATTGCGGTTCACCCAGAGAATGATCCAAACGGATTTGGTTTAGATCAGGCAAAAGCTTACGCTGTAGCAACTGGAGGACACAAAGCGGGAGTTTTAAAATCATCATTTGTAGCTGAAGTAAAATCTGATTTAATGGGTGAGCAAACAATTCTTTGCGGATTATTGCAAACTGGATCTATTTTATGTTTTGATAAAATGGTTGAAAAAGGAATCGATAAAGCTTATGCTTCAAAATTAATTCAGTACGGATGGGAAACTATCACTGAGGCGTTGAAACACGGAGGTATTACAAATATGATGGATCGTTTGTCAAACCCTGCAAAAATTGAAGCTTACGAATTAGCAGAAGAATTGAAAGATATTATGCGTCCGTTATTTCAAAAACACCAAGACGATATTATTTCTGGAGAATTCTCAAGAACTATGATGATCGACTGGGCAAATGACGATGTTAATTTGTTGAAATGGAGAGCCGCAACAGGAGAAACTAATTTCGAAAAAACAGCACCGCAAGATGCTCCAATTTCAGAGCAGGAATATTTTGATAACGGAGTTTTAATGATTGCAATGGTAAAAGCTGGTGTTGAATTGGCTTTTGAAACTATGACTGAAGCTGGAATTATCGAAGAATCTGCTTATTATGAGTCTCTTCATGAATTGCCATTAATTGCAAATACTATTGCAAGAAAGAAATTATTCGAAATGAACCGCGTAATTTCTGATACTGCAGAATATGGCTGTTATTTATTTGATCATGCATGTAAACCGTTATTGACAGAATTTATGAAAACTGTTGATACTAATATAATTGGTAAATCATTTTCGACTACAAACGGAGTAGATAATGCAGTTTTAATCGCTGTAAATAAAGAAATCCGTCAGCATCCTATCGAAGAAGTAGGAGCGTGGTTAAGAGAGTCTATGACTGCAATGAAAAAAATTGGATAATAAATTTGGGAATTTCCATACATACGAATGTTGTGGAGTTTGCACTGTATCAATGTTTTAAATTAATATTTTGAATTAGTAAGCACTTATTAAAAAAAATAGATATAGATGCATGATGCATTCACTTAACTTTAATGATTTAAGAAAGTTAAGTGAAGCAGATCCCTTAAAAAGGGTATGTTTTTTTAGGAAAGTGTACTTGTTGAAATTTCTTTTTTAATTAATAAGGATGCTGCTATTTTCAAAATAGAAAAAGCATTGTAATGCAGAATTACAGAATTAATTGTTATTGAAATTTGTTAATGTAAAAAGGTATGATAGTTTAGTTTGTCATACCTTTTTTCAATTTACATTTTATTTCAAAAATGTATTTTTTTAGAATAACTTCAAAAAAAACAAGTATTTTTTTTAATATGTGTTTTTTTTTGATAAAATTTATAAATTAAATAATTTTAAGAATAGACTGAGATTTAATACTTTTATAAAAAAATTCCACAAACATATGAGTTATTATAAAATTGAAAATTTAGAACAATATTTTAAACATTACAATAAGTCAATAAGGGAGCCAAGAAAATTTTGGGGGAAAATTGCAGAAGAAAATTTTACTTGGTACCAACAATGGGAAAAAGTAGTTGATTTTAATATGGCTGATGCTGAAGTAAAATGGTTTACAGAGGCGAAAGTTAATATTACTAAAAATTGTATTGATAGACACTTAAGTAAAAGAGGAGAAAAAACGGCAATTATTTTTGAACCGAATGATCCGTCTGAAAGTGCTTTACATATAACGTATAATGAATTATACGAAAGAGTTTCAAAAATGGCGAATGTTTTGCGTGAGCAAGGAGTTCGTAAAGGAGATAGAGTTTGCATCTACCTGCCAATGATTCCAGAATTGGCAGTTTCAGTTTTGGCTTGTGCAAGAATTGGTGCTATTCACTCTGTAATTTTTGCAGGATTTTCTGCTTCAGCAGTTTCTGCAAGAATCAATGACTGTGAATGTAAAATGGTTATTACATCTGATGGAGGTTACAGAGGAAACAAAACTATTGATTTAAAAGGTATTGTTGATGAGGCGTTAGACAGCTGTCCATCAGTTTCTAAAGTTTTGGTTGTAAAAAGAACTAAAACTGAAGTTGCAATGAAAGAAGGTCGTGACGAATGGTTACAGCCTTTATTAGATGCTGCTTTAGACAATAGTGTAGCCGAAATTATGGATGCAGAAGATCCGTTGTTTATTTTATATACTTCGGGATCAACTGGGAAGCCAAAAGGAATGGTTCATACCACAGCTGGATATATGGTTTACACAGCATATACATTCAAAAATGTTTTCAGCTATGAGGAAAATGATATTTTCTGGTGTACTGCAGATATAGGTTGGATTACTGGTCACTCTTATATATTATACGGACCATTGTTAAATGGAGGAACTACTGTAATTTTTGAAGGAGTTCCATCTTATCCAGATTTCAGCCGTTTTTGGGATATTATCGAGAAACATAAAATCACACAGTTTTATACAGCGCCAACAGCAATACGTTCGTTAGCAAAAGAAAGTTTAGATTATATTCAAAAATATCCTCTAAAATCACTTAAAGTTATCGGATCTGTTGGAGAACCAATTAACGAAGAAGCTTGGCACTGGTTTAATGACCACGTTGGAGATAAAAGATGTCCGGTGGTTGATACTTGGTGGCAGACAGAAACTGGTGGAATTATGATTTCGCCAATTGCATTTGTAACGCCAACAAAACCAACATATGCAACTTTACCATTACCAGGAATTCAACCAGTTTTAATGGATGAAAAACGTAATGAAATTGAAGGAAATCAGGTAGTTGGAAGTTTATGTATTAAGTTTCCTTGGCCGGGAATTGCTAGAACTATTTGGGGAGATCACCAACGTTACAAAGACACTTATTTCTCTGCTTTCCCTGGAAAATATTTTACAGGAGACGGAGCTTTAAGAGACGAAGTTGGGTATTATAGAATTACAGGTAGAGTAGATGATGTTGTAATTGTTTCTGGGCATAATTTAGGAACTGCTCCAATCGAAGATGCGATCAATGAACATCCTGCGGTAGCAGAATCTGCAATTGTTGGATTCCCTCATGATATTAAAGGAAATGCTTTATATGGTTTCGTTATTCTTAAAGAAACGGGAGAAGTTAGAGATAGATCAAACTTGAGTAAAGAGATTAATCAATATATTTCTGATCACATTGGACCAATTGCGAAATTAGATAAAATTCAATTCGTTTCTGGTTTGCCAAAAACACGATCTGGAAAAATTATGCGTAGAATTTTACGTAAAATAGCTGAGGGCGATTTCTCTAATTTTGGAGATACTTCGACTTTATTAAATCCTGAAATTGTAGAAATTATTACAAAAGAAAGAGTTTAATTAGGTAAACAGATAATAAAAAAATAAGCCGTCT
>NZ_MUHA01000035.1 GCF_002217355.1 Flavobacterium oncorhynchi | reverse complement strand
ATAACTCGTGTTTTACAATTTCTCTTTTTTTAAATCCTTGTGCGGTTTTTCTTCGTTTCACTGCTGTTTTGGTATTTTAAACCCTTTTTACCATTCCCCTTTTATCGAGTTTTTAGCTTTTTATATTGTTTTCTGAAGAGATTCTAAGTTTTTAAAAGCCGCTTCCCGCCGTTTTTAATCTCGCAGAGGCGCAAAGGCACTGAGTTTTTCCCTTTTTATTCTGATTTCATTATGGAACTGTCTTTTCATTCAATGAATTTCTCATCAAAACAGCTCCCCTAGTCCCGATACCAGTGGAAATCCTTTTTGCGGCGGGGTTCACCGTAAAAAGATTGAAGCGGACAGCAGGAATGGCTTCTTATAAAAAGTAAATTCCAAACTCTAAAAAGCTTCGACTTTGATCAGCCAAACAAAACTTACTCTTATATATTATATAGTATGACTTTATACATATATATGTAGAAAAAACAAACCCGACAGGTTTTGGAAAACTGCCGGGCTATGATTACTATATATTATAGTATTAGTTTTTATTGACTGCTTTTGCTTTCGCTTCCCAATGCTCCATCAAATTATCATAATTTACAGGATTAGCTGGTGTTTGATTGAGTAAACGCCCAGACTCAAAAGCACGAACCAAAATTGTTTCTATTAGATAGTCTTCATTTACTTCATATGGCTTATACTCAGTTTTCAGACTTATATCAAACAAATTTGCTGTTGTATTCGACACAAATGCTTTGAAACCGCTTTTTAAAGTCTTTATCAGCTCATAGGTTGTAATCCCCGTTTGGCGATGAATCAATTTTACAAGAATCTGACCTTGTTTTCTGGATAACTTCTTTAACCTGTCTTCAAATTCATTATTAAGATAGTCCTCAACGATCTTAAAATACTTTTTCTTTTCGCGATTGCTATTCAAACGTGCCATACCTTTATTCAATGCAGTCAATCTATCTGACGCTAATTTTGCATAAGGGTAAACTTTATAAACTCTATTCTGTAAAATCTGAAATTGCTTTTGTTCTTCGGGACTTAATTTTTGACCTTTTGAAACAATAATTTCAGGTAGTTGTATTGTATCGTTAAGAATAGAATCTTTCTCGGTTAATATATAACCCATTTCTTGATTTTCTTTCGGAGTAACTTGTGCAATACTGGAAAACGAAATCATTAATAAAAATAAAATACTGCAGGTAAATCTCATGGAGTCTTAATTTAAATGTAAAATTATATATTTATACACAACTCTAATACCAAATTTATAAATTAGCGCAAAAATATTTTTATGAGTACAAAATCTATCTTAAATGATGCCTCTCTTTCTTTCTTAGAAAGTTATCTAAATAATGCTTCTCCGACGGGTTACGAAAGTGAAGGACAAAAGCTTTGGATGAATTATTTAAAACCATATGTAGACACTTTTATAACTGATACATATGGTACAGCTGTTGGAGTTATCAATCCTGACGCTCCTTTTAAAGTTGTTATTGAAGGACATGCTGACGAAATTTCGTGGTATGTAAATTATATTACTGATGATGGTTTATTATATGTTATTAGAAATGGTGGTTCTGATCATCAAATCGCACCATCAAAAAGAGTTAATATTCATACTAAAAAAGGAATTGTAAAAGGTGTTTTTGGCTGGCCTGCAATTCATACACGTTTACGAGACAAGGAAGAAATTCCAAAATTAAGCAACATTTTTATTGACTTAGGCTGTGAAACAAAAGAAGAAGTCGAAGCGATGGGCGTTCATGTTGGCTGCGTAATAACATATCCTGATGAATTTATGATTCTGAATGAAAATAAATTCGTTTGTCGAGCGATCGATAATAGAATGGGCGGCTTTATGATTGCCGAAGTTGCTCGTTTATTGCACGAAAACAAAAAAACACTTCCTTTTGGGTTGTATATTGTAAATTCTGTTCAGGAAGAAATTGGTTTACGCGGTGCTGAAATGATTGCTCAGACTATTAAACCAAATGTTGCAATTGTAACTGATGTTTGCCATGATACTACTACTCCAATGATTGACAAAAAAGTTGAGGGAGATCTAAAAATGGGTAAAGGCCCCGTTATTGCCTATGCTCCGGCAGTTCAAAATAAATTGCGTGATTTAATTGTTGATACGGCCGAGGAATGCAAAATTCCTTTTCAACGTCATGCAACTTCAAGAGCTACTGGAACGGATACTGATGCATTTGCATATAGTAACGGCGGTGTAGCATCTGCATTAATCTCGCTGCCTTTACGTTATATGCACACAACTGTAGAAATGGTGCACAGAGAAGATGTAGAAAATGTAATTCAGCTGATTTATGCTTCAATATTGAAGATTGAAAACAATGAAACTTTTTCTTATTTTAAATAAGAAAATCTACAAAATGTCAATTTGGCTGCTTTAAGAGCAGCCAAATTGACTAATACTTAATAAATACCATGAAAATTTTACTACTCGAAGACGACTTTACTTTATCTAAAGAGATTTCAGCATTTTTCGCCACAAAAAAAATCGAGTGTTTTCCATTCTATGACGGAACTTTACTTCTTAAAAAATACTTTCCTTATGAGTATGATTTAATCATTCTTGATATAAATGTTCCTGGAACAAATGGAATTGAGGTTTGCAAAGGTATTCGAGAGGTTGATAAAAAAACACCCATAATAATGCTTACGGCATTTAGTGAAATTGAAGATAAATTGGCTTCTTTTGATAATGGTGCTGATGACTATCTGGTAAAACCTTTTCATTTTGAAGAATTATACGCAAGAATTTCCTCTTTACTAAGACGAAAGGAAATTCCGCAGCAAACAGAACAAAAAATTCTTATTGAAGATTTAGAAATTCAAGAAGATGAAATGAAAGTTTTTCGCGCTGGAGAAGAAATTAAATTGACTCCGAAAGAATTTAATCTGATCCTAATTTTAGCTCATGCTAAAGGTAAAGTGTTATCAAAGCAGTTTATTGCCGAAAAATTATGGGATTATCATATAGAAACGAATCAAAACACAATTGAAGTTTACATCAATTTTCTACGCAAGAAAATCGATAAGGATCATGAAGTAAAACTTATACGAACTAAAATTGGTTATGGATACTATTTAAGCAATCAAGAATGACTTTAAAAAACAGAATATCACTTTTAGTAAGCCTGCTGTTTACAATCCTATTTGGATTGGCTTCAACTGTGATATTTGTTTTATATTCTAATTTTAGAAAAGAAGAATTTAGAGATCGATTAGAAATTAAAGCGCTTTCGAACATTAAGTTATTAGTTAATGTTAAAGAAGTTGATGATCAACTTTTAAAAATGATCGATCAAAATTCTATAAATAAACTGTATGACGAAAAAACACTGGTATTTGATTCGCAATTTAAACTCATTTACAGCAGTATTGATGACGCTAAAATTAATTGGTCTGTTGATGATTTAAAATATCTTAAAAAGCATAAAACTTTCTTTAAACAACAAGGAGACTATGAAGTATACGGCGTTTTCTATGATACTAAAGACAAAGATTTTTACGCTCTAATATCAGCAACAGATGATTACGGCAAACGTAAATTACTTTTTTTACGATATACCTTAGTTATATCTTATATCTTCTTTACCTGTCTTTGCTGGGTATTAACCTCTTTTATGGTCAAAAAAGCAATGAACCCGTTAGGTTTGTTTCATCAAAAAATAAAAAACATCAACGAGAACAATCTCGATACTCGCATAAAATCAAAAAGTAATAAAAATGAAATTGATTTAATTGCCAATGAATTCAATTTCATGATGGATCGAATTGAAATTTCTTATCAAAAGCAAAAGGAGTTTACTGCGCACGCATCGCATGAACTCAGAACGCCATTATCTAGAATTACATCTCAAATAGAAAATGTAGTTGCAGATCCTAAAACAACTGTTGAAAACAAAAGCTTCCTAAAAACAATTTTATCAGATGTAAACCAACTGACAGAATTAATTACTTCATTACTTACTCTTTCTAAAATTGACAGCAAAAATCAGGAAAATACTGAAACTCATCGTTTAGATGAAATTTTGTTTTCGGCAATTGAAAATCTGAATAAAAGCTTTCCTGACTTTGTAATTCTTTTTGAAATGGAAGAAAGTGAAAACTTAGATTCGGCTCTGGAAATTAAGGGAAATAAAAACCTTTTAGAAATTGCGATAAGTAATGTTTTAAAAAATGCCTGTGTTTATTCGGATAACAAACAGGCAAAAGTAAAAATAAGTGCAGTGGGCGACTCTCTAGTTATTTCGATTTCAAACACTGGAAAAACGCTGACCGAGAATGAGCAGAAAAATCTTTTTCAACCCTTTATGCGCGGAGAAAATTCAAAAGGGACAACGGGATTCGGACTTGGTTTACGCATTGTAAACCGTATCTTAAACCTGCACCAATCAAGCATAACTTACACTGTAACAGACGAAAACACAAATTTATTTCAATTAATTTTTCATTAATAATTTATTTTAAGGTATTTTTAAGGTAGATTTTAAGGTGTCTTAAAGTCTACTGATAGCATATTTGTATAAAATAAATTTGATACAATGAAAAAACTATATGCATTGCTGTTACTTGTATTCTTCAATCAAGTAATTGTGGCTCAGAAAACAGTTACTCTTCAAGACTGTGAAAGCCAATTTCTTAAAAAGAACCTTTTTTTATTGGCATCTCAATATAATATCGATGCCTCAAAAGCATTGACCATTCAGGCAAAAATTTGGGACAACCCAACTATTACTGCAGAATTAAATGCTTATAATCCTGAAAGGAATCAGTATTTTGATATAGGAAAAGATGGTCAAAAAGCATTTGGTATAGAACAGTTAATTTACTTGGGCGGAAAAAAACGCAATGAAGTAAAACTGGCAAAAACTAATGAACAATTAGCTGAACTCCAATTCAACGATTTGCTTCGAACATTAAAGCTGCAGCTGCGTAAAAGTTTTTACACGGTTTACTACAACACAAAAAGCCTTGAAACGACAGATAATCAGCTTGCACATATTGAAGACTTAATCAATTCATACTCTGTACAAGTACAGAAAGGAAATATTGCATTAAAAGATCTTGTTCGTTTACAATCACTTTATTTAAACTTTAAGAATGAGAGAATGGAAGTTGTAAATAATAGCATTGAAGAGCAGGCAAACTTAAAACTCCTATTAAACGAAACTGAAACTATTATTCCAAATGTTTCAAAAGATGATTTTAATAAATACTTAAAAACAATACCATTTGATTTAAAATCTTTTCAAGATGAAGCAATTGCAAATCGCCCTGATTATTTAGCTCAGCAAAAAGAAATTGAAGCAAATGAATTAAATGTCAAATGGCAAAAATCACTTTCTATTCCTGACATCACTTTAGGTGCAAACTATGACCAGCGAAGCGGCGCTTTTGAAAAAGAAGCAAATCTATCAATTGGAATTCCACTCCCGCTTTGGAACAAAAACAAAGGAAACATTAAATACGCGCAAACCATTCTGGCACAGTCAAAAGTAGAGAAGCAAAATTTTGATCTACAACTGCAAACTGAAATTACATCGGCTTGGAATAAATGGAATGAATCTAGAAAAAATTATACTGTAATTAAACCAACTGTTAACTCCGATTTTGAAGCAGTTTACAACGGAATTTTAGCCAATTTTCAAAAAAGAAATATCAGCTTATTAGAATTTACGGATTTTATGGAAAGCTACAATCAAGCAAATCTTCAAGTTAACGAACTAAAGAAAAAACTAGCCTTATCTGGAGAAGAATTAAACAGTACAATCAACAAGGATTTATTCTAAAACTAAATAATAATGAAACATACACTAATTATAGGAATTGCAATTGTTAGTTTATCGCTGACAAGCTGCAAAAAGGAAGTAGAAAATCCTCAAACCAATTCTTCATTTGCACTAAGTGACAGTATGCTTAAAACCACAAGCACCGCAACTGCAACAACTCAAATTGTAAAAAATGAATTAAGCTTTTATGGAAAAATTACGGCCGACAATAATAAAATGATAGATGTTTACCCTCTTGTTGGCGGTAATGTAATCAAAGTTAATGTAGAACTTGGTGACTACGTACATAAAGGACAAGTTTTGGCTATTATAAAAAGTACTGATGTAGCCGATTTTGAAAAGCAATCTATAGACGCTAAAAGCGATTTACTAGTTGCTAAAAACAATTTAAAGGTGGCACAAGAATTATTTGACGGAAAATTAAATTCTGAAAGCGATGTACTCCAAGCAAAATCTGAAGTAAACAAAGCCCAATCTCAACTAAGTAAAATTCAGGAAACTTATAAAATCTATAACATAAAAGCAGGTTCAATTTACGAAGTAACTGCTCCAATTAGTGGATTTATTATTCAAAAAAGCATTAATCAAGATATGCTTTTAAGATCTGACCGTTCTGAAAACATATTTGATATTGCAGAAATCAGTGAAGTTTGGGCAATGGCAAATATCAACGAAATTGATATTAATAAAGTAAAACTAGGTATTGATGCCAGCGTTACAACTTTAAGTTATCCAGATAAAATCTTTAAAGGTAAAGTAGATAAAATATTCAATGTAATTGATCCACAGACTAAGGCAATGCAAGCACGAATAAAACTTCAAAATCCAGGATTTTTGCTAAAACCTGATATGAATGCAAACATAAAATTATCTTTTAATGAGGATAAATCAATGATAGCAATTCCTAGTGACGCCATTGTTTTTGATAAAAGTAAAAACTTTGTAATGATATTCAAGGATCGTCATAATATTGAAACTAGACAAGTTGAAGTTTTTAGAGTTGTAGGAGACACAACTTACATTTCAAGCGGTTTAAAGGAAAATGAAAAGGTCATTACTAATAATCAGTTATTTATTTATCGCGCATTAAACGATTAAGACATGAACAAATTCATAAGAAACATTATTGCTTTCTCGCTTAAGAACAAAGCATTTACCTTTTTTTGGGTTGGAGTACTGGCCGTCGCAGGATTTATTTCCTTCAAAAATATGCCTATTGACGCTTTTCCAGATGTTACCAATACACAGATCATAATCATCACTCAATGGAATGGAAAAAGTGCCGAAGAAGTTGAACGTTTTGTTACTTCGCCTATCGAAATTTCGATGAACTCGGTTCAAAAAAAGACTAGTGTCCGAAGTATTACAATGTTTGGTTTATCTGTTATCAAAATTATTTTTGATGATGGTGTAGATGATACTTTCGCTCGTTTTCAAGTAAATAATCTGCTTAAAAATGTAAAACTTCCTGATGATGTTGAGCCAGATGTTCAACCACCGTATGGACCAACCGGAGAAATTTTTAGATATATTGTAAAAAGCGACAGCAGAGACAGCCGTGAATTATTAACCTACCAAAACTGGGTAATTGATAAACAATTACGCGCAGTTCCAGGTGTTGCCGATTTAAATGTTTTTGGAGGTCAAGATAAAACGTATGAAGTTGGTGTTGACCCTATAAAACTTGCAAAATACAACATTACACCTCTTCAGGTTTACAATGCCGTAAATGCAGGAAACTTGAATGTTGGAGGTGATATCATTGAAAAAAACGGACAAGCTTTTGTTGTTCGAGGTGTTGGTTTACTAAAATCTATTTCTGATATCGAAAACATAATTGTTGACGATGCTGGCGGAAATCCTATTTTGGTAAAAAATGTAGCATCAGTTTACGAAAGTGCGATGCCTAGAGTTGGTCAAACTGGTATTGGCAAAAATGATGATGCCGTTGAAGGTATTGTTGTAATGCGAAAAGGCGAAAATGCACAAGAAACATTAGCCTTAATTAAAGACAAAATAAAAGATTTAAATGAAAATGTACTTCCGAAAGACATTAAAATAGAAACTTTCTATGATCGTGATAATTTAATGAATTTCACGACCGAAACGGTAATGCATAATTTATTTGAAGGAATCATTCTCGTTACTTGTGTTGTGTTTCTTTTTATGGCCGATTGGCGAACAACTTTTACGGTTTCAATTGTAATTCCGCTTTCCTTATTATTTGCCTTTTTATGTCTAAAAATGATGGGAATGAGTGCCAACCTGCTGAGTTTGGGAGCGGTCGATTTTGGGATAATTATTGATGGTGCGGTGGTAATGGTTGAAGGATTGTTTGTAGTGTTAGACCACCGTGCGCATCAATTAGGAATGACAGCGTATAATAAAATTGCCAAGGGAAGCATTATTAAGAAAACGGGAACCGAAATGGGTAAAGCCATCTTTTTCTCTAAATTAATAATTATTACAGCATTACTTCCAATATTCTCCTTCCAGAAAGTAGAAGGAAAAATGTTCTCTCCCCTAGCCTATACATTAGGTTTTGCTTTAATGGGTGCATTACTTTTCACGCTGACTTTAGTTCCAGTTTTATCTCATATTTTACTGAACAAAAATGTAAAAGAAAAGAATAATCCGTTTGTGAACTTTTGGGATAGAATTGTAGGTAAAGGATTTGCTTGGACATTTAAACATAAAGTAAAAACATTAGTTCTATCAATAGGAATTATTGCTGCTACATTTTTTTCAGCTACTTTTTTAGGAACTGAATTTTTACCTCAATTAAATGAGGGCGCCTTATGGGTAACAGCAGAATTACCAATGAGCACATCATTGCCAGAAAGTGTAAAAACGGCTGCAATGATAAGAAAAGATCTAGAAACTTTTCCTGAAGTTAAAAAAGTACTTTCGCAAACAGGTCGAAGCAATGACGGAACAGATCCTAATGGTTTTGGATTTATTCAGCTACAAGTTGATTTAAAACCAAAAGCCGAATGGAAGCGAAAAATTACAATGGATGATTTAATTAATGAAATGGATGAAAAGCTAAAAGTTCACCAAGGAATTACCTATAATTATTCACAGCCCGTTATTGACAACGTAGCAGAATCTGTCGCTGGTTTTAAAGCTTCGAATGCGGTGAAAATTTATGGAGACGATTTAGATAAACTTGACGAACTTTCTAATCAGGTTTTAGCAAAAATTAAAGATATTCCAGGAATCAAAGATGTTGGGATTCTGCGAAATGTAGGTCAGCCAGAAATAAGCGTCGTTTTAGATCGCGAAAAAATGGCAGCATACGGCGTAACTTTAAGTGATGCTCAAGCTGTTTTAGAATTAGCTTTTGGAGGAAAAACGGCAACAGAAAAATATGAAGATGAGAAGAAATTTGATGTTCGAGTACGTTTTTCTAAAGAGTATCGAAAAGACGAAGAAGATTTAGCCGAATTAAAAGTTCCTACTATAAATGGCGCGAAAATTCCATTGAAAGAAATCTGCGACATTAAAACGATTACAGGACCTGCTTTTATCTATAGAGATAATACAAAACGTTTTATAGGAGTTAAATTTTCTGTGAGAGATCGAGATTTAGGAAGTACAATTGCAGAAGCACAAAAGAAAGTAGCCGAAGTAAAAATGCCAACTGGTTATACAACTGGCTGGACTGGCGAATTTGAAAATCAAGTTCGTGCAAGTGCCCGTTTAGCGCAGGTTGTACCAATAAGTTTAATTGGAATATTTGTGCTGCTGTTTATTTTGTTTGGAAATCTAAAAGACTCACTGCTTGTATTAGCAAATGTTCCCTTTGCCGTAATTGGAGGAATTATTGCTTTGCATCTTACAGGTATGAATTTCGGAATTTCTGCCGGAGTTGGATTTATCGCTTTACTCGGAATTTGTATTCAGAATGGAGTAATCTTAATATCTGAATTTCATCACAATATCAAGGCAAAATTCTCACTCGAAGAATCGATTTTTAGAGGTGTAAAAGCACGAACAAGAGCGGTAATTATGACAGCATTAATGGCATCAATTGGTTTAATGCCAGCTGCAATCTCAACTGGAATTGGATCTGAATCTCAAAAACCTCTTGCGATTGTAATTATTGGAGGATTAGTTACAGCAACAATTCTAACGCTCTTGGTCTTCCCTATTTTATTCTGGATTTTCAATCGTAGAAAACATGCGCCTATCGAATAGGGATTTTAAAATTAATTAGTGGTTAATTAAATAGGTTCAAAAAGAAAAAGCATCATTTTTAATGATGCTTTTTTGATTTCTAGGCACAAAAAAAAACGACCTTCTGCTCAGGAAGGTCGTTTCATTTACTAACTCAAACTCTTTAAACTTTTAGAACAAATGTTTATTTTGCTTCTTTCAAAATAGCGATAGCATCTGTCGCATTTGATAATTCAGCATATTTTAATGCTGTATAGCCTTTTTCATTTTTTTCGTTTATGCGAGCTCCATTTGCTATTAAAACTTTCATAATTTCAGCTTTGTTGTAGCGTGCTGCTGTCATTAAAGGTGATAAATCTTCAGACATTTCGTTTACATCTGCTCCGTACTCAATAAGTTTTTTTACGAATGCAAGATCTCCTTTACTAACTGCCACATTTAATGGCGAAGAGAAAATCTTTGTAATTTCCATTTGTGGTTTCACAAGTGATGTTTGATTTGATGCCATTGAAACATTGGCAAACGCTACTAAAGCAACTCCTAAATAAATGATTGAATTTTTCATAATGATTGATTGTTAATTGATTGATATTGATGATTTTTAAATTCTATGTAAATGTAAGCAATTTTATGTATTATGTATTACAAGGTAATATGTTTTAACAAATTACTAACATTCAGTTAATGAAAGGCTTATAAATTTAATCTAATTGTTATTAAACTTTTTCGCCTACACTTATATAGACGCAGAGATTACAAAAATGTTACACTAAAAATGAAATTTTATAAAAAAAATCTTCAAAAAAATTTAAACGTGTTAAAATACAGCGTTTTACTTTTATAACTTTACAATCATTAATGCTTATTATTTAACTAATTTTCAAAAAAGTAATTAACTATCTAAACCAAAGATTATGGGACTTATCAAAAAAATTCTGGTTATCTTAATTTTAGTTTTTTCTATTGTACTAATTGCAGCTTACTTCATGCCAAAAAATTATGCTGTCGAAAGAGAAATTACCATCAACAAACCTGTTGACACTGTTTTTAATTATGTGAAATATCTAAAAAATCAAAATCAATTTAGTGTCTGGGCAAACATTGACCCAAAAATGAAATCAACTTTTAAAGGTGTTGATGGAACTGTTGGTGCGATTTCAGCATGGGAAAGTAAAGTTAAAGAAGTTGGTGTAGGAGAACAGGAAATAACCAAAATTATTCCTAACTCACGACTGGATTTTGCACTTCGTTTTAAAGAGCCAATGGATGACACCGCCAATGGTTTCATGTCAACCGAAAGTTTGGGCGGAAATCAAACTAAAGTAAAATGGGGAGTTAATGGTGTTATTCCTTTTCCTATGAATATAATGCTGCCAATGATGAAAATGGATCAAATGATTGGAAACGATTTGCAAAAAGGTCTTGAAAATTTAAAAGATCAAATGGAAGAAAAGTAAATTTCGTGGAAAAATAGTCTTTTAAAATATAAAAAATGCCTTGCGATTATAAACCTGCAAGGCATTTTTAGTTGGAAAAGTCTAGTTTAAAAATAAATTTAAAGCCTTTGACTTATTATTTAGTACTTAGATAATCTAATACATTTTTATTAATACGCTGATCAATATTGTCGATATCAGCTTTAACAAATTTTTCTCCTAAAATATTTTCGTATAATTCAATATATCTTTCAGAAACTGATTCAATATAAGCTTCTGTCATATCAGGAATTTGTTGTCCTTCTTGTCCTTGAAAACCATTTTCAATTAACCAGCGGCGAACAAACTCTTTAGACAATTGTTTTTGCTCCTCTCCTTTATCTTGTCTTTCTTGATATCCATCAGCATAAAAATAACGAGAAGAATCTGGTGTATGAATTTCATCAATTAAAACAATAACTCCGTCTTTTGTTTTTCCGAATTCGTATTTTGTATCTACTAAAATTAAACCGCGAGAAGCAGCAATTTCAGTTCCTCTTTGAAATAACGCTCGTGTATATTTTTCTAAAACCAAATAATCTTCTTCAGAAACAATTCCTTTAGATAAAATATCCTCACGAGAAATATCTTCATCATGTGAACCGTTATCAGCTTTTGTAGTTGGCGTAATAATTGGCTCAGGAAATTTGTCATTTTCTTTCAAACCTTCGGCCATTGTTACACCACAAATTTGTCTTCTTCCTGCAGCATATTCACGTGCAGCATGACCAGAAACATAACCACGAATAACCATTTCAACTTTAAAAGGCTCACATAAATGTCCAACAGCTACATTAGGATCTGGAGTTGCAATTAACCAATTTGGAACAATATCTGCTGTAAGTTCCATAAATTTTGTTGCAATTTGATTCAAAATTTGCCCTTTGTATGGAATCCCTTTTGGCAAAACCACATCAAAAGCCGAAAGTCTATCTGTTGCGACCATTACCAAAAGCTCGTCGTTGATATTATAAACTTCTCTAACTTTTCCGCGGTAAACTGACTTTTGATTCGGAAAATTAAAATTTGTAGTTGTGATTGTATTACTCATTATCCTAAGTTGTGTTGTTTTTTATGAATGCAAATTTAAAACTATTTAAAAGAAAAAAAGAATCTATTCAGATTCTTTTTTTCTTTTAATCTCCGTGCAAACCTTAAATTATAAAGCTGCATCGCTAACTTATTTCTTCAACAAAGTCGAATTGAATAAATTCAGAATTCTGCTGTACTCGTCTATCCAAGAATAAGTTTCCTTAAATCCGTGTGCTTCAACAGGGAAAGAGGCTAATGTCCAATTCTTTTTCTCCAACTCTATAAAACGTTGTGACAAACGAACAATATCTTTGTATTCTACATTATCATCAACCATTCCGTGAAGCATCACTAAGTTTCCTTTTAAATTATCTGCAAAATAAATAGGAGAGCTTTTTTTGTAAGCAATTGGATCTGTTTCTGGGAAATTCAAAATATTACCGGTATATCCGTGATTGTAATGTGCCCAATCTGTAACTGAACGTAAAGCTGCTCCCGAAGCAAATTCGCCAGGAGTAGTAAGCATTCCCATTAAAGTAATAAAACCTCCGTAAGACCCGCCATAAATACCAACTCTATCAGCATCAATTCCGTACTTCTCAACCAAATATTTTTTACCATCCAATTGATCGGTCAAATCTTTTCCACCCATAAAACGATAGATACCAGTTCTAAAATCCCTTCCATAACCATCACTTCCTCTATAATCAATATCTAGAACGGTATAACCTAAATCAGTCAGCATATTATGAAACATATACTCTCTATAATAATTACTCCAATAATTATGAGCGTTTTGCAAATATCCTGCACCATGAACAAAAATAACCGCAGCTTTATTCGAAGTTTCCGTTTTTGGCGTATATAATCTAGCGTATACAGGAGTTCCGTCTTGTGCTTTAAATGTTATAACTTCAGGCTCTCTCCATTTGTAATTTTTGAAACTTTCAGAAACCGAAGAAGTAATTTGTTGCAGTGAAGTATTTTTTTTGTTATCAGCAATGTATAAATCCCATGGAATATTTTTATATGAATAACGTACCAGCAACACTTTTTCATCTGGCGAAACTACTACTTCATGCGCTCCATCTTTAGTTAAAACAGGCTCTAAAGCACCGCCAGAAGCAGCTAATTTATAATAATTCCTGTTTCCTGGATGTGTGGTATTGGTTGTTAAATAGAATGTTTTTTTATCGTTAGAAAGCGTCACATCGCGCACTTCCCAATTGCCGCTTGTAAGCTGCGCTTTTTTATTCGATTTAAAATTATAAGTATATAAATGTGAATAGCCTGTTACTTCAGATTGAAAGTACAGAGTTTCATTATCTGCTAAGAAACCTAGAATTCCAGAATCAAAAGAATAAGATGGTATTCCTGGTCCAGCAATCCAAGCTTCGTCATGCTGATGCTCAATTTCTTTAAATGTTCCGCTCTCAAGATTTAAACTCACTAACCATCTATCTTTGTTATCTTGGCTTCTGATTTCAACAATTCCAATTGAACCGTTTTCGTTGTAAACTGGAGCCTGAGCTACAATTAACTTATCTTCTTTTGCCTTGCTTTTCAAGTTATCGTATGATTCATAATATTTAGGAACATCTTGAATGTGGCTCAATTTTGAAAAATCAACAAAATAAACAGAATCCTTAGCAACAGAATAAATTCCGAATTTTGTTTTAACGAAATTTGCCGTAGATACTTTTTCTTTTGTCTCAGGCGATTGATTATAACCATCACTAGTTATAAAAACTTCCATTTTTTCTTTTTTAACATCTGCTTCTTCTGCTAAACAAAATGTTGCAAAAGTCCCATTTGGATTCGCTTTTAGATTATAAAAATTATCCTTTCCATAAAAATATTCTTTAGCAAAATCAGATTTAACAGCTTTACTTTTTGCTAGATTCCATTGTTTTTTTGCTTCAGCATCTCTAATAAACTGAAATAATTCTTTCTGTTGTGTTTTTAAGAAAGAATCCTTCTCAGGTGTTTTACTTTTTTTCTCGCCTTTACTAAAATTGGTAATTTGCAAAACACTTCCCTCTTTTGCATTGTATTTAAAAATATTATCATTTTGCTCAAAAAATACTATTCCAGATTCACTGCCTAATTCAAGATTTGAAATTGGTGCACTTTGCTGATAGATTTTTTTTGTTGTTTTTGAAGCAATAGAGTACGAAAACAATCTTCCGTTATCTAAATAATAAACTAAATCTGATCCCGGTTTTCTTTTAAAATCAAGTTTAGAAAAAGCGGCTTCCTTTGGTTCAACCAAAACAGGCTTTACAGATCCTTTTTGCCAGGAATAAGTACTTGCGCCCAAATCATTAGTTGGATTCCAATCAAAATAAACTTTTTTGCTATCTAAAGACCAGCGTCCGTTTGTGGGTTGATTTCCTATAAAAGATTCGCCTTTCATTATTTCCTCTAATTTCAATGTTTGGTTATACCCTTTTATTGAAAAAATTAGAAAGGCAGCAATAAAAATGTTTTTTGTCATGGTATTAGTTTTTATGAGAAAACAAAAATACACGTTGAAATTTACTAAAAAAACATTTTTGTAATTTCCTTGCAAAATCTTCTACATAATATCCATTTAACAATAAAATCCTTGAAGAATTACCTTCAAGGATCTTATTTTTATCAAAAGTCTAAAATTCAAAATCCTAAACCTTATATATCTATTTTAATAATTATGCTTCGTTTACTGCAAATTCTTTATTCAATATTTTTGAAGCAATATACTTCGCCACACCATCTTCGGCATTTGATGTTATCACTTCTAAATTAGGCAATGTCTCTTTTAATAAAGCTGGAGCGTTGCCCATAATTAATCCTTTTCCGGCTGCTGCCAACATTTGTACATCGTTAAAACCATCACCAAATGCAACTGCCTGATCTAAAGTAAAACCTTCTTTTTCTAGAACTTTTCCGATTGCAACAGCTTTGTCTACAGATTTATCCATAAACTCTAAACAAGTTGGCAAACTAAAAGCATGATGCAAATTATCAGAAGAATTAGCCAAAACAGCATCTTTTAATGCTACTAATTTTTCATGATTGTCACATGAAAAGAAAATTTTGATCGCACTAAAATCTTCAAGAGTTTTATAATCAACTAATTCAGGGCGATATTTCAATTCAGCCTGAAAAGCATTTAACCTTTCATTTACTCTATTGGTCTGCCAAACATTTTCTTTGAATAAAACTACGGTGATTTCAGGGTCGATTTCAACATTTAAGGCTGCTTTAACTACATCGCTTTCTAAATCAAAAGCAAAAAGTTCTTCCTTTTCTGGCGAATGTATTCTGGCTCCATTTGAACTTACTAAATAAACAGGAACTTCAAGAGTTTCGATAATTGCCATCGCATCAAGATGATGACGCCCTGTAGCCACTACAATAAGATAATTTTGATTGTGAAGTTCTTGAAAAATTGATTTCGTATAATCTGAAATTCGATGTTGAGGGTTGAGTAAAGTTCCATCTAAATCACTTACTACAACTTTTATATTTTTAAGATTTGTCATATTAATAATCAAATATTTATGATGTGCAAATTTACGGCTTTAAGCCCAGCCAAACAAAGTTTAAAAGGTTTTAAAGCTCAAAATAAGGTAAGTTTATTATTTATTTAACTATTTCGTTAAATAATACTTATTAACCATTTTAAACTTTAATAATGCCCGTTTTATATAATTTTAAAACTTTCTGAATTACTGATTCAATCTGCTCCAAAGGCAAATCTTCATTAGAATTAAGCATCATAATTTTCATTCTTGATCGTTTTTCCTGAAGCAAAAAAGGTTCATCAAAATGCTTTCCTTCTACGATTCCTATATAAGGCTGATTATTTTTTTTATGCTTCCATAAATAGCAGAACATTTTTCCTTTATAACAAAAAAAAGGCATTCCGTATTTTAGAACGTGCGTAATGTCTTTGTCTTGTTTTAAGATGATTTCTTTTAATGCAAAAAATGTCCCTTTTATGGGCTCTTCTTGGTTTAGGTAAAAATCATCTAGTTGTTTCATTTTTTAAATTCAAGCTCTTTTTTCCAATTATCTATAGTTGTAGGACGCTCATTATTATTTGGGTAATTTAATGTAATAAAATCAAATTGCTCTTTAGTTAATAAGACTATTCGCCCGTCATTACCAGAACTAATAGGATAAAATTGTTCATTACTATTTTGCAATTTTAATTGGTCATTTAACATTTCAATAAAATTTAAATATGCAATTCCCCAGTCATAATCACCAAAATCGTTATCAAAAGCAGTGTACTCTTTTCCATTAAGCTTTATTTTGTGCGTCCAATGTTCTTTTGTTTGATTATTATTTTCGTCCGAGAAAGAAAGCTTTAGATTAAGTTTATCAAATAAAGGTTTTATAGTTTCTAAATATTCTGTTAAACCTCCACCTTCAAATAATGTTTCAGAATCAATAAAGTAAAATCTATTATCTGTAAAACTTAAATCGTCTTTCATATAACCTTCAAAAAAACTCAACTCATCATAAGATTTTTCAAAATCTTCTTTGGTTAATTTTAGGTCTTTCTTTTCAGTTAAATTGAAAAAGTTTAATTTATCTAATTCTAAAACAATCTCTTTACCTGTCAATTTATTTTTGTTTTTTTTCGAGCTATTATTTTCCCTTTTTTGAGCATAAAACTTAAATGAAAAAAACAACAAACCTAGAATTAAAATAATTTTACTTTCCATTTTTTATAAACTGATACATCTTTTTTTAATTTGTCAATGATTCAAAAAAATATTCGTTTTACTCACTTCTAAATTAATTAGAATTATGAATAAAACGAATATTAATAAATGTCAAAACACACTTTACGATTTACATTTAACATTTCACAAAAATTAAACTTAATCGTGATTTTCTATTTGCTTGTAAGCGTCGATAACCTTTTTCACTAATCTGTGGCGAACGATATCTTTATCATCAAGATAAATAATTCCAATTCCGTCAATATCTTTCAGAACCAAAATCGCTTCTTTAAGCCCCGAAATAGTGCGTCGCGGTAAATCGACCTGCCCAGGATCTCCAGTAATCATAAACTTAGCGTTTTTTCCCATACGAGTCAAAAACATCTTCATTTGTGAATGCGTCGTATTCTGTGCCTCGTCTAGAATTACAAAGGCATTATCAAGCGTTCGTCCGCGCATAAAAGCTAAAGGCGCAATCTGAATAATTCCTTTTAAAATGTAATCTTCGAGTTTTTCATTGGGTAACATATCGCGCAAAGCATCATAAAGCGGCTGCATGTAAGGATCTAGTTTTTCTTTCATATCGCCGGGTAAAAAACCTAGATTTTCACCTGCTTCTACCGCCGGACGAGTCAAAATTATCCTTTTTACTTCTTTGTCTTTAAGCGCTTTTACCGCCATCGCAACACCCGTATATGTTTTACCTGTTCCAGCTGGACCAATGGCAAAAACCATATCATTTTTTTTGATCGTATCCACCAGCAGTTGCTGATTTGGCGTCATGGCTTTGATTATTTTACCGCCAACTCCGTGAACTAATATTTTGTCATGATCGTATGCTTTTTTTTCATCCTGACCATCACTCATAATTACACGTTCAATTACATTATCATCAATGTTGTTGTATCTGGTAAAATGAAGCATAAGCCTCTGAAATCTCTTTTCGAATTCATCTAAAACTTCTTTTTCGCCAAAGGCTTTCAAAGTGGTCCCTCGCGCTACGATTTTAAGCTTTGGGTAGTACTTTTTAATAATTTCAAGATGAGAATCCTGCGCGCCCCAAAAGTCTTTTGGAGCGATGTCTATTAGCTCGATAATTCTTTCGTTCAAAGGAGATAAATTTAAATTAAAAATAAATTTGTTTTGTAAATCTATTGCTGTCGGGTTTTTTTATGTTATGATTTTCAGTCGCATCTATACTTTTAAGTACCAATTAAAATAACTTTTTGTTAAAAGACTGAAAACTGAAACTGAAAATTGAGACTCTATATATTTTATTACAATTTGTCTTTTCTTTCTTTCAATTTGTTTTTACTATTCTTAGATTTGCATTTCTCAAATTTAATGAAAATTAGATTTAAATACTACCAATAGTTATAAACAAAATGATGTCAATAATTACCCTTACTACTGATTACGGCTTAAAAGACCACTTTGTTGGTTCGCTGAAGGGTAAAATTCTTTCAGAGTTTTCTGAGGCAAAAATCATTGACATTTCGCACGATGTTGATCCATTTAACACTGCCGAAGCAAGTTATATAATCGGAGCATCATATTTAAGCTTTCCAAAAGGCACCGTTCATTTGATTGGTGTTGATATTGAACGCAACAAAGAAAACCAGCATATAGCCATGCAATGGAACGATCATTTCTTTATCTGTGCAGATAACGGGATTTTAAGTATGCTTACGCAAAAAATCGTTCCGCAGAAAATTGTAGCTATTAATATACACGATCGTTTTCCAGTTGAATCCAGCGATTTAGACATTTTTATACAAGTTGCCTGCCACATTGCAAAAGGCGGATTACTAAACGTTATTGGAAAAGAAATCCCTGCTGTTAAAGAAGTAACCGAATTACAGGCAATTGTTTCTGCGGATGGAAATACGCTTAAAGGATATGTTATTTATATCGATCATTTTGGAAATGTCGTTACCAATATCTCTAAAAAACAATTTTTAGAAGTTTCGCGCGGACGTCCGTACGAAATCGTCATGAAACCAAAAAGCATCAAAACAATTCTACCCAATTATTCAGATATAGCAACTTCAGACAAATACCCTATTAAAACCTATGAGGGCGAAAAACTAGCTATTTTTAATGAAGCAGGATTTCTTGAAATCGCCATTTTTAGAAGCAATCCATCAAAGGTAGGTTCTGCAAATAGTTTATTAGGATTGAATTATCGCGATGTAATTACTATTGTATTTTCTTGATTTTAAATTAAATTATACAAAGATTTTGCTGATTTAGTAAATTCACGTGAAGACTTTTGATATTTTTCATCAGAAATGACAATATTGTAAAAAACTATGATTTTATAATATTTTACTTTTTCATAAAAAGAACAATCCCTTTTGGTACTTTTGCCCACCTATAAGCTTTCAGATTTTCAATAAATCTAAAAAAACAACACTCTAAAAATTGAATACATGTTTGTCAGAATTGTAAAAATGAGTTTTCACGAAGATAAAATCTCTGATTTTCTGGAGAATTTTGAATCTGTTAAAGACAAAATACGCAATGCAGAAGGAAATCGTTTTTTAGAATTGTATCAAGATAAAAACGATAAATGTATCTTTTTTACCTATAGTTATTGGGAAACCGAAAGCGATTTAGAAAATTATCGACAATCTGAACTTTTTAACAGCGTTTGGACTTTTACAAAAAAACTATTCAATGCCAAACCAGAAGCTTGGAGTGTCGACAAAATTGTGACTTTAGTTTAAATTCGATTTTCAATTTTAAACTTACAATAATTTTAAAAAAAAGAATGGTTTTTCAAGTACTATTTTCTATCTTGAAACCTGAAAATATATTATAATTCAAGAATATAAAAATGAAGATATTCTCTAATAAAAGAGAATACAAAAGCAAATAAATTAATCTTTTTTAAAATCCTTTTTTAAGGATAAAAAAACAAATTATTTGATTTTCATTTTTTATTCATTGACCATTGAGATCTAAGAATGTACGCAATATTAGACATAGAAACTACTGGAGGCCAGTTTAATGAAGAAGGAATTACTGAAATTGCCATCTATAAATTTGATGGTCATGAAGTTGTCGATCAATTCATTAGCCTAATTAATCCCGAAATTCCAATTCAGCCATTTGTGGTTAAATTAACTGGAATCAATAATGCTATGTTACAGTCAGCTCCAAAATTTTTTGAAGTTGCCAAGCGAATCATCGAAATAACTTCAGACTGTATTATTGTCGCTCACAATGCATCATTTGATTATCGCATTTTACGCACAGAATTTAGACGTCTGGGTTATGACTTTCAAGCAAAAACACTTTGTACCGTTGAACTTGCAAAAAAATTAATTCCAGAACAGCCTTCATATAGTTTGGGAAAACTAGTGCGCGCTCTTGGAATTCCAATGGCAGACAGACATCGCGCCAGCGGAGACGCAATGGCAACTACAAAGCTATTTAAAATGCTTTTAGAAAAAGACTTAGAAAAAACAATCGTAAAAGATTTTATAAAGCTGGAAGTAGAAAAAGGAATTGCACCAAAATTTCTAGATCTATTAAACCAAATGCCTGCTAAAACCGGCGTATACTATATTTACAACGAAAGCGGGACTTTAATATACATTGGTAAAAGTCAAAACATAAAGAAAAGAATCAACCAACATTTTACAGGAATCACAACAAAAAGTAAAAAAATTCAAGCTGAAGTTTTTACTATTACATACGATGAAACCGGAAGTGAATTAATCGCTCTTTTAAAAGAAAGTGAAGAAATAAAAATAAACAGACCTAGATATAATCGCGCTCAGCGCAAAACAATTTTTCAATACGCCTTATATTCTGAGAAAGATTCTAACGGTTATATTAATTTAAAAATTGAAAAAACGGACGGTCGTAAACGAGAAATTACTTCATTTGTTACCCTGCAAGAAGCTAAAAATGCTCTTTTTAGATTTACCGAAAAATATCATCTATGTCAAAAACTGACAGGACTTTATCAAACAAAAAAAGAGTGTTTTCAATATAAAATAAAGCAGTGCGACGGGGCTTGTATTGGCGAAATTACCCCAGAAGTTTACAATGCCCGAGTGCAGCAGTTTATCTCTGAAAATAGTTTTGAGAATAAAAGCATGATCTTAAAAGACAGAGGCCGAAATGTAAATGAAAGAAGTGCAGTTTTAATCGAAAATGGCATCTACAAAGGTTACGCATATTACGATCTAAACTATCAAATTACGAATATCGAAATTCTAAAGAATATTTTAATACCAATGCAGCACAATCGAGATGTAAAAAATATTATACAGAACTACATCCGTAAAAATAAAAATCTCAAAATTCTGCATTTTTAACGCTCGAAACTATCATTAGCTTCGCCGATATGAAAAACAAAAAAACGAACTACGAAATATTCAGAGAACGAATAAAAATCATTCTATACGGTACTAATACCATATTAGGACGAATGTTCGATTTGGTTTTATTGGGATTGATATTATTAAGTGTTCTTCTTATTATGCTTGATACCGTTGAAGGAATCAGCCAAAAATACCATAACCAGCTGCTTATTTGCGAATGGATTATTACTGTGTTTTTCACAATAGAATATATCTTAAGAATCATCTCCATTCAAAAACCAGTTAAATACGTTTTCAGTTTCTACGGAATTATCGATTTACTTGCCGTTTTACCCATGTATTTATCTATATTTTTTCCTGGAGCAAGTGTTTTATCCGTTGTTAGAGCGCTGCGTTTTTTCCGATTATTCAAGATACTGCATATTCCTCAAATCTCTCATCAATCTGCTCAACTTAAAGACGCAATAGAAGCCAGCAAAGAGAAAATTTTAGTTTTCATCTATTTTGTACTTATCAGCACCGTAATCATTGGTACAATTATGTATTTGGTCGAAGGCAAAGAATCAGGATTTACAAGTATTCCGATGGGAATTTACTGGACAATCGTAACCCTGACAACAGTTGGTTACGGCGATATTTCGCCACAATCTCCTTTAGGACAGTTTATTGCTGCATTTGTAATGATTTTAGGTTACGGAATCATTGCCGTACCAACAGGAATTGTGACTGCAGAATTTGCAAAAAGCAGTCTAAAAAGCAGTTCCGTAAACACTAAAAAAACATGCAAAAAATGTCAATCGCAAGTTCACTTCGATAACGCCAAATATTGTTACGAATGCGGAACTCAATTGCCAAATAGTTAAATTTAGAAGCTGATCCGGCTTTACATTGCAACTCCTCCTTATCTTTGTTGTTTTTTAAAGGCATAAAAAGAGCTTCTGAAGTCGCTTTTTTATCCCAAAAAAAACGAACAAACATAAGTCCGGGGTTTTCATTTCCATCCGGGCTAAAAATAATATGAAATACCTAATTACCATTGTCGGACCAACAGCAATAGGCAAAACCGCCTTAAGCATTGCTTTGGCAAAACATTTCAAATGCGAAATCGTTTCTTGCGACAGCCGTCAGTTTTTCAAAGAAATGACAATTGGAACTGCAGTACCTAATCAAGAAGAATTAAATTCTGCCCAGCATCATTTCATTCAAAATAAATCTATTTTCGAAAATTACACCGTAGGCGATTACGAAAAAGAAGCTTTAGCCAAAATTGAAGAACTATTTCAAACCAATGATTTTGTCATTCTTATTGGCGGTTCAGGCCTATATGTTGATGCCATTTTAAAAGGTTTCGATGAATTTCCTGAAATCGATCCTCAAATTCGTTCTCAAGTAAATTCTAACTATGAAAAACTTGGAATTGAATATCTTCAAGAGCAACTGAAAAATTTAGATCCCGAATATTATCAAAAAATAACGGTAGAAAACCCGCAAACATTACAAAATCCACAGCGAATGATGCGTTTTGTAGAAGTTTGTATTGGAGCCCAAAAACCCTATTCATCATTTTTAAATCAAAAGAAAAACAATAGAGACTTCACTCCTATTTTAATTGGTTTAGATGCAGATAGAGAAGTTATTTACAACCGAATCAACCAGCGCGTAGATATTATGATGAATGAAGGTTTACTTGAAGAAGCAAAAGCATTGTATCCTAATAAAGCGTTAAATGCGCTTCAAACGGTCGGTTATAGAGAATTATTTAGTTATTTTGATGGAGAATTCACTTTGCCTTTTGCCATAGATGAAATCAAAAAAAATACACGAAGATTTTCCAAAAGACAATTAACGTGGTTCAAACGAAATGAAAACACCAAATGGTTTGATTACGCAACAGATAGAAAAGAAATTACAACTTACATAGAAAATATTCTAAAGTAAAAGTCTCTTTTCTTTCATCTTTCTTCTATTCTCAAAAAGAAAAATCTAAACTCAACAATCTAAAATTAAAAAATGCCAATATCTCCAAATTTTACATCCGTTTTAAGTAAAGACTGGGAAATCAATTTTACACAATGTACGCCAACAGGTTTCTTAAAATATACCGATCTGTGCAATATTTTACAATTAACCGCTGCCGCACATTCAGAAGTTGGAGGAATCAGCTTTTATGATATGCAGGAATTTCACCAAGCTTGGGTTTTAAGTCGAATGCGAGTTGAAGTTCACGCTTTACCCAAATGGCAAGACGTTGTAACAGTAAAAACATGGATTAATAGCCTAGAAAATTCACGCTCTGTTCGTGCTTTAGAAATGTATGTAAACGGAAAGAAAATTGTAGGCTGCGAGACTTATTGGGCAGTTTTCAATACACAATTACGCCGTCCGGAAGCTTTAGCGTTACCTTACGAACATTTCGAATTATTCCCTGAAAATAGAGCCACTGAGGAAGGCTTTTCTAAAATAAACATCAATCACGAAAAAGAAGCTGTTTTTGAAAAAATAGTTTATTTATCTGATTTAGACATTGTAAATCACGTAAACAACGTAAAATACCTCGAATGGTGTCTCGATCATGTTGACCCAAAAAGAATCATGAAACAGGAAGTAAAAAGCTTTGAAATGAATTTCATAAAAGAACTTTCATTAAAAGATAATGTTGTAATTCATGAAAGCGAAGACGACGATCATACTACAGCAACATTCAGCATTACAAAAGGCGACAAAACCTGTTTTGCTTTAGAATTGCATTGGAAATAAATTTCTCCTCTATTTACACAATCTTGTCATTTCGACGGAGGAGAAATCTTCGCAAGAAGCTCTACAAAGATTGGACATTCGTTACGGAGTTACTCGCGAAGATTTCTCCTCCGTCGAAATGACAAACTTTATCTAAAAAACAAAAAAACGATGCAATATGCATCGTTTTTTCATCAAAATCATTTCGATTTCTCTTTAGAATTCTTTTTAGAATTCTTTTTCTTCTTTAACAAATCTATTTTTCCTTTAATTCTCTTCTCTACTTCACTAATATCAGAATCAAAAGCAAACTGTAAACTGCATAATTTTGCATTTTTAATTTCTTTTAATGCTTTTTTAAATTCCTTTTGAGCTTCAAAAAGAATCGCTTTCTTCACATAAATATCAGATTTATTAATTCCTTTTATCGTCAAAGCAAAATCGATTAGCTTTTGAGCTTCTTCATAATCTTCATTTAAAATTAAAGTCTGCAAATAATGCGGATACACTTCAAACGCATAAATATTAATAGCCAGAGCTTCCTGAAAATACAATTTTGCATCTTCGTAATTCATTAACTGCTCAGCCTGAATTCTTCCGTACAAACACAAAACCATAGTATTTTTTGCATCATAAGAAAAAGCATAATCTAAAGATTCAATTGTTTCCTCAAGCGAATACGGATAGTTATCCAAAGCCTGAAAAAGATATTTATCTATTGTTTTCATTATGTAAATCGTTTTTTAATTTCTGACGAGTTGCTTTATAGGTTTTCTCTATTTTATTCTTTTTAAAATCACTTCCGGTAAAAACTCTAATAGGATTCCCTCGCTGAATATTCAACTGATTTTCCCATTGTTTCCCTACATGATTTTTAAGCTGAGTTAGTTTTTCGTCTTCTAATTTTTTTAATAATCTTTCTGTTGCTAATTTTTTGTTTTGGTGCTGTGAACGACTGTCCATTGCCACAACTGCAATTCCTGTTGGAATATGTGTTGCACGAATTGCCGAACTCACTTTGTTCACGTGCTGGCCTCCTGCTCCAGAACTACGCATTGCCTGATATTGAATATCATTTTCTGAAACTGACACATTTTTTTGCGGTTCGATTTCAAAAATCCCAATAAACCAGTTCTTGCGTTTGTGCATTTTTCTAAACTGACTCTGACCAATCCACTGAATCGTACCAACCCAAGAATTCACAAAATTTTCTGCATCTATTCCTTTTACAGCAATTGATGCTGTTTCAACCGTTCCATTTTCCTGTCCTGTTTCCCTCTGAAGCAAAACAACATCTAATTGTTGATCTTGTGCTTCTTCCAAAACTTTTTTAAGCACTTGGGCAGCAACCCAAGTGCATTCTGCAGGTCCGCGACCTGCTGTTATTTGAATTATTCTTTCCATTTTCTTAAAATTTTAAGCAGTTTCTCTCTGTTTTTTGCTGCTTTTACAAATTGTGGCAAACGAGAAACTAAACTTGAAGTAACGTTCATTTTTGAATTACGTTCTCTTAAATCAGCTTGAATGTATCTTTCTAAATAATCAATATGATCTTGATTATAAGCCCAAAAAATACTATCATTGACTTCTTTTTGAAACCACAGTGGTAAATTATACCAACATTCTTTTACCAAACCATCATCATGCTTTAGTTCCTTTCGAACTCTATAAACCTTTGTTTTCCAATCCTCTTGAAAATTACAATGCGGGCATTTTGTTTTATACATTAACGGTTTTTCCTTTAATGGTTGAGACTTATATTCGAATTTTTCAAAGCAATTATTACAATACTCTTTCCCATATGCCACATATTGATAAATAGGTTCATCCATTTTGTAAAAGCAATGTTTACACTCAAAAATCATTGTTATGCATTTTCCACATTCACAATCTTTCTTTGGTACGCTCTTTACAATGGCTCTAGATTCACATTTTGGGCATTTTACAAAAATCTCATTGTAAAAATTCCCTAACCATTTATTTTCATCTTGAAATCTTTCCATAATCTACTTTTTAACAATCCATTCTAACAATCTTCGGCGTAAAAGTTCCTAAAACTTCAACCAAATCGGTTTGATTTGCCATCACTTTTGTAATGTCTTTATATGCCATTGGCGCTTCGTCAATATTTCCTCCAATCAATGTTACATCATTCGCTTTCAAAACCTTTTTAATTTCACTTTGCGTAAATGTACTTTTACATTTCGCTCTTGAAAACAAACGTCCGGCACCATGTGAAGCAGAATTTAAACTCTCTGCATTTCCCTTTCCTTTTACAATGTAGCCAGGTGCAGTCATTGAACCAGGAATAATTCCCAACTGACCTTCTGCCGCAGGAGTTGCACCTTTTCTATGCACAATGCATTCCTGACCGTTTACCATTTCTTTCCAAGCAAAATTGTGGTGGTTTTCAATCGTTACCACTACTCTTTTTCCAATTGCTTTGGCAATTCGTCTGTGAATATCATCGTGACAAGCTTTTGCATATTCTCCTGCTAAATTCATCGCCAGCCAATATTCCTGACCATCATGTGTATTTAAATCTAACCAAGCTAAATGCTGTACATTTTTAGGTAACGGACATTGTTTTGTTGCCAAATACGTGTAATGCTTCGCAATATTTGCGCCTAAACCACGAGAGCCACTGTGCGAAAGAACAGCAAAAT
This sequence comes from Flavobacterium oncorhynchi, assembly GCF_002217355.1. Taxonomy (GTDB): domain Bacteria; phylum Bacteroidota; class Bacteroidia; order Flavobacteriales; family Flavobacteriaceae; genus Flavobacterium; species Flavobacterium oncorhynchi. The sequence goes on along the minus strand of NZ_MUHA01000035.1, from coordinate 13,383 downwards.
ACTCACCTTTATCAAGCTTCCACTCATTCTCTGGATTTTCAATTTTAGCTATTCCAAACTCTACAAAATGGTTTCCTCCGCCTGAACTTCCTAATTGTTTATAGGCTTTTGGCAAAAGATTCTTTAGTAACGGAATATCCTGAAATTCACTTTTATAAAACACTTCATGATCAACTCTTGAAACATGTGTTTCATACATCCCAAATTTTGTCTTGTCTTTTAAAATAGCTTCTAGTTGATGTTCTTTTCCTTTGAAATGAGAAGCTGGTAAATCGAAAATTGAAAGACTCATTCGACATCCAATATCAACTCCAACTCCGTAAGGAATTACAGTATTATCTGTTGCTAAAACTCCGCCAATTGGCAATCCATATCCCGAATGCGCATCTGGCATTAATGCTCCAGCAACTGAAACTGGTAGTTTCAAAGAATCATATAATTGAAATTTTGCCTGTTGGTCTATTTCATTTTCACCAAAAATGGTAAAAGGCGCTCTTGTTGTTTTAAGCTGATGCATTCTTACTTGAACTGGCTTTATTAAACCTTCAGCCACTTTACCCCAAGTTCCATTTCCTTCGTACTTTTCGGGATTTAACAAAACATCTTTTGCTTCTGTTAGAATAGATTCTTTTTTTTCTCTTTTTCTATATCTGTTTATCTGCCCTAAGGCGATATTTATTGAATTATTCTTTGGAAAACCTAATTTAATCAGGTCTTTTCCAGTTAATTTATTTCCCATAAATTATTTAATTATTTGTTGGACAAGCTCAAATCAAATCGAACGTAAAATGGTTCAAAATGAAATAAACATGCGAAATCTTAAATCCTTTCGGATAGTTGTTAAATTATTCTTTCGGGAAAATTTGAAGTGTCTAGAATAAAAAAAGCCCGAAACTAAATGTCTTCGGGCTTTTTTAATATATCTAAAAATGTATTTCTAAGATTGAAATAAGCCACGAAGAAGCGCTGCACCAAATCTGTTTGGTGTGAAGCTTTGTGATGTTGATGTAAGTACAAACATTTTTCTTCGTTTTTAAAAGGGTTATTATTTTTTCGTCTGCAAATATTCAGAATTGTTTTTTGAATTTCCAAATTTATTTTAAAGAAAATTCTTTAGAAAATAAATTAGCATGTTTTTAGAACTTATTAAAACGCAAATATCTATCTGAAAACTAAAGCCCTAGCCCTGATAGAAGCGGTATCCTTTTTCTTGCTCCTTTAGCAAGAAAAAGATACAAGCGGATAGCAGGAAATAGCTCCAAATTAAGAAATTTCAACAAAAACAAACTCCAAATTCCAAAATTTCTCATCACATTTGTCATTTCGACGAAGGAGAAATCACACCCGTAATTCAAAAAGATTGGCTATTTTGTTTGCGGAATTTCTAGTGTGATTTCTCCTTCGTCGAAATGACAAGATTACGTACTAAAGCTTTTTGGGCATAAAAAAAAGCTCTGATTTCTCAGAGCTTATATTTTTTTTAGGTGAATTTATTATTCAGAAACTTTACTTTTTACAACTAATCTGAAACCTTCTCCGTGGATATTTAAAATTTCAACATCTTCATCTGCTTTTAGATATTTTCTAAGTTTAGCGATGTAAACGTCCATACTTCTTGAAGTAAAGTAGTTATCATCTCTCCAGATTTTTGTTAATGCTAATTCTCTTGGCATTAAGTCATTTTCATGAAGAATCAACATTTTAAGCAGTTCGTTCTCTTTTGGAGATAATTTTATTGGTTCTTCGTTTTCAAAAGTTAAAAATCTAAGTTTAGAATTAAGGTGGAATTTACCAATATTAAACTCAAATTGAACTTGTTCTGCTTTTGTATCAGCAGATTTTCTCTGAATAATTGCTTTGATTTTCATCAATAAAACTTCTGAATCAAAAGGCTTATTCAAATAATCGTCAGCACCAGCTTTGTATCCTTTTAACACATCCTCTTTCATAGATTTTGCTGTTAAGAAGATAATAGGCACTTCACTGTTTTTTTCTCTGATTTCTTTGGCTAAAGTGTAACCATCTTTATAAGGCATCATTACATCCAGAATGCATAAATCATATACATCTTTTTTGAATTTCTCGAAACCTTCCATACCGTTTTTAGCTAAAGTAACTTCAAAGTCATTTAACATTAGATAATCTTTAAGAACTGCCCCAAAATTAAGGTCATCTTCTACTAAAAGTATTCTTTTGTTATTATTTTCCATATTTTAATTTATTAATGGTATTTTTATTATAAAGGTGCTACCTTTTCCTTTTTCACTTTCAACATATACTTGACCATTGTGGTCTTCTACAATTCTTTTTACGTAAGCAAGACCTAAACCATGTCCTTTTACGTTATGTAAATCTCCTGTATGTTCTCTGTAAAATTTCTCAAAAACTCTTTTCTGAGCAATTTTACTCATACCTAATCCATTGTCTTTTACTTTTATCAGAATCATGTCTTTCACATTCTCTGTAAAAATTTCAATTTCAGGAATATCTGGTGAATATTTTATCGCATTTTCTAAAATATTAACCAATACGTTTGTAAAATGTACTTCATTTATCAAACAGGTGGTTCTGGCCGCATTATAATGTCTTACAACAGTCCCTTTTCTATCTTCTAAAATTAAATTTACGTGCTCAATTGCATCATCAATTATCTCAGTAATTACAGTTGGCTCTTTTGTAATATCTAATTCTCGCTTTTCAAGTTTAGAAATTCGCAATACATTCTCAACTTGTGCATGCATTCTCTTATTCTCATCCCGAATCATTTGAAGATAACGATAAACCTTTTCTTTATCTTCAATAATTTTTGGATTCCGAATTGCATCCAGTGCTAAATTTATGGTTGCAATTGGAGTTTTAAACTCATGCGTCATATTATTTATAAAATCGGTTTTGATTTCAGAAATATGTTTTTGGCGCAGCAACTGATTTAATGCACTCGTATAAGCTATTATAATAATCAATGTAAAAACGATCGATAAAATCGTAATGCTTAACAATTCAGATAACAAAAATTTCTTTTTATGTGGAAATGTAACTGATAACTGATATTTACTATTTCCTTCGTTATCTGTAAAAATTGGAATACTATACGTTGCCTCTTTGTCGTAATGAAATCCATCCGACTTTATTTTAGTTGGAACGCCGCTGCTGTAAACTCCAAATTCAAATTTGGTTTTAACGCCGTATTCTTCTAATTCTTTCCTTAAGAGTTTATAGAGTTTATCTTTTGTAATTCTGCCATCAATTGGGGTTAATGACGCAATATCTTTATATTGAATTTGCTGTTGAACTTTATTAAGAATATCTAAACTACCTGATTTTTCAATCTTTAGATCAGGTATTAAACTCTGTCCTAAATTATTATTATCAATACCGTTATTATTGTTATAAACTTCAGTTACTCTTTTTGTGCTAAAATTTTTAAATCGTTCACTGCTGAATTTTTTATTAAAAAGCGAACCGCTTATATCATAATCTTCAGAAGTTAATGTATTTGAGTAGATGATAGTTTTATTCGTCTTTGCATTCCTCTGAACATAAAAAACCTGCAATAAATCTTCTTTTTTTGGAATTTTCCCTGTACTGTCTTTAATGCGATTATATTTATCGTAAAAACTGTACTCTTCTTGCTGTTCAAGCTTATCGGCAACATTCCCGATCACTTGTGTAACGTGGTATTTAAACTGCTCTTCGTTATTTTTAAACGAAGAATTGAACCAAAATACCTGTACTAGAATTATCCCTATTAAGGACAAGCTCATCAATAAAACAAGTATTCTAAAAAATAATTTATTCATCGAAACAAAATTAATATTTTAACAATATACTAAATAATACATTAACCAAATATTAACATTTAAGACTGATTTTGTTTTATATTTAAAATTTTAAGAATTTTAACAACTTCTTCGTTAGCAATTTTAAGATTACTGTTATTAATAACAAAATTGCTCAAAGAAATTCGTTTTTCATCATTCCACTGCATTTCCATTCGGCTTAAAACCTGTTCTCTTGTAGTATTGTCGCGCTTTATTACTCTTTCAATACGTACTTCAATTGGAGCTGTTACAGTAACAATGTAATCACACTCTTTATATCTTCCACTTTCAAATAAAATAGCAGCTTCATAAACCACATATTGATCGTTTTTATGCTGCTGGAGCCAATTTTCAAAATCTTTTTTTACCGCTGGATGCACAATAGCATTTAGCTGAGCGAGCTTATCTGCATTATTAAATACGATTTCAGCAAGTTTTGCTCTATTTAAAATATTGTTTTCAAAAAGAGTTTCGCCAAAAACACTTTTTATTTGATCTATAATTTCAATCGACTGCATTACTTTTTTGGCTTCATTATCGGCTATATAAACCGGCACACCTTTTTCTTTAAAAAAAATAGCAATTGTAGTTTTACCGCTTCCAATTCCGCCTGTTAAACCAATGACTTTAACCATGAATTATACTTTAAAAAACATACGAGGAAAAGCTTCTTGTGGTTTTCTCTTTAATAAACCAACTTTTATGAAAGACTCTAAAAAACCTCTTCCGTATCCGTAAAACTGTTTCCAAACTGCAATTACAGATAGATATCCAATTTTAATGCTTTTATTCTGAATAGTTGCTGTAAGAAAAATTATAACGAAATATACAAAATATAATTGTAATAAAATATCAATATTAAATATTAACAGTAAAAAAGCTAATAATAGACCCAATATAAATAATGTAGGAAACCAAAAAGTCACCTTTTTATGCTCTGGATACCAACTATTTAATATTGGACGGGCTTTTCCGAATTTATTAACTTGTATCGAGAATTTCTCCCAATCGATTCTGCGTTTATGATATACATAGGCGTCAGGAAATAATCTGGTTTCGAATCCTAAATTCCACAAACGAATGGATAAATCTGGATCTTCCCCAGGATGAATATTACCAAATCCTTTAGAAGCTTCAAATGCTTTTTTCGAAATTCCCATATTAAAACTTCGCGGCTGAAACTTATTAATTTTTTCAGAACCACCACGAATTCCTCCTGTTGTCAGGAAAGATGTCATTGCAAAATTGATTGCTTTTTGTATGTCTGAAAAACTATCTAATGCTTTATCTGGACCGCCAAAACAATCAACATAATCTTCATTTAAAGCTTTACGAACTTCACTTAGGTAATTTGGAGGTATTATACAATCTGAATCGAATATGATAAAATAATCTCCTCTTGCCTTCTGCATTCCAAAATTTCTAGAATCACCCGGTCCGGAATTTTCTTTAAAATAGTATGAAATATTTAATTTTCCTTGATAAGTCATTACAACATCTTTACAAGGAATTGTCGACCCGTCTTCAACAAGGACAATCTCAAAAGCTTCATTATAATCAGATTTTGAAAGACTTTCTAAAAGTTCATCTACTTCATCTGGACGATTATACACAGGTATAACTAAAGAAAAAATCATAATGGGAATGCGGTATTAAATTGTATATTTTAAACTTTAAAAATTTTAACAAAGATATGCTATATTCATAAAAAAACCATCAACTTTTGGTTGATGGTTTTTTACTTATGTTAATTTTTATTTATTTGATACTTTCAATATTAACTATCTCATTTGCTTCAGCTTTGTAGTCAACTCCAGCAAATTCAAATCCAAATAAATTTAAGAAATCATTTCTATAACCTGCTAAGTCTCCAATAGCTGGTAATGTTTCTGTCGTAGCTTCTTTCCAAAGTTCAGCTACTTTTGCCTGAACATCTTCACGCATTTCCCAATCGTCAATTCTAATTCTTCCTTTTTCGTCTGTTGGAACTTCAGAACCAGAATACAATCTATCTTGAAATAAACGCTGAATCTGCTCAATACAACCTTCGTGAATACCTTCTTCTTTCATGATTTTGTAAAGAAGAGAAATATACAATGGAATAACTGGAATTGCAGAACTTGCTTGTGTAACTAATGCTTTGTTTACAGAAACATAAGCTTTTCCTCCAATAGATTTTAAACTGTCTGTAATTGTAAATGCCGTTGCTTCTAAATGATCTTTTGCACGTCCGATTGTACCTTTACGATAAACAGCTTCTGTAAGTTCAGGCCCAATATAAGAATAGGCAATTGTTGTAGCGCCGTCTGCCAATAAATTTTCATTTTTTAAAGCATCCATCCACATAGCCCAGTCTTCACCACCCATAACTGCAACTGTATTTTCAATATCTTCCTCGTTTGCAGGAGCGATTGAAACTTCGGTTACATTTCCTGTATGAAAATCAACTGTTTTATTTGTAAAAGTTTGTCCAATAGGTTTTAAAACCGAACGGTGTAAAACTCCTGTATTAGGATTTGTACGCACTGGTGAAGCTAAACTATAAATTACAAGATCTACTTGTCCTAAATCAGCTTTAATTAAATCTAATGTTTCTCTTTTTATTTCGTTTGAAAAAGCATCGCCGTTGATACTTTTTGCATATAAACCTGCTTTATGAGCTTCTGTTTCAAATGCAGCAGAATTATACCAACCTGGAGAAGCTGTTTTTCCTTCAACCGGTGGTTTTTCAAAAAACACTCCAATTGTCGCAGCATCAGATCCAAAAGCACTTGTAATTCTTGAAGCTAATCCAAAACCTGTTGAAGCACCAATAACCAGTACTTTTTTTGCACCAGCGATTGCACCTTTTGATTTGATATATTCTATTTGATTTTTAACATTCTGTTCGGCTCCCTTTGGATGGGCTGTCAAACAAATAAATCCTCTCATTCTAGGCTCTATAATCATACTTTTTTTATTTATTCGTAAATAAGCTTCTCATTAATAATCACAAATGATAAACTAATTTCGTTTGTTTAATACGTTTTTAGATGGCAAATATAAATTATTTCTTTAGTTCAACAAGGCTTTAGCATGATTTAAAGCTGAATCTGAAACCACCGCCCCAGATAACATTTGCGCAATCTCTATAACTCTTTCGTCCTGAGACAAAAGCTTTAATTCTGACTGTGTAGCATCATCGATTATTGATTTAAAAACTTTAAAGTGCGAATCGCCTTTTGCAGCAATTTGAGGCAAATGCGTAATGGCAAAAATTTGCATTTTTAAACTCATTTCTTTCATAATCTCGCCCATTCTAATAGCAATTTCTCCAGAAACTCCTGTATCAATTTCATCAAAAATTAAAGTAGGTAATTTTGAATATTGAGCTAATATTGCTTTTACTGCAAGCATAATACGAGACATCTCTCCTCCAGAGGCAACTTTTTTCAGCAATCCAAAATCAGTTCCTTTATTGGCTGCGAACAAAAACTGCAATTCATCTTTTCCATTCTGAAAATAAGTCTCTGATGGAATCAATTCAATTTTAAAGCGAACATTAGGCATTCCTAACGTATCTAAAATAGTTATTAATTGATTGGATAAAACCGGAATTGCATCAATTCTATTTTTATGAATTACAGTTGCAAATTCATTCAATTCGGCTGCTTTTTGTTCTATTGCTTTTGAAAGTGATTCTATTTCTTCTTCAATATTATCTAATTCAAGCAATGTATTCCCTAAATCTTCCTGAATTTGAAGTAATTCTTCTACAGAAGCAGCGTGGTGCTTTTTCTGAAGGTTAAAAATTAACTGCAATTTTTGACTGATTGCTTCTAATTGCTCTGGATCGTTTACTAATTTTTCAACGGCATTTTGTAACTCTTTAGAAATATCATCAAACTCGATAGACAAACTTGTTATTCTTTCAAACAAGTTTTGATATTCAGCAGAAAAAGGTGCTATTTTTTGCAGCGATCCTTTAATTTCATTTAAATTATGAAAAACTCCAAATTGTTCTTCGTTTGCAATTACAAGTGATTTATCTATTGATTCTTTAATAATTTCAACATTATTAAGTTTTTCAAAATCAGATTCTAATTCTGCTTGTTCACCAGATTTTAATTTAGCCGAAACCAACTCATTCAGTAAAAAAGTATTGTACTCCTGCTCTTTTCCTGAATCGCTTTGTTTTTTAAGCAAGGCATTAAGTTTTGATTTATCTGATTTATAAACTTTTAATAAATTTTGATATACTGCAATTGTATCTCCGTTGTTCGCAATTGCATCAATAATTTTAAACTGAACACTTTCCTCTGATAATTCCTGAGTTTGCTGCTGTGAATGAATATCTATTAAAAATAAACTTAAATCTTGTAATTCCTGCAGGTTCACAGGACTGTCATTTATAAAGGCGCGAGATTTTCCAGAAGGTAAAATCTCACGACGAATTATGGTTTCATCTTCGTAATCTAAATCGTTTGTCTCAAAAAACTCTTTTAGATTGTATTTAGAAATTTCAAACTGAGCTTCTATGACACACTTTTCTTCTTTATTTTTTAACGATGTAAGATCAGCTCTTTTTCCTAAAACCAAACCAATTGCACCTAGTATAATAGATTTACCAGCTCCTGTTTCTCCTGTAATTATAGAAAATCCTTTTGAAAAATCAATTGAAAGCTTTTCAATAAGGGCATAATTTTTAATTGACAGTGAAGTTATCATAGGGGAAATTTATAAATATTTAAGCTAATGAAAAAATAAGAAATAAAGCTATTAAAACTTTATTTGAGACCATTTTGAAGAATTTAATGGCGAAACTTTATTTAAAACATCTGTTAAATCAGAAATTGGAATGCTTGGACCTCCAGAAAAAATAGAAACAATTTCATCTGATTTTGCATCAAAAAATATTCTAGTTAAAAAAGCATTTGGCTTAACTGTATTTAACCTTCCAATAATTAAAATTGCATTTTTCACTTTCTCTTTTGAACTTTTCAAATCAAGACTCATTCCATCCAAACCTGTGTGATATGCATAAGTTACCTGGCGCAAATCACTAAACATGGGAGAAACCATATCATTAATTAAATAATAACGGTTTTGAAGTCCATCAGACTGATTCCATCCTTTAAAACCTCCTTGCTGTGCAACGTTTGCAATATTTTGAGCGGTTTCAAGATATTGATTTCCTGCTCCCATTTGAAACGTGTCTGCATCCATTCCTAAAATTAAATAACTGTAAAATGATATTACAGAAACTAAGTTGGATTCATAAACAGATGGATTAAACAATAAAGGTTCGTATTCTGTGTATTTAAAGTTGAAATCTTTATCATTATAATTCAAAACTGGTGAAGAATAGGTTGAATTAAAAATCAATCGAGAAGACTGTACTTGTATTGTTCCTGTAAATTGATCTGAGCTGTTAGATGAAAGTGTAATATACATTGAACAATTAATTCGCTCATTCTGTTTTAAAACAGAACCTGTCCAATCTGTTTTGTTTACAAATTCAGACAAAGCCGTCTGCAGTGTTTTAAAAACCTGCTGATTAGGATTTGGCAATCTTTCAGTATTAATAGTTACTATACAATTTAGTTGTTGCGCTTGTGTAAAGCCAAAAATTAAAAACGCTAAAAGAGTAACTATTTTATTCATATAAAAAATATTAACTGCTATAAACAGTAATCTTAAATTTGCTTTAAGATGCTGTATTAAATCCTAACTATTTCGAGAAAAACGAAACTACTTTCTTTAAAATATCGATTGCTACAAATTCCTTCGATTTTAATTCCATTGGCTCGATCTTGAAATTTTTATCAATAAAAGTAACTTTATTAGTTTCTTTTTTAAATCCAGCTCCTTCATCTTGTAAGGAATTTAAAACAATCAAATCTAAGTTTTTTTTCTGAATTTTCAGCTTAGCATTTTCAATTTCATTTTCAGTTTCTAAAGCAAAACCTATTAAAAACTGTTTTTCCTTAGCTGCTCCCAAAGATGACAAAATATCTTTTGTTTTTTCCAGCTCAATCGAAAATTCGCTTGAATCTTTCTTGATTTTCTGTAAAGCAACTTCCTTTGGCCTATAATCTGCAACTGCTGCTGCTGCAATCACTACATCAGAGTTTTTAAAATGCAAATGACAGGCATCATACATATCTTGTGCAGACGTAACGTTTACAACTTCTATAGACTGGTTTTTAACTTTTAAATGTGTTGGCCCTGCAACTAAAACAACTTCGGCTCCAAGTTTTGAAGCTTCATTTGCAATATCAAACCCCATTTTTCCTGAGGAATGATTTCCTATAAAACGCACAGGATCTATTGCTTCGTATGTTGGTCCAGCGGTAACTAGTATTTTTTTTCCTCTCAAAGGCAATTTACTTTCTAAATCAGCCTCTAAAAAAGCGATAATATTTTCTGGTTCAGCCATACGTCCTTCACCAGACAAACCACTTGCAAGCTCACCATTTTCAGCAGGAATCATAATGTTTCCAAACTGTTTTAAAGAAGTAAAACTAGACAATGTTGATGGGTGTTTATACATATCTAAATCCATTGCCGGAGCAAAATAAACAGGACATTTAGCCGACAAATAGGCTGCGATTAAAAGATTATCGCAATTACCATTAGCCATTTTCGACAATGTATTAGCAGTTGCGGGAGCAATCAACATTAAATCAGCCCAAAGAGCCAATTCTACATGATTGTTCCATACAGCATCTTCATCGTCCTGATTAAAGAAATTAGAATGTACAGGATTTTTTGATAAGGTAGATAATGTAAGCGGGGTTACAAAATCCTTAGAAGCAGGTGTCATTATCACTTGGACATGTGCACCTGCTTTTATAAAAAGTCGTACTAATGAGGCTGTTTTATACGCTGCAATTCCACCAGAAACTCCTAGTAAAATTTTCTTCCCGTTTAAAACTGACATTATACTATATTATTTATTTGAACTTCTATGGTAAGTTTTACCATCTAACCATTCTTGAACAGCTAGAGCGTGTGGTTTTGGCAATTTTTCGTAAAATTTAGAAACTTCAATTTGCTCTTTATTTTCAAAAACTTCTTCAAGACTGTCATTGTAAGTAGCAAACTCTTCTAATTTCTCAGTTAATTCTTTTTTAATTTCAGAATTAATTTGATTTGCTCTTTTAGCCATAATGGTAATTGCTTCATACACATTTCCTGTTGGCTCTTCAATAACTGTTTTATTGTAAGTTATTGTGTTAACAGGAGCATTCGTCTTTTTTAAATCCATGACTTTATTTATTTAGTAAATTTTTGTAAATCTGTTTCAACTCTGGCATTCATTTCTTCTGCCTTTTCTTTGTACTTTGTATCGCTTTTAAACTTTATCAAGTTATTGTAAGCCACTTTTGCAACGTTTAAACGTTCTTCCATTTTTGATGGAATACTATTAATTGCTAATTGATATGCTGAATCGTATTTGTAAAACAAAGCATCTTCTTTAAACGGTGTTCCTGGAAAGTCTGCAATAAAATTATCAAATGCAACTAGTGCTGATTTGTAATCTGAAATTGTATTATATCCTTTAGCATTCTCGTAGGCTTTTTTCTCTAACTTTCCATTTAATATCTTTACAGCTTCATTTGCTTGAGCAAGATATTCTGAGTTTGGATAATTATCAATAAAAGCTTGTAATTTCTCTAATGCTTTTACCGTATCTGCTTGGTCTAAACTGTAAACGGGTGCTAATTTTGAGTAACTAAAAGCACCTAAGAAAGCTGCTTCTTGTACTTTTTCACTTCGTGGATAACCTGACACAAAACTTTCGAATTGATATCCAGCTAAATAATATTGTTTTGTTTTATAGTAAGACTGCGAAAACATATAAAAAAGCTTTTCTGCTTGAGGTTTACCTCTATATGTAGGCGCTAATTGCTCAAAAAGACGAATTGCTTTTGAATATTTTCCAGCATCATACATTTTTGTAGCCATTTCAAATTTTGCTGCGACGTCTTCATTTTTTAACACTTTTTGGTATTCACTACAAGAACAAAAAAGGGCAACAATAATTAATAGAGATACTAGTTTTTTCATTTTCTTACTTTTATTATGATTCCTTAGACGTTATGCCAAAGCAAAATCACACCGAAGTTTCGGTGGCAAATTTAGTTATTAATTTAGCGAATGCAAAATATTTTTTCGTATAATAAAATACCGATAATCTTAGAGTTACTAAATACTCGCTTTTACAAAATCATTTAATCTTTGAGCTAATGAATCATCAACAGTTACTAGAGGCAGACGCACTGTATTATCAGCAATACCAAGAGCTTGAAAGATTTGTTTAATTCCTGCTGGATTTCCCTGCTCAAAAATCATATCGATACAATCTGACAATAAATATTGCGTTTTAAACGCTTCATTTACTTTTTTATTCAATCCTAAACGAATCATTTCTGAAAATTCTTTAGGAAAACCTTGTCCAATTACTGAAATTACACCTGCTCCTCCTGCTAAAACAATCGGTAAAGCAATCATATCATCTCCTGAAATTACCAAGAAATCTTTTGGTGCATCTTTGATAATCTGCATTGCTTGAGCCATATCTCCAGCAGCTTCTTTTATGGCAACTACATTACTAAAATCATTTGCTAAACGAACTACTGTAGACGGCAGCATATTACTTGCTGTTCTTCCTGGTACGTTATACAAAATTACCGGTACTGGCGATGCTTCTGCAATTGCTTTAAAATGCTGGTAAATTCCTTCTTGCGTTGGCTTATTATAATATGGTGAAACAGAAAGTATAGCTTCAAAAGCTGAAAAATCTCTTGTTTTTAATTCTTCTACAATCTGCAGAGTATTGTTTCCTCCTACTCCAAGAACTAGAGGCAGTCTTCCTTTATTAACATCGATAACAGTGTTTATAACTAACTCTTTCTCTTCTTGTGTTAAGGTAGCGTTTTCTGCTGTTGTTCCCATAACTACAAGATATTCAACTCCTCCATCTATCGAAAAATTAACGATACGCTGTAAGGCTTCGATATCTATTGAAAAGTCTTTTTTAAATGGGGTCACAAGTGCAACACCAGTTCCTATTAATGATTGCATATTAATTTATAATTTATTTTATACTTTTTAAATACTTAAACAATTCCTTAATGAAAAGTTTATAATTCTCTATTTCGGTTTTAATCATCCAGCGATTTAATCTATTGTCTACTGAAGCAAATCCTACTTTGAATTTAGCTTTTGAATTATTGGTAATCATCATCAAAATTGCTTTTTCGATTTCGTAATAACTAATCAAAAGATCAAATTCTGTTTCGATAAATTCGTTTAAAAAATTTTCTGTAATCTCGGCTTTCCAATTGATATGATTTTTACCAAAAGTAGGTTCTGAATACGTTTCTTTTATCTTAAATTTATCTCTGTACGCAACGATTTTTATGTTTTCAGCAGCAATTCCATAAAGGGTTAATTCTTTTACTAACTCTTTAGAATACTGAAATTTGCTTTCATCAACCAATAAACCAATTGTTTGCACATTGCTTGTAAAGACTTCGTTTTTGAGATTATTCAAGTTATTTTTTAATGATTTTTT
>NZ_MUHA01000034.1 GCF_002217355.1 Flavobacterium oncorhynchi | reverse complement strand
AAATCCTTTTAAATCTGCGTAAAAATCTAACAATCGAAATATATTTTGTAATAAATTGTTTTTCAGTGTTTTAATACAACGTTTTCGAGAAATAGAATTTTAACGTTTGTCCGAAATGAATATGTTGTTGGCTTTTTAGAATTATCAGTCACGAGAAAAATGAAGGAACTTTGCATCATCAAATATTAATGTATTCATGTTCCTTAAAACAACAAATTCTACAGACGACTGTTTTTCCAGAATCCTGCTGTTATTCTTAATGGTATTAACATTCAATGGCTTACAAGCGCAGGAAGTTCATTCGGTTTCATTACAAGAAGCTTTGAAACTGGCTAAAGAAAACAACAAAAAAATCCTTAGATCTCAATTGGAGGTCACGCTCTCAGAGCAAAACATCAAAGAAAGAAAAGAACTTCGACTGCCCGATGTACAGCTAAATGGAATGTATTCGAGAATTACGAATATTACCGAATTTAAAGGAAGCGGTTTTTTAAAAGACAAAGAAGTAACTCCGGCTATTCCTGAAATTTACGAGGTCAATTCGACTTTTAAAATGCCAATTTATGCGGGTAATAAGATTAATAACGCCATCAAAATTGCGAATCAGGAAAACGAAATTGCGAAAATAAAAACCGAAAAGACCGAAAATGATGTCGAACTTGAAGTTGTAGCAAACTATCTGGCGATTTATAAAATGATGGAACTTCAAAAGATTTTTGAAGAAAACATCAAAGAAGAAAAAAGCCGACTGAAAGAAGTACAATCGCTTCAAAAACATGGAACGGTTACGAAAAATGAAGTCATTCGTGCCGAATTACAGCTTTCGGATCGTGAGTTGAATGCGCTTACAAATTCCAAAAACATAAAAATTGCGCTTCACGATCTGAAAACTTTAATTCAGATTCCAGAAAATGAGGAAATAGCAATCGATACAACGTCAAATCTGGACGAAATGAACGGTTTAGATCCTTATGATTATTATATGACTAAAGCTTTGCAAAACGAAGAAATGCGTATCGCAAGTCAGGAATTAAACATCAGCAAAACAGAGTTGAAACTGGTTAAAGGAAATTATCTGCCAAGCGTTCATTTCTTTGGGAACTACGGTTTTTATTATCCAAACTATAAATTTTTTCCGCCAAATCCCTATTTGTATACTTTGGGACAAGTAGGAATTGAAGCGACTTTTGACCTTTCGTCTTTGTATAAAAACAAAACCAAAATGGAGCAGGCAAATACGAAAATCAAATGGCAGGAAATGCAGTCGGAAATTGTAAAAGAGGAAATTCAAGACAAGCTTTATAAAGAACATACACAGTATCAGGAAATTCTTGAAAAGTTTGTGGTTGTTGATAAAGCTCTGGATTTAGCCAATGAAAATTACCGAATTGTTAAGGTGAAATATTTAAATCAATTGGTTTTAATTACCGAAATGGTCGATGCTGATAATGCTTTACTTCAGGCGAAATATAACAAAATTTCTACTCATTTAGATGCGGTTTTAAAACATTACGAACTGCTTCATACGGCTGGGATTATGCCTCAGAGTTAGATGGTGAAAGATTGTGCTAAAGCCTTAGAAGAAAGAGCAAAGAAGCAAGATGTCTTTTAGAAGCAAGAAGCAAGACTTAGAAGTTAGAAAATAGAAAATAGACAAGAAAAGATATAGAGTTTATGGTTAAGATAAAAAATGAAACTAGAAGAAACAGAACGTTTCATATATTAATAACAATTATTGCGTGTACGCTTGTGGTGAGCGGGGTTATTTTAGGAATTTGGTTTTATGTATTCAATAGAAACCACGAAGAAACTAATGACGCTCAGGTGGAACAATACGTAACGCCAATTATGTCGCGTATTACGGGTTATGTACAGGAAGTTCGTTTTAACGAAAACCAGTTTGTGCATAAAGGTGATACTTTGGTTGTGATTGACAATCGTGAATACAAATCGAAATTGAATGTGGCTCTTGCCGATGTTCAAAACGCACAGCAAAATAGCGTTGTGGCACAAAGAAATGCAGTTACAACAGCAAGTGCAACGGCTATTAACGAATCGCAATTAGAAGGCGCAAAATCGAATCTTTGGAAAACTAAATTAGAATACGAAAGATATAAAGCTTTGGTAAAAGATGAAGCGGCAACTTCTCAGCAATTAGAAAAAGTAAAAGCAGATTACGAATCGGCGCAAGCGCATTTTGCGGAAATGAAAAACAGAATTCATTCGGCAACTTTAAGTACATCGGTTGCTGAAGCAAATGTGCCGACAACGCAGACTAATATTGCATCAAAACAAGCTGTTGCTGATAATGCGGCATTATTTCTTTCGTACACCATAATTACTGCGCCTTACGACGGCTGGGTTGGAAAACGAACTTTACAGCCAGGACAATTGGTAAAAGAAGGACAATCTCTGCTTTCGATAGTAAGTAAAGAAAAATGGATTACAGCTAATTTTAAAGAAACTCAATTGCAATATTTAACTGTTGGGCAGGATGTTGAAATTAAAGCCGATGCTGTGAGCGACAAAACATTTATTGGTACAATTGCTTCTTTATCGCCAGCGAGTGGAGCGAGATTTTCATTGCTTCCTCCAGATAATGCAACAGGAAACTTCGTAAAAATCGAACAAAGAATTCCGGTTAGAATTCAGTTAAAAAACACTGACAAACAGGCTGATTTTTTAAGAGCGGGAATGAATATTACTGTGATCGCAGCGCACTAAAATGGAAGATAAAAGTATTTTTAAATCCTGGGTTCCAAAATGGGCAATCATTATTATTTTGTTTGTCTGCCTTTTGCATTCTATGATTTTATTGGGAGTTTATACTTCAAACGTAACGTACGCGGCAAGTTTTCTAGATATTGAGCCCGAAGATTTGCAGTTTGCGATGTGCGTTACGTACGGAACTTTGCTCGCGACGATTTTGATAGAAAGTAGGTTTTCGAGTTTTTTTCCTGCAAAAAACTACCTGATGGCGGTTTATTCTTTAATCGGAATTACGATTGTTTCATCAGCATATATTACTAATTTTTATCTTTTTTTAATGCTGAGAATCGCCGAGGGAATCCTAATGGCGCTTCCGGTAATTACAATCAGGCAATTATTGATCGAACAGTTTAATTCTAAAAATGCTATTATCATTGGGTTTTCGTTTTATTACGGTTCGCTTTTATTGTCTACGCCTTTTATTATGAATATTGCGGTTTGGTTTCTGGATCATTACGATTGGAAATATATGCTGTATGTTTCAGGCGGCTTGCAGGTTTTGAATGTTTTTTTAATCTTAGTTACTTTTCGTGGGCACCGAATCACAAAGAAAATTCCGTTGTATCAAATCGATTGGATGAGTTATTTTTTGGTTTTAACCGCTATTCTTTGCGGTGCTTACTTTTTTGTTTATGCCGAGAAAAAATATTGGTTTGATTCCTCTCAAATGGTTCTAACCTTAATGATTGCTTTAATCACGGGAGGTTTGTTCATCTTTAAAGAGCTTTTGGTAAAAAGACCAACCTTTGATTTTGAAGTTTTTAAATACGCCAATCTCCGAATCGGATTTTTATTGTTTTTCCTTTTTTATATCAGCAGAGCAACGCTGAGTCTTTGTCATTCGGCAATGTTTTCGATTTGGAATTGGGATCCGTCGCGTGTTGCGGGTGTGCAATACATAAACGGACTAGGGAATGTGATTGGGCTTATTTTAGCGGCATTTTTCCTGATGAAATCGGTTTCTACCAAAATCATTTTTATGATTGGGTTTACGTTAATTGCCATCTTTCATTTTTGGTTTACGTTTCTGTTTGTACCTGATGTAGCTTTGTCTGATATTATTATTCCGTATGTTTTACAAGGAATTGGAGTTGGGTTTTTATTCGTTCCTTTAATCTTGTTTACAACATCTTCGGTTCCGGCAAATATGGCGGTTTCTTCTGGAATTGTCGGGGTTTCTGGGCGTTTTTGGGGAAGCACAATTGGTTTTTGCGTGATGCAGAATGCGGTTGTGTTTTTAAATAAAAAACACTTTTTAAAACTAAGTCAGTTTGTAACGGGTGAAAATCCCGAAGCGCAGCAAACCATCGCTTCAACAGCGCAGAGCTTTATGGCAAAAGGATATTCTGCAGATAATGCAAATACTTTAGCCTTAAAAAAAGTCTTCGGAACTGTTGCTAAACAAGCCGCTTTATTGGCCGATATGGAAATTTATACCATTGTAGGTTATGGTTTGGTGGTTTTAATTATTCTAATTGCGTGTAATCAGCATTTGAGACAAACAATGACTTTGGTTAAAAGTAAAATTTGGATAGGATAGTTTTGTTTCAGGTTTCAAGTTTCAAGTTTCAAGTTTTTTTCGCATTTTTTGTCATTTCGACGAAGGAGAAATCACACTAGAAACTCCGCACAGAATGTCTCCAATTTTTGTCGAATTACGAGTGCGATTTCTCCTTCGTCGAAATGACAAACAATACGCTTATTTGTTGTGGTAAACAACAGTTATCAGTATCTTGCAACCGTTAAAAAACAAAAATATAAAATGAAACAGCAATGTGTAATTTTTGATATGGATGGCGTGATTTCGCATACCAATCCGCATCATGTGAAGGCTTTTGAGGCGTTTTTCGATAAATATAATGTTCCTTATACCAATGAAGAATTTGAAGAACATATGTACGGAAAACACAATAGTTATATCATGTCGCATTTCTTCAAGCGTCCGATTTCGGGAGAAGAACTGATAAAACTCGAAGACGAAAAAGAAGGAATGTTTCGTGAAATTTATAAAGACAAAGTCGATACGATTCCACATTATTTGGATTTTTTAAGCGAATTAAAAGCTCGCGGATTTAAAACAGCTGTTGCAACATCGGCACCGCGTGCGAATCTGGATTTGATTGCAAACGCTTTGAAAATCTCAGACAAAATGGATTCGATGATGTCGAGTGAAGATGTTACACATCATAAACCAAATCCCGAAGTATATTTAGAATCAGCAAAACGTGTTGGTGTTTCTCCGTCTGATTGTGTGGTTTTCGAAGATTCTTTTTCGGGAATTACAGCAGGATTAAATGCGGGAATGAAAGTAGTTGGCGTTTTGAGTACGCATACAAAAGAACAGCTTCCGCCATGTAGTTTTTATATTAATGATTATAGTGAGATTAATGTCGATAAGGTTTTAGAATTATTAAATAGCTAAAATTTTTAAACCATATAAGTAATATAAGTTCATTTTAATAGAACAGACCTTTGTCAAAGTTTTAAACTTTGATAAAGGTTTTTTAGTATTGTAGCCACAAAGTTTTGTCATTTCGACGTAAGGAGAAATCACACTCGCATATCGACAAAGATTGGCGCTTTACTTTGCGGAGTTTCTAGTGTGATTTCTCCTTACGTCGAAATGACAAAACTAAACGGATTTGGATTTTTTTAGAGTTATAAATCATTTCTCTGCGCTAATCACAAGTGCGTTACCGTCGATAATGACATTTCCGTCAGGGAATTTTTCATTAACTAAAGCAAATACTTCTTGTTTAATTTTTTCTCTCATTTCATCATCAGCATTGCTGAGCGCGGCAACAAAAGGCGCGGCAATTTCTGTGATCAGATTCCAGTAGACTTCTGCCGTGCCGCAAACTAATTTGCCAGTCAGTTCTGTTTCGGAAGTATTTTTAAATCCTGCTTGTTGGAAAATATCAGTCATTAAACCGCTTTTCGAACAGCGAAACATTCCCGGAGCTTCGGGTGAAGGAGGTGTGAGCTGCATGTTTCTGTTGATCGTTCCGCCAACAGCAGTAACCCAGAAATTTTTCTCAGGTCCGCTCCAGACTGCGGTTGCGATTTTGCCACCGGGTTTCAGAACTCGATACATTTCTTTGGCCGCCAAAAGCATATCTGGAAAAAACATAAAACCCATTCGGCAGCTTATCGCGTCGAAAGTATTGTCGTAAAAAGGAAGTTCGCTTACATCGCAAGCTTTAAATTCGACATTTGTAATTCCTTTTTTAAAAGCATTTTCGCGGGCAATGGTGAGCATATCGTCGGCGAGATCGGTAATAACGACTTTTCCGTCAGAAAGCATCGCAGCAATGCTCAAACCCGGTTCGCCGGTTCCAGCCGCGACATCTAAAATTACATCTGATCCTTTCGGGTTTATCGAACGAATGATTTCATCGGCAAAAGGCCTCATAAAATCCAGAATTTCATGATCCCATTTTTTCCATCCTGGAGAAAATTTGTTCCAAGATGCTTTCTGTTGTTCCCGTATTTCTTGAAGTTGTGGTTCCATTTTGTTTGTTTTTAGGTTGTTGAAAACGAATTTTATAACCGAAACAAAATTTGGGGAATTTGTTCTGCAATAGGCAAAGAGAAGAGTTTATTGGCAGATTTTTTTGGATTGGCAAAGATACGGAAGAAATCTTTTTGTTGGATTGGTTTTGGTGTTAATTGTTTGATTGTTAGTGTTTTGTTGTCGGAATAAGAAACTTTTTATAATCTTGACGAAAGGAGAAACAAAAAGCAAACCCGACAAAAAATTCCAGAGTGATTTCCGCAATTTTTTTCATAGTGTACAAACTGTTGGTGATGCTGGAAAGCTCCTTTCGTCAAGGTGATTGGAATTGCCTTGATTAACTAGTATAAATCAAAATAATCTTTTCTGCTGATTTGGAAATAATCTAATATTATAGCTAGTGTTCCCTTTAAATCTGCAGGTAATTCATTAGGGAATGTTGTTGCTGTTTGGAAACCTAATTGTTCAAATGATAAAGCCCATTTAAAGATGTTTCTCATTGTATCATTTTTTGAAAAATATTCTTTGAGGATATCCATCTCATTTGTATCTAATCTCTTTTTTATTTCTTGAGTCGATATTTTCGATTTTGCAATTTGGAGAGCCATATTTATTGTCTGATCTACACCATTTTTGCCAAGATTTCCATATTTAAATCCATCACTTAAATTTTCTTTTCTTGCTTCTGGTTCAAGAAAGGCAATATCTTTTAATATGTAATCTAAAATTATTAAAGAGTGGGATAGAATTATATAAGAAGTGCGTAATGCAATTTCTTTTTTTTGAGTATCGAAACACTTTAAAAGGAAATATTTAAGGTCTAATAGAGCAGAATTGAAACCGCTAAAATCTAATTCTGATAATATTCTTGATTTTGAATTTTCGTATTTGTTTTTCCATGTTGAATTACCTGGTGTGTCGAAATTTTTAATTTTACTTAATTCTGATAAAAAGCTGTCTTCTGAAACTCTTATGTTTGTTCCGTAAGTTAGTTTTTGTAAAAAATTACCATCTAAAATTATAGTATTGTGTTTTAGACCATATTTTCGAAGTACTTCTCTTTTGTCCGTAGTAGCAACAACACAACCGTCAAATTTTAAGAGAGTTTGAAGTCCTTTTGCCCAGAGAATTCTTTCAAAGGCTTTTGAAGATTTATTTTTATTTTTAATGTCAACATTTATTCTTTCTCTAGTCATACTAGATGTTCTTCCATATAAAAATAAATCAATATCAGTTATTTCATCACCTTCAAAATTATATTTGACTCCTCTGGCGACATAATAACCATTATTGATGAAATATAGTCTTAGCTTTTCTTCCATCAATTCTCCTTTAAATAATTCCATTTGATTTTCCATTAGCTAGTACGCATAGTTCTTAATAAATCCCCAACATTGATATTTTTTGAGGTGTCTTTTTTTGTTCTTATTTTCATTCTGTTTTTTTCTGGACCAGTATAAATACTTGCGCTTGCGGAGCTTAACGGAATCATATCTAACGTACTTTCTTCTGCCAAATCGCCGTTAACTAGTACGTTTAGTGCAAGTTGCCCAATGTCAAACTTTAGAAGTTTCATATAATATAAATTACCTCGACTATGTTGCAATTCAATTACACGACTTAGCTCTAATATTTTGTAATCTTGACCAATTGCTGTACAAGGGCCCACCTTTTCACCTCTTAAGAGTTTTCTAAGGGTGTGTTTTAGCATATCGTGTCCTTCAATGCGCCCTCTTCCACTTGTGCTTATTTTCATTCCATAAATTAGCGAAGCTATGAAAGATTTTGCCATATCCAATGCATCATCTTCAAAAGGGTTGCCAAATTTTGAAAAAGAAGAAGGCTTTGTTAAAAAAACTTTTGAATGTCTATCATTGCTTACCTCATTAAAATCATACATGGCAATTGCTTGCAATTTTGACATTAATACGTTTCCAAGTATTGATATTGCTAAATCTTGTGTTACACATCCTTCTTTGGTTAGAATGGCGTCCAATTCATTTACCTTTCTTGATTCATCAGGGGTTAAAGATGACAATATCTTTGTGGTTTTTTCGATATCATTTCTCTTAAAGAGATTGCCATTGAAGTATGTTTTCTGAGAGTCAACAATTTCGTAATCAATCAATCCTATTTCTTCTGATTGATTAAATAAGTCTTGATTAGCTGTTGTATCTAGTAGGAAAGAATCAGATATGAATTCCTTAAGTAATTTTTCATTAACAGGTTTGTCAGAACTATAATTTGCCAGTTCTAAAGAGGCTCTTTGAAAATTGTCAGGTGATGAATTGTCAAAAATATTTGCTGTATGACCTAAGACTCCTGCTGTCGTAACTCCGATAACTGAAATGTCACCAGATGAAGAGACATCAATTAAATGAAAATCTTTCAAGGTGCTTTTAATTGTTTCAATTTCAACTTTTTTAATATTTGCCGATCTTGCAATTGCTTCTACTTTAGCTTTGGTTAAAGTTGAATTAGAATCCGACGCTGCTAAATTTGAAAGAAATAATCCGCATTTTCCAGCTATTTCAAGATCTCCAAAATCATTTGCACTCGTAACATCTTGAATTTTTTTTGTGTGATTTATAATCCACGCTCCTTCTGTTCTTTTTTCCATTTTTGCAATCTTAAATATAAGTATTAACAATATTTGAGTTAATGAAAGCTTTAAAGTTGAGTAAGGGTTAAATAGAGTGTTATTGGGCTGATATTGCTTTCAATGGGAAACTTTTGATTGTTTCTTCATGTCTTTTATGGGTGCAAACATCGTTTATATTATAAATTAATCACTACGTAAAAATACCCGTTTTGAAGATTTGAAGAAAAATATTAAAGTTGAGATTTCTAAAAATTGTAAATAGAGGTTTCGTATTGATAGAATTACAATTATGGAAGAAGAAAGGCAATAAAAAAAAGCTTCTGAAAAAGATATTCAGAAGCTTTTTTAGTGCGGATAATAGGACTCGAACCTACACGCCTTGCGGCACCAGATCCTAAGTCTGGCATGTCTACCAATTTCACCATATCCGCGTAATTGTGGGTGCAAAGATAAGCATACTTTCGAATATTCAAAGAAAAATTTCAAAAAAATTATTAATTCTCTTTTTTGTACTTTTGGATTTCTATAAAAATAATTTAAATGGAAAATATTAAGTCCTACGTTCAACAACATAAAGATCGGTTTATCAATGAATTGATCGAATTATTAAAGATTCCGTCGGTTAGTGCTGACACCGCATACTCACAAGATGTTATTGATACAGCAGAGGCTGTAAAAGAAAGTTTATCAAAAGCAGGCTGCGATTTTGTCGAAACTTGCGACACTCCGGGTTACCCAATTATCTACGGAGAGAAAATTATAGATCCAAATCTTCCAACGGTTTTAGTTTACGGACACTACGATGTTCAGCCGCCAGATCCATTAGAATTGTGGACTTCGCCGCCTTTTGAACCGGTTATCAAAACTACAGAGATTCATCCAGAAGGTGCAATCTTCGCGCGTGGAGCGTGTGATGACAAAGGTCAGATGTACATGCACGTAAAAGCACTTGAATTAATGGTACAAAGTAACACTTTGCCTTGTAACGTAAAATTCATGATCGAAGGTGAAGAAGAAGTTGGTTCGGCAAGTTTAGCTTGGTTTGTAGAACGCAATCAAGAAAAGCTGAAAAACGACGTCATTTTAATTTCTGATACGGGAATGATTTCAAACCAACAGCCATCGATCACGACTGGTTTAAGAGGTTTGAGTTATGTTGAGGTTGAAGTTACTGGTCCAAACCGCGATTTACATTCTGGTTTATACGGTGGAGCGGTAGCAAACCCAATTAATGTTTTGGCAAAAATGATCGCTTCGCTTCATGACGAAGACAATCATATTACGATTCCAGGATTCTACGATAAAGTTCAGGAATTATCTGCAGAAGAAAGAGCTGAAATGGCAAAAGCGCCTTTTAGTTTAGAAAAATATAAAAAAGCTTTAGACTTAAATGATGTTTACGGCGAGAAAGGTTATGTAACGAATGAGCGCAACTCAATCCGTCCAACATTAGACGTAAACGGAATTTGGGGCGGTTATACTGGCGAAGGTGCTAAAACAGTTATTGCGAGTAAAGCTTTTGCTAAAATCTCAATGCGTTTGGTTCCAAATCAGGATTGGGAAGAGATTACAGAATTGTTTACAAAACATTTTACAAGTATTGCACCAGCTGGAGTTACAGTAAAAGTGTCGCCGCATCACGGCGGGCAAGGTTACGTAACGCCAATTGACAGCATTGGATATCAAGCAGCAAATAAAGCGTACACAGAAACGTTTGGAGTTCCTGCAATTCCAGTTCGTTCAGGAGGAAGTATTCCGATTGTGGCTTTGTTCGAAAAAGAATTAAAAAGCAAAACGATTTTAATGGGATTTGGTTTAGACAGTGACGCTATTCACTCGCCAAATGAGCATTTTGGAATCTTTAATTACTTGAAAGGAATTGAGACGATTCCGTTGTTTTACAAATATTTTGTAGAGCTTTCTAAGTAGTTTTTTAACGCAAAGAACGCTAAGAATTGTACAATCCTGATAGCTATCGGGAGCTAATATTTTTAAAAGTTCGCAAAGCTTCATCAGATGGCTTTGCGAACTTTGCGTTTATAAACGTAACCAAGAAAAAACCTTGCGTTCTTTGCGGTTAAATAAAATGACCACAAAGAAATGCCAAGTTTTTTAAGGTATAAATCCGTTCAGAAATGAGCGGATTTTTTTTGAAAAGTTCAAAGGTTTTTTCAATTGCCTCCAGCTTTAGCTAGAGGCAATTTATTTAGGAGTATTCTCTGTTTCTTGGATTTTTATTTTCAGAATCTTTGTCAAAGTTTTAAGCTTTGACAAAGAAGGAAAAGATCTTTGTTTCTTTGAATCTCTGCCTCTTTGAACCTAAAACCTAAGTCCCTTAGCAACTTAGAATCTCAGAACCTTTTAAAAAAAAACTTGCATATTAAAAATTTAACTCTACATTTGTAGAGCAATGTCTATAAGTGTAGAATTTAATAATATGAAAAACCTATTTTTAGTATTCTTTTGCGGACTGATTCTTTTGGGTTGCAAACCCAAAGCAATTAATCAGAGGATTGATAAGAAAAGAGAAGGTGTTTGGAAAGATGATTATGTACAGGATGGTGTTAGATATAAATCGTATGAATATTACAAACATGATATTCCTGTAAAAAAGTGGCGAACATATATCGACGGAAAAATCTACAAAACAGAGAAACATAAAAATGGAATCAGCATCGTCAAGAGTTATTACGAAAACGGAAAATTAGAATCAAAAGGAAAAACGAAATTAGAAGTTAATCGGGGTTTAGCACATTGGTTTTATTTTGGAGAATGGAAATTCTATTCGGATAATGGGAAACTAAAAGAAATTAGAAACTATGATAACGGCAAATTAATATCTGAACAAAAGATAAAATAAATCACTAATCAATTTTGATCTATGAAAATAATAATTGCTTTCTTTTTTATTACGCTGAATATTGGTCTGATACAATCTCAGACTTACAGAGATTTTGTTGCAAAAGGAGCCTCTTGTTATAATGTAAAAGATTATAAGAATGCTGTTTCTTATTATGAAAAAGCATTTAAAATTGAACACAAATCATCTTCAGATTTGTACAATGCAGCTTGTGCGGCGGCTTTAAATAATGATGATAAAAAAGCTTTTAAGTGGCTGGATTTGGCAATTGATAATGGATATGAAAAAATTGCAAATATTAAAATAGATAATGATTTGAAATCGCTGCATGATAAGAAAGAATGGGAGCAGACAATTGCTAAACTTCAGAAAAAAATAGATATTTTAAGCGTCAATTATGATAAACCGCTTCAACAGGAACTTTTGGATATTTATACGGAAGATCAAGGTATTCGAGGAGAATTTATGAAAGTTTATAAAGACCCTGCGTCTGATAAAAGGAAAATTGACAGTATTGGTAAAATAATGAACAAAAAAGACAGTATTAATCTGGTAAAGGTTATGAAGATACTGGATGAAAAAGGCTGGGTTGGAAAGAACAAAATAGGAGCACAAGCAAATCAAACCTTGTTTTTGGTTATTCAGCATTCTGATTTAAAATATCAACAAAAGTATTTACCAATGATGAGGGAAGCGGTGAAAAAAGGAAACGCAAGCCAGGCGAACTTAGCATATTTGGAAGATAGAGTTGCTTTAAGAGAAGGTAAACATCAAATTTATGGAAGTCAGTCAGCAAAAAATAAAAAGACAAATCAATGGTATATATCGCCTTTGATAGATCCTGATAATGTAGATAAAAGACGCGCTGAAGTGGGGCTTGGTCCTATTGCCGAATACGCGGCAAAAATGAATATCGACTGGAATCTTGAGGCTTATAAGAAGGAATTACCTGAATTGGAAAAACTTGAAAATATTAAACAATGACACAATTATCAAACTCAGAAGAACAATTAATGGAGCATCTTTGGAAGCTTGAAAAGGCTTTTATGAAAGATTTGCTAGAAGCGTATCCAGAACCAAAACCGGCAACGACAACCGTTGCAACGCTCCTGAAACGTATGATTGATAAGAAATTTGTTGCATATAACGAATTTGGGAACTCTAGAGAATATTATCCTCTGGTTAAAAAAACTGATTATTTCTCAAAACATGTAAAAGGATTGATTAATAATTTCTTTAATAATTCGGCCTCGCAGTTTGCTTCGTTTTTTACAACCGAAACAAATTTATCAGCTTCTGAACTAGAAGATCTTAGAAAAATAATTGATTCAGAAATTCAAAAAAAGAAAAAATGACAGCCTTTCTTATAAAATCGACAATAGCATTGTGTGTACTTCTTGGAGCTTACCATTTGTTTTTAGAAAAAGAAAAATTTCATAAGTTTAATAGGTTTTTCTTAATTTTTAGTCTTCTAATTTCTTTTGTATTGCCTTTTATTACAATTGAAATTATACAGGAAGTGGCAAGTACGGCAAATAAAAGCATAGTAGTTCCTGGGCAGATTACAGCAAGTTTCGTAAAAGAGGAGACTCCTTTTTACTTGATTTTCGGCTGGATTTTATATGGGATAGTTACCGCTGTTTTGTTTTTTAGATTTACGGTTAACTTGTATAAATTGATAAAAAAATCAAAAACGGGCGTAAAAATAAAACATCAAAAAGCAACATTGGTTTTGTTGCAAGAACAGACACTGCCATATACTTTTTTGAACACCATTTTTATAAATGAAGCGGAATATCAAAACAATAAAATAGAAACGGAATTATTTACGCACGAATTAATTCATGTCAATCAGAAACATTCTCTGGATATTTTACTAATTGAAATAATTAAGAATGTTTTTTGGTTCAACCCAATTTTTATCTTCTATAAAAAAGCAATACAACTCAATCATGAATTTCTTGCTGATGAAAAAGTTGTACAATCACATAACAATGTTTCGTTTTACCAGAACTTATTACTGTCTAAGGCGAATCAAAATCCGGTATATTACTTGGCCAGTAATTTGAACTATTCTGTAACTAAAAAAAGATTAATTATGATGACAACCACGACATCTCCTTCAAGGGGATTCTTTAAAAAGACAATTCTTTTGCCATTATTTACTGGACTTGTGTATTTTTTATGTACTAAGACCGTAGCGCAAGAAGCGAAAGCAAATAATGAAACCGCACCAAAAAAAGGTTTCTATACAACTTATTACGACAAGACAACTTTTAAAATCAAAAATGATAAAGGGGTTGTCGTGACTGAGAAAAAGTACAAAGAGCTTACTCCTGCGGAAAAGAAAGCAGTTCCTAATATATTTACAGGATTACCATTTCCTGCAAATAAAGATGAGATCGATGCAAAAATTGAAAAAGGAGGCCCGGATACTATAGAAATTGATTTGTATGATCCAAAAAATCAAAAAGTAAAAAAAGCGGAAGGCACTATTTATAAAACAGTTGATGTAAGTGAGAATCCAACTTATCCTGGAGGAATGGAGGCATTTTATAAGTTTGTTGGAGAGAATTTTAAAACACCTGTAACACCTGCAGACGTAAAGTTGAAAGGCAGAGTTTACATTACTTTTGTAGTAGGTAAAGATGGAGCTTTGACTGATTTTAAATTATTAAGAGATATTGGATACGGATCGGGTGATGAAGCTATTAGAGTGCTTAAGCTTTCTCAGAACTGGATACCGGGTAAAGTTAACGGTGAACCGGTTGCTGTAATGTACAGTTTGCCAATTACGATTCAAGCTGAAAAATAGTTTTTTTGAGGTGCAAAGGTTCAGAGGCGCAGAGGTGCAAAGGTGCGGAAGTCTTAAAAAAAACTTTGAACCTATACGCCTCTGAACCTTTGTTCCTTTAAAAACAAAAAAAATCCGCTTTCAGAAATATCTGAAAGCGGATAAATAAACTAAAAAAAAAATTCTAAAAAATTCTAAAAAAAAACAACTTATATCAGATTTAAAATAAATCTGGATTATATCCAAAATAAGGCATAGTTTGTTCGTTAAAAATAACGCCATGCTCTTCTAATTCTTTCAAAATAGGTAAGTAAACTTCTTTTTTTATAGGAAGTTGTACTCCAGGGGTTGTGATTTTTCCGTTCAAAATCAGCAAGGTTGCCATTGCAACAGGAAGTCCAACTGTTTTTGCCATTGCAGTATAAGTTTGATCGTCGCCAATGCAGACCATTTTCGAATCGATTTGTTCTTTTTTGCCGTTTAGCTCGTATCCAAATTTATGATACATGACGATCATGTCTTTGTCTTCTGGTTTTAGAGCCCAGCTGTCAGTTAAGATTTTTTCTAAAATTTGAGCAGGAGTAGCATTTGGCAGGTTTACTTTTTTGTCTGGATTAAATAAATCCAATTCTAAAAGTTTGTCCCACATAATATCATCTTGATCAATCTTTAGAATCAATCGCGTTTTAATTTCTACAGAATCTGTTGGGTGATATGGAAGAAAAGAGTTCACAAATTGTCGGTAACTCATATTTTCAGAATCTTCCATAATATAGCTGTCGTCTGTCATGCCAAGCTGTACAAACATATTCCATGCTTTAGAAAAACCAACTCTTCTTATTGTCCCTCTGTATAAGGTTAAAATATCATCTAAACCATATATAGATCTGTATTTAAGAGAATCTCGATTAGAATAAGCTTCAAATTTCCCGTAATCTTCTACTTCCAGAAACTCAGTTCTGCGAAATAAAGCGCTGTACGGAATATATTTGTAAGTTCCTTCTTGAATAAATTTTGCTGCACCGCCTTGCCCTGCCAAAACTACATTTCGAGGCGCCCAGGTAAATTTGTAATTCCATAAATTATTATCACATTCTGGTGCAACCAAACCTCCGCAAAACGATTCGAAAAGAAGCATATTACCTCCTTTTGATCTAATTTCGTCAATAACTTTCATGGCGCTCATATGGTCAATTCCGGGATCAAGACCAATTTCGTTCATGAAAATTAAGTTGTTCTTTTTTACCTCTTCATCAAGAGCCTGCATAGCATCGCTTACATAAGAAGCAGTAACTAAATGTTTTTTAAATTGAAGACAGTCTTTTGCTATTTCAATGTGTAAATGTGCTGGAAGCATTGAAATTACAATCGATGCTTTTTCAATCGCAGCTTGTCTTTCGTTTGTATTAAAAATATTTAAAGCAATTGGAGTTGCGTTAGGGTGATTTTGTGTTTTCTTTTCGGCTAAAGCCAAAGATAAATCGGCCACAACAAGATGCAGGTTTTCACTTTCAGATTTTGAAAGTAAATAGCGAATTAAAGAAGATGCTGATCTTCCTGCTCCAATTATTAAAATGCTTCTCATAACTTAATTATTTAACACAAACATATTAAAATGTTATAAATATAACAAATATAATTTTAAAAATGATATTTTTTTTATTCGCAATGAAACTTATAAATGCAATTAATAAATGAAATATCTTTAAAAGTAAAATGAAAATTGGATAGGAAGAGGTATTTTTGTGTAAATATTAAAAGTTTATAAAAATGAAAAGAAAAATAGTTTTAACAGGCGCTTTTATTGG
>NZ_MUHA01000033.1 GCF_002217355.1 Flavobacterium oncorhynchi | reverse complement strand
TGCAAATTCCGGTTATATTGATCACCCCATTCCGTTTTAAAGTGAGCACCTGATTCCATTTCAAAATGACCACCTGATTCCGGAGCAAAATGACCACCAAGTTTTGATTAAAAACTATATTTTTTCATCTGTTAATTAGTATTCAAATATAATAAAATATCACTCTTTGTTTATTCCTCTTTTCTTTCTCATCGATTCTCCATGTAATTCAAGCCTGTGAGACTGATGTATAAGTCTGTCTAATATTGCATCGGCTATCGTTTTTTCTCCAATTATATCATACCAGCCCTGAACTGGGATTTGTGATGTCACGATTATAGAGCCGTTATTATGCCTGTCCTCTATGATCTCCAAAAGAGTAATTCGGTTATGGCTGTCAAGTGCCTGGAGTCCAAAATCATCAAGTATTATAACATCCTGTCTTTGTATTTTGGTAAGTTCCCGCAGATAAGTACCATCTGCTTTAGCCATTTTTAGTTTAGCGAACAATTTTGAGGTATTAAAATAACTGACCTTAAAACCCTGTATACAGGCTTGATAACCTAATGCAGTACCTAAATAACTTTTACCGACACCGGTGCTTCCAGTGATTAAAATGTTTTCGTTTTTCTCTATAAATTCGCATTCTGCCAGACGCAGTACCA
The DNA here is from genome assembly GCF_002217355.1 of Flavobacterium oncorhynchi. Lineage (GTDB taxonomy): Bacteria > Bacteroidota > Bacteroidia > Flavobacteriales > Flavobacteriaceae > Flavobacterium > Flavobacterium oncorhynchi. The sequence goes on along the minus strand of NZ_MUHA01000033.1, from coordinate 1,997 downwards.
TGTTTCGGTCCAGGTTACGTGATACATCAAAATTGATACTTTCAATATTTGATTTGTAATGGAATTTGGCATTAGTGATACTTCGTTCAATACGACGATTGTACCTTTCATCCCATTCTGCATCAATAATCATCGATACAAACTGGTCAAGGGTATAATGATCTGTTTTTCCGCTTTCAATGGCTGTTTTAAAAGCATTAAACATGCCATAAAGCTTCATTTGTTTCATTTTGGTTACTGTGGATTCATTCATTTTTTCAAGATTTAATTTAGTTATAATAGTGTTTTCCTCTTATGTTACTGTGATCGGGAAGTTCCTGCTCAGGTTCTTGATCAAAATCAATATGATCCAAGTTGTTTTCTAAAATATTTTGTATGGTCTTAAAATTGTAAATTTTAAAATCAAGTGCCCGCCTGCAGGCATTTATTAATCGCTGTCTGCCTACCTTTTTTTCAAAATTCAGTATTCCTAAACAACTTTTATAAGCCTGTTCCGGATGATTTCTGCTTTCGATTATCTGCATTATATATTCTCCTACTGACTCATCAATATTATTGGCCCATTCAATGAAGCGGGCTGCACTCCATTGGGCTACAAATTGATGTGTACTGGCTAAATGCTCAGGGGTTGTTGTATAGACATAAGGTTTGTAGTTTCTTGGATGTACAGCTATTCGATTGTATTTATAATAAATCTCTACCGTTGATTTGGTATATAACAGTTTTGCTTTCTTTTTTACATATTGATACGGAACACTGTAATAGTTTTTGTCCTGGCTTAATTGAACATGACCGTTTTGCATTACTGTTGCAAAAGATTGGTATTTAATTTCAAAACGATCTTGTGGCAGTGGACGCAGTTTTTCTTTCTCGTCTTCTAAAAATAATTCAAAGCGGGAATAAGGGCGTCCTGTTAGTTTTCTGTTATTATGAGAGTCAAGTAAATTCCAGATCTGCTGATTTAATTCTTCCAGAGAAAAGAACTTGGTTTCTTTTATGGTTACATAAATCCTTCGATATAATATCTTAACAGCTCCTTCAACTAATGATTTGTCTCTGGGTCTGTAAGCTCTGGCAGGCAGGATTGTAGTTTCGTAGTGTTCTGCTAAATCAGCCAGGGTTTCATTGATTGTCGGTTCAAAACGACTGCTTTTTATTACTGCAGATTTTAAATTATCCGGAACAATGGCAGCAGGAGTGCCTTCAAAAAAGCGCATAGCATTCTCTACCGAGTCAACAAAGTTCTCCTTCTGCTGGCTCATGGAAGCTTCAGCATACGTGTATTGGCTGGCTCCTAATATTGCTACAAAAAATTGTACTTCTTTGACTTCTCCGGTATCTATATTAATAATTGAGAGTGTCTTTCCGGCATAATCAACATACATTTTATCGCCAGCCTTGTGGTTCATATGCATGACCGGATTGACTCGTTTGCCCCATATATTGTAGTGATAATGAAATTGTGAAGTTCGATAACCATCAGGATTTACAGCGATATATTGTTCCCACATATGCTGTACGGTAACGCCAACTTTTTTTAGTTCGCGTTCCATTTTAGGAAAAAAATCATAAAGTGTCTGTAATCTAGGGCTAATGGCCTCTACACTAGTTTGGGAGAATAAAAGTTCCAGCTCTGCATCGGTTTTTTGGTCGATTAATTCAAAGCTCAATCCGAGAACTTCAAATAAAGAAATATATTTCTTTACCGTATTTCTTGAAAGGGATAAGTAGCTACTTATAAACAACTTACTCTTTCCATTACAATAGAATTTAATTACTTTTCTAATTTTACTCATGTCTGTTATTTTGTTTGCCATAATCCGTATATTTTTAACGAATGTATGGTTCTAACAACATGAAAAAATCAATAGTTTTTAATCGTTAATTAAACACAAAACTTGGTGGTCAATTTGCTCCGGAATCAGGTGGTCAGTTTGCTCCGGAACGGGTGGTCAATTTACTCCGGAATTAGGTGGTCAAATTGACCGGTTTTTCCA
>NZ_MUHA01000032.1 GCF_002217355.1 Flavobacterium oncorhynchi | reverse complement strand
ATGAGGATTTTTTTTGTTTTTATGCAATACAAAAAACATGAAGTATTGCGGGAGCCTCGATAGCTATCGGAGGTCGTCGACTTTGCTTCGCCAGTTCAGTCAAAGACCTCGGGTCTCTTGAGAATCTTCATCATGTATTTGATGAGGATTTTTTTTGCTTTAATGCTTTTGGGAATTAATATATTATCTTCATCGTCTTCTTGTGGTTTTCTGAGTCTTTCGGAAACTAAAATGTATATTTTACCTGAAATAACGGTAGGGATCGAAGTGGTATCCTTTTGCAGGGAACGAGAATATTTTATTATACAAAAAGTCCTCCTATAAAAGATTTAACGAAGAGCTCAGCCGAAAGGGAAACGTCCAAAATATTATTTTTAATTTTGGGGTTTTATCGTTTTAAAGCTGTTTTTTATTCTTTTGTAAGGAAATATTATCTTTGAATGAAAAAGTCATCTATAAGCTTTTATTTTATTGCTGAAAGGACTTTTGTTTGAGTAGATTGGGATTGTAGATATTGTTGAGATTAGATATTTGTTTTCCTCTTCAAAGGAAGTTAGCAAAAGTATTGTAAGTTATTTGAATATTAGAAGATGGAATTCTGCTGTGCAACGAGTATTAAAAGACAAAAGATTTATGATTTAATATTTGGCTATATTTTTTGTAGTGATGTATTTGCGTTTTTTAATTAATCTAGAAAGAAGAAAAACCTAAAATTTGGATTTATAGTATAAAAAAAAACGTCCTGAATTTTTCGGGACGTTTTTTTTTTGTTTATTCTGCTGCTGTGGGAGTTTTTTGTTCTGCCTTTTTGATTTCGGCTACATACTTGGTTAATTTTTTTCCGTAAAGCGATTTTGCTACTTTTGGAGTCATTGTTTTTTGAATTGTATCAAGAAATTTCACATTTATATCGTAAATTTCGGCTAAAGCAATATAAGGTGCTACTTCGTAATCTTTATTGTTAATAGCGAAGTTTGTTGCATACAAATATTTTCTTTTGATATTTGATTGTTGCTTAGCATCTATACTATCTATTGCTTTTTGATCTTGTCTTTTTATAGCTTTGAATTTCGACGCTACCATAGTAAGGTTTTCATCTATAAAACGAGAGTTTATTTTTTGATACTGTTCGTATAATTCCTGATTTTTAGATCCAGTGATTTTTGCACTTGCAATGAAATTATCCAGATTCGTTTCGATATTGATGTTTCCAGGTTCTGCAAAAAATAAAATATTATTGTCTAAAGAATTTGATGTACCACGATCTAGAAATAAATACAATACTTCTGGTGATTCTAATTTTAGATCTCTTTCAAATGCTGAATTTCCATCAATTTTAATGCTGTCAATTGCAACAAGGGATGTGTCGGCAAATCGTTGAATGTAAAGGGTTCCGCTTTTTAAACCTTTTATATTTCCAGTTATATGTAAGTTGTCAGCAGATTCTTTTTTGCTGCATGATGCAAGTAGTGCAAGAGTAACAAAGGCAATAATTGATTTTTTCATTAGTTTTTAGATTTTGGTGCAAAATAAAGAAAATAGTTTGAATGTAATGAATGGGAATTAAATTTTAATAAAAAAAAATCCCAATTTATTTCTAAACTGAGATTTGTATATATTTTTAAAAATGAATCGTTTACATTGATAAAATGTAGGCTGTTCCATTTTCATGTGTGTAGGTGTATTTCGTGTCACACTCTAGATTTCCATAATCAATAACACCATTTAAGGAACCGCCGGTAATTTTTAATTTTCCCTTAGAGATAAACTCGCAAGAGTATTTTTTAATTAGAGTTTCTTGAACAGTCAATGTTAGAGATCCTCCTTTATCAGTTGTTATAGTATGTGTTCCTTCTGGCATTTCATAAACGTTGTCTTCGAGAACAAATGGAGTGTCAACGCCAGCTGTTTGTTTTACTGTAACGATACCTGAGTTTAGATAAACTCTTCCTGTTAAATCAGTTAGTTTGCCATTAATTACTTTTCGGCTAAATTGCGGTACAGTAGCTACCGTGGTAGTATTTGTGTATTCAATTGTTCCTTCTAGTTTGAGGTTATTTATGGAATAATCAATTCGTTCAATAGTCATTTTGCTTCCCGTGGCAGTTACTGGACCAGAAAGAGTAATTTTTAATTTTCCTTTTCTAAGTATTTGATTGCTTGTACAACCTGAAGTACCATAATCAATATTAAAAATCTTTGGATAAGAATCTTTATTAGAAACCTCGGTTACGACATTGGCGCAAATTACAGGTACACTTTCGGTGGTTTTGCCTGTTGAACTGTTATTTGAAGTTACAGCTAATCCGGTTTTTATGTCCATGTCGTTGGTGGCATCAATTAGTACTGATGCGCCAACTGCACTCGTGTCTGTTTGGTTTGCGATGTCATCATTGCTTGAACATGAAATGTAAAAAAATGTAGAAAAGCAGATTACTGTAAATAGAAAAAAAGTTTTTTTCATAGTAGTTTTGTTTAAGGTTAGATTAATAGGGTATTCAAATGTAATAAAAAAAAAGCATCAAAAAAAAATCCCACAGCATTGTGCTGTAGGATTTTAGAGTGAGTTTTTTTAGGAAAGATTATTTAATCATTTCGAAACTTCTTTTTACAAAAGCGGTTAAAGCTTCTCCTTTTAATAGGTTTTGCGATAATTTAGCTAAATCTAATGCTTGTTTTACCAAGTGCTCTTGATGTGTTTTATCTTCAGTATTTAAGATGCTTGTTGCTAAGTCAGAATTTGTGTTTACAACTAAGTTGTACATTTCTGGCATATTATTCATTCCAAACATTCCGCCGCCGCCGCTTTGACTCATTTCTTTCATTCTACGCATAAACTCTGGCTGCGTAATGATAAATGGTGCTGCTTGGCTGTCCATAGCTTCAAGTTGTACACTATATGCTTTTGGGATATAAGCTTCTAAAGATGTTTTTAAAGTTTCTTTTTCTTCGTCAGATAATTTTGAAATCGTGTTTTCATCTTTTTTGATTAAATTATCAATATGATCAGAGTCCACACGAACAAAAGTTAAATCTGTATTGTCGTTTTCAATTTTTTGAATTAAATGCGAAATAATAGGAGAATCTAAAAGTAATACTTCATAGCCTTTTTCTTTTGCAGTTTCAATATAAGAATGTTGTTCTTCTTTGTTTCCTGCATAAAGAACTACAAGTTTGCCATCTTTATTAGTTTGGTTCTCTTTTAATTTTTCTTTTAATTCTTCTAAAGTAAAATAAGTATTATCTACTGTTGGATACAAAACAAATGCACCCGCTTTTTCGTAGAATTTATCTTCAGAAAGCATTCCGTACTCTAGAACAATTTTAATATCGTTCCATTTTGCTTCAAAATCAGCACGGTTTTCGTTAAATAAAGCTTTCAGTTTATCAGCTACTTTACGAGTGATATAGTTTGAAATTTTCTTAACGGCACCATCAGCTTGTAAACCTGAACGAGAAACGTTTAATGGAATATCTGGAGAATCAATTACACCTTTAAGCATTGTTAAAAACTCAGGTACAATTCCTTCTACATTATCAGTAACGTAAACTTGGTTTTGGTACAACTGAATTTTGTCTTTTTGAATCTGCATGTCAGAACCTAATTTAGGGAAATATAAAATCCCAGTTAGGTTAAACGGATAATCTACATTTAAGTGAATGTTGAATAACGGCTCTTCAAACTGCATTGGATACAATTCTCTGTAGAAGTTTTTATAATCTTCATCAGATAATTCAGATGGTTGTTTTGTCCAAGCTGGATTTGGGTTGTTAATGATGTTGTCAATTTCGACAGTTTCATTTACATAATCTTCTGGAGCATCTTCTGCTTTAGGAAGAGTTTCAGTTCTTGTTCCAAATTTAATTGGAATAGGCATAAACTTGTTATACTTATTCAATAAGCTGCTGATTTTAGAATCTTCTAAAAATTCTAAAGAATCTTCGGCAACGTGAAGGATGATTTCTGTACCACGTGAAGTTTTGTCAGCCGGCTCTAAAGTAAATTCAGGGCTTCCGTCGCAAGTCCAGTGAGCTGCAGGTTCATCTTTATATGATTTAGTAATGATTTCTACTTTTTCTGCAACCATAAATGCAGAATAAAAACCAAGACCAAAATGCCCGATAATTCCAGAATCTTTTGCAGAATCTTTGTATTTATCTAAGAATTCTTCGGCTCCTGAAAAAGCAACTTGATTAATGTATTTTTCTACTTCATCAGCAGTCATACCTAAACCTTGGTCGATAATGTGGATTTTTCTTCCTTCTTTATCAACTTTGATTTCAATAACTGGACTTCCGTATTCAACTTTGGTTTCGCCGATGCTGATAAGATGTTTTAATTTTAAAGTGGCATCGGTTCCATTTGAAATCAGCTCACGAAGAAAAATTTCGTGATCGCTGTATAAAAACTTTTTGATTAAGGGAAAGATGTTTTCTACCGAAACATTAATTTTACCTGTTGTCATATTTTTTAATTTTTTGAGTTTAACTTGATGATTTTCATTCCGTCAAATAAAATACCAATTGCTTTTAAGGTGACAAATTGTCGCAAGTGTTAATTTTGAAAGAAAATAAATGGATTCTAAAACAAATTTTGTCGGCACGAATCGTATATTTGTGGTATAATAATTGTTAAACGAGTAAGTATTAACTTAAATAATGTAACAAAATGAAGAAAATTATTTTCATTTGCATGGTTGCCGCTACGTTTTTTGCGTGTAAATCAGCTTCGTCTACAACGGCTTCTTCTAATGAAGCACCAACGCTTTCGACTAAACTTGATCGACCGACTCAAGTTGCACTTAAAGGAAATTGGGTACTTACTAATGTGTCTTATCCAGGCTCTGATTATATCAAAGTTACTTCTTTTGATCTTGCAGATTCTAAGTGTTTTATAGGCAGTACTTGGAGTTTTATCTCAAATAATAATAAAGGTACGATGGCTTTAACGTCTCCAAGTTGTACAGGTTTTACTTCTCCAATTGTTTGGAGTATTAACAATCAAGGACTTTTTGTACTTAAAATTGTTGATCCGGGAACAAAATCAAAAAATGTTAAATCAGGATATTTACTAAAAGTTGCAGGACTTACTGATAATTCATTTCAGTTAATTGACAACATTAATGTTGGCGGACAAGTAACAGATGTTACTTATCAATTTCAGAGAGCTAATTAATATATAAAAAAAGGAAAAAAATGAAAAAGATAACAGTTTTAGGATTAAGTAGCTTACTTGTATTAGTTAGTTTATTTACAAGCTGCGACTCAGTGCAAAATGCTAATAATACACAAAAAGGCGCTGGAATTGGAGTAGTTGCTGGTGGACTTATTGGTGGTATTTTAGGGAATAACTTAGGACATGGCGGTAATGCTGCTTTAGGTGCTGCTATTGGAGCTGCTGTTGGTGGTGGAACTGGTGCTCTTATTGGAAACAAAATGGATAAACAGGCTCGTGAGATCGATCAGGCTTTGCCGGGTGCAGATGTTGAAAGAGTAGGTGAAGGAATTCACTTGACTTTGAATGAAAATGCTGTTCGTTTTGATACTAATAAATCAACTCTTACTGCTCAGGCAAAAGCGAACTTAGATAAATTAGTTCCTGTGTTTAATGCTTATGGCGATACTGATATTCAGATTTTTGGTTATACAGATAATACTGGTAAACCAGAATATAACTTAACACTTTCAGGACAAAGAGCTGCTTCTGTACAAGCTTATTTGGTTTCTAAAGGATTAAAATCAAGCCGTTTCAAAACTTCAGGTTTAGGTATTGTTGATCCTATTGCAACAAATGATACTCCAGAAGGAAGAGCTCAAAACCGTCGTGTAGAATTCTCTATTACCGCAAACGATAAAATGGTTAACGATGCAAAAGCAGAAGCTGGAAAATAATTTCAGATAAAATAAAATATAAAAAAAGCTGTTTCTTAATTGATGCAGCTTTTTTTTTGACATTAGAAATTAAACATTGTAAATTTGGACTTTCAAATACAACCCATGCTTGACATTCAGAATATCTCTTTTACGTATACCGATAAACCCGTTATTAAAGACGTTTCTTTTACTATAAACAAAGGCGAGAATATTGCTATTATTGGCGAGAGCGGCTGTGGTAAAAGCACGCTGTTAAAACTTATATATGGTTTATATAATCTAGACGAGGGAAAAATGTTTTATGGTGAAAAACCAATTTTAGGACCAAAGTATAATTTGATTCCAGGTATGCCATTTATGAAATATCTGGCGCAGGATTTTGACTTATCTCCATACGAAACCGTGGCTGAAAATGTAGGAAAATTTCTGTCGAATGGTTTTGCTAATATGAAAAAACTTCGTGTTCAGGAATTATTAGAGATGGTTGAAATGGAATCGTTCTCAAATGTTAAAGCTAAGTTTTTGAGCGGCGGTCAGCAGCAGCGAGTGGCTTTGGTAAGAGTTTTGGCTTTAGAACCTGAAGTTATCTTGTTAGACGAACCGTTTAGTCAGATCGATGCTTTTCGTAAAAATGCTTTGCGTCGTAATTTATTTCGTTATTTAAAACAAAAAGGAATTACCTGTATTATTGCAACTCACGACAGCACAGATGCTTTGTCATTTGCAGATGAAGCAATTGTTATGCGTCACGGAGAAATAATTGTAAAAGACAATCCAACAAAAATATACGAGGATCCTGAAACTAAATATGTAGCTTCATTATTTGGTGAAGTAAATGAAATTGCAACACATTTATTGCTTCCTTATGAAGATGAAACACATAAAACATTAGTTTATCCACACCAGTTTAAGATGGTTTCGGAATCTAAACTACCTGTAAAAATTAGAAGAACTTATTTTAGAGGAAGTCATTTTTTAATTGAAACGGTTTATAAAAGGCAATTAGTGTTTTTTGAAAGTGAAATAGATCTCCCGTTAGAGCAAGAAATATTTCTTGGTTTAAATTACTTGTAAAATATAAAACCCGATAGATTTAAATCTATCGGGTTTGTTTTTATAATCGGTTATCGCGATTTATTTTTTTAAATACTTTTCTAAAAATTGATCTTGTTCCCAAAGTAAGTGTAGAATGTTTTCTTTAGCAACATAACTGTGTGATTCTTTCGGTAAAATTACCATTCTAGCTGGAGCACCCAAACCTTTTAAAGCTTGAAAATAACGCTCAGTCTGCAAAGTAAAAGTTCCAGGATTGTTATCTGCTTCACCGTGAACTAATAATAACGGTGTTTTCATTTTATCAGCGTTCATAAACGGTGACATAGTATTGTAAACTTCAGGAACTTCCCAGTAGTTTCTTTGTTCAGTTTGAAATCCAAACGGAGTAAGCGTTCTGTTGTAAGCACCGCTTCTTGCAATTCCGCACGCAAATAAGTTAGAATGTGTTAATAAATTTGCTGTCATAAATGCACCGTAAGAATGTCCTCCAACAGCCACTTTTTTACGATCAATATATCCTAAAGCGTCAACGGCATCAATTGCAGCTGCAGCATTGTCTACTAATTGAGATATAAAATTGTCATTGGGTTCTGTCGTTCCTTCTCCAATAATTGGAAAAGCAGCATCGTCAAGAACTACATATCCTTTTGTTACCCAATATACAAATGATCCATAATATGGAAATGTAAATTCGTTAGAGTTTTGGGTTGATTGACTTGCGCTGTTTCTATCTTTGTATTCTGCTGGATAAGCCCAGATTAATAAAGGCATTTTCTCTTTTTTAGCTTTGTCATAACCAACAGGAAGATATAAAGTTCCAGAAAGCTCTAATCCATCTTTACGTTTGTATTTGATTACTTCTTTACTAACATCTTTAATGCTTTCAAATGGATTTTTAAAAGTAGTAATAGGTGTTATACTGTTTTGTTTTTTGATATTTCTAAAGTAGTAATTTGGATATTCACTCTTAGATTGAATTTGAACTAAAACTTTTCCGGTTTTGAAGTCTTCAATTTCGATTAAATCTTCTTTCTTGTCTTTGTAAGGAGAAGTATAAATACGTTTTGTTTTTAAAGTTTTTAAATTGAATTCATCAATAAAAGGAAACTGTCCTTCTTTTGTATATCCGTCACCAATTCGGTAAGCATTGTCTTTTTCGATCGCTAAAACTTGTTTATTGTATTGATTCTTTTTAGTTTCAAAAGCTCCTGGATCTGAATAGACATCTTGTTGGTTTCTATCAGTAACTACTTTTGGCTGCTGTCCTGGATTTGACGGATTGATTAGGTATGTTTTAGTGTTACGAGTGTCATACCATTCGTCAGTAATAAAAGCAATGTTATCGTTCCCCCAAGTAATATAACCATAGCGTTGAGGAAGTTTTACTAATGTAGTTGCATCATTTGTAAATGGAGCTTCCCAAAGAAAAACTTCATCTCTAAAATCTACTTTGTTTGCTGGGTTACCTTCGTCTAAAGCTTCTACATAAGATAAAGTTGCAGGTTTGTCATTTCTCCATGCCATTTCTCTTTTTCCTTTGCGAACAGCCATAAAACCTTTTGGCATGATTTCGTTTAAAGGAACTTCGTTAACCGTTTTAATTTCTTTTCCTCTTACGTCATAAACAACTGTTTTAGATGGAAATCTGTTTAATGGAACTACATACGAAAAAGGTTTTTGAATAGTAGTCAGCATTATGTAATTACCATCAGGAGAAATTCTTTCACCGGCAAACATAGCCGCCTCTTTATATAACGTGGTATCTCCATTTAGTTTTACCTTATATAATTCAGATGTAATTATGTTTTCAAAATTAGCCTCATCATTTTTGTTTTTCAACATATCAGGATAAGTTCTATTTTGAGATTTTTCTCCAGAAGTGTTAGAGATAATTGGACCGGTTGGTAAATCTTTTTTAGAATCTAAAAGAGGTTGTCTGTTTTTTGGCAGCATTTTTACCAAAATAGTTTCATTGTCTAAAAACCAGCTGAAAGGATTTCCAAGATTTGCATTTACATTTGCTTCAGTAAGTTTTTTTGCTTGAGCTGTTGCAACATCTAGTACCCAAAGTTCAACACCAGAGTTTGTGGTGTGAGAGAATAAGACTTTTTTGTCATTTGGAGACCAAAGTATATTGCTTATTTTAGGGTTGTTTGGCAGTCCTGAAACCTGAGTTTCATCTTTTCCGCTTATTTTTCTAACTTTTAAATTGGTTACATAAGTAACAGTACTCGAAATATTAGTAATGGGATTGATTCTTAAACCTGCTAAACGAAGTTCCTCTTGATTTAAATCATCAAGCGTTTTGTATGTATCTCGATACAATAAGAGCATATTTTCTTTTTTTGTATCCATAGATACGGTTGGAGCTCTTTGGTAATCAGCTAAATCAAGAATAGATTTAGAGGGTTTTTGATACGTTAAATTTTCTTGTGCAAAAGAAAATAAACCAAGGTGTAAAAGTAAGAATAGAGTAACCTTTAATTTCATGATTTGGATTTTTTGGATTTGAATTAAGAACACATAAAAATGTTTGTCTAAGATACAGTAGTCTTGTTACATTTTATAGGTTATTTTTTATTCTTTTCAGTTATTTGTTTAAAATGATGTTTAATTGAGAATTAAATGTTTTTAAACAGTCTTATAATTAAAAGATATTAAACTGATAATTACGAAAAAAAGACTAATTTGTATGCTAATTTTTTAAAGTATACTTAAATTTGCATTCTAAATTTTTAACAAATAATAAAAGAATATGTATCATTCAAAAATAGCGGGCTTAGGATATTATGTTCCTTCAAATGTCGTGACAAATGATGATTTGTCTAAGATTATAGATACCAATGATGAATGGATTCAGGAGCGTACCGGAATTCAGGAAAGAAGACATATCATTCGTGGAGAAGATACTACAACTTCAATGGGAGTGAAAGCTGCTAAAATTGCAATTGAGCGTTCTGGTGTAGCCAAAGAAGATATAGATTTTGTGGTTTTTGCGACATTAAGTCCAGATTACTATTTTCCAGGACCTGGAGTTTTAGTACAACGTGATTTAGGATTAAGAACAGTAGGAGCTTTAGATGTTAGAAATCAATGTTCTGGATTTGTGTATGCTCTTTCGGTTGCAGATCAGTATATTAAAACCGGAATGTATAAAAATATTTTGGTAATAGGTTCTGAAGTGCATTCGACAGGATTAGATATGACAACCCGCGGACGCGGAGTTTCAGTTATTTTTGGAGATGGAGCCGGAGCAGCTGTTTTAAGTCGTGAAGAAGATTTGACGAAAGGAATTTTATCAACGCATTTGCACTCTGAAGGACAGCATGCTGAAGAATTGGCTTTGCAGGCGCCGGGAATGGGAGCGCGTTGGGTAACAGATATTATTGCTGATAACGATCCGAATGACGAAAGTTATTATCCGTATATGAACGGACAGTTTGTATTCAAGAATGCAGTAGTTCGTTTTGCTGAAGTAATAAATGAAGGTTTAGAAGCAAATGGTTTGCAGGTTTCAGATATTGATATGTTGATTCCGCATCAGGCAAATTTGAGAATTTCACAATTTATTCAAAATAAATTCAAATTATCAGACGATCAAGTTCATAATAACATTCAAAAGTACGGAAATACAACTGCAGCATCTATTCCAATTGCTTTGACAGAAGCTTGGGAACAAGGTAAAATTAAATCTGGAGATACTGTAGTTTTAGCTGCTTTTGGAAGTGGATTTACTTGGGCTAGTGCAATCATCAAATGGTAAATTAATTCATCTTGCATTATATTTTGAAAACCTGCTTCATTTTGGAGCAGGTTTTTTTATAAATTGCGTATTTAAACCTGTTAGGTTTCTTTTGACGAAAAATAGATTTAAAATAAAATGAAAAAAAATCAACTAGAAATAGCCTGTTTCAATTATGAATCGGCAATAATCGCACAAGAGAATGGTGCTGACCGAATTGAATTGTGTGACAATATGCAGCTTGGCGGAACAACTCCAAATACTATATCAGCAGTAAGAGTTCGTGAAAAACTGAGCATAAAAATGCATGTAATTATACGACCACGAGGAGGAAATTTTGTTTATACCGATGATGAGTTTGTCGAAATGAAACAAGACATAAAACAGTTTAAAAAATTAGGAGTTGACGGTTTTGTTTTTGGAATTTTGAATGAAGATGGAAGTGTAAATAAACAACAAAATCAAGAGCTGGTTAATTTGGCAGGTTCACTTTCGTGTACTTTTCACCGTGCTTTTGATGTTGTCAATGATTTTGAGCAATCGCTTGAAGATGTTATTGCGTGTGGTTTTAATACAATTCTAACTTCTGGACGAGGAAAAAATGTTGAAGAAGGTGTTTTTGATTTGGTATTGATTCAAAAACTGGCAAAAGATCGCATTGAAATTATGCCCGGCGGTGGATTGCGATCTTCAAATATTAAATTGCTTCAAGATAAACTAGCGCCGACTTTTTATCATTCATCGGCAATTACAGATAATACAGAAACTGCAAATCCAGAAGAAGTAAAAGAATTAAAAAACTTTTTGTAGCTAAATAAAAAGCCTGAAGTTGGCAAACTTCAGGCTTTTTTTCTACAAGTAATTATTTAAAAAATATTAAAATAGATCTAATAAAAGCGGGATTAGAACATTCCGCCGCCGCCTTTATTAGTATTGTCTTCTCTTTGTTTACGTTGTAAGTTTTTAATTTTTGCACCTCCAAAGTTGTACGTTAAACCTAAATAAACGGTTTGGCTTTCCCATGTAAATTGTCCCAATTGCGGGTAAGGATACATCGTATCAAAAGCATATTTCATTGTATTGAAAACGTCATTAAAACGTAAACTTATATTCATTTTGTTGTTTAATAAAGTATAACGAGAACCTATGTCCATTTTATACATTTCATGGCTGTTGTTTTGAAGTCCGTCTGTTGCACCTCTATAGAAACCAAATAATAAAAAGCTTAAGCGTTTGTTTACTTTAAAGTTTGAATTCATACGACCATTAAATGCTGCAACCGTAATTTTTCGTTCAAGCGGATTACTTTTTTTGGTTACAGGATCATATAAAAATACTATTCCTTCTTGGTTAATGCTCGAAAAGTCAATAGATGGTTGAATATCCCACCATTTTGTAATTTTATAATTAAACGAAGCTTCAAAACCGTAAGCAGTATTGTTATCGTAGTTCGTAAAAGTCATAATTTGTTTTTCACCACTTGCATCTGCTGGGTCTGGATATAAAATTCTACTAATTTGATCATTAATGCTTCTTACAAAAACACCAGCAGTAAAACTTCCTTTTTCAAGTGTTTTTGTATAGTTTACCTCTACAGAATTAGTGAATTGAGGTCTTAGTTCAGGATTTCCTAAAGAGGTAACTAATGGAGTTGCAAACTCACGAATAGGTTTTGTCTGCTCTAAACTCGGACGGTCAACACGACGGCTGTAACTAAATTGTAAAGTGTTTTTCTCATTTAAGTTATACGTTAAATAAGCAGATGGGTATAATGTAATATAATCATCATCAAATTTATCTTTACCATAGTTCAAATTAGCGGCTACTTTATAGCTTTCAAAACGAGCTCCAACTTGATAGCTGAATTTTTTAAATTTTTGCCCAAAAGTTACATACGCTGAGTATATATCAGTATCGTAAGTATAATTTGAAACTCGATCAGCAATTGGCATTAAAGGATTTCCTGTTGTATAATCGTTGTCTGTTCTAGTAAGTCTGGCTTCAGCACCAGCTTCAAGTGTTGTTTTTTCGTTTAATGGATTTACATAATCAAGATTCAAAGTGGTTAATTTTCGTGTACCTTTTATGTAATCATTGAAAATAATATTACTTGAAGTATTATCAAGTTTAGTTGTTTTTGTATCAAAAGAAGCATATTGGTCTTCTTTATTATCACTATAATTTCCTTCAAAATCTAAAGTGTGTCCTTCTTTTTTAAAGATGTGTTTGTAGGCTAAATTATAAGTTCCAACTTGATCAGGCCCTGAATATGATGATTTCTGAAAAATGTTGTAAATATCAGAATCCGCTACGTTATTATAATCAATATCAGTATTTACAAAGCCTTTACCATTTGATTTATTTTGGTTGGTATAAATAGATAAAGTATTATGATCATCAATTAAATAATCCATACCAATTTTATACAAATAAGAGTCATTATCATTTAGAACGTCGATATTTTGTACAATATCTTGATCTAATCTTCTCATAAAACCTTCATTTTGATATTTACCAAAGTTTTGTCCAACATTTCCAAAGAAATTTACTTTTCCAGTTTTATAATTTAAATCTAAAGATTGGTTGTATTTTGCTGTTTCTCCAAAAGTAATACCTCCGCTGTAGCTTCCGTTAAAACCAGTATTTGCATTTTTGTGCAAAATGATATTGATGATTCCAGACATTCCTTCTGGATTGTATTTTGCACTTGGGTTTGTAATTAATTCAATTTTTTTGATTGAAGTTGATGGAATTTGTTTTAACAATTGTGCTGGGTCAATATTTGAAGGTCTTCCGTCAATTAACACACGAACATTATCATTTCCACGAAGTGAAAGTTTTCCGTCTTGGTCTACATTTACAGACGGGATATTGTTCATAA
This sequence comes from Flavobacterium oncorhynchi, assembly GCF_002217355.1. Classification (GTDB taxonomy): domain Bacteria; phylum Bacteroidota; class Bacteroidia; order Flavobacteriales; family Flavobacteriaceae; genus Flavobacterium; species Flavobacterium oncorhynchi. The sequence continues at coordinate 3,768 of NZ_MUHA01000032.1, read as the reverse complement.
TATCTGATGCAGAAGCACCGGCAGTTGTTAAATCTTTACCAACATTAACTACTTTTCTGTCGATTTTTTGTTCGATTGTAGAACGCTCAGCAACAATGTTTACACCTTTTAATTGCGTTGCTTCTTCTTCAAGTGAAACATTTACCGTTGCAGATTTCTTGTTTTCACTTAAAATGATTGAACCAATATATTTTCTAAAACCGATATATTGAATTTCAATTGTATAACTTTTTAAAGCTAAGTTTTTAAAAGTAAAGTCTCCGTTGTCATCTGTGTTTACACCCGAAACAACTTTTCCGTTATCTTTAATCGATACCGTAGCATAAGAAATAGGTGCGTTATTAGATTTTTCAGTAATTTTTCCAGAGACCGTTCCTGAATTTTGAGCTTGTACTGTCGAGATTACACCTAGTAATGCCAACAGAAAGAATTTTAGTTTCATAATGTGATAATGATTATTTTGATTGATTGATGATGTGATTGTTTTTGTTTATTTTACTCTTTTTGTTTTTCATAATAAATTCGAAGTCCCTTATTAAGACTCTTTAGTCAGCGATATGTTACAGAAAAAAAGTTAAAAAAATGTGTGATTTTATGAATGCTTCTGTTTTGTAAGGGATTAAGGTTTTTATTTTTTGATAATTTTAACACTTGAAAGGAAGTAGGTTTTAAGAAATTCTAATAGTTATATAGTATTTTATATGTTATTCATTTTCTGTTATTGATGAATAAGCAGTATCTTTGCTCACTTTAAAAATAAGTTTACATGTCATTATCACAAATTCTTACACCTTCTATACAAAAAGCAATACAAGCATTATTTGACGTTACAGTTGATAAAATCGAATTTCAAACTACTAGAAAAGAGTTTGAAGGCGATATTACAATGGTGATTTTTCCTTTGGTAAAAGTTATTAAAAGCAATCCTGCGGAATTAGGTAATAAAATTGGAAATTATCTGGTTGAAAATGTTTCAGAAGTTGCTCGTTTCAATGTGGTTTCTGGTTTCTTGAATATTGTAATATCAGACAGTTATTATTTAAATTTCTTTAATGATATAAAAGACAATTCTAAATTTGGATATGTAACTCCAAATGCTGAAGATAAGGCAATTATGGTTGAGTATTCTTCGCCAAATACAAATAAGCCTTTACACTTAGGTCACGTACGTAACAATTTGTTAGGATATTCTGTGGCTGAAATTATTAAAGCATCAGGTAAAAAAGTTTACAAAACACAAATCATTAACGATCGTGGAATTCATATCTGTAAATCGATGCTGGCTTGGGAGAAATTTGGAAACGGCGAAACTCCTGAAAGTTCAAATTTAAAAGGAGATAAATTAGTTGGTAAATATTACGTTGAATTTGATAAAGCTTACAAAGCAGAAATTAATCAATTAATAGAAACGGGTAAAACCGAAGAAGAAGCAAAAAAACAAGCGCCAATTATTATTGAAGCACAAGAAATGCTTAAAAAATGGGAAGCCGGCGATAAGAAAGTTATTGCTCTTTGGAAAAAAATGAACCAATGGGTTTATGACGGTTTTGCTGTAACATACTCTAACCTTGGAGTTAACTTTGATAAATACTATTACGAAAGCAATACTTATTTATTAGGGAAAGATGTTGTTCAAGTAGGTCTTGATAAAGGCGTTTTTGAAAAAGATCCTGACGGTTCTGTTTGGATTGATTTGACAGATGAAGGTTTAGATCGTAAAATTGTATTGCGTTCTGATGGAACTGCCGTTTATATGACGCAAGATATTGGAACAGCAATTCAACGTGTTAAAGATATGCCGGATGTTGGCGGAATGGTTTATACCGTTGGGAACGAGCAAGATTATCATTTTAAAGTTTTGTTTTTAATCCTTAAAAAATTAGGATTTGATTGGGCGTCAAGCTTATATCATTTGTCATACGGAATGGTTGATTTACCTTCTGGAAAAATGAAAAGCCGTGAAGGAACTGTTGTTGATGCAGATGATTTGATGCAGGATATGGCAGATACCGCAAAACAGATCTCGGAAGATCTCGGGAAGTTAAATAGTTACTCTGATGAGGAGAAAGCTAAATTGTATAAAACAATTGGTCTTGGGGCATTAAAGTATTATATTTTAAAAGTAGATCCTAAAAAACGTATTTTGTTTAATCCTGAAGAATCTGTTGATTTTGCTGGAAATACTGGTCCGTTTATTCAATATACTTATGCAAGAATCCAATCGATCATTCGTAAAGCCGATTTTGATTTTTCGGCTAAATCACAGATTGAAGAGATGCACGAAAAAGAAAAAGAACTCGTAAAACAAATCGAGCTCTTTCCTGAGATAATTCAAAATGCAGCACAAAATCACAGCCCGGCATTAATTGCAAACTATACCTATGATTTAGTAAAAGAATACAATTCGTTTTATCAATCAGTTCATATTTTAGGTGAAGTAGATTTGACGAAAAAAATATTCAGAGTACAGCTTTCACAAAAAGTTGCCGAAGTTATAAAATCTGCATTTACATTATTAGGAATTGAAGTTCCGGAAAGAATGTAGTTGAATAAAACCTATTAAAAAGCTGATAATTGGAAACAATTATCAGCTTTTTTTTTGAATTAATTTAATAGTTGGTGTTTGAAAAGTGTAGAAAAGTTAAAGTTATTGTTAGTGAAATGTTATCAATAGTATGCCTGAATTTTCGTGTAAAAAAACTAAATAATGGCTTGTATATATCGTTTTTATAATTATGTTTACAGTAGGAAAATGATTGTCAATTGTAAATAAAAACACGAATATTTTTTAGGAAGATAATCTTCTTTTTGTGTTATAAAAATAAAGCGAGGAAGCCGAAAATCGTAAGAGTAGGCACAATTCTAAAACCAAAACAATGATTAAAAAACCGTTACTTTTTATGATGCTTTTTGTTGCATTTACTGCAGTGAAAGCACAAAATTTAATTTCCCCATCTTATGGATTTTCACACAGTAAAACAGCTTATATAACTTTAGCTGACGGAACTGAAATTAATGGAACTATTAGAGATATTGACAGAGATAAAGGATTAATTGAATTCATCAAATTGCAAGATGGAGCTGGAAAAAAACACAAACTAAAACCAGAAGATATTAAGTTTATGTATTTACCGCCAAGTGGACTTGATAATTTAGGTAAAAAACTAAATTTTCTTGAAGATTTTAAAAAGTGGAATGATGAGAAATTAAATCAAGATTTCTTAAACCAAGGTTACGCTTATTTTGAAACTGCTGACGTAAAAGTTAAAAAGAAAAATTCAAAATTATTAATGCAGCTTTTAAATCCTGGATTTAGTAAAGATGTTAAAGTATACTGCGATCCTTATGCAAAAGAAACTACATCTTTAGGAGTAGGAGGAGTTAAATTTGTTGGTGGAGATGCAAAATCATACTATGTTGCTAAAAAAGATTCTCCAGCATTTTTATTAAAGAAAAAAGATTACAAAAAAGAATTTCAACCATTATGGGGAAGCTGTCAAAAAGTGATTTCTGATAATCCTGAACCAAAATGGACAGATTTGACTAAACATATCGTAACTTATTCTGAGTGTGTTGATCCAAGTTAATAATTAACGACAACATTTTTAAATTATAAAAAGCCAATAGTTGAAAAACTATTGGCTTTTTTTATTCTATAATTGCTATATCAAATATTTAAATAAGATATATTTTACTTTTTAAGTAATTTTTTGTAGGAAAGTACTTTTATTTTGTTATATTTGTTTCTGAAATCCAAAAAACAAATAT
>NZ_MUHA01000031.1 GCF_002217355.1 Flavobacterium oncorhynchi | reverse complement strand
AAATTGACCGGTTTTTCCAGAATACATTAGTACATACATCGAAATAAATGACAATACTATCATAAGGGCTAATTTTTTGTACATTTTAGAGTCCACCTCTTTTGAATGCAGCTGTGTTGCGTGTTCCATTTTCATATTTTTCATATTTAAAAATTATTTAGATTTAACGATTTCCCTGAACAAAACAAGTCTAAGGTCACTATAACACTGTATCGGCTTAAATGGCAATCTTTTTTTTTAAGCTCCTGTAGTTTTCAGTGTGATATTATAATAGCTTAATTATTTATTTACTTTTAAGTAATAATTGTAACTCTTCAATCTGATTTTTTAATTTTTCAGTACCCTTCATTTTTTTCTGTTCAGCAATTGTTAAGGCTTTTTTTGCAGCCTCAATGGCATTGGGATAATCCTTCAGTTCTAAAGATACTTTCTGTCTTAAAGTGGGATAATAAAAATTTTCGGGATCCAATTTTTCGGCCTCAGTTAACCAGGATACTGTTTGGTTATTTGCTCTTCCCGTGGTTGAATAATAATTTGCTGCCTGAAACAATAAAGTAGCATTTTGACTTTTCTCTTTAATAATATATTTGTCAATCAGGGCTAAAATTTCTTTGTCAGCTTTGCTTTTCATTGGTATTTTAACCATAGTATTTTCCCATTCTATTTTAAGGAAACCTTCTCCTTTACTATTGATGTCATTTAATTCGATGGTAAAAGTTTCGTAGAAATTAGTTGTTTTTTCTGTGGGGACGGTAAAACGCATAACGTCTTTTTTCTCATCATAACCAGTTTCGCCATGTAAAGTACTATCACTATTTATAATGATAGTCCACTCATTTTCTGATGGAATTGAAAATATAGAGTAGGTTCCTGTTTTTAAAATATTATTTCCTAAGGTGATATCCTCATTAGTACTGATGGTCGTACAGTCACTGGCACCTGTCCGCCAGAGTTTGCCAAATGGCACCAGTTCCCCAAATATTTTTCGTCCTCTTACTAAGGGTCTGCTATAGGCCATTTTTATTGTTGAGCTTCCAATTTCTTGTTGAAATGATGCTGAAGGGCTTGCAGAAGTAAGCTTAATTTGAACTTTTTCCTGTGCCCAAATTGATAACGATTGTATTATAATGAAGCTTAATAGAATTATTTTTTTCATAGTTTTTTAATTTTAAATTGATTTTGATATTTTTTCCATTACCGAATGGTCGGTTCCAAAGTTACAGATAGCATCACAATTGGCCCTTAGTTCAGAGAACAGGATATATTGTATATTCATTTTAGAGTTTTTTATAACGGGCCTATTTAGCTGAAGCACTACATCCTTTTCCCTGTTATTGGGAATAATAATATAAAAAACTTCCTGTCCGCTTGATATGCTGAAGTATAGGTCAGACAAGCGCAGTATGCCGGAGTAGATACTAGTGCTCTTTTCCACTTCAAAGGCTCCTATAATTTTGTTTGTGCCTTTTTCGAACCAGAGCACATCAATAAGCCTGATGGTATTTTGAGTATCCTTGTCAGTAGGCAACTCAGGGAATTTTACCAGTGAAATAAATGAGAAATTTTGTCCATTAAATGATTTGTTTTTATCATTGCTTGCCGGGGTAACATCGAAACCTAGAGAAATACCTATTTTTAGCAGATGGTATTGCATCTCACTATGCAGATTTTCCTCCAGTTTTTCTTCGAGTATTTCTCTTTGACGCTTGTGTACGTTTTTTTCGAATCTTGAACGTTCTGCCTCGCTTAAATATTCATCGTTACCGATTAGCATTTTCTGGGTTCCAATTTCAAAACACAATCCTGCAATGGCACCCAAATCATTTGACAGCTGAGATTTATGCAAAGTGTTAGTTTCCATCAAAGTTTCCCTTATTTTAAGATATTCTGTCCAGCTTCCCAATTTTTTTTTGTCTTTAAAAAGAAAATTAAAGCCATTGAGAATAGCAGTGTTGAATGGCGGGAACCAGGTTGGGTGTATGAAATACAAAATACTGGCAACCGCAGGTCCTAATCCTTTAATTTTTAATTCATCGAGTTTTATGATTTCTTTTACAACCTGTTCTTCAGACTTGGCATTAATACAATTTTCAAGGAATTGACCAAAAGCCAATTTATTGTTTTGATTTTCATAGATATCGGGGATGCGTAATTTGGGTTTCCAATAAAACGGATGGGAAACCCCTGCAAAGACTTGTTTTTGTTCAGCAATGCAACTCAGAACAAATTCTAAGCTGCTTTCTTTAAAATCATTAGGAAAGGTTTTCTTTTTAATATCCTCAATGACTTGTAAAACACCTCGTCTTATAGTCCGAAATGCCTTTAACCGTTGGTTGTTATCTATAAACCAGGTATTGTAGACACTTTCGTTATCGTTTTTATACTGCAGAATAATTTGTCCTAGATTGGTCATTTGTTTTAATAATAAATTATTATTTTTTAGAGTTTTAAGCTTCTCAATCGCAATGCATTGACAATAACAGATACCGAGCTAAAACTCATTGCCAGGGCAGCAATCATAGGAGAAAGTAATATTCCGAAAAACGGATATAAAACTCCCGCAGCTACTGGTACGCCTAAGACATTATAAATAAAAGCAAAGAATAGGTTTTGCTTGATGTTGCGCATTACAGCGTGGCTCAGATTTTTTGCTTTTACAATTCCTTGCAAATCTCCTTTTACCAAAGTAATCTTGGCACTTTCTATCGCAACATCTGTTCCTGTTCCCATCGCAATGCCAATGTCCGATTGTGCCAAAGCTGGCGCATCGTTTATGCCATCTCCTGCCATAGCAACAACTTTTCCTTCAGCTTGTAATTTCTCTATTACTTTTAATTTGTCTTCTGGTAAACAACCTGCTTGGAAAGAGGTTAAATGCAAATCTTCGGCAACAGCTTTGGCAGTATTTACATTATCTCCCGTAAGCATGATTACTTCAACTCCTTGACGCATTAATTCTTTTATAGCAGCAGCACTGGTTTGTTTTATAGCATCGGTTATCGTTACAAATCCCACTACGTTCTTATCTACAGCGATATAAGAAACTGTTTTTCCTAATTTTTGTTCGGCAATAATTTTCTCTTCAATTGTGGCAGATATAGCTGCGCCTACTTGCTCCATTAATTTTTTATTCCCTAATGCGATCTTTTTATCAATAGCAGTTCCAATAACTCCTTTTCCTGCAATATTTTCAAAATCATCGACTTTCGTTAAAGAGACATTTTTAGCTTTTGCAAATTTCACCACGGCTTGTGCCAAAGGGTGTTCGCTATACTGATTTAAAGATGCAATGTATTGCAACAGTTCATCTTCTGAATATTGTAGTGCAACAATTTTTTCCACCGAAGGTTTCCCTTCTGTAATTGTTCCTGTTTTATCAGTAATCAGAACATTTACCTTATCCATTTTTTCTAAAGCTTCAGCATTTTTTATCAGAATTCCCGATTGAGCGCCTTTTCCAACTCCTACCATTACAGACATGGGCGTTGCCAATCCTAAAGCACAAGGACAGGCAATAATTAGTACCGCAATGGCATTTATAAACCCATAGACCAATGCCGGTTCGGGACCAAATTTTGCCCAAATGAAAAAGGTAAGAATGGAAATTACAACAACAATTGGTACAAAATATTTAGCAATACTATCGGCTAGTTTTTGAATTGGTGCTCTGGAACGACTTGCATTATTAACCATCTGTATAATTTGCGAAAGCAAGGTTTCCGAACCAACTTTTTCGGCAATCATTATAAATGATTTGTTTCCGTTTATAGTTCCTGAAGACACCATATCGCCTATTTTTTTATCTACAGGAATTGGTTCACCGGTAATCATCGATTCGTCTATTGTACTTTCACCATCGGTTATTTTCCCATCCACAGGAATTTTATCTCCGGGTTTTACCCGTAATAAATTACCTTTTTTTATATCATGGATTGAGATTACTTTATCACCGCCATCAATTACCAAAGTAGCTTCGGTAGGAGCCAATTTTAATAATTCTTTTATAGCACCACTGGTTTGACTGTGCGCTCTGGCTTCAAGCAATTGTCCTAATAAAACCAAAGTCAGAATAACTGTTGTGGCCTCGAAGTACAATAGTACTGTTCCGTGCTGGGTCTTAAATTCACTTGGAAAAATGTCTGGAAAAAACATTCCAACTAAACTAAATAAAAATGCCACTCCTGTACCAATTCCGATAAGGGTAAACATATTTAAATTCCATGTGATTATTGATTTCCATGCTCGTACAAAAAATACCCAGCAGGCATAAAAGACAACAGGAAGTGATAAAATAAGCTGTACCCAATTCCATTTAGCCGCATCCATTAGTTGAAGTAGAGGATTGTTGTGTGCCATTTCTATCATGGCAATGGCGAAAACAGGAACTGTAAATACAACCGCTATTTTCATTTTCTTAACCAAACCCTTATAAATCCTTTGTTCTTCGCTTTCGCTTGGTTCCATTGGTACTAGATCCATCCCGCAAATAGGACATGATCCTGGCGCATTGGTTATAATTTCCGGATGCATAGAGCATGTGTATTGCTGAACCTGAACAGCGGGTGGTTCTTGTACCAAATGCATTCCGCATACAGGACAATCTCCCGGTTTATCATACATTTTATCGCCTTCACAATGCATCGGGCAATAGTATTTTCCACCCGCATCATTATGAGGCGCAGCTAACTTTTTATGATCAGGATCGTTAGCAGTACTACAGCATGGTTTCTCAGCTGTTTTTTCTTGCGAATGAGTCGTGTGTGTCATTTCAATGGTGTACTTTCCAACCGCAGTCAATGCTTCCTGCAGCTGTTCGGTTGCAATATGTTTTTCCATTGTAATGGTTGCCAATGGAGGATCTAAGGTAACAGTTGCCTTTATTCCCTGCACAGCATTTAATGTTTTTTCTACTTTCGTACGACATCCATCGCAAGTCATTCCCGATATTGTATAGGTGTGTGTCATAATGTTGTTTTTTTTTATAAAATTCGATGTGTTATATATTTAATATATAGAAAGTTAGCTTTTTTTTAGTAAACCTGAAATTTTGATTTGCTTAAAATGATCTTATTCCCAATAAGCTTTGATATCCATTTTTTAACACTGAAAAAAATTACAAGTAGTTTTGTTTTAGAACCTAATTATTTAATTGTTTCTTTCACCTCACCGCACTTGAGCATTTTTGCTCCAAAATAAGGATTACGTACTTCTTTGGTAGAACTAATCCATACGGCCCCCTTATTGTCAAACGCCATTGGACAATATTCCACGTACAGCTCAGCCTGGGTCATTCCTGCTTTTTTTAGCAGGTAAATGAGTTCATTGCTTAGCTTAGAATAGGCAGCCCGCTGGTTTTCAATATCAGGAGCTGAAACGATTGCTGCGGCACTTACTGCAAGAGTACTGTTGTTGCTAATTTGCCGTGCTCCCGCTTCAATCGCATTGGCCGCCAGTTTTGCTTCCGCGATATTATCTTCGGTAAGGGCTACTGTTAAATGTGCATACTGGCTGTATATCGCGTTTAAGACATCATCATTTATCCTGATTTCGGCTTCTTTTGAAATTGGGACAGAAGTTTCACTATCCTCAGGATTCTCTTGCTTTTTGTTTTCATTATTACCGCAGGCAATAAGTAAGAAGATTGATAATATCGGGATTCCTATTTTGATTATTTTTTTCATCGTCTGTTGTGAGATTGGTTATTACATTTTCATTCCTGACATTGGGTTTTTGCCTTTCTTTAATATAAATTCACTGTACAGGAGATAGGCGCCAGATGCAACAACGACATCACCTTTTTTTAAGCCGCCAGTAATTTCGACTTCATCGAAGGTTTCCGAACCAATCGCCACCATTCTAGGCTGATATTTGCCTTTTCCAATTTCAATCCAAACATGTGTGCCGCTTCCGTCTCTTATAACAGCATCCACAGGTATGGTCAATTTCATTTTCTGTTCTGAGGAAGGCAGTAAAACAATTGCCTGCTGACCTGCCTGCCATTGATTGTTTGGATTGGCAATAGTACCGCGCAGCTGTATTATCTGCTTGCTTGTCTGCAAGGCAGGATTTATAAAATCTACGGTCATTGTTTGGGGCTGATCTTCATAACCAGAGACTAAAACTTTAACCTTTTGGCCGGTTTTAATTTTACCTGCATCGGCTGGATAAACATCAGCTTCGACCCATAAACGATTGTAATCTTCTAATTTCATAATAGAGGCTCCTTCTGCTACATATTGGCCTTCCGTTATGGAAAGTTCTGCAACTATTCCTGAATTTGGAGAATAATAATCAACATAAGGGGATGCTTTTTGTTTTTTGAATAACTCATTAAGCTGGGCTTCGGACTGACCATACAATAATAGTTTTTGCTTTGCAGCATTTTTTATTTGGGCAAAGCGTTTATCCTCGGCAAAGCTTGTGGCCTGTGCTGTGGCAATGAGGTACTCCTGTTGCAGGGCTGATAGCTGCTCTGAATATATTCTGTATAAAGGCTGGCCTTTTCGAACGGGAACACCAGTTTCTTTTACATACAACTCTTCAATCCTTCCTGCCACTCGGCTTGAGATGTAAATAGTTTGCTCAGGGTCAGTAACCAAACGCCCGTTGAGACGCGATGAATTCGAAAATTCATTTTCTCCGGCTGTTATTGTAGTCAAATTGGCTAGAGCTTGCTGGCTTGGCCCCAAGGTTAGAAAGTCCTGTGAGTTGTTTTTTTCGAAGGGCACTAAATCCATTCCACAGATTGGGCATGAGCCAGGACCATCTTTTACAATTTGCGGATGCATGGGACAGGTATAGGTTTGAACTTTTTCCTGACTGACTTTTTTTTCTTCTTTTTGAACACATGCTGTAAATAGAAGTGGAAAAACCATTGCAATGAGCAAAATAGTACGAATTATTGATTTACTGTTCATGACTTAATTTTTTAATTTATTTTCTGAAGCTATCTTGATAAAACTCTCACTGTCTATCATATAGGCCGCATTGCTGGCAATACCCCAATCACTGATGTCTTGATCTATTAGGACCATTCCATCAGCATTGTTTTTCGTTTTAACTTCTCTGGGAACAAACACGTCTTTTTCTTTTTTGAAAACGATGGATTTATTTCCTAGATTGAGAACGGCACTTTGCGGGAGCCACCAGCCTTTACTGACAATAGGAACGGCTGCAGTTACTAATTTTCCAGTTTGAAATTTATTATCCTGCAAATAAATCCTTGCTATAGTAAAGTTGCTTCCCTCTTTAAAGACGGGCTGAATGAGTCCGATAATACCAGTATATACGTTTTGCTTATCTGAGGGTTCATAAAACACCAGTTTTTGTCCTTTTTTAATCTGGGGTGATACCGATGGATCAAAAGCAAACTCAGCGATAAGGTTTTTGTTGGTATAGATTGTGAAGAGTGATTGTCCAGCACCAATATATTGCCCTTCTCTTAGCATAATAGCAGAGGCAGCAGGGGTAGATGCACTATTATTTGATGCTGCATTGCCACTTGAGCCCATAGCACCCATGCCATCATCTGACACCGAGCTTTGAGGTGAAGCCGCAGGAGCTATTGCAGAAGCATTTGCTGTCGCAGTATTGTCTAAGATGTAGCCGGTGGCATTACTGTAAACAGGAATGCGATAGGAAATTTTACCTGTCTTTAATACCTGTTGTATTTGTTTCTGCTGCATGCCTAGCAGAGACAGTCTCTCTTTTGCTTTTTGAAGCATCGGATTGTTTGCATCAGATTGATAAATAAACAACAACTCTCTTTGCGCGGCAGCAAGGTCAGGTGAATAGATTTCCATGATTAGCTGTCCTTTTTTTATGGGCTGGTAATTGTACTTAATCAGCAGGCGCTCAATCCTTCCGCTTACCCTGCTGGAAATGCTGGTCTGCTCACGGGTATCGTAGGTAATAATTCCTTGTACCTGCAGAGAGAATATTTTAGTACCTCCCTGAGGTTTTATGACAGATATATTAGAAACGACCTGTTCATTGACGGGTTTTAAAAGGTGTTTCAGGCTGCTGTCTATAGCTGTTTCCGTACCAGGGGTATGTCTTGGAACCAATTCCATACCGCATATTGGGCAGCTGCCGGGCTTATCCTGAATAACTTCAGGATGCATCGGACAGGTATATTCCTGATTTGTAACATGCTGATGTGATGGCTTACTGTTATACTCGGTTTTCTTGTTACAGGCTGTCAATAATAATATCGAAACGAATAACAATGCGACTAACTTAGCGATAGAGTTCTTTTTCATAATCGACAATCATTTGATATAGTTTTAATTTTTCATCTAATAAGTTATTCTGCAGCATATTTAAAGCTTCCCAGGAGTCAATTACTACAGGAATCTGCAGTTTGTTTTCCTGATAGTTCAGAAAGTTTACATCCAGGGACTTTTGCATAGAAGGGATTATTTTTGTTTCGAGTCCCTGAATCCTTTTTTGCATGGTCAGTATTTCGTATTGCATACCATATAACATACCTTGGGTTTCCTGCAGCATGGCGGATTTCTCTTTCTCCATAGCCTGTACATTGTATTGCATTGCTTTGACATCTGATTTATACATTTTTGAAGACCAGGGAGCAATAGGAATAGACATCATTGCCATTACCGAATAGGCTTTGGGCATCATTTTATCAAAAGAATTCATATGATCAAACTGGATTTTAAAAGAGGGATTTTTTTCTGCTTTCATGGCCTCAATACTAAGCTGCATCGATTCAATTCCAGCATCCATCTTCTTGATATCTCCACGTACCCCTGCAAGGCTTGTGGTGTCGTGTAAAGCTGGGTTGAAGACAGGATTAATACTCGTGTCTATGGCAAAATCAGCATTGCCGGGCTGGTTCATCAAGCTGTTGAGCCATGCTCTTGCTTTTGCAATTTCACCTTCCTGCATGCGGACCATATTTTTGTTTTCTTCAATCCTTGCGTCGATCTTGTATACATTACCCAATTGCGACTGGTTGTAGGGATAGCGCACTTCCTCAATCTTTTTCATGGTCAGCATTATCTTTTCGTTCTGATCCAAAACTTTCATTCGCTGTTCGGCCACCATCCAGCTGTAGTAGAGCTGTTTGGCCTTCGATTTATAGTCGTTAAGGGTAACGGCACGGGTAGCGTTCTCAATGTTTCCTTGGGACTGGATGAATTTTTTCTTCTTGTTTAGCTTTCCTACATTGGGGATGTCCTGTTCAATTCTGAACATTAAAGATCCTTTGTCGCGGTCATCCATAACCTCCTGAAAGGGATAGGGGGTCATAAAAGTTCCCACACCCACCATTGGTGCCATCCATGCCGTTGCGGCATCGCCACTGTACTTGTATCCTTCTGCCTTTAAACTATAGCTTTGCAGGAGCACATTTTTTTTATCAATCCTTTGAAGGATTGTATCAAGAGACAAGACCTGTTTGGTCTGGCTCCATAGCTGTATGGGCAGTAAAAGCAATAGTACTGCCAGTATTTTAATGTTTGACATCATGTACTTCGAGTTTGCCATATTTTCTTAGTTCATATTCTTTGGACATTAGGAAAATAAGCGGGGTTACTAATAAGATATGCACGGCAGAGGTAAATACACCGCCAATCATAGGCAATACAATTGGTTTCATTACATCCATTCCAACACCATTGGACCACAGGACAGGTACTAATCCGAATAATGAGACGCAAACGGTCATTAGTTTTGGGCGCAATCGTTTTGCGGCGCCGTGTACCACATATTCCCTGAGATCTTCTTTAGTGATGGTTTCCCTTGAGTTTCCTTTGGCCCGGATAAGTTGCTCCATGGCATCATTGAGATAGATAACCATCACAATTCCGGTTTCCACGGCAATTCCAAAAAGGGCAATAAAACCTACTGCTACCGCCACTGATAGATTGACATCCCAGAAAAAAATTATATAGGCACCTCCAATTAAAGCAAAAGGAACTGTTATAAGACTTAAAAAGGCTTCCCTAAGGGAATTAAAGGCAAAATATAGGGCGAAGAAAATAATAAGCAATACTAGCGGCGCAATGACTTTAAGGGTCTTTTCTCCGCTGATCAGGTTCTCATATTGTCCGCTCCATTCTATAAAGTACCCTTCAGGAAGTATGTTTTTGGCACTTTCTAATTTTTTCATTGCTTCCTGTACGGTTCCTCCCATATCACGATCACGTATATTGAACATGACTGCTCCGCGAAGGAGTGCATTTTCAGAACTGATCATTGGCGGTCCGTCTACGAATTTAATATCAGCAACGGCAGATAATGGCACTTCTCCAAAGGCAGGAGACTGTAAGGGAATGCGTTTAATGCGTTCCACGCTATTTCTATAATCCTGTGCCATACGCACACTTATTGAAAAACGTCTTCGTCCTTCAACAGTATTGCCAATGGATGCACCACCTAAAGCAAATTCCACGGTTTGGTTTACATCATCTACTGTTAATCCATATCGGGCCAATTCCTGGCGATTAACATCAACATCAAGGTATTTACCTCCGGTAATAGGATCCACAAATAAATCAGATACTCCCGGAGTTCCTTCTAAAGCCATTTTCACCCTTTCAGATACACGAGCAATGGTGTCGAGATTTTGTCCGTAGACTTTAATTCCTACATCGGTACGAATTCCTGTTGCCAGCATATTGATTCGGTTGATAATGGGCTGTGTCCAGCCGTTTACTACACCAGGTATCTGGAGTTTGGTATCGAGTTCCTTAATAATATCTTTTTTATCTATTCCTTCACGCCACTGTGATTTTGGTTTTAGCATGATAATGGTCTCAATCATGCTCATTGGGGAATTATCCGTAGCTGTGTTAGCTCGCCCTGCCTTACCCAAAACACTTTCAACTTCAGGAACCGATTTGATTATTTTATCCTGTACCTGCAAAATGCGTTTGATTTCTCCATTAGATACATCAGGGAGGGTAACAGGCATAAATAAAATACTCTGTTCATCCAATGGAGGCATGAACTCCGTTCCGAGCCGCATCAATAATGGAATAGAAATCAATAATGCCAGAATATTGACTGCAAGAGTTGTTTTTCTCCATTTCAGAACCCAGCGTATAATTGGCTCATAACCTCTTTCCAAAAAGCGATTTACTGGATGTGCATCGGTTGGACGGAATTTTCCTTTCATAAAAAAAGAAATCAGTACCGGAGCTAATGTAAGTACCAACAGGGCATCCACAATCAGTATGAATGTTTTTGTAAAGGCTAAAGGATGGAATAGTTTTCCTTCCTGTCCGGTAAGCATAAACACAGGCAAGAAAGAGGTAATTATAATTACAGTGGCAAAGAATACGCCACGGGAAACCTGCTTGCTGCTTTTCTCAATTATTTTGAGTCTTTCCTCTTCGGATATCCACTGTGGTTTTTTGCGAAATATATTTTTAATTCTTTTCATCAGAGTTTGTTTCATTTTTTTGTTCAGATTCCCATTGTGCATACCGTTGTGAGAGATGCTGGTAGGCATTTTCACTCATAATAATACCGTTGTCAACTATTACTCCAATGGCAAGTGCTATACCGGTAAGGGACATAATGTTGGAGGATATGTCAAAGGCATTGAGCAGTATGAAACTTGCTGCAATTGTAATTGGTATCTGGATGATAATACTTAATGCACTACGCCAGTGAAAAAGAAAAATAATAACGATAAGGGACACTACAAGCATTTCTTCAATTAAGGTACGCTTCACCGAATCAATAGATTCTTTAATCAGATGTCCCCGGTCATATACAATATTGAATTTTACCCCTTTTGGAAGCCCTTTCGCAACTTCCTTCATTTTTTCTTTCACATTATCAATTACAGCATCTGCGTTTTCACCATAACGCATCACTACTATACCGCCAACGACTTCGCCAGTGCCATTATGATCAAAGATTCCCAATCGGGTTTCCCCGCTCATCTGAACAGTTCCTATATCGCTGACTTTTATAGGAATGCCATTTTGGTTTTTCAGTGGAATATCCTCAATCTCTTTGATGGATTTCAGATAACCGGATGTCTTAATGATATAGCCAATATCACTCATGTCGAATTTTCTTCCGCCGCTTTCATTATTATTGGCACGTACAGCACTTATAACCTCTGGGACAGACAGCTTATAATATAGCAGTTTGTTTGGATCAATGGTAACCTGGTATTCTTTTTGAAATCCTCCAAAAGAAGCAATTTCACTCACTCCGGGAACATTTTGCAAAGCAAACTTGACGTACCAGTCCTGTAGCGCTCTTTGTTCGCCAAGGTCAATACCGGGTGCCTCCAAAGTATACCAGAGTATATGCCCAACCCCAGTTCCATCGGGTCCTAATTGCGGGGCAACTCCTTTGGGCAGGGTGCTGCTAATAGTACTGAGCCTCTCCAGTACTCTTGATCTTGCCCAGTATACATCAACATCATCTTCAAAAATGACATAGATAAAACTCATACCAAACATGGAAGCAGCTCTTACATATTTAATTTTGGGCAATCCCTGAAGGTTGGTAACCAAGGGATAGGTGATCTGGTCTTCAACGAGCTGTGGAGCACGTCCCATCCATTCTGTGAATACGATTACCTGATTTTCAGATAAATCGGGAATAGCATCAATAGGATTTTTTTGAATAGAGATGATACCCCATACAAATATTCCTGCCGATAATAGTAAAACGATATAACGGTTTCGCAGCGACCATTCTATTAATTTGTGTACCATAGATTTAATTTATTTGTGCAAGACTATCGCTTACTTTTTCAATCCAATTGAGCAGTTGTTCTTTCTGAACATTATTCAGCACTGCATTTTTATGGATCAGCGTATAGGAAGCCAAAGGCATTTCGTTGGCTTTTATCTGCTTGGCAATTCGGTCTAATTTATTTTCCTGTTTTCGTTTGGAATAACTTCCCCATTGGCTAAAATTCAAATTTTCTTTACCCTTAGTAATGTGTCCCTCCATGAAAGTACGTGCCGGCTGTATGTAGGAGTACCATGGATATTGCGTGTTGTTGCTGTGACAATCATAACAGGAAGTCTGAAGAATCTTTTGTACATTCTTGGGAATGGGATAGACTCTCGAAATGTGAATTGGTAAAACCTGCCCGTAATCGGAATTTCGGGCAGGCTGATACAATTGCATCAGTAGAAAAATAATTAACCCAATAAAAAGAATCTTTCTGATGAATCGTTTCATTTTACAATTGTTTTTTCATTGAACCGCAGGTAAGCATTTTGGAACCATAGTAAGGGTTTTTTATCTCTTTTGTTTCACTAATCCAGATAGCTCCTTTTCCACCATCATACATAGGACAAGAATCCTGGTATAGTGTTTTTGCAGCTCCAAAAGTTTTGATCAAATCATTTACGTCTTTACTCAGTAGGGCAAAATGCTCTCTTTGATGCTCGATATTACCACCATTAGCCCCAATATGTTCTGCGTGCTCTTTGGCATCGTCGGCTATATCAAGATATGCTGCTTTGGATTTTGGATCTATCGATTTTATATTTACGCTTTTGAAAGTCGCATACAATGCTTTTCCAGCTTTAGCAGCTCCGTTGGTGTCATCTTTTGCAAGTGCATTTTTTAATGCTAAATAATTTGCTACAATTTGTTCAGTTGAAAATTTAGTCTCTGTTTTTTTACTTTGTGCATTACCAGAAACCATTACAAATACCATAACTATGGCTGAAAGAATTACATTTTTCATTTTTATTTAATTTTAATTGTTTAAAAAAAGGGTACTATTGATGTTTCTGAAAATATGTATATCAACTTACTTACATGAAAACACATATCATCAGTGACTATTTGGTTAAAGAACGGATCAAAGGGCAGTCTAAAAAATTAGATGCATTTTTTCCATTTCAATAAATTCGGAACATCAGTAGTCACCGGAACATTGATTGGTTATTATGTAAATAACCCGATATATTTATAAGTAAGTAGTTAACTGTCCTACAGTTCTTTTTTCATAGAACCACAGGTTAGCATTTTTTTTCCTTGATATGGATTCTTGATTTCCTTAGTTTCGCTTATCCAAATAGCTCCTTTCCCACCATCATACATAGGGCAAAAATCTTGATACAATTTTTGCTCTGATTTGAAAGATTTTATCAAATCATTCAAGTCTTTACTTAACATGGCAAAATGCTCTCTTTGGTGTTCGATATTTCCACCGTTAGCTCCAATATGTTCTGCGTGTTCTTTAGCATCATCAGCAATGTCAAGATATTCTGACTTTAATTTCGCATCTATTGAATTGGGATTTACATTATTAAAAATTGCATACAATGCTTGTCCGGCATTTGCAGCTCCTTTTGTATCATCTTTGGTTAATGCATTTTTTAAAGTTAGATAATTGCTCACAATTTCGTTTATAGAAAATGTTGCTTGAGCAGCTTGAGTTGTTTTTACCTCTGCACTTTTTTCAGTAATTTCCTTTACTGGCTCGGTTAATTCCATTCCGCATTTGGAACATTTGTCTCCTTTTTTTCCTGTAACTTCAGGATGCATGGAACAGGCGTACAATTGTGAATCATTCTGAGTGGTCCCGGAAGTAGCTTCAGGCGTTGTAGTTTCTTTGTTTTTTGAATTACAGGCTGCAAGTACAATTACCATTACAAGGGTTGAGAAAATTATTTTTTTCATTTTTTTTAGTTTTTGATCTCTTATAAATGTTGTTTTGTCCAACATTCTTTTATTTGAGTGTTATACGAATTATTCTTTTTTTGATTGTGCAAATTCAATCTCCAGTTGGCATTTTGAAGACCTTTTTAGGATAGGATTTACATTTTTAGCACCAACCCGTTGGGTTTTCGGCCTACATTAATGGTTTTAGAGACAGTGTGATTTGATACATTGACTACAGAGACTGTATTGGCTGTCTGATTGGTCACATATGCTGTATTGCCATCCGCTGTAAATGTTATTGCATGGGCACCAGCGCCAGTAGTAAATACACCTCCATGCATCCACATCATCATAGTCTGGTCCCAAGTCCAATAATGTACTTTTGCATTAACTGGATCGCTTACCCAAAGTTCTTTCTTACTACCATTATGAGACGCTATTCCAGGCATAAATCCTAAATCAATTGTTTGATCTACAGCATCCGTTGCCACATTGATTACCGAGATAGATTGCCCGTCTTCATTATCAACATACATTCTGGCATCACTTCCTGTCCAAGCACCCACAGGGTTGTTCCCTACAGCAACAGTGGCTGTAACTTGTTTGCTTGTCGTATTTATAACTGACACAGTATTATCATCTCCATTAGCAACATAAGCCTTAGTCCCGTCAGAAGAAAAGGTAAGCTCAGCAGGCATCATGCCCACTGCAATGGTATTTTTCAATGTGTATGTTAATGCATCATAAACCAGAACTTTTCCATTCATGTCCATTTGAGGTACCCAAATTTCTAAACCATTTGGACTGTAGATCGTGTTATGGTTCATCATTGGCAGGTTAATGTTTTTTACAGTTGTTCCATTGACGGCATCAATTACTAGGAGTTTACCTGTCATTCCTTCCATGCCGGCAGTATGACCGGCAGAGAAGTCCATTCCGGGCACGCCAATGGCCAGGTGATTAGAATGTAAAGAAATGTGGTGCGGCCACATGATCATATCGGTTCCGGTCCCCATAAGGCTGACGGTCTCTGTAACTTCATTGGTTGCCAATTTGATTACTGAAATTGTGCCGTCCTGACCATTGACCACATATGCGGCAGGATAGTTTATATTCAATTTTGGATCGGACATATTCATATCATCTGATTTACTGCAAGAAGACAGCCATAGGGTTCCTAAGATTAATGCTCCAAGGATTGAAGTACCTGTAATTATATTTTTCATTTTTGATTTGGGATTATTTGATTGTTTCTATAGTTGATCCACAGCTTAGCATCTGGGAACCGTAATACGGATTCTTGATACCACTTTCTTTGCTCAGCCAATTCGCATCAACCATTGGGCAATGATTATAATAAACTGGTTGTGGCTGATTGGTAGTTTTTATAAGATCATAAGTGTTTTTAGATAAGCTTTTAAAGGATTCTCTTTGTTTCTTAATATCCTGGGTTTCAGAAATGTTTTTTGCATCTGTAGCTAAACTTTTCATTACATTCATCCATGCAGTATGTTCTTTAGGTTTTAGGTTGTCCATTTTAACAGCATTGATTGCAGTAAGAAGCTCTTTAGATTTGATTGCAGTAGTCTTGGCATCTGTTTTCACTAAAGCATCTTTTAACTCAAAGTAGTTGTCGAAAATTGTTTTAAATGGACTGTCTTGTTGTGCATCTGGAAGAACTGCGGTTGTATGCTGGGAATGATCCATTTTCTCCATATCCATTTTTGATTCTTTGATTGGGACAGCCATCTTATTTGTTCTTTCATATTGGCAGCATTGTGGAAGTTTTGCATATGCTTCGGCAGGAGATAAGAATTGCTCACTGTCATATCCCGCTAAGGCAATTCGTTTAAGGATCTCATCCTGATTTGTTTTCTTCTGGTCGTAGGTAATGGCCGCAATTTTGGTGTTCTCATCCCAGTTTACCAAAGCAATATTTTTGATGTTTCCTGCTTTTTCAATAGCAGTTTTGCACATTAGACAATTACCATAAATTTTTGTGTTTACGGTTTTGGCATTTTTTATAGGTGCGCCATACACTATGACTGATAGCAATATTGTAATTGCCATCAATCCTTTTTGAATTGATTTCATTTTAAAATGTATTTAGAAGTGAATGTAGCCTTATGAGAAATAATTGTATATACGAGGTGTATAGACTATTATTCTATATAAGCGAAAAATTAAAATAAATGAAAAGCAAATGCCTTCCTTTTTTGACACACGTATGGCTATCAAAAAAGGTTTTTAGCTTATTTTAGGTATAAGCCAGATAGAATAGAAACCTGTTAAAATTGAGGTTTCTGAATTGTAGAATTTTTGTTTTTGAGAAAAAAGACTCAAAGTATTGTTTTTGAATTCTAGTTCGTTTAAAAAGGAGATACCTCCATTACAAACTGAAGCACACCCGCATGAAGCATGTCCACATTTATGACCGCATCCATCATGGTTTTCCTTTTTGGAATGACTGCCTTCTTCTGAGCAGCAATCCTCATTATGGGTTTTAGAAGTTTCCTTAGTACAGGAAGCTTTCTTTGAAAGATTTCCACATGCAAAAGTTGCCGTTGGCACTAGGAAGAGGCCAAGGGTAACAATTAATATGATGTAAAATCTTTTCATGAGAAGTAAATGTATACAACAAAGGTACTTATTATAAGTATAAGTTAAAATAAATTAAATGTTAAAGTTGTTAATTTTAAATACCGTTTATCAGCTCCACGGATAATTCCTGCCATGGTTAAAATGGCAGGATGATTAATTTATATTTTTTACAATGTAATCAAAGTTGCTTTGCTCATTATAATGTGCGTATTCTACCTCCGGAATAGCAAAAGGATCACAATGTAATACTAAATACGAAACAGTTCAATTTTAATAAGCATTAATCTTTAAATTAGTGTAACTGTACTTAATGTTTATCGAGATCTTGTAAGATTATTTTAGCACAGCATTTTGTTGAAATTTTAGGTATCTTTGACTAGATAGTAACCTGATTTAAGAAAGTTTGCGTAATGAAGATTAAAACAATAGAAATAGGAAATTTTAGGCTATTAAAGAAGGTTGTTCTTAGCTTAGAAGATTACACTACCGTCGTGGTAGGTAGAAACAATTCTGGAAAAACCTCATTAACCGAAATTTTCCGAAGGCTGATAGGGGATAAAAACCCAACTTTTTCGCTTTTTGATTTCAGTATTTCTTCTATCGAAGGTTTTAAATCTGCATTGCAGAAAAAGCTAAGCGGTGCAAATGATCAAGAAATTCGAGCTGATATTCCCTCAATTGAAATTAAAATTACAATTGAATATCCTATTGACGCTGAAGACTTGGGCGCACTAAGTGATTTTATTATCGATCTTAACGTAGCAAGTAACACTGCCGTTATCTTGGTTCAATACACTTTGAAAGATGGTAAATTAGATAACTTATTTGAAGGAACTACTGACGATAGTGCTGAAAGCATTGCGGCATTTCTTAAGTCATTACGAGAAAAAATTCCTAATCTTTTTGAAGCTAAGATATTTGCACAAGATCCAAATGATGAAACTAATGTTGCGGCAATGGATCACTCTAAATTTAAAGCCGTTATTGGAGCAGGTTTCATCAATGCACAGCGTGGCCTTGATGATGTGACACATTCAGAAAAGGACGTACTAGGTAAAGTATTGTCGCAACTTTTTAAAACATCAAAATCTGATTCAGCACCTGAAGACATGAAAGAAAAGTCAGAGGCACTGCAAGTTATTATAGATGAAATTCAAGAAAAAGTTGATACAGATTTTAATGGAAAACTTGACAAACTGCTTCCAGCGTTAGCACTATTTGGCTATCCTGGTTTGGCCGACCCAAACCTAAGTACAGAAACGCGTCTCGACGTGTCAAACATCTTAGATAGTCATACCAAAATAAGATACAATCAGGGCGACAACCTATTCTTGCCAGAAACATATAATGGCCTTGGATCAAGAAATCTAATTTATATTTTGTTTCAATTATTTGAGTTTTTTCGTCAATATCAAAGTAGACCGGTTAGCAATAGTCTAGACATAATCTTTATTGAAGAGCCTGAAGCACACCTTCATCCACAGATGCAGCAGATATTTATTAAGAAGCTTTACGAAATTGCAGAAGAATTTTCAAATGTTTTAAATGAAGGAAAACCTTGGCCCGTACAATTTGTTGTAACTACACACTCAACTCATATTGCCAATGAAGCGGAATTTGAGGCTATACGATATTTTCTAACTTCCAATAATGAACAAAGAGAAACAACAATAAAAGATCTGCGAAAAGAATTTCGTGCTGATGAACTGCAGGTTGACAAAGAATTTTTACACAAATATCTAACTCTTACAAAATGTGATCTTTACTTTGCAGATAAAGCCATTTTGATTGAAGGTATTGCAGAGCGACTAATGATGCCATTACTAATTAGCAAAAGCGATGCTTTGACGAAGGCCAAATTAACTGTAAATCCTTCAACTGATATAGTTATTGATGAAGAGGATCTAAAAGATACTGTGACCAGAGAAATTCGAGCTCAGCTTCCGGATACAGAGAAAGAAGCTGAAAAGGACACCAACGCTCCCGAGGCGATTTCAACTCACGAAGTTCCTATTACGGCAGCAGAAGCAGTTGACAATGCTTCTTTGGACGAAACCACGTTGTCCGTCGAAGACTGTCCTACACTGGAGACACAATACATTAGCGTAATCGAAGTTGGTGGTGCCTATGCACACCATTTTTATAAATTTTTAGACTTTTTAGAACTGAGGTGCCTCGTTATCACTGACATTGATGCCGTTGTTTCCACAGTAAAGGACAATAAAACTTCATATCCAGGATCAATTGTAAGCGAAGGCACACATAGTTCAAATGCAGGAATAAAAAATTGGTTCGCACCAGGTACAGCCGGTTATTATCCAATGGCGGATTGCTTAGCTAAAACAGCTGATCAAAAAGTTGCAGGTTCCCGACGGATTGCTTATCAAATTCCAGAGGATGGGCTTATTGGATGCGGAAGAAGTTTCGAAGAAGCTTTAATTTTAGCCAATCGCGATCTATTTGCAGTAACAGGAGCGTCGATTTCAGAGATTGAGAAGTTTGCTGACGATAATGCGCCAGACAACAAGAATAAGTCTGGTTTCGCTTTAGAGTACGGATTGGAAAAAACGGATTGGAAAGCACCAAAGTATATTGTTGAAGGTTTACAATGGCTGGCACTCAGACCGAACAAGCCTTCACAAGAAGTTGAGGAAGCAATTGTTGAACTTGTACAATAAAAATGATGGCAGAAGAAGATCAAACCAGTCCGGCAGAAAAAGCATCGCAAGAATGTTTAATGCAAGTGCTCAAGGCGATTGATGAGCATCAAAATTTTCTTGTTGAAGCAGGCGCAGGCGCAGGAAAAACTTATACGCTCATTAAAGCATTAAAACATTTAATATCAAAATATTCAGTGGAGTTTGAAAGAGCAAATAAAAAAATAGCTTGTATCACTTATACTAATGTCGCAAAAGATGAAATTAAATCTCGTACTGACAATCATCCGGTTATAATCGCTGATACAATTCATGCTTTTGCTTGGCAAGTCATGCAGGTTTTTCAAAAACCTTTACGGGATAGGATATCTGCCTTGGGGGAGAAATGGGTTGCAAGAATTGAAGTGGCTGGTGGTATTACTGACCAAAAAGTCATTTATAATTTGGGATATCCCAAAATTACTGACACGGAGATTTTCTTGCATCATGACGATGTAATTAAACTTTTTACATCACTATTAAGCGACTTAAAATTTAGAAAGATATTTGCAAACAAATATCCGGTGCTATTGATTGACGAATATCAAGATACGAACTTATCTTTAGCAAATACATTGGTGGAGAATTTTATCGAAACCGAAGAAGGACCATTGATTGGTTTTTTTGGAGACCACTGGCAAAAAATATATGGTTCAAGCTCGTGCGGATTGATACAAGCTACAGATGGTAAATTACTTTCAATCGGAAAGCAGGCTAATTTCAGATCGGATAAAAGCATTGTTGATGTATTAAATAATATGCGGCCTGAATTACCTCAACACGAACATGACCCAACTTCTGCTGGCGAAATCAGTGTTTATCATACAAACAATTTTACTGGAGAGCGACGTACTGGAGCACACTGGAATGGTGATTTACCCGAAGATGTAGCGCATGAACGCTTGGAAACACTCAAAGAACTCCTGCGGGCATCAGGATGGAATATTTCTCCTGAAACTACAAAAATATTAATGCTGACAAACAATGTACTTGCTTCTGAGCAAGGATATCAAACTGTTTCCTCTGCATTTTCTGACTCAGATGATTACCTGAAAAAGAACAATGAATACATTTCATTTTTAACCGACACGGTAGAGATAGGTGCTGCGGCATTTTTAGAAAAGCGTTATGGCTTAATGATAGAAGCATTTAGAATTAATACCAATCGAATTAGAAGACATAGCGATAAGCAGGTCTGGCATGACGCTATGATGCAGCTAAATGATGAGCGCACCAATGGTACAATTGGCAGCGTTATAGATTTGCTTAAAGTGACTTCAAAACCAAGGCTACCAAAGAAAATCGATGAGCGTGAAAACCGCATAGCGACAGTTCGACTTCAGCCCGAATCAGAGCGTAGTGACGAGGATAAAAATTTCCTAACGAAATATGATGGTATTCGCACAATTCCTTATCCCGAAATTGGTAATTTGGCGAAATACATAGATGACAAAACCATTTATTCCACGAAGCACGGAGTCAAAGGCGCTCAATTTGACAACGTAATTGTTGTGTTTGGAAGGGGATGGAATCATTATAATTGGAATCAGATGCTTGAGCATGTCAACTCCGGAAATGTACCTGAGGGCAATCGAGATGCATTTGAAAGAAACAGAAATCTTTTTTACGTTGCGTGTTCTCGACCTAAGCATCGTCTAAGCCTTTTATTCACACAAGAATTATCGGCTAATGCTATTCTAGGCTTACAGCACTGGTTTGGTGAAATAGTACAACCTATTTAAGTAGTTGTTCATGATAAAAGTACATAACCGTTAGAGAAAGTCTCCATTTTAATTCTATTTTGTGAAGACAAGCATTTTTAAAAGTAAAAAATTGAAAAGCCTACTTATCCTAGATACGATCACAAGCAAAAAAAAATTATTATATAGTGTCTTCGTTATTGGTCCTTAGCGGTTTTTACCTTAATGTAGTTTGTGAGTTTCTCGTATTCTATTTTCTTTATGTAGTTTTCCATATAGTCATAGTCGATATGCCCTTTTTTATTTATCGGAAATAATAACTTTTGTCTTAACATTCGGGTTTCATTAAACTTATAGGCATATTGAAACTTGGACTTTTGGTTTAAAATACTTGTTTTTATGAACAAATATAAAAATTCATTTCCTTTTACTTCTTTTAGGCTTAATCTTTTTACATCATCAGAAAATATAGCTTTGTAAGGATGATAAAAGTTTTCTACAACACTTCCGTTGTAGTTTACTCCTAAAACATTCGAATCTAAAGAAGAATTGATATTTGAGACAAAGTTTGTAATCCCATTATTTGAATCAGATGCACCAATAAATGGGGTTTCACCCTTAAACATATCCGCTTTTGTCAGTCTTTTACCAGCCTTTATGTTAAAAACATCTTCAATAAAAAATTCTCCCCACTCTTTTTCATTAAGTGTCTCAACCTCCTTGAAATCTTTTACTTGTTCTAATTTTTTAGTAATGTAATTTTCAATTTGTTTGTTTTTTTCATGCATTTTAAACTCTATATACTTTTCCATAAAAGCATAATCAGGTTTACCTTTGGAATTTACAGGCAACAAAATTTTTTCTCTTTGAATTCTTTTGTCGTTTATTTCCCTATTAAAACCATATTTCTCATTTAGTCTTTTTGCAATACTTGATATAAATAAGTAAACGTTTTTACTAAAATCTTTATTCTCAAGTTTGGTAACGTGATCACTAGCTACAAATGAAAATGGCTGAAAAAAGGTTGCACCTACACTACCACTATTAGCAATTGTTAAACACTTTTCAAATTTTCTTACATTTTCTGTATTTCCAATAAAACCATCAACACCATTATTTAAAGCAGTTGATGAAATGTAAGGTTGATTACCTGCTTTATGGTCATCCTTTTTTAATCGTTTTCCTCTTTGAATACTTGGAAAAATTTCGTTTAAATTGAATTCACTCCACTTAATATCTCTTAAGTCCATTCTAATAAGGTTATTAGTTATCAAATAAATATTGTTTGCCTTGCAAAACCATATTTAATTCAAATGTTAGATAGTTTGCGATGGTCTTTTCAAAGTCATCTGCATTAGGAATTTCATCATTGAAATAGTAAAATGAATGCAACCATTCATCTTCAGGCTCAATAGTAGTTTTTACGCAAAATTTCGTTTCGGCTTCAATTCGGTTAAACCATACATCTAATAAATGTTGTTTTTTATCTTTAGCGTGGATGGTCTCAACAAGACCTCTATGTTTTTGGACTTCAAATCCATCTTTTTCAAAGTTAATAAACTTTACTTTCTTGTCTTTGTAATGTGGAACACCTGCAGTAAAAACTGCAATACAGGGATTTGTTCCTACTCCATAGAACGTATTTTTATTTAACGTAATCACCCCTTCCAAAGTGTGATGTTTTAAAATATTTTCTTTTATTGCCTGTTCTTCCTTAGTTTTACCTGTCATAGAAGATTGAGGAACAATTACAATTACTTTACCATCTTGAACGATAGAATTTAGTAAATGTTCAGTAAAATTGATCTCGTATAAATTCGTATTGTTTTTGCTCCCCATTGAGTAAGGTGGATTCATCATTCCAATTGTACAACCTTTTTCCTGTAATAAGGACGAGTTAAATTTTAAAAAGTCTTCTTGTTCAAGATTACTTTTCCCATCGCCACGCAAAATCATGTTTGTGGTAGCAATAGTAAACATATAAGGTTGTAGTTCTAAACCATGCAACTGGTTTTTCCTAATATTTTTTTGCTCTTCCGGATTATCCGTTTTTTGTAACATATTATGCATAGATGCGATTAAAAAACCTGCTGTTCCGCAGCAAGGGTCTAAAATTGAATCCGAAGGTTTTAATTCTACCAAGTCACAAAACAACTCGGTAACATGCTTTGGTGTTAATACAATACCTAATGATTGACCATCGCCGCCAGAATACGACATAAATTCCCCATAAAATCTTCCCAAATAATCTTCAGCAGACTGTATGTATTTAATGTTTTTATAAATGTTCTCGTATAAAAACTCTGTAAAGTGCTTTAAAGGAGTTTTCTTTAAATATTCGTTTTCTTCGTTAATGGCTTTGGTATCTTTTATTACCAAAAACTGGCTAAGTAATTTATCCTTTTTTACTTGAGGTGAAACATTGGCTCTTTTTAAGTTTTTTTCAACAGCTTCATAAATTTTTTCACCATCCGTTGTTGTTTGATCACCTACAAGGCTATCAATACTGAAACCTTTATGTTCCATCTCCCGTAATGCCAAAAGAATCCCTGAAACTATTAATGGCTTATCTTTGTCCTGAATACTACCATAGTTTCTTAAATCTTCGTGAAGATTCTTGGCATCCCTGAGAATTTCTTCTGTGGTTTTGTCTTCAGGTGTCTGCTCTTTGAGAATATTTTTAGTGTAATATTCATCAATATTTTTTTCATTGAAAAGAGTAAACGTTTCTACGTCGTCAAGTTCTTTATAACCTCCTCTTTCATCTATAAATATAGGCGTTATTTTATGTCTTTTCTCATTTCCTGAAACTCCAAAAACTATGAATTTTTTATAGGTTGTTTTCTGAGCTAAATGTTTGCCATAAAATAAAGCTCCATTTACAGCATAATTCTTTACGCTCGCAATTTCATTGCATATTAAGTCCTTTTCATTTCGCCTTACATGAAGTGAAACATCTGATTTATTTTCGATAATTAAAACAAAGTCTTTGACAACTCCGCAATATTCGGGAAAACCAACTTTTCCTGTACCTGCTTTTGAAGCTGATTTTAAAGCATTGTCAATATCTTTAATGTTGCTTCCTTGTGGGTGCAAATTAACATTCGCTTCTTTAAGCATTTCATAAACCCACAAATCTGTCAATACTTCTTTTTTTGCCATCTATCCACTCAAATTATAAATCATATGTAATAGTTGGTAAAGTTAAGTTTTTTTAACTCTTTTACCTTTCAAAAACTTTCAATTTATCAACTATTCGTATGCAGAATATTAACATAAATGTTTTCAGCAAAGGGGATCTAAATAAAAATTACACGAAAACTATTAATATTTATGCCACTTTAGCATCAATTTTAAGTATATCTTGCTTCACATTTATATTTAAAAAATAATAGGATTATCGATAATTCAGGTATGTTGGTGCATGATCAATACTAGATGCAACAACAAAAATTCTGTCTAATACCGATATTAAACCTGTCCAATCATGATCGGATTGAAGCGAGCCATTTGCTATGGCGACGCGTATTTCTTTTAAGTATTTTTTTTGCAATTCAGCTTTACGGGAAATCTCTCCTTGGCAAGTATTTATTTGCGCTTCAATATTTTTCCATTTAACAGGAACCAACGTGTTATTCGCGCCAGTCAAAATATCAATGCCTAAGTACATTTCAATGCTACATGCACGTCCATTGACATTTTCATATATTATTCCATCTGGTCCAATGGTTGGGTAGTTATTTGCAAGTTCAATTGCTGGCAAAGTTATTACTCTAAAATTGCTAGGGAATTTTCTTTTTTTTAAGCGTTCAGTCGCTGCTACACCTGCAGCATCATAATCAAATAACGCTATAATTTTATTGCTGATTCCAGCCGCTGCAAAAGATTTGACTGTTTTTTCAAGCATAGCTGATCCGCCCTCTGCTTTATAGGTGTCAAAATCCAGAAATGAAAAGTAGCTATACACCTTGGGATAGAGTAATTTCAAAGCTTTACTAAGTATCTTACTATCAGAAGAACCTTCGGTAAGGATTATGATTTTTTGGAATGGTAAAGTAGAATCAAGATACATCTGTGCGGTGCTTGCACAAACAGGCTCATCCTCTTTGTAATATCCCGAATCAACCACAGAGGTTATGTCTAAAATTAATTCTGAACGAGGTTCTACAGCTTCCAAAGCTCCCCGAAGAAAGTAACCTATACCGATATTCGGGTAACCTAAATACAAGTCTTCGTCAACATCATTATAATCAAGAATAAAGCTGTAGATATCGTCATGTAGCTCGAGGTTATCGCTAAAGTTGGTAATTTTGTTATCAAAAATATACTTAATTAATTTTAACCAGTATTCAAATCCACCATTCTTTAAAATATTGAGGTGTTTTTCATCACTATTTTCAACTGTATTAAATAGTTCAGCATTGTATTGCTGCCTACTTTTTAAAGCAATCTCAATACCATCAGCATATTTAAGTTTAACTTTATCTAAAGTATAACCCATGATTTCAAGGCGCAGCTTCATTGTATCAACAGAAGCCGAATACTCAAAGGTAGGCACATTATTATTATCTGTAATAGGTTGTGTATAATAAAGATCGTAGGGAACAGAACGACTTCGTCGGTCATCTTCATTAAAAAAACATGACCAAAACGTACTGATGTAGCTTTTAGACTGATCTATTTCATAACCATTTAATGTTAATGCGCAAAAACTTCCCATAGCTTTTAGTATTGTAAATATTTAAATTCAAATAATTCTTTTGCGTTTACCATTAAACTAAGAATTGGGTATGCTATAAAAAACTCCCACCTTAGATGAGAGTTTACATTGTAGCAATTCATTTCTATACAACTTATGGTGTTTTAAATTGTGAATAGTTTGTAATTTTGTGTTTCTCAACGAAAGCATAAAGTTCTTTTCTTAACTTAGTTTCGGTTGTCATCCTCTTATGTTCTTTTTCAATCGTAAAATTAAGTGAAATCTGTAGTTCTGCATCACTTGATCTTTTTGTAATATAGTCTGGGAATGCGATTACAAGATTAGCGGTACCTTTAACGCCCCTGATATCAAAACTATACTTAAGAGATATTGATGCAACGATTAGCTTGTCATGATAAAGATTGTTTTTCAGTAAAGGGTTATTTTGAAGGCCACGCCCGTTTATTTTTAATGAGTCAATTTCATCAACCAAAGCTTTGATATCTGCATGAGATTCTTGTTCTTCATCAAGATAAAGATCTATATCTGTTATTGATTGAAATTTTAAATAAATGCAGAAGTCTTTTGTAAAGGAGTAGAAAAACTGAATCCTCTGTGCGTTTGTAAAATCCTTAAACTTAATACGAATAAAATCATCACCTGGATTGATGAAGCTTTGGTCCTTGAGAAGTTTTTTTACCTCACCTACAATTAGCTCGTTTATCAAAATAGTTTCTTTTGAAGTTGAGTTCTGTTCGACTGACAATTCGAGATTCCCTTCTTTTGATTTTTTAACAAAAACCTTTCCCGAATGTTCGGTCTTGTTGCTGGTCCAGTTCTCAAGAAAGTTATCACGTTCGATTTTGTAATCGAAAATGGCCGTCTCATCCTCTATATAGAATGTCGGAGTTCCTAAAAGCTTAAAATTTGGCTCATACTTATGTGCCTCTTTAATTTTTGCAGCAAGATCCATTGGGGCAGAAAAAATATTTGTTAAATCGAAATCTGAAGTACATTTAATAGTTGCAGTTCTGAATTTAATAGTATCCTCTTTCTTCTTTTGCGCCTCATGTAAATCGCGAAAATCTTCAGGACTTACCAGAGTTTTCATCAATAACGGGATTGAATTATTCTTCTCTATGTGACCTAGAAAAACCCCTTTATCTCGAAGCAAACTGTTAATATTGGTCGTTGAAATGCTCGCGTTAACGAGGAGCTGTCTTATATGGTCGCCTTGTGGCAAAAAATCTTTTTCCATTTTTTAACTATTTCTAAAATCTGATGGATACTTACTTACTAAAAAGTTTTGATTAAAGGTGTATTTCGGAAATTTTGACAATTCGCCCTCAATAATGCCTTTGTGGTGTAATTCATTGTAATCAGGGAAAGATAAAATTGTTTTCTTCGCTGAGGCTAAATGATCGAAACTCTTTGCAAAAGAAAGAAGTTTAGATAGATTATCTTTTGAAAAACTATCTTTACAAAATATAAGAAATTCCACATCGCCTCCTTTTTCAATTCTCAATGGAATAATATTTGAAAAGATGTATTGTACAGGCATAACATCGCCGTAGCTTATAGAGTTTAAGCCGATGATATTGAGGCTAGTATTGTGATAAACAAATTTAACATTATCTACACCGTATACTTCCTTCGCCCTAAAAATTGTTTGATGTAGAAAATCCATTCGATTGTTGTCTATTACAATAATCTTGTCGAAAATAAGATCAGCATCAATTTGCATATTGGCAATTTTAGGAATAAGTTCGTAGTCTTCCGGGCTCTTGTCCGATAGCCATACTAAAATTCCTGTAATTTCTGTTCTGGTTATTCCGCTAAATTTATAGTTTGTTTCGGAATACAGTTTAGAATTCTTGAAGCATTCAAGGGTAAACGCCAAATCTTCGAAGTGCTCTTTAAATTTTGCCTTCGGGCTGTTGGGGTACTCGTCTGCAGTGTATTTTGATGATACGACAACTATATCCAGCAACTGATCTTCAAGAGGGCTTTTACTACTTATCAGCGCATCAATACCATGAGTAGTTTTATCCCCTTTAGACGCCTTAGATTTATGTTTTGTCCCTTTAATACAGTTTATTGTCTCATTGGAAGTAACAGAATTATATCCGAGTATATCCTTAAAGAAAAAGTCGACTACCTTTTCGCCTTTTTCGCCGACTGTTTTTGACCATTCTCCCATACGTTTTTAGTGTTTTATTGACTAGCTAAGATAAAGAGAATAATGCACTGTTCTTCGCCAAAATGTATATAAAATAAGAAAGTTACGAACTGATGATATATAAATTGAGAATTCATTTCTGTTTTTAACATTTTGTCAAATTAAGTGCATAGTCTGGATTTAAACTTTTCATTATCCTATTAAACAAAAAATATTAAAACATTTTTTTGTTTAATTATATTATCGTAATATTGCAATATAAATATATTACAATGGGAGCAACTAAAACAGATCACTTTACAGACCAGCAGAACGACCTTGCCATTCTGGCGAAAGCTTTAGGGCATCCCGCCCGTATAGCGATAATTGAATACATATTGAAAGTTGACGCTTGCATCTGCGGAGATATTGTCAACGAGCTGCCTTTGGCCCAACCTACAGTTTCACAGCACTTGAAGGAACTGAAAAACGCAGGACTTATTAAGGGAAATATTGAAGGCAATGCAATCTGCTATTGCATCAATGAACCGGGATTTGAAAAAATCAAAGGCTTCTTCCAGGATATTACTGAACGATTGGAAAAGAAAAGAAGCGAGTGCTGTTAAAAATCGATTAAACATTAAAAAATAAGAAAAATGAAACTATCTGAAATTAAAAATCATCTTGCCGATATGGAAACATTAAGCTTTATGCTTCCGAATGGCACATTTGTACCGCAAAATTTCCATGTGACTGAAGTGGGGCTAATTACCAAGAACTTTATTGATTGCGGCGGTACTGTAAGAAAAGAAACAGTTGTTAACTTCCAATTGTGGGAAGACTCAAACGATGAAGACCATAGGCTGAAACCACACAAGCTTTTAAGCATTATTGCCCTATCTGAAAAAGTATTGGGTATTGAAGATTTTGAAATTGAAGTCGAATATCAGGACACAACAATCGGAAAATACGATTTAGGATTTGACGGAAAAAACTTTACACTCCAGAATAAACAGACAGCCTGCCTTGCACAAGATCAGTGCGGAGTTCCGTCAGATAAGCAAAAAGTAAGTTTATCATCAATTACTGAACAATCAAATAGCTGCACTCCTGGTGGCGGATGCTGTTAATTTCAAAAGATGACCATGATATTAAAAACAAATCTTTTCCAGGAAATTCAAAGTGTAGTTACTGCATTTAAATTCGAAAGCGTAACTGTCGAGCGCAAGGCTGTATTGCAGCCGTTAATTGACTTTATTCAGGAAAAGCACACTTCCCATGAAGAAATAAGGCTTAATCTGATATGTACCCATAATTCGCGCAGAAGCCACCTTTCCCAAGTTTGGGCACAGACGGCAGCAGCTTACTATGGCATCAAAAATGTCTTTTGCTATTCCGGGGGAACGGAAGCTACTGCTTTGTTCCCGAAGGTCGCCGAAACCTTAAAACATTCCGGATTTAGGATTCAGGTAATTTCCGATGGAAACAATCCCGTATATGCCATAAAATATAGCGAAAATGAGCATCCTGTCATCGGATTTTCAAAAACCTATGATGATGCATTCAATCCTGAAAGCGGATTTGCCGCAATAATGACCTGCTCCCAGGCTGATGGCGGCTGCCCGTTTATTGCCGGTGCTGAAAAACGTATTCCGATAACCTTTGAAGATCCGAAGGCGTTTGACAATACACCTCAGCAAGCTGAAAAATATCAGGAAAGAAGCCTGCAGATTGCAAATGAAATGTTTTACATATTCTCACAAATCAAATAAAAATTATGTCAGCAAATAATTGTGCACCCGTGGCAGGGCGAAAAAAATTAGGATTCCTGGATCGCAACCTAACTTTATGGATATTTCTGGCTATGGGTATTGGCGTGGCAATTGGCTATTTCATGCCTTCAAGCAGCGGATTCATTAATTCTTTTTCAAGCGGTACTACAAATATCCCGCTCGCCATAGGATTGATCCTGATGATGTACCCACCGCTGGCTAAGGTTGACTACGGCAAGATGGGCGAAGTCTTCTCAAATACCAAAGTACTTGGCGCATCATTATTTTTAAATTGGATAGTTGGTCCGATCCTGATGTTTACCTTGGCACTGCTATTTCTTAAGGGATATCCAGAATACATGATAGGCGTTATCTTAATAGGACTGGCCCGATGTATAGCTATGGTAGTGGTGTGGAACGACCTTGCTGACGGAAATCGCGAATATGCGGCTGGTTTGATCGCCCTAAACAGCGTTTTTCAGGTTTTTCTATACAGCATATACGCCTATATTTTCATCACAGTCTTGCCGCCATACTTTGGATATGATGGTTTTAACGTCGATATAAGTATAGGACAGATTGCTGAAAGTGTAGGCATCTACCTGGGCATTCCTTTTGCCTTGGGAATCATCAGCAGGTATATGCTGATTAAATTAAAAGGCAGAAACTGGTTTGAGACAAAATATGTTCCTTTTATATCACCTATTACACTAATAGCTTTATTGTTTACTATCGTGATCATGTTCAGCCTGAAAGGCGAATTGATTGTGCAGATACCCATGGATGTAGTAAGGATAGCTATCCCGCTGGTCATATATTTCACGATTATGTTTGTGGTAAGCTTCTTTACTGGAAAGTACTTCGGGGCAGATTATTCTAAAAGCGCCTCTATAGCCTTTACGGCTACAGGCAATAACTTTGAGCTGGCTATTGCTGTTGCCATTGGCGTATTCGGCATTAACAGCGGACAGGCATTCGCTGGCGTTATCGGTCCGCTTGTTGAAGTGCCTGCATTAATTGCTTTGGTAAACCTGGCCTTTTGGTTCAGAAAAAAATATTACTCAAAGCCAATGATACAATAGCTATCTGGCAATAAAGAATCTTTGCCACACCTACAATTCCGGATTTTGCTTACATCTGATGCACCCCAATGAAAAAAAATGGATAAAATATTTGATAGTATTATTATAGGCGGAGGCCAAAGCGGCTTGGCGTGTGGCTATTATCTAAGACGAAGTAAATTAGAGTACCTCATCTTGGATAAGCAGGAACGTTGTGGTGGAGCATGGCGCAATACCTGGGACAGCCTCACCCTGTTTTCACCCGCACAGCACAGCTCCCTTCCGGGGTGGCTGATGCCTAAATCAGAAAATTTGTTTCCATTAAAACAGGAAGTGATCGATTATCTGTGCCAATACGAACAGCACTACCAGCTCCCTATTGAACGGAATGTAAATGTAAACACCATTACATCCGAAAACAGCATATTCAGAATCAGCACAAGCAAGGGCGAATATTTTGCAAGGACAATTATTGCCGCAACCGGAACATGGGAAAATCCTTTTGTTCCAGAGGTAAAGGGCATCGCCACATTTACCGGAATACAAATACACTCTGCCCAATACAAGAATCCCGAACCATTTAAAAGCCTAAAGGTACTGGTCGTAGGCGAAGGCAATTCAGGAGCTCAAATTGTAGCTGAAGTATCAAAAGTCGCCATTGTAAAATGGTCGACTAGAAAGCCACCGCAATACCTGCCCGATGATGTTGATGGATTCTATCTGTTCAATGTAGCATCGGCAAAATACAACGCAGAGAAAGAAGGAAAACCTTTCGATGCCGCCAATTATGATCTGGGAAATATCGTCATGGTACCGCCGGTCAAGGAAGCTCGTTCCAGGAATACACTTAATTCATCAGGGAAATTTGAAAGCCTGTATGAAAATGGCGTAGTCTGGGAAGATGGTACTAAGGAGGAATTTGATGCCATCATCTGGTGTACCGGTTTCGGCTATGCCACCTCATATCTAAAAGACCTCGTTTCAACCGATGAAAGAGGCATTGTGAAAACAGAAGAAAGCCGTGCTTTGGAAGTGTCAGGGTTATGGCTTGCGGGTTATGGCAGTTGGACAGGCTATGCCTCAGCAACTTTAATTGGAATTAACAGGAATGCCAAACAAACGGTAAATCAAATAAGTGAATACCTAAGTGAATCTAAATCAATAGTATCATGAAAATAGCATTATTCAGCGACATCCACGCCAACCTGCCGGCTTTGGAGTCATTCTTTAAAGACCTTGAAAGAAGCAAACCTGATGCAGTTTATTGCCTCGGAGATTTGGTAGGCTATAATATTTGGCCAAATGAAGTAATCAACGAAATTAGGAAAAGAGGGATTCCTACAATTGCAGGGAATTATGATTTCGGAATTGGCAGGACAAGCGATGATTGCGGGTGTGCCTACAAAACTGACGATGAGAAAGCGAATGGTGCCGTATCCATATCATTTACGAATTCAATTGTCAAGGACGAGCAGAGGCAATACTTACGAACTCTTCCTGCTCACCTTAAAATCGAGTTCCAATTAAATACTGATAAGCTAAATCTGCTGCTTGTACACGGAAGCCCTAGAAAGATAAATGAGTACCTTTTTGAGGATCGCGACCAGAAAAGTATGCTACGCATCATGGAGCAGGCTGATGCAGACATCATGTGCTTTGGACATACGCACAAACCGTATCACCGCATATTAAATTCAGCTGCTGACGGGCAGGATCATTTCCGCCATGCCGTTAATATAGGTTCAGTCGGAAAGCCTAAAGATGGAAATCCGCAAGGCGGCTATGTATTATTGACGATTGATGACAGTTCTTCCATACTCAGTAAAGACAGCATAGCAGTCGAATTTGTACGTTTTGATTATGATATTGAAAAAGCCGCAAACGCAGTCGAGAACAGTCCTCTTCCAAATGCATATGCTGAAAGCTTAAGAAACGGAATATAAAATATGAGAATTGCAATAATATCTGATATCCATGCAAATCTTCCTGCACTGGAGGAAGCATTCAAAAGTATTGATGGGCAGAAGGTAGATGCAATTTACTGTCTGGGTGATCTGGTCGGATATAATATCTGGCCAAATGCGGTGATAAGTGAGATTAGAAAGCGGCGAATACCGACAATCTCAGGAAACCATGATGAGAAAGCTGTCGAGATATTTAATGACGGCAGGTTTTTAAAAGATGATGACAACTTTGCTTGTAATATTATTAATAGAGAGCATATTCAATATCTCTCGATGCTGCCTGCCCATATTAGGCTGGAATTTCTTATCGGCGGTAAGCGGTTCAATATAATGATGGTGCATGGCAGCCCTTATAGCAGCAAGGAATATTTGCATTGTGATAAAGATGAAGCGGAGTTTAAAAATATTTTTTGGGAGAAAGGAATAGATATGCTCATATTTGGACATACCCACAAGCCTTATCATCGTCTCATCCATAATGAGTTTACCGGGGAAAATTTGCATGCCTTGAATGCGGGATCTGTGGGCAAGCCAAAGGATGGAGACTCCAGGGGTTGCTATACGATTATTACATTGGATCATAACAGCACGTTAGCTATGTCTAATAGAGTTTCGGTTGAATTTGTGCGGGTAGCCTACGACGTAGAAAAAGCTGCAAAAGCAATTGAAAACAGCCTTCTGCCACCGGCTTACGCAACAATGTTACGCAAAGCCTATTAAGGAAATACTCAGCAATTCATTCCAATAATTCTGCAAAATAAATACAGATGAAATCCAATAGTCTGCAAGTTGAGTGGGATAAAATACCAATTAAGGGAAACTTGCCAGACGATATAAAGTCAAAAATGTGGATCAATATTGAAAGGTCAACGATTCGCAAACCGAAAAGCTGGAACGGATACCTAATCATTCTGTTTGTCGTTAAACTTTTAAAGAAGCTAATAGCTTATAAAATAATTTAATGAGAGATAATAATGTTGTAATTTATTATCATTTTTAATACTTTTACATATATAAAAGTACATTGACTGACTGCTATTAAATTGATCAGAGACACAAAGGGCTATAAGGTAACTCGTTTTAAATGAGACCTATTCGGTTACCCTTTTTGGAAGAGTGCTTGGAAACACCAGTAAAATCAACGAATTAAGGAATAGGCAGGTCGTCCTGCCACCCCGACAAAAGTCTTTTCATTTTTTTGGAAAGACTTTTTTTTTGCATTACGCTGAAAAGAATCAACACTTATTACATCCCGATTGTAATCGAAAAGAACTCAGGCTCGAATTCTTCTTTCTCAGCAAAAAACGTCTATTTTATTATTACACTATAATCAAGCTAATTAGAACCTTCTTTATCCCTCAACAGCCCTCCAATATTATAAATATAACCTAATGCGTTTGGTTTATTTTTTGAAATAAGCGTTTTTTGCAAACCCTAAGAAAATTTAAAATGAAAAAAATAGCCCTCTTTATTCTTTTAATTATTTCCTCATTAGCGGTTGCACAAAAAAAAACATCCGCTAAAGAGTCAAACGAAAAGACCGAAAAATACACTTTATACAAAACCAATGCACATGCTTCTTATTACAACGACAAGTTCAACGGAAAGCGAACAGCCAGCGGCAGAAGGTTCAATAACAGTAAATTTACGGCTGCTCATAAAAAGTTTCCATTTGGAACAAAACTAAAAATCACAAACGAAAAAAATAATAAATCAGTTATTGTAGAAGTTATCGATCGAGGACCTTATAGTAAAAGAAGAGAAATTGATCTTACCAAAAAAGCTTTTATGAAAATTGCCTCAAATAAAGGAAGCGGTTCGCTTAAAGTCAAAATTGAAGTTTTAAAAAACTAAACTGCAAACAAATCAATTAAAGCAATTTCAGCCTGACTGCCTTGTCGAGCTTTAGCAAAAAATTCAAAGGGAAACATTTGTTTTTTGAGTTGATCTCAAAAATCAAGTTACAATTCCAGCCTTTTGGCCAAATCAAAAGACGAAACCGAACAAAATTTCGTTATTCTTTTAAACATACATTAAAAATTAAATCTGTAAAACACGCATCGCACAACGATTAACCAACGTTTATTAAATGTTTACAAAATAGATTTTCAAAAACCATAAATAATTGTATTTTTACGGTTCAAAATTCAGAAAATAAATGGGCAAAATCATTGCGATTGCTAATCAAAAAGGAGGCGTTGGAAAGACAACTACATCAGTAAATCTTGCTGCCTCATTAGGTGTTTTAGAAAAAAAAGTATTACTTATCGATGCTGATCCTCAGGCAAATGCTACATCTGGCCTTGGGATTGATGTTGAAACTGTAGAAATTGGAACTTACCAAATACTTGAACATAGCCACACGCCAAAAGAAACTATCATCCAATGCACAGCACCAAATGTTGACGTGATACCTGCTCACATTGACCTTGTTGCCATCGAAATTGAATTGGTTGACAAGGAAAACAGAGAATACATGCTTAAAAAAGCATTAGAAAGTGTTAAAGAAGAATATGATTATATCATTATCGACTGTGCTCCTTCGTTAGGTTTATTAACCTTGAATGCTCTAACAGCAGCTGATTCTGTAGTAATTCCAATTCAATGCGAATATTTTGCACTTGAAGGATTAGGAAAACTATTGAATACCATAAAAAGTATTCAAAAAATACACAACCCAGATCTTGATATTGAAGGATTATTACTTACCATGTATGACTCAAGATTACGTTTATCAAATCAGGTTGTAGAAGAAGTTCAAAAACACTTTAACGATATGGTTTTTGATACCGTAATTCAGCGAAATGTTAAATTGAGCGAAGCTCCAAGTTTTGGCGAAAGCATCATTAATTATGACGCAACCAGCAAAGGAGCAGTTAATTATATCAACCTTGCTCAAGAAATTATAAAGAAAAACAGTAAATAGTTTTTATGACAAAAGCAATTAAAAAACAAGCCTTAGGAAGAGGATTATCAGCATTATTAAAAGATCCGGAAAACGACATTGTATCAGTAGAAGACAAAAATGCTGATAAGGTTGTTGGAAATATTATTGAGCTTGAACTAAGTGCTATCGAAATAAATCCGTTTCAGCCTAGAAGCAATTTTAACGAAGAATCATTACGCGAGTTAGCCACTTCCATCAAAGAACTTGGTGTAATTCAACCTATTACTGTTCGAAAATTAGATTTCAATAAATACCAATTAATTTCTGGAGAACGCCGTTTACGTGCTTCAACTTTATTAGGTTTAACTCACGTTCCTGCATACATTCGTATTGCAAATGACAATGAGTCTTTAGTAATGGCTTTGGTTGAAAATATTCAACGTCATGACTTAGACCCAATCGAGATTGCACTTTCATACCAGCGTTTAATTGACGAAATTCAATTAACGCAGGAACAAATGAGCGAACGTGTTGGAAAAAAACGTTCAACAATTGCCAACTATTTACGCCTTTTAAAACTTGATCCAATCATTCAAACTGGAATTAGAGATGGTTTTATCAGTATGGGACACGGACGTGCTATTATCAATATTGAAGACTTAGATGTTCAAACTGATATTTATCAAAAAATCGTAAGTCAGAATTTATCTGTTCGTGAAACAGAAACTTTAGTAAAAAATTATCACGAAAGTTTAAAACCAAAAGCAGAACAAAAACCAAAATCTGATTCTTCATTTATGGTTAGAGAAACTCAAAAAAACTCTTTCAATGACTATTTTGGTTCAAAAGTTGATATAAAAGTCGCTGGCAACGGAAAAGGAAAAATTACAATTCCATTTAGTTCTGAAGCCGACTTTAATCGAATTATAAAATTAATTAACGGATAGTGAATAAGATTGTCCCCATAAGTTTATTGTTCTTTCTCATAGGAACCGTTTCTCTTTTTGCTCAAACAAAAAAAGACACGGTTTTGGTTGTTAAAGACACAAGTAAATTACAAGAAATTGACCCTTTGACACCAGCAAAAGCAGCATTTTATTCTGCAATTCTACCTGGCTTAGGTCAAGCCTATAATAAAAAATACTGGAAAATACCGTTAGTTTATGGTGCCATAGGAACCAGCTTATACTTTTACATCGATAATAATAAAAAATACCATGATTATCGTGATGAATACAAACGCCGACTTGAAGGCTATGGCCCCGGAACTGGCGGGAAGTACGATTATCTAGATGACAGCAGGCTTATTGCTGGTCAAAAATTCTACCAGCGAAACCGAGATTTATCAGCTCTTTTTGTTGTTGCCTTTTACGCTTTAAATATCATCGATGCCAACGTCGATGCCGCCTTGATTCAATTCAACGTAAACGAAAGATTATCATTACGCCCGGAAATTTATCCTGCCGATGTAACTTTTAAACCGAATGTTGGACTAACTTTTAATTACCACTTTTAACAGCTTTTAAAGGCTTTTAAAATCAAAAATATATAAAATGAAAATTGCACTTTTAGGATACGGAAAAATGGGTAAAGTAATCGAAAGAATTGCTTTAGAAAGAGGTCACGAAATTGTTTTAAAGAAAGATGAATTCAATACTTACGACGGACTTTCAACTGCTGATGTCGCAATCGACTTTAGTGTTCCTACTGCTGCCGTAGATAATATTTCAAACTGCTTTCACGCAAATGTTCCTGTTGTTTCTGGAACAACTGGATGGCTGGAACACTTTGACGAAATGGTCGCTCTGTGCAACGAAAAACAAGGCGGATTTATTTCAAGTTCAAATTTCAGCTTAGGAGTTAATATTTTCTTTGAATTAAATGAATATTTAGCCAAGATAATGTCGCAATTTGATTCGTATAAAGTATCGATGGAAGAAATTCATCACACTCAAAAACTAGATGCTCCAAGCGGAACAGCTATTTCTTTAGCAAAAGGCGTTATTGAAAACAGCAGTTATGCAAATTGGACTTTAGATGATGCTAAACAAGGCGAAATTCATATTGAAGCGAAAAGAATTGGAGACGTTCCTGGCACTCATACCGTAACATACGACTCAATTGTCGACAGCATCGAACTAAAACATACTGCTCACAACCGCGAAGGTTTTGCTCTAGGTGCAGTAATCGCTGCTGAATGGCTTGCTGGTAAAACAGGAATCTACAGCATGAAAGATGTATTAAATCTAAAATAAAACATACTAAACTTAAGATTTCTACATAAGAATAACCTAAAGTTTAAAACATAAAAACACAAAAACTATGACACTATATTCTTGGTTCGTATTTTTCTTAGCAGTACAAATCATCCACTTTGCAGGAACTTGGAAACTGTATCTGGCAGCGGGTAGAAAAAGCTGGGAAGCTGCAATTCCAGTTTATAATTCGATTGTTTTAATGAAAATAATTGGCCGCCCAACTTGGTGGACATTTTTGCTTTTCATTCCAATTATCAACTTAATTATGTTTCCTGTTGTTTGGGTTGAAACTTTAAGAACTTTTGGTAAAAAATCTACATTAGATACTATTCTAGGTCTTTTTACTCTTGGTTTTTATATTTATTATGTAAACTATACTCAAAAATTAGAGTATAATGCAGACAGAAAACTGACACCTGATAACAAAACAGCCGATACAATCAGCTCATTGCTTTTTGCCGTTATTGTTGCAACTTTAGTACATACTTACGTTGTTCAACCTTATACAATTCCTACATCATCTCTTGAAAAATCTCTTTTAATTGGTGACTTCCTATTTGTGAGTAAAATAAATTACGGCCCTAGAGTACCAATGACTACAATTGCATTGCCAATGGTTCACGACTCTATTCCGTTAACAAAAAGAAAATCATACTTAAGCTGGCCTCAATTACCTTATTTTAGACTGCCTGCTCTAGAAAAAATCAAACGTACAGACATTGTAGTTTTCAACTGGCCTGTTGATACCGTACATTATTTTTACGAACCAAAAGGAAGACCGGGCGTTATTAAACCTATCGATAAAAGATCAAATTACGTAAAAAGATGTGTTGGTATTCCTGGAGACAGCTTGTCAATAAAAGATGGTTTTGTTTACATTAACGGAAAAAAATTAGTTTTACCAGAGCGAGCTAAACCACAATATTCTTATGCTGTAGCATTAGACGGAAAAACAAGCATCGATTTTGAATCGTTACTTAAAGAATTAGACATTACAGATCCAGCAGGTTTTAGAAGCGAAAAAAGAGACACTCTTTATTTTGGTTCATTAACCGAAGCAAGCGCTGAACGCATAAAAAACACTCCGGGTGTTACTGCTGTAGTACGAAAAATTGAAACAAGAACAAACAATGCTGTGTTCCCACATATCAATAAATGGAATGAAGACAACTACGGTCCAATTTATATTCCAGAAGCTGGCAAAACAGTTGCATTAACAAATGAATCTTTGCCATTCTACAAAGACATTATCACCAATTATGAAGGAAACACTTTAGAATTAAAAAATTCTCAGTTTTTTATTAATGGGAAACAAGCTAACACTTACACCTTCAAACAAAATTATTACTGGATGATGGGAGACAATCGTCACAACTCTGAAGACAGCCGTTTTTGGGGTTACGTTCCAGAAAATCACATTGTTGGAAAACCTGTTTTTATTTGGATGAGTTGGGATACAAACGGAAAAGGCATCAACAAAATACGTTGGAACCGTGTATTTACAACTGTTGATGGCGAAGGACAGCCACAATCTTACTTCAAATATTTCTTAATTGTTCTTGGTCTTTACTTCGTTGGAGAATTCTTCTGGAGAAAAAGAAAAGAAAACAAAGCATAAAAAAAAACGTCAATTCGTTGAACTGGTAAATCGTTTAATTGTTTCTCAAAAAGAACAATTAAACGATTTACCGATTAAACAAAAACCACAATGAACTCTTTATTACTTCCTACTTATTTTCCATCAATCAGCCACTTTGCTGTTATGGCACAATCTGAGAATGTAACTTTTGAAATGGAAGATAATTTTCAAAAGCAGACTAATAGAAACCGCACATACATCTATAGTCCAAACGGAATTCAATTATTAAACATTCCTGTTAAACATTCTAAATCTGCACATCAGAAAACAAAGGATGTTTTGATCGAAAATGAATTTGACTGGCAGAAACAGCATTTTAAATCGCTGGAAGCAGCATATAGAAGCTCGCCTTTCTTCGAATTTTTTGAAGATGACATTACTCCTATTTTCGAGAAAAAACACACTTTTTTAATGGATTTAAATATGGAAGTTTTAGACATTACCACAAAATGTCTAAGAATGAAATTAGAATTCGGCAAAACAACTGAATACTTTCATGAAGTAGAAAACATTTCTGATTTCAGACATTTAGCAAATGGAAAAAAAGATCAAAATTCATTCGAAAAATACACTCAGGTTTTTGATGACAAACACGGTTTTATCAACAATTTAAGTGTTTTAGATTTACTTTTTAACGAAGGAAAATTTGCGATGGATTATTTAAAAACACAGAAACTTCTATAATATCCTTTTTAATTTGCACCAAGTAACAATGAGCAGCTAAAGCAATTTTAAAAATTCAAGAATATCAATTTTATTCCATTGAAAGTCTAGCCATAATAGGATAATGGTCTGAGTTTTCGAAATCAGGAAAGCTTTCAAAATGCTTTACTTTCATTTTACTATCTGTAAAAATATAATCGATTCGTGCTGGGTAATATCTAAATTTATAAGTTGCCCCAAAGCCTTCACCTGCTTCTTCAAAAGCATCTTTGAGCTTTCCTTTAATATTTCGGTAAACATACGAAAACGGGCTGTTATTCATGTCTCCGCAAATAATAATTGGGTTTTTACACTGTTTAATGTTTTCCTTAAAAATCTCCGCTTGCTCCTGCTGCTGCGTAAATCCCTTACTGATTCGAGCATAAATACGCTGTGATTTTTTCTGATTTACATTATCTATATCATCTGAAATTTCGTTAACATCAGGCGAAATTTT
This sequence comes from Flavobacterium oncorhynchi, assembly GCF_002217355.1. Lineage (GTDB taxonomy): Bacteria > Bacteroidota > Bacteroidia > Flavobacteriales > Flavobacteriaceae > Flavobacterium > Flavobacterium oncorhynchi. The sequence continues at coordinate 50,232 of NZ_MUHA01000031.1, read as the reverse complement.
AATTGACTGCAGGTGCATATTATAAACACGAATAACATCTTTTCCGCGTTTTATATCTGCGTAAATTGCATTATTATCCGATTTAGGGAAGATAATGTTCCCTTCGTTGATTATAGGAAATTTCGAGAAAATGGCTTGACCTGTTTTGATCTTTTTCCCATCTATAAAAATATAGCGGTGCGGATACACTTTTAAATCAAGATGAGCTGAATTAGAATACTCCTGAATACACAAAATATCAGGGTCTTTTTCATCAATAAAAGCTTTAATATTTGAAGGAATATCATCACGATCTAACCATTTAAAAACATTAAAAAGACGAACATTATAACTCATTACCGAGAAATCTTTTTCGCTTTTAACATACTCTTTCGCCGAAAACTTGTAGAATTTACTAATAAATGTTATCCCGGTTAATAAAACCAAACCAGACAAAATAAGGCGCTTTTTAAACTGAATTGCCCAGTAAACGAAGAAGAATCCGTTCATCACAAAAAAAGCCGGCATAAACAGCGTAAGCACCGATAAAAGAGGAAAACTTTTAGGTGCTAGAAAAGGTAAAATATAGATACTAAATGTGAGTACAGTTAATACTATATTCAAAAAGAACATTACTTTATTAAACCACGAAAGGTTTTTCATATTTTTTGGCTGAAAGGATTATTTCCCTGCTTTAAATAAAAACTCTTTTTCTTCTTTAGTCAAACAATCATAACCAGATTGACTGATTTTATCTAAAATCTCATCAATTTGCTGCTGTGTTTTATCTTTAGTAACAATTCGTGAAGTTACTTTTTCTGTCGGTTTTTTATAATTTTTATGAACTTTTGTAAATGGCGTTGTTGGAGATTTTCTAAATAAATTAGCAAAAAAGTCTAATATTTTAGAAACAATTTTACTTAAATCAGTTCCTTGCTGCAACAGTTTAATAAAGATAAAACCAAAAACAGCTCCCGCTAAATGAGAAATATGTCCGCCCATGTTATCTAAGCGAAACTGCATTAAATCTAAAACTAAAATTACACCCGTAATATGCCACAACTTTACATTGCCGATCAGCATTAAACGAATGTTCATTAAAGGCTGATAGGTTGTAACAGCTGCCAAAATAGCCATAATTGCAGCCGAAGCTCCAACAATAGAACCTGCAAAATTTGAAAAATAAAAACTCAGCGCAAAAACTACTCCAGAGAAAATAGCGCTTAAAATATACAAACCTAAATATTGTTTTTGACTAAAAAAAGTAAGGAACAAGTTGCTAGCAAAGTTTAAAACCATCATATTGAACAACAAATGCAAAAAAGAGGAATGAAAAAATGCATACGTTAAAAACGTCCAAGGTTTGAACAAAAAAACATTTGGATCTGACGACAATGCTAACCAATTAGGATAAGCAAAACCTCCACCAGAATATTGATAGAAAAAAATTAAAGAAATAAGAAAGCAGGCAATATTCCAATAAATTACTCGCATCGCGATTCCACCTAATTTGTATTGGAGTTTTAAATCGTCAAGAATATTCATAAAGTCTTCTTTTGGTTTCTAAAATTAATTATTTAAAGTTAAAAATTAATTCCAACGATTGTTATTAAACTGATTTTTTTTCCAGTACCACATAATCATAAATCCAAAAAAAGCACCGCCAATGTGGGCGTAATGAGCAACTCCCGAATCAAGTCCCATCAGTGAACCTCCCAAAATTCCAAAAAAGCCATCATATAAAAGCATATAAACTGGCACAAAATATTTAGCTTTTATTGGGATTGGAATAAACATAATACCAAGCTCGGCGTTTGGAAACATAAAAGCAAACGCCACAAGCAATCCGTAAATAGCACCAGATGCTCCAACCACAGTTCCTAGATATGCACTTGTAAAATGTTTAAATTCTGAAACAGTTAAAATCTGCTGCCATCTTGTATCAATTTTACCATCATTTAGCAAACTTAAAATATCAGCTTTATGAAAACCATTTGCCAAAAGAATATTCAAACTATCTTGATAGAAATAATAATTCACAGCAAAATTCACTAAAGCAGCGCCTAATCCACAAGAAATATAGAAGAACAAAAATTTCTTTCCACCCCAAAAATGTTCAAGTGTTGAACCAAACGAATATAACGCAAACATATTGAAAGCAATATGAGCAAAACCACCATGCATAAACATATGAGTAATTGGCTGCCAAATTTTAAATCCAGGATTTTCTGGAAAAAAAAGTGCTAAATACTCATAAGAAACGGGCACTAGTTGAGCACCAATAAAAAATATAATATTAATTATAAGCAGTTGTTTTACAACAGGAGTCATATTCATCATAAGGCAAACTTTTTATCTATATCTTCAACACGCATGGTGATGAATGTAGGTTTTTGAAAAGGTGAAATATTTGGATCTTTACAAGCAAACAAACCGTTTACGAGATTATCTTGTTCTTTTTCGGTTAAATAAGATCCTGTTTTAACCGCTAAACTTTTTGCCATCGATTTGGCTATAGTATCATTCTGACTGTAACTGCTCGCTGGAATTCCGTCTTGCAAATCACTCAACAATTGTTCAATTACAAGAGAAACTTCACTTTCGGTAATATTTACCGGAATTCCCGAAATTACAATATGATCTGTTTTTGCATCTTCAAACACAAAACCAGTAGTTTCTAATGAAGGTTTTAATTCTTCGATCAATTTCATTTCTAATGAAGAGTAAAACAAATCCAACGGAAAAAGCAATTGCTGACTCGAAGCTTGATTTACTGTCATATTCAACAAAAACTGTTCGTACAAAATACGCTGATGTGCACGATGCTGATCGACAATTATCATTCCAGACTTTATTGGCGAAACTATATATTTTTTATGTATTTGATACGTTTTCTGACTTGCTTGTTCTACCTCATCATCATTAAACAAAGATGAAGTTACTTCTTCATTCTCAAAATTAAAAGGAGAACTTTCGATACTTTCTGTATTTTCAGTATCCAAACCAACGTATAAACTTTCCCAACTCACCGTTGGCTCTACTCTTTTTGAATACCCCGAATAAGAGGATCCTGATGAAAAAGAAGAAGACAAAGATCCTGAAATATAACTAGAACCTGATCCCGAAGCCGCTTTTGAATAATGTTGATTGGTTTTATCATCTGTAAAAGGATTAAAAGTTCCATCAACCTGGATTGTAGGTGTTTCTGCTTCTAAATCTTTATAATGATAAGGTGTATCTAAATTTGAGTCTCTTTCAAAATCTAAAACTGGAGCAACATTAAACTGTCCTAAACTATGTTTAATTGAAGCTCTTAAAATGGCATACAAAGCCTGTTCATCATCAAACTTAATTTCGGTTTTAGTAGGATGAATGTTAATATCAATTGTATTAGGCGGAACTTGTAAATACAAGAAATAACTCGGCTGCGAACCATCTTTCAAAAGTCCGTCATAAGCTGCCATAACCGCATGATGCAAATAACCGCTTTTTATAAATCGGTCGTTAACAAAAAAGAACTGTTCTCCCCTATTTTTCTTAGCAAATTCTGGCTTACAGACAAATCCTTGAATATTTATAATCTCAGTATCTTCATTAACTGGAACTAACTTCTCGTTAGTTTTACCAGACATAATCCCAACAATTCGCTGACGATATCCTGCTGCAGGCAAATTATACAACTCACTTCCGTTATGATAAAAACTAAAATGAATATTTGGATGTGCAAGCGCCACACGCTGAAATTCATCCATAACATGACGAAACTCGACTGTATCAGATTTTAAGAAATTACGGCGAGCCGGAATATTAAAAAATAAATTTTTAACCGCAAATGAAGTTCCTTTTGGTAAAACAGCTACTTCCTGCGAAACAAACTTACTTCCTTCGATTACAATATGCGTTCCTAATTCATCTTGATCCTGCTTGGTTTTCATTTCCATGTGGGCAATAGCCGCAATCGAAGCCAAAGCTTCCCCACGAAAACCTTTGGTACCAAGAGAAAATAAATCCTCAGCCTGACGGATTTTTGAAGTTGCATGACGTGCAAAACACAAACGAGCATCCGTAACTGTCATTCCAACACCATTATCAATAACCTGAACTAATGATTTGCCGGCATCTTTTATAATCAATTTAATATCAGTTGCTTTTGCATCTACAGCATTTTCTAACAATTCTTTTACGACTGAAGCTGGTCTTTGAACCACTTCTCCGGCAGCAATCTGGTTAGCAACGTGATCTGGAAGCAATTGAATAATACTCGACATTTAATATTTAGGATTGTAGATTAACTATTTAAGATTTTTGATTTGAAATCTAAACCAAGAGGTACAAATTTAGTAAATTTTGACTGGCTTTCAGAATATCTGCAATCATAAAAAAAACAAAAACCTCAATACTCTAAGAAACAGAAAGATTAAAGTTATTGAATTTTATTTCTAAAAGAAAATCAATTAACTTTTACAATCGAAAGTATTCTATTTATCAAAAACAAAATCTCACATACTGATCCGAGTACATTATTCTTCCTGATAATTTGCCTCAAAAAAGACATAAAAAAACCTATACTTTTTTACAGTATAGGCTTTACTATTTTTAAAACAATTGTGTTTTTATTCTTTCTCAATTTTTCTAGGACCATCTTCTATCTGAAGAGCTCCTGACGAAAGCAATGGCTGATTAAAAGTATGCGCCATTGAAGCCTGTTGACGAATATAAGCCATTTTTATTGCTGCAATTGCTGCTTCGGTTCCTTTGTTTCCGTGAACTCCACCGCTTCTATCAATAGATTGCTGCATGTTATTATCTGTTAAGACACAAAAAATAACTGGAATATCAGTTTGAACATTCAGATCTTTAATTCCTTGTGTAACGCCTTCACATACAAAATCAAAATGTTTAGTTTCTCCTTGAATTACGCAGCCAATTACAATTACTGCATCTACATTTTGTGTTTGCAGCATTTTCTTTGCGCCATAAATCAATTCAAAACTTCCCGGAACATTCCAACGAATGATTTGCTGTGCAGGAACTTCACAATCGATTAATGCTTCAAAAGCACCATTATAAAGTCCTTCTGTAATAGTTTCGTTCCACTCAGAAACAACAATCCCAAATCGAAAGTCTTTCGCATTTGGGATTGTGTTTTTATCGTATTGTGATAAATTTTTATTTTCGGTAGCCATCTTTTATATTTAAGATTTTATATTTCTTGATTTCTGATTGTAAAAATACAAATCTAAAACCTAAAATCTAAACTCTTCAATAATTTATTGTGCTAATCCAATCAAAGCATCAACAGAAGCCGCTTCTGGAGTTGCATCAAAATTATCTTTAATATCTGTAAAGTATTTTAACGCATCTTCTTTTTGACCTAAAGCCAAAGCCGTTTTACCAGCTTTTAATAAGAAACGAGGTGTTGTAAAATCGTTTTTATTAGACTCAGCAGCTTTTACATAATAATCTAAAGCTTCTTTTTGTTGATTCTTTTGAGAATAAGCATCTCCAATTGCTCCTTTTGCTAAAGCACTTAAAATTAAATCTTCTGATTTAAAATTACCTAAATACTTAATAGCATCATCAAATTTACCTGTATTTAAATATGCCATACCTGCATAGTAATTTGCTAAATTTCCGGCATCAGTTCCAGAATATTCGTCAGCGATTTTCACAAATCCAAATTTACCTTCAGAACCATTCAAAGCCAATTTATATAATGAATCACTTGCTACACCATCAACAGCTTTTTGAAAGTTTTGTTGTGCAACAAACATTTCGTTTGCAGCTTCATCTTGTTTAGGAGCTTCGATAAACTTTTGGTAAGCCAAATATCCTATAGTAGCAACTGCAATACCAGCAACTAAACCAATAATGATTTTTTGATTTTTAGCAACCCAATCCTCAGTTCTTGAAGCAGTTTCGTCTAACTTAGAAAAAACCTCAGCTGTTTTGCTGTCTTTCTCGTCAATAATTACTTGTTGCTCTTCAGTTACTTCTTTAACTTCCTTCTCCTTTGGTGCTTTATATCCTCTTTTATTGTAAGTAGCCATTTAAAATTAATTTAGTGAACGGCAAAAATAAAATTTTTATTGAAACTGAGGTAAAAAAAATCAATTTTATCACTATTTTAAAACAAATATTTTTAAGAATGCTAACTCCTTTCGCATCAGCGTCAAAATAAATCAACTTGAAACACGCTAAAACCCTTTTATATCGATAAAATTAGATAATTTTACAGTCTAAATTTTACTCGTTGCAAAAACAGTAATTTTTCTTTTTAGAGTCTCTTAAAAAAATGCATTTAAACAAAATCTCATTATTCAATTATAAAAATTTCGCCGAAGCTAATTTTGATTTCGACATCAAGATTAATTGCTTTGTCGGCAAAAACGGAATTGGAAAAACCAATGTTCTTGATGCTATTTATCATTTAGCTTACGGAAAAAGTTATTTCAATCCGCTTGCTGTTCAAAATATCAAACACGGAGAAGAGTTTTTTGTTATTGATGCTGAATTAGAAAAAGACAAAAGAACAGAACAAATTGTCTGCAGTTTAAAAAAAGGACAAAAGAAAATCTTAAAAAGAAACGGAAAAGCTTATGATAAATTTTCAGATCATATTGGTTTTATTCCGTTAGTAATCATCTCACCTGCTGATCGTGATTTAATTGTAGAAGGCAGTGAAACACGCCGTAAATTTATGGACAGCGTAATTTCGCAATTAGACTCAAGTTATTTGCACCAGCTGATACAATATCAAAAAGTAATTGTACAGCGAAATGCACTTTTAAAATATTTTGCACTCAATCATACTTTCGACAATGATACCTTATCTATATATAATGAGCAGTTAAATACTTTTGGACAATCTATTTTTGAAAAACGAAAAGATTTTCTAGAACAATTCATACCTATATTTAATATCCATCATCAAGCCATAACAGGATCTGAAGAAACTGTTCAGGTAGTTTATGAAAGTCATTTGTATCAAAAGGATTTATTAACACTGCTAAAAGAGAACATCAATAAAGACAGAGCACTGCAATATACAAGCACTGGAATACACAAAGATGATTTATTGTTTGAAATCGATTCGCATCCTATCAAAAAATTCGGCTCGCAAGGACAGCAAAAATCTTTTTTAATCGCATTAAAACTAGCTCAATTTGAGTTTTTAAAGAAACAAAGCGGCGTAAAACCTCTTTTACTTTTTGATGATATTTTTGATAAGTTGGATGAAACCAGAGTGGCAAAAATTGTCGAAATGGTAAACAGCGAAACATTTGGACAGCTTTTTATTTCAGACACACATCCAGATCGTACAGAAGCCATTGTAAAATTGACGCATCAGAGTTATAAAATTTTTAATTTGTAATTGTTTGCCGCGAATTTCACGAATTAGCACGAATTTTTTAATTCCTATTTGATCTCAAACAACTGTGACAAAGTTTGGAATTCAATTGACTCCAGCTTTAGCTGGAGTTTTTTTATAGACAAAACTTAGGGCTTTAGCCAAATGTGTAAGTTTGGCTAAAGCCTCTTTGATACTTGTTTGTATACCTCCAGCTAAAGCTGGAGGCAATTAATTTATTTTATTTTGAAGAGACTTCGATTTTACTCAAAGCGTGCATAGAATTTTGTCAAAATTCCACATCCTATTAATCTTCAATTCATAAAATTCGCTGCAAAAGAAAACAACAATTCGATTTTATAATTCTATTAAGATTTTAAAAATGAAAAATCATTATTTTAGCCTAAATCATTTTTAAAACCACAACAGCATGAAATTCCCTAAAATCTTATTGGTAATAGTTTCATTTGTACTCTTTTCTTGTAATGAAAAAAAAGCGACTCCATTTGAATCACTTTCACCACAAGAGTTTGCCGAAAAAATTAAAACAACCGAAAATCCGCAAATTTTAGACGTTCGAACTCCAGATGAATTTGCATCAGCACATATAGACAAAGCAGTAAATGTAAACTGGAACGGAGAAGATTTCGATTCAAAAGCAGCTGCTTACGACAAATCGAAACCTGTATTTGTTTATTGTTTAAGCGGCGGAAGAAGTAAAAAAGCAGCAACAAAACTAAATGAACTAGGCTTTACAACTGTTTATGAACTTGACGGAGGATTCATTAATTGGAATGATAAAAACGCTCCAAATGCGGAAGCTTCTGAAAATGGAATGACAATGAATGAGTTCAATGCTTTACTAAATACGGATAAAAAAGTGTTTGTTGATTTTTATGCTGAATGGTGCGGTCCTTGTAAACAAATGGAGCCTCACATTTTAAAACTAGAAAAAGAATTGGCTGACAAAGCAGTTATTATCAGAATTGATGTAGATAAAAACAAAGATTTAGCGCAGCAAATGGAAATAACACAGCTTCCGACAACTTTTTTATATGAAAATAAAACAATGAAAAAGAAAAATATCGGATACATCAGCGAAGAAGAATTAAGAAAACAACTGCAATAAAACATTAAATATGGTAGCGAAAGAATCATTGCAATTTTTAGACGATTTAAAGAAAAACAATAATCGAGATTGGTTTCAAGACAATAAAAAGCGCTACGAAATCTTCAAAAAAGATTACCATCAATTGGTAAGTGATTTTTTAGACGCGATGAAACCGCTTGATCCTTCGTTAGAATTATTAGAAGTTAAAAACTGCACCTTCAGAATCAACCGCGACATTCGATTCTCAAAAGACAAATCTCCCTATAAAGCACATTTAGGTGTTTGGATTTCTGGCGGGACAAAAGGTTTGAACCGAGCAGGATATTATGTACATATTGAAAAAGGAGCTAGTTTTATTGCTGGCGGATTTTACTCTCCAGAATCTGAAGATTTAAAAAAAGTTCGTAAAGAAATTGCTTTTTTCCATGATGATTTAGAGGCTCTTCTAGGGGATAAAAATTTCAAGAAAGAGTTTGGAAGTTTAGATGTAAACGAAAACAATTCGCTAAAAAACCCACCGCGAGGTTACGAAAAAGAACATCCTGCAATCGAGTTTTTAAAACTGAAAAGCTTTACTGCAACTCAAAAATATGATATTTCTGAAGTGACTGAAAAAGATTTTGTTTCTAAAATGAGCAAAAAATTAATCGCGCTAAAGCCTTTAAATGATTTTATCAATCGCGCTTTAGAAACAGACGAAGAGTTTTAGAAAAAAAATAATCGCCACAAATTTCACGAATTTGCACGAATTCAATTAGTGTAAATTCGTGAAATTTGTGGCGAAAAACATTTTGCTAATGAAAAGAAAAATACTTTTTCTTGGAGAATCTTATCGTGCCGATGCTATTACCTGGATGAAAGGTTTAAAAGAATTTGGCGATTTTGAAATTATTACTTGGGAACTTCAAACGCCAAACACTTCAAAATTTAATAGATTCAAACGTATTCTAGAGTATTTTTTCGCCCCAATTTCAATTCAAAAAATTATTACAAAAGAAAAACCAGACATGGTTATTGCTGAAAGAACCACAAGTTACGGATTTCTTGCAGCATTATCTGGCTCGAAAACAATTGTCATTGCACAGCAAGGTCAAACAGATTTATGGCCGGACGATTCTATTTTGTATCCTTTTAAAAAAATCATTCAGAAATACGCCTTCAAAAAAGCACATTTAATCCATGCTTGGGGACCCGTAATGACAATTTCCATGAAAACTATTGGAGTTGATATGAACAAAGTTATGGTTCTGCCAAAAGGAATCGATTTATCTCTTTTCACGCCTTCAACAAACAATTCAAATAAAATAGAAGCTATTATCACTCGTTCTTTAGAACCCGAATATCGACATGATTCTATTTTAATGGCATTTTTTATTCTTAATCAAAGAGGAATTGACTTTTCCTTAACCATCGTTGGTGACGGAACAAGATTGCAGTTTTTAAAAGATTTGGCAAAAAAATTACAAATTGAAACCAAAGTAACTTTTACAGGAAGAATCCAAAATACAGAACTTCCAAAATTATTACAGCAATCTAATATTTATATCAACATGCCTATTACTGAAGGTGTTTCGGCATCTTTATTTGAAGCTATGGCTTGTAATTGCTACCCTATTGTTTCAGACATTCCCGGAAATCAAAGCTTGATCAAACATCGCAAAAACGGACAATTAATAACAATCGATAACAACGAACAACTTGCTGAAGAATTAATCTGGTCTTTTGAAAATGTTGAATCTCGAAACAACGCCATGCTGCAAAACAGAAAATTTGTAGAAGAAAATGCTAATTACAACTCCAATATGAAAATTATTGCAGATAAATATCATAAACTCCTCAACTGTCGATCTATTTAACTGCAAGCGTAACTTTTTTTCAACCTCAGCGACATACTGTTTTAATGAATTCTCTAATTTAATTCTGAAAGCAATATGAGCAATAGAAGAAACTGGTTAAAACAAATCGGATTAGGCACAATAGGATTAGGTTTTTGTCAATTTGAAGCATTTGCAAATCCTCCATTAGAAAATTATATCACTCCAAGTTTAGACAAATCTCCTATTTTATTACGGTCGAATGAAAATCCGTACGGACCTTCGCCGCTAGCTCGTCTTGCCATGCAAAAAAGCATTAACAACAGCAATCGATATGGCTGGAATGCCTCAGAAGAACTAATTTCTTTAATTGCCAAGAAAAATAATGTCTCAGATAATAACATTCTATTGGGCGCTGGTTCAACAGAAATTTTAGATTTAGTACTTCAATATACTGCTTTAAAAAAAGGCAATTTTATACTTGCCGAAACCACTTTCGACTATTGGACATTTCCTTCTGAAAAATTAGGATTTAAAAAAATAACAGTTCCATTAACTGCCGATAAAAAGCATGATTTAACAGCCATGTTAAAAGCAATCGATTCAGATACTAAAATGGTTTATATCTGCAATCCTAATAATCCAACGGGAACAATCTGCGATAGAGAACAGTTAGTTTCTTTTGTAAACGAAGCTTCAAAAAGAGCAATTATTTTTGTTGACGAAGCTTATATCGATTTTACAAAAGAGCAATCACTAAGCGATCTTGTAATGGAAAACAAGAATTTAATAATCACTAAAACTTTCTCAAAAATGTATGGCTTGGCTGGCGCACGTATAGGTTATGCCGTTGCAAACTCTTCGACAATTGAAGAACTCAGTGTTTTAAAATCATCTCCTAACTTATCCATCAGCGTCGTAACAACGGCTGCAGCGATTGCATCTTTAAATGATGAAAAATTTATTCGAGAAGTATCTTCTTTAAATGAAGAAGTAAAGAAATATACCATAGAGCAACTTACTCAGTTGGGCTTAACCTGCATTCCGTCTTATTCTAATTTTATTTATTTTTCTTTAGAGAATTACAAAAAGGATTACTTTAAGCAATTGGAAAACCACAATATAATGGGAACAAAGATTTATGAGGAAAATGGAAAATGGACAAGAATTACAATAGGAACGATGAAAGAAATGCAGCAATTTATTGAAGCCCTAAAATAAAAATTCTCGAAAAAGTCTTTTTACAGAAAATCTGCTCAAATAAATTATAATCGTTACTTTTGAACTCAGAATTTTTCCGAAGTTTCGGAACTCAAAAAAGCCTTTTATTTATGGAAATCCAATCCAATTTTTCTTTAAAAAACTACAATACTTTTGGCATCGAAGCCAAAGCAAAAAAATTTGTTGCCGTTCATTCAATTGCTGAATTAAAATCCACTTTGTCAGCAAATAAAGATGAGGGAAAATTCATTTTAGGCGGAGGAAGTAATATGCTTTTAACTAAAGATATTGAAGCGCTGGTTATTCATATTGATTTAAAAGGAAAAAAAATCATCAAAGAAGACGATGATTTTGTTTGGGTCGAAAGTCAGGCTGGCGAGACTTGGCACGATTTTGTGCTTTGGACAATCGACAACAATTTTGGCGGTTTAGAAAATATGTCTTTAATTCCTGGAAATGTCGGTACAACTCCGGTACAGAATATTGGCGCTTACGGAACCGAAATTAAAGATACTTTTGTTTCTTGCGAAGCGATGAATATTGCAAGTCAGGAAATGAAAACTTTTACTAATGCTGAGTGTAATTTTGGATACCGTGAAAGTATTTTTAAAAATGAGGTAAAAGATCAATTCATTATTACTTCGGTTATTTACAAATTGACCAAACGTAATCATAAAATCAATACTTCTTATGGAGATATTTTAGCTGAATTGGCTAAAAAGAACATTACTGAACCAACATTAAAAGAGGTAAGTAATGCAGTAATTGCCATTAGACAAAGTAAACTACCTGATCCAAAAGAACTAGGAAACAGCGGAAGTTTCTTTAAAAACCCAATTTTATTAAAATCTGATTTCGAGAAAATTCATAAAAAATTTCCTGACATGAAGTTTTACGAAGTTTCTGAAACCGAAGTAAAGGTTCCTGCTGGATGGCTGATTGAACAAGCTGGCTTAAAAGGAAAACGTTTTGGAGAGGCTGGAGTTCATAAAAATCAAGCCTTAGTTTTAGTAAATTACGGTAACGCAACCGGACAGGAAATTTTAGCCGTTTCAAAAGAAGTTCAAAAAACAGTTTTTGAGACTTTTGGAATTCATATTGAAGCGGAAGTAAATGTGATTTAAAAACACAAATTTCACGAATTGTCACGAATTTAACCCATTGTCAGACTGAGCGAAGTCGAAGTCTTTCCTATAAAGCATTTCGACTTCGCTCAATGTGACAAATTGTATAAACAACAAAAATATGTACACACCTGATTTATACAAAAACGAGAATCCTGAAGAAATCAGAGCTTTTTTAAAAGAAAACAGTTTTGGAATTCTAATTAATCAAACGAACGGGAAATTGTTTGCAACTCATATTCCGATAGAACTTGAAATAAATCGTGACGGAAAAGAGATTTTGCAGGGACATATTTCAAAACTGAATCCTCAAGCAGAAGGTTTTGCAGCAAACGATCAAATTCTAGCGGTATTTACAGGACCACACAGTTATATATCTTCGTCTTGGTACGATCATGAAAATGTACCAACTTGGAATTACATAGCCGTACATGTTTATGGAAGAATTAAAATTGTTGACTACGAAACTTCGGTAGAACAGTTAAAAAAACTAGTTGATAAATATGAAGCAAATTCAGAGAATCCTGTTAGAGTTGAAGACTTATCTGCTAAAACAATGCGGGAAGCTCGAGGGATTTTTGGTTTTGAAATAGAAATTGACGAAATTCAGGCAACTAAAAAATTGTCACAAAATCGAGACGATCATAATTATAAAAACATAATTTCGGAATTAGAAAAGACTGAAAACCCTCAATCTATTGCTGTTGCAAAGGAAATGTTGAAATGCCGAAAGTAAATCTGTATTAATCATTGAAATTTACTAATTCATAACTACCTTTGTACTCGCAAAATTTCAGATATTAATAGACATTAAAACCATATGCTTATAACTTTATTTTACTTCTTTATTGCTATTGTTTTTATTCAAGTTTTCTACTACTTAGGAATTTTTGGAAAGTTTGCATTCGCTAAACCTCAAAATATTACACCAAAAAGAATTCCGGTTTCAGTTATCGTCTGCGCAAAAAATGAAGAAGAAAACGTAAAGAAATTTATCCCATTATTAGCTGAACAAAATTATCCTGATTTCGAAATTGTTTTGATTGATGACGCTTCAAGTGATGAAACTTTAGAGGTTTTTGAAGAATTTGAAAATCTATATCCTAATATTCGTTTGGTTAAAGTAAAAAACAACGAAGCTTTTTGGGGAAATAAAAAATACGCTTTGACATTAGGAATTAAAGCCGCAAAAAAAGAGTATTTATTGTTTACTGATGCTGATTGCTACCCAACTTCAAAAGAATGGATAACAGCAATGACTTCGCAATTTACAATGAACAAAACTATTGTTTTAGGATACGGAGGTTACGAAAAAATAGAACGTTCATTATTAAATAAAATCATTCGTTTTGAGACTGTTTTAACTGCGGTTCAATATTTTTCGTGGACTAAAGCGGGATTTCCGTATATGGGAGTTGGAAGAAATTTAGCGTACAAAAAAGACGAGTTTTTTAATGTAAATGGTTTTATTGATCATATACAAGTTCGTTCTGGCGATGATGATTTATTTATTAATCAGGCTGCAAACAAATCGAATACAACCATTTCTTATACTCCAGAAAGCTTTACCTATTCTAAGCCAAAGGAATCGTACAAAGAATGGTTTACTCAAAAAAGAAGGCACGTTTCTACGGCTGAATATTATAAATTTTTCGACAAGTTTCAGTTGGGAATTTTCTTCTGCTCACAATTGTTTTTCTTTTTATCTGTCATTATTCTGCTTGCTTTCCAATTTCAATGGATTGCAGTCTTGGCAATTCTTGCAACCCGCTACACCATAGTTTGGACTGTTATTGGATTCTCTGCAGGAAAATTAAAAGAAAATGATATTAAAATTTGGTTTCCAGTGCTTGAAATAGCGCTTATATTCACGCAAATTAATATCTTTATATCTAATATCTTTTCAAAACCTGTATATTGGAAATAAATTCTAAAATAGAAAAAGCAAAAAAAGGCGATCAAGCCGCCTTTACTTTTTTATTAGATTATTATTGGAATGAAGTTTACAGCTTCATGCTTAAGCGAACAGAAAACGAAACGACTGCCGAAGATATTACTATAGAAACTTTTTCGAAAGCATTTGACAAAATTGCTTCTTACAATTCTGAATTTCAGTTTAACACTTGGCTGATTGCAATTGCAAAAAATGTCTACATTGATTTATTGCGTAAAAAGAAAACCAACCTTTTTATAGAAATTACTGATGCCGAAGATCAGCAGGCTTACAATATCGCTGACACTACTCCTTCTGCTGAAGATGCCTTAATTAAAGAACAAAATCTATCCCGACTGCTTCTGTGTATCAAAGAATTAAAACCTCATTATCAAGAAGTAATTCAACTGCGTTATTTTCAAGAAATGACGTATCAGGAAATTGCCAGCAAAATAGATGAACCTTTAAGTAATGTTAAAGTAAAAATACTTCGTGCTAAAAAATTGTTAGCAGAAATCATTAATCGTAACAGATAATTTATTATCTTTAAGAAAAGAATAACACATTATCTGGTTTTTTCTTAAAAAAACTACTTTAACACACTAAAACAACAACTTCTGCGTTGTTTGTCAAAACCCTAATTCTTATCGCGTATGATTTAAAGTTACTTAACCTTAAAACCCAAAAATCATGTCTAAATTAAGCATCTATGAAAGCAAGTGGATTGATCTTGTTTTCGAAAACAAAAACAAAGAGTACGGCGCGTATCAATTACGTCAAGAGAATTCTAAAACTACTATTACAGCACTATTCATGGGACTGTTGTTACTAGCAGCCTTAGGAAGCGTATCGATGCTGATTAATAAATTTAGGACACATGATCCTATTGAAGAACCTGTAACTATTAGCGATCCTATTACGCCCGTAAATCTTGATCGTGATATTATTAGACCAAAGCAAACTGAAACTGTTGCACCACCGCAGCAGCAAAATACAGCTGCCGCAGCGTCTACTAATCTACAGTTAACAAATCCAATAGTTACCAGTGCTGATCAAGCCACACCCGAAGTAATTGCAACAAACACAGATAATGCTCCTGTTGTTGATAATACAAACGCTGGAACTGGAACTGGAGTTAATGTATTACCAAGTACTGGCGGAGGAGGCGAAGTAGCTCCATCTACTGATGGCGGAAACGAGCCTGTAAACTCAGCAATTTTAGACAAAATGCCAGAATTTCCAGGCGGAATGGCTAAATTCTATGCTTATGTTGGAAACAACTTTAACAGACCAGAATTGGATACTGAAAAAACATTACGAGTGTATGTTTCTTTTGTAATTGAAAAAGACGGCTCAATTACAGACATCCTAGTGAAAAACGATCCAGGTTATGGAATGGGGAAAGAAGCAATTAGAGTTTTAAAATCATTAAAAACAAAATGGACTCCGGGAATACTAAACGGTAAAGCAGTAAGAACTGCTTACAACCTCCCGATAACAATAAAAACAGAAGCAGAATAAAAATAGAAAAGCAGAATTTAGGTTCTGCTTTTTTTATGCTTCAAACTACCGACCAATTAAAAAATATTAGTTTTTTATTGATTTATTAATCTTATTTTTAACGCAGTAAAAAACTAATATTTTTTTATAATGCCATTCACTTTTGCCCATCCTGCAATAATTTTACCTCTGCCATTTTTAAACAAAAGATGGTTTTCACTAACCGGTTTAATTATTGGCAGTATGATACCCGATTTTGAATATTTTATCAGAATGCGAATTCAAAGTATTTACAGCCATACTATAGCTGGCGTATTTTGGTTTGATTTACCTCTAGCACTGTTTATTTCTTTTATTTTTCACAATAAAGTTAAAAATCTACTTTTTAACAATTTACCGTATTGTCTCCAATCAAGATTCCTAATTTTTACAACATTTAATTGGAATAACTATTTCAAACAAAATTGGATTGTAGTCTTCTTTTCAATTCTTATCGGTACTGCATCTCATCTTCTTTGGGATAGCTTTACTCATGACAGCGGGTACTTTGTAAATCACATCGCTGCATTACAAAATTCTATTTATTTATTTGGTATTGATATTCCCATATTAAAAATAGCTCAGCATTTAAGTACATTCTTAGGAGGAGTTATTATATTTTTTGCCATTTTCAAACTTCCTAAAAATGCAATCTCAAGAAATCCTGTCAATAAAAATTATTGGTTTGCAACATTCTTATTTTTTGTCTTAATTTTAATTTTACGTTTTTTTGCAGGTATTGGAATTAAAGAATATGGAAATATTATCGTTTCTGTAATTTCTGCAGTTTTACTTTCACTAATACTAACTTCTATTTTTTTAATGCAAAAACATCGAATAAAAATTAGCAAATAAATTACTTTTACATACTTAATATTCAAAAACTAAAAACTAAAAAAATGGGAATATTTTCAGCCCTTATGGGTAATGCAGGTACTGTCACTCAGGACGATTTGCTTAAAAAGTATGGTCAGTTATTAACTGATAATGAAGAAATTGAAATGGGTTTTAAACTAATACGTGATACTTTTATCTTTACAAACAAAAGATTAATCTTAGTTGACGTACAAGGATTAACAGGAAGTAAAACCGAATATAAATCTATTGCTTACAAAAGCATCACTCGTTTCAGCGTAGAAACTGCTGGGACTTTTGACCTTGATGCTGAATTAAAAATATGGGTTTCAAGCGAACTAAATCCTAGTATCGTTAAACAATTTAACAAATCTGTTAATGTTTACGACGTTCAAAAAGTTTTAGCACATCACGTTTTAGGCTAAAAACAGTATATAAAAAAAGAGAACGGCAGATCATACGATCTGCCGTTCTCTTTTTAAACTAGAAATTATTATTTCTTTTTAGTTGTTGTTTTTTTGGTTGTAGCTGCCTTTTTAGTCGTTGCCGCTTTTGGAACTGTATTATCTATTTTTTGCTGCACGTATGGCTTATACAAACCGTCTTTCTCAGCTCTCTTTTTTGCATCATCTGCTCTTTTCTTAGAATCTGGATGCGAACTCATCATTTGATCAATAAAAGAAGCTTGAGCCCCTTCACTCATTTTAGCCAGAATTCTAAACGCTGATTCTTCAGCATTTACATCATAACCATTTTTCTTCAAGAAATTATACGAAAATAAATCCGCTTCGCTTTCTTGTTTACGGCTGTGTTTGCTGTCAATCATAGCGCTTCCGATTTTTCCTAACTGACTGTCGGTTACTGAAGATATTTTTGCTGATTGAGAAGAAACTCCATCAATTACTGCTTCTTTTTGGTAAGCCGCACGCATTGCATCTCTGGAATCGTTGTTGGCAACGTGGCCAATTTCATGACCTATTACAGCCAGCAATTCGTTATCATCCATAATATCCATTAAACCCGAATATACACGCACACTTCCATCTGCAGTAGCGAAAGCATTCACATCTTTAACTTTGTATACTTTATAATTTAAAGTATATCCATCACCAGCAGTATATTTTCCAAACACTCTGTTCAATCTTAGTGTATAACCATCAGTTGGTCCAGCCACTTCATTTTCAGCATCCATTTTTGCAACTGCTTCTTTAGATAAAGCCGCTGCATCTGCATTCGTTAATGTAAACGCTGTTACTCCTTTTTGAACTGCTCCAATTGCTTTATCGCCTAAATTAATTTGCGCATTTGTTTTTGTAAATCCAAAAGCAGCAAACAAAACCCCTAATACAATAAATTTCTTTTTCATATCTCTAAACATAATTATTATTTAACAACAAATGTATTACAATAAAATACTATTTTATTTCACCAAAAGCTTGTTTTTTTTAACAAATTAAAGATATAAATTTTTGATGAGTTGTATAACGATCTACAGCTATTATTCATTGCACTTCGACGGTATAACAAAAAAACGGCAAGTTCTCTGGAGAATTTGCCGTTTTTAGGTTTTATGAAAAAATATTACTTTTTCTTTGTTGTCGTCTTTTTAGCTGGTGCTTTTGTTGCTGCTTTTGCCTTTACAGGCGCAGTATTATCAATTTTCTGCTGTACATAAGCTTTATACAAACCATCTTTTGTTACTTTCTTTTTAGCGTCATCTGCTCTTTTACTAGAATCGGGATGCGAACTCATCATTTTAGTAATAAAAGAAGATTCCGCTCCTTCACTTAGATTTTGAAGAATTCTAAAAGCTGACTCCATTGCATTTACATCGTAACCATTCTTTTTCATAAAATCAAGCTAAAGCGTAAAAATATTCAAGAAGAGTAAAAAAAATAAAACAAGAAAAACATCTAAATACAAGTAATTAATAGCTGAACTTAATAGTTTTAAATAAATCAAAAAATACAAACTGTAAACGAAAATTAAATTAGCATCTCCAAATAAACTACATTACGTATCTTTGTACTTTGAATTATGATATATGGAAACAGTCATTGAAAACATACCAGCCGCAAAACCTAAATGGTTGAAGGTAAAATTACCAATTGGACAAAAATATACTGAACTACGTGGTTTAGTCGATAAATACAGTTTAAATACGATTTGCACCTCTGGAAGCTGCCCAAATATGGGAGAATGCTGGGGAGAAGGTACTGCTACTTTTATGATACTAGGAAACATCTGTACTAGATCTTGTGGTTTTTGCGGTGTTAAAACCGGCAGACCCGAAACGGTAGATTGGGATGAACCTGAAAAAGTAGCTCGTTCTATAAAAATCATGAATATCAAACATGCCGTAATTACAAGTGTTGATAGAGATGATTTAAAAGACGGCGGTTCAATAATTTGGATTGAAACTGTAAAAGCGATTCGCAGAATGAATCCAAACACTACACTTGAGACTTTAATTCCAGATTTTCAAGGAATGGAAAGAAATCTGGATCGAATTGTGGAAGCAAATCCTGAAGTAGTTTCACACAATGTTGAAACCGTTCGACGTTTAACGAGAGAAGTTCGTATTCAAGCAAAATACGATCGCAGTTTAGAAGTTTTGCGTTACTTGAAAGAAAAAGGAATAAACAGAACCAAATCTGGAATCATGTTAGGTCTTGGAGAAACGGAAGAAGAAGTTTTTCAAACTATGACTGACCTGCGAAATGCAAATGTTGATGTTGTTACTATTGGACAGTATTTACAACCCAGTAAAAAGCATTTACCAGTAAAAGAGTTCATTACACCTGAACAATTTGCTCGATATGAAAAATTTGGTCAAGAATTAGGTTTCAGACATGTAGAAAGCGGTCCGTTAGTTCGTTCTTCATACAAAGCACAAAAACACATATTATAAAAGGTTATTTGTTTAACTGTTTAATCGTTTAATCACATTGATAAAACGATTAAACGGCTGAACGATTAAACAAATAAACAAAATATTGAAAACAAGAATTGCTATTAATGGTTTTGGAAGAATTGGAAGAAACTTATTCCGTCTGCTTCTAAACCACCCTGAAATCGAAGTTATTGCAATTAACGACATTGCCGATAACAAAACCATGTCGCATTTAACAAAATACGACAGCATACATGGTGTTTTGCCATTTAAGGTATCTCATGATGAAAATGGGATAATTGTTGACGATAGACACTTTTTATTTTTTCATGAAAAAAGCATTTCTAACTTAGATTGGAAAAGTCATTCTATCGACTTTGTTATAGAATCAACAGGAAAATATAAAACACACGAAGAATTAAATGCACACATAGAAGCTGGGGCAAAAAAAGTAATCCTTTCTGCTCCTTCTGAAGTAGACACAATAAAAACTGTTGTTTTAGGGGTAAATGAAACTATTCTGGACGGAACGGAAGACATTGTTTCTAATGCAAGCTGTACAACAAATAATGCGGCTCCGATGATAAAAATTATCGAGGAATTATGCGGAATTGAACAAGCTTACATTACAACAATACATTCCTACACAACTGACCAAAGTCTTCACGACCAGCCACATAAGGATTTACGCCGTGCGAGAGGCGCAAGTCAGTCAATTGTTCCAACAACTACAGGTGCAGCTAAGGCATTAACAAAAATTTTTCCTAAATTGCATGAAAAAATAGGAGGCTGCGGCATTCGTGTTCCAGTTCCTGATGGCTCATTGACCGACATAACGTTTAATGTAAAACGTGCTGTCAGTATTGACGAAATTAATAAAGCATTTGAAGAAGCCTCAAAAACAAATTTAAAAGGAATACTAGATTATACTGAAGATCCAATCGTTTCTGTTGACATAATTGGCAACACGCATTCGTGCCTTTTTGATGCACAACTTACATCTGTTATTGATAAAATGGTAAAAGTTGTGGGCTGGTATGATAACGAAATTGGATATTCATCAAGATTAATAGATTTGATTTTACTGATAAGAAAAAAATAGAATTCATTGTAAAAGCATTGCAATACATGAAATACCACATTCTTATTCTGGTTTGTTTTTTTAATTCATTTTTGTATTCTCAAACTAAAAAGAATACGGATAGTGTTTCCTATTACAATAAACTCGCCAATAAAAATCTTAACAATAAAAAATACAATAATGCTGTTTTTTACACTAAAAAATCAATTGATTTTTGTGAGACACATCATCATACCCAAAATCTAGCCAACCAAACCTTTAAGCTTGGAAAAATATTTTACAATCAGCAAAAATATGACGAAGCTTTAAAGAACTTTCACAAGAGTGTATCCTCATTTGACAGTGTAAAACCCAATTGCACAAAAATTTTGGCGCTGCATTATATTGGTGCTGCAAACACAGCAATGGGCAACTACAAAACTGCCGATGTATATTACGCAAAAGCTCAAGACCTTATAAAAGAACTAGGAGTTGTTGACAGCGCCGAAGTTCTCAGCTATCAAAAAGCAATGGCTTTTAAGGCAAATCAAAACTTACGATCAGCGGCTAAGACTTTACAAAAAATCACTAAAAAACCTGACAATCCTGCTATTTTAAAAACAAAAAGCAGTTCTTACTATCAACTTGGATTAATTGAAAGCGCACTTAAACGCAATGATTCTGCCATAATTTATTTTGATAAAGCACTAGATTATAATGCGATGATAAATGATCTTCCGCAAAAATCTAAAATTGTTTTAGCCATCAGTCAGTATTATAAAAAAAATAGAAACTTTGATCTTGCTTATTCTTATTTAGATGAACATTATCAATTAGAAAACTACATTTTAAAATTAAAAAATGCTAAAATTGATTTTAATGAATATCAGAAATTCAAAAAAAATCAATCTTTAAATAACAGCATAAAACGTGAAAGCGAAGAAAAAATTCAATTAAAAACCTATCGTTATTCTAAATTGGTTAGTATTTTGGCAATTGCTTTAATTTCGATTCTATCGCTTTTAAGTTTAGCTTTATACAAAAACAACATTATTCGAAATCAAAACAACCTGCTTTTACGAGAAAAAAACAAAGAGCTAATCCTTGCTAAAAACAAAGCCGAAAAAGCTTCAAAAGCCAGGTCAGAATTTTTATCAACAGTAAGCCATGAACTTCGCACACCATTGAATGCGATCAATGGAATTACTCATTTATTACTTGAAGACGATCCTAAAGAAACGCAGCTAAAATACTTAGAATCTTTAAAATTTTCAGGAAACTACCTGACCACTTTTATCAACGAAATTCTTGAAATTAATAAAATCGATTCGACTAAAGTCGAAGTTGAAAGTATCAGTTTTAATTTAAAAGAGCTTCTTTTTAACATTCAAAGTTCTTTAAAAGAATTGGCTACTGCCAATAAAAATTACTTCAATCTTGAGATAGACAAATCAATTCCTGACAATTTAATTGGCGATCCTACTAAATTGTCTCAAATTATATTGAACTTAATCAACAACGCATTAAAATTCACTCAAAACGGAAATGTAAATGTAATTGCAAAATTATATGCTGAGGAAGATGATACGGCAACGGTTTATTTTGAAATTGTTGATACTGGAATTGGAATTCCTGAAGATAAATTGCAAACTGTTTTTGAGAGTTTTTCGCAAGGATCAATAGAGGTAAATCGAAAATATGGCGGAACTGGTCTTGGACTTACTATTGTAAAAAAACTAATTGAACTTTTGGGCGGCGAAATAAAACTAAAAAGTGAAGTTGGCAAAGGATCTACTTTTACTTTTAAATTAGATTTTAAAATTAACAAAGAAGCTTTGGAGGTTGTACAAGAAGAAAAAACATACGACGATTCTCAATTACAGCACAAATCAATTTTACTGATTGAAGACAATAAAATCAATCAGATGATTACTCGAAAAATGCTGGAGAACAAAGCCATAACTTGCGAAATTATCGATAACGGAGAAGAAGCTGTTGAGCTTTTAAAAGTAAAGCGTTTCGATATGATTTTAATGGATGTTCATTTGCCTGGCATTAACGGAACAACAGCAACGCAGCAAATTAGAGAGTTTGACAAAACAACTCCAATTATTGCGCTGACTGCAATTTCGCTTGACGAAAACAGAGATATGCTTTTATCTTACGGAATGAATGATGTTATTACAAAACCATTTGTTCCAGATGAATTTTACAGCACAATCGCCAAGTTTTTTTAAAGTAAAAACTTAATATTCTATAATCAAGTTTTTTATCAAAGCTCTTACCTGAGGTCCTGCCATTTTTGCTGCTTCAAGAACTTCGTCATGAGAGATCGTATCTATACTTTCCTCATTACCCATATCGGTAATTACAGAGATTCCAAAAGTTTCTACGTCCATGTGGCGTGCCACGATAACTTCTGGAACTGTAGACATTCCTACGCAGTCTGCGCCAAGAATTTTAACCATTTTATATTCTGCCAAAGTCTCAAAAGTAGGTCCTTGTAAACCAAAATAAACTCCATCATGAATTTCGATATTCAGTCTTGATGCAATTTCTTTCGTTTTAGCAATCATTTTTCGAGAATAAGGCTCACTCATATTTACAAATCGAGGTCCAAAGCGTTCATCGTTTTTACCACGCAAAGGATGTTCCGGTGCAAAATTGATATGATCTTTAATAATAACAATCGAACCTACTTTGTAAGCCGCGTTTACTCCTCCCGATGCATTTGAGACTAATAGTTTATTAACTCCTAAAAACTTCATTACACGAACCGGAAAGGTAACTTCTTCCATCGAGTATCCTTCATAAAAATGAAAACGACCTTGCATCGCAACTACTTTTTTATCCCCAATAGTTCCAAAAACCAAAGCGCCTTTGTGCCCTTGAACTGTAGACACAGGAAAATTAGGAATTTCATCATACGGCAGTGTAAATGCTATTTCGATATCATTTGTAAAACCTCCTAAACCCGAACCCAAAATCACTCCATATTCTGGCGTAAATTGTGTTTTTGACTTTATATAACTAACTGTTTCTTGAACTTTTTCCCACATAATTTAAAATTGTTTTATCAAAATTATTTTGCTCCTTGATGAAAGAACTTTTTATAGGCAAATAAAATAATTGCGATACAATACTAGTGTCCTTTAAACGAACATAATCCTTCTCGGTTGTAATAATTTTATATTGTTTTGCTTTCTCTGCAATTGTTGTAATATCTTTTTCTGTAAAATGATGATGATCTGGAAATGTTAGACATTCATCATCTTTAGATTTTAAAAAATCATAAAAGGGCTTTGGTTTTGCGATTCCAGCCAAAAGCAGCTTTCGTTCCTCTTTAATTTCCGCTACTGCTAATTTCTCTGTTCTTGAATAAACAGAATCATCGTAATCTATAAAGGTAAAATATAATTCTTGTGAAGCTTCCAATTTTAACTTTCTTCTAATATTTTCCTGTTCAGATTCATCCAATTTAGAAGGGCATTTTGTAACTATAACAATATTGGCTCTTTTTGCTCCGCTTCTAGCCTCACGCAGATTTCCTGTTGGCAGCATAAAATCATCGGCATACAAATCACCATATGAAGTAAGCAAAATGTAAAAACCAGCTTTTACTTTACGATGCTGATAGGCGTCGTCTAATAAAATCACTTCTGGTTTTTCTCTCTGCGAAAGCAATTGAGTAATTCCGTTTGTACGATTTGCATCAACGGCAACCTGAACATTTGGAAATTTTTGATAAAACTGAAACGGTTCATCACCAAGTATTGAAGCATTAGAATTTTCATCTGCCAAAACAAATCCCTCCGACTGACGTTTGTAACCACGACTTAAAGTCGCCACTTTATATTTACTTGATAACAATCGAATCAAATACTCAATTTGAGGTGTTTTGCCGGTTCCTCCTACACTTAAATTTCCAACCGCAATAACAGAAATATCAAATGAAGTCGATTTAAGAATTCCTTTATCAAAAAGAAAATTTCTAATTGATGTGATTAATCCATACAAAATTGCAAAAGGGAAAAGTATTTTTCGAAGTATATTCATTTTACGAAAGTATAATTTTTTTCGTTAATTTGTTTTATGAATTTGTTTCAGATTTTGCACTTCAAGTTTTCCCACACGGCATAAAACTTAAAGACTGAAACCTGAAACTTGAAACAAAAAGCAATAATGAAAATCAAAAATATAATAGAAGTTCTAGAAGAAATGGCACCTTTGGCTTACGCCGAAGATTTTGACAATGTTGGTCTTTTAGTTGGAAATACTGAAACCGAAAGTACTGGCGTTTTAATCTGCCACGATGCTTTAGAAACTGTGATTGACGAAGCTATAGCAAAAAACTGCAATCTAGTCGTTTGTTTTCACCCTATTTTATTTTCTGGGATCAAAAAAATTACAGGCAAAAATTATGTTGAACGCGCCATTTTAAAAGCAATCAAAAATGACATTGCTATTTATGCCGTTCACACTGCATTAGACAATCATTCTGCAGGCGTTAATAAAATTTTCTGTGATGCTTTGGGATTAACTAATACTAAAGTTTTAATACCGAAACAAAATTTCATTCAGAAATTAGTAACCTACGCAACTCCAGATAATTCTGAAAAAGTTCGAAATGCTATGTTTGAAGCTGGCGCAGGAACTATTGGAAATTATGATAATTGCAGTTTTAACACTGAAGGTTTTTTTACTTTTAAAGGAAACGAAGACAGCAATCCTGTAATTGGAGAAAAAGGAAAATTACATACAGGAACCGAAATAAAAATAGAAGTTGTTTTTGAAAAACACTTACAGTCTAAAATTCTTAAAGCACTATTTGCCAATCATATCTACGAAGAAGTCGCTTATGAAATTTACGATCTTCAAAATTCACATCAAAATATTGGTTTAGGAATGATTGGAGAGTTTGAAACTGAAATGAATGAAAAAGATTTTCTTCCTTTTGTAAAAGAGAAAATGATCGCTGACGGAATACGTCATTCTGCGTTTTTAGGTAAAAAAATCAAGAAAGTTGCAGTTCTAGGCGGTTCAGGAAGTTTTGCCATAAAAAATGCAATTAGTGCTGGAGCTGATGCTTTTTTAACTGCTGATTTAAAATACCATCAGTTTTACGAAGCTGAAAATCGATTACTTTTGGCAGATATTGGTCATTTTGAGAGTGAACGCTATACAAAAAACTATATTGTTGATTATCTTCGAAAAAAAATCCTTAATTTTGCCATCATTTTATCAGAAGAAAATACAAATCCAGTTAAGTACTTATAGAATATGGCGAATACGAAAGAATTAAGTGTTGAGGACAAGTTAAGAGCAATATACGATTTACAGCTTATTGACTCTAGAATTGACGAAATCAGAAACGTACGAGGTGAGCTTCCTTTAGAAGTGGAAGATTTAGAAGATGAAGTTGCAGGTTTAAGCACGCGTTCAGAGAAACTGAAAAGTGAACTTGAAGTAATTGAGGAGCAAATCAAGTCTAAGAAAAATGGTATTGATGAGCATAAAGAGGTTATCAAAAAATACACAAAACAACAAGAATCAGTTCGTAATAACAGAGAATTTAATTCTTTGACTAAAGAGGTTGAATTTCAAGAATTAGAAATTCAATTGGCTGAAAAGCAAATCAAAGAAATGAAAGCTTCTATCGAGCATAAAAAAGAAGTTATATCTAACTTAAAAGAAAAGCTTGACGCAAAAAGTTCTCATTTAAAACATAAAAAATCTGAACTTGACGCTATTATGGCAGAAACTCAAAAAGAAGAAATTTTCTTATCTGAGAAATCTGCTGAGTATTCAAGCCAAATCGAAGACAGATTATTAGCAGCTTATACAAGAATCAGAACTAGTGTTCGTAATGGTTTAGCAGTAGTTTCTATCGAAAGAGGAGCTTCAGCAGGATCATTCTTCACTATTCCACCGCAAACTCAAGTTGAGATTGCTTCTAGAAAAAAAATCATTACTGATGAGCACTCTGGAAGAATTTTAGTTGACAGCGCATTAGCTGAAGAAGAAAAAGAAAAAATGGAACAATTGTTCTCAAAATTCTAAATAGAAGTCCCGATTTAATCGGGACTTTTTTTTATATCTTTTTTTGCCACGAATTTCACCAATTTCACTAATTTTTACTTTGACTATTTAAAGAATAAAAATTCGTGCTAAATTTGTGTCATTCGTGGCAAATCTTTTAAGGATAAGTTTTCGAATATACTTTCATCATTAATCTGCTTATTTTGGGAATTAAAAAAGGAATCCGTTTTATTACTTTAAAATCTGTTGGGCAATACATTAACTTTTTAAGTTATGTTCGTCCTCAAAAAGCCGTTGAGCTTTCTTATGCCCTTTTTAGTCAGCCTCGAATAGGAAGATTACAAAAAGAAGCTCTTCCAAAAATTTTGCGACATACGGAAACGGAAACTTTTAACCTTAACGAACATCATTTTCAAACTTACATTTGGAAAGGAAACGAAACTAAAATCTTATTAGTTCATGGCTGGGAAAGCAATGCTTCAAGATGGAAAAAAACGCTTCCGCATCTTCAAAAATCAGGAAGTACTATTATTGCTATAGATGCTCCTGCACACGGTCAAAGCAGCGGTAAAGAATTTAATGTTCCGCTTTATGCCGAATTTATAAACAAAGCGGTAGAAAAATACCAGCCAACAATTATAATTGGCCACTCGATTGGCGGCGCAGCCTGCGTATATCACCAATACTTATTTCCGAATACGAGTATAAATAAAATGGTTATCCTGGGAGCTCCATCAGACTTAAAAACATTAATCGATAATTATATCTCAATGTTAAGCTTGAATACTAAAATGTTTTCACTTTTAGAAAGTAAATTTTTGGATCGATTCAATTTTAAGCTTGAGGATTTTTCAGGACAAAAATTTGCTTCAGAATTTAATGTTGAAGGTTTTATTGCGCATGACACTTCAGATGATGTCGTTGCTTTTGCAGAAGGAAAAAAAATTCACAGCAACTGGAAAAACAGTCAATTTATAGAAACCAAAGGCTTAGGCCACGGAATGCACGATGATGCATTGTACAACAAAGTGATTGAGTTTCTTTTTTCTGAAGGTTCAAAGTAACAGAGAATCAAAGGAACAAAGGTTTTTCTTATTTTGTATCTTATTTCTAACACATAATTCAAAAAAATGATTGCCGTAATTTTTGAAGTTATTCCTAACGAAGGGAAAAAAGAAGAATATTTAGATATTGCAGCAAAACTGCGTCCGGAATTAGACCACATCGAAGGTTTTATCTCAATAGAACGCTTTCAAAGCATTAGTAATCCTGAAAAGGTTTTATCATTGTCTTTTTGGAAAGACGAAGAAAGTATTCAACAATGGAGAAATCTTGAAATGCATCGTCACGCACAGGCAAAAGGACGTAATGAAGTTTTTAAAGATTATCATTTAAGAATTGCAACTGTTGTTCGCGATTACGGAATGTTTGATCGAAAAGAAACTCCTGAGGATAGTTCTCAATTTCATAAATAAGAAGACAAAGTTTCAGAGCGACAAAGGGACAAAGGTTTTTTTCATATACTTACCACACTTTTGTCGTCTCTCCTTCGTCTAGATGACAAAAGTAGTTTGACAAAGATTGGTTACTTTCTTTATGAAATTTCTTGTGTGATTTCTCTCTTTGGTCGAAATGACAAGATTGTGAAAATCTAAAATTCTAAGAAGTCTAACAATCTAAGAAGTCCTAAATTTTGCCTATTTTTGCAGTATGGAAGAGAATTTAAAACGTTTGAATAAATTTATTGGCGAAACTGGCTATTGTTCGCGTCGTGAAGCTGATAAACTTATAGAGGAAGGACGTGTTACAATAAATGGTGCTGTACCAGAAATGGGAACTAAAGTTTCACCAAATGATGAAGTACGCATTGACGGAAAACTAATTGTTGAAAAGCACGAAAAGATGGTTTATTTAGCATTCAACAAGCCTGTTGGAATTGAATGTACCACCAATCTCGAAGTTCGAAATAACATTGTTGATTACATCAATTATCCTAAACGTATTTTCCCAATCGGGAGGTTGGACAAAGCTAGTGAAGGCTTAATTTTTATGACCAATGACGGCGATATTGTAAACAAGATTTTACGCGCTAGAAACAATCACGAAAAAGAATATACGGTTACCGTAAACAAACCTATCACAGATCGTTTTATTCAGCGAATGGGAAATGGTGTTCCTATTTTAGACACTGTTACTAAAAAATGTAAAGTAGAACAAATTAGTAAATACACTTTTAAAATCATTCTAACACAGGGATTAAACCGTCAGATTAGAAGAATGGCTGAATATTTAGGTTATGAAGTTACGGCTCTTAAACGTATCAGAATCATCAATATTTCACTTGATGTTCCAGTTGGCAGATACCGCGATTTGACTGATGATGAAATCAAAGAATTAAATCAGTTAATTGAACCTTCGAGTAAAACCGAAGAAGCAAGTTTACCTAAAGTTGAAACTCCAAAACCAGCTTCAAATAGAAGAACAACGTTTATATCGAAACACGATCCTAGATTTAAGAAAAGAGGCGAAAATTAAATATAATAGAGTCCCATCCGCCAGAGCAGATGGGATTTTTTTTATTTATTTACTCTTATGATCTAAAAATTCATAATACAAAGCTTTAGATAAAAAGTTTTCATTCTGATAATTAGAAATCAATTCTTCTCTCACCGCTTCTGAATCTTTTCCGTATAGATTATTTTTATTAAAATAGTCTCTTCTAGCATCATCATTAAAATTCAATTCGCTTAAAAAAACCGGCTCTACTCCTTTGTTTACCGAAATATTGTAATTGGTTATAAGATTTCCCCAATTCACAAAACTGCAAACTAAAATTGTTCCGTAGAAATACCAAACCATTTGATTGACTAGGTAAGCATTTGTTTTTTGTTTTGTAATTTTAAAAAAAGTATAAACCAGACCTATAATTGCTAAAATTAAAAAGGCGTAAACTCCTAAACGCTTATATGTTAATCCAAAAGAAGAAACATACTCTGAGTTTTTGATAATAGCACTAACGATCAAAACTGCATTTAGAATTATCCAGATTTTAGCGAGTTTTTTTAATGATGTCGCTTCCTCATCAAAGTTGAATCCTCCTTTGAAATAAAACAGAATTACACCAACAGCCATCAAAATTGAAAAAATCACAGCATTTACACGCTCATGTGTATCAGCGCTTAAATTTGCTTTATCTGCAACTTCAAAAAACTGTTCGTAATTGTATGTTCCAATAAAAATTAAAAGTAAAATATTAAGCATTATCAAAGTAATTACGCCACTCTTTCTTTCGAAATCAAGATCCAGAAACGAAAATGTACTTTGACTCTTTACTTCAGAAATATTAGTAAACTCATTGTTCAACTTTGGATTAAATTCATAACAAGCATCCGGAACCCAATAATTCCAAAAACTAAATGAAATATAAAAGCCCAGTATCGTAATTAAGATTAACTGAAAAATATTAATATCTAAAGTATAATCTGTAAACAATGAAGAGAAATGCTCACTTCCGAAAGAATAAACGATAAAAAACAATCCCAAAAAGACGACTGGAATAACAACAAATGCTACTAATTTCTTAGCAAAATCGTTGTGAATTTTTCGCTCGGGCAGCCATTGACTAAAGATAAAAATACGCCCAATTGAAGTAAATCCGTTTAAAAAAATCAATGGAAAGATCTGTACTATTTTAAGTTCTCCATCTTGAGTTTTAAACTGTAAAAAAAGAATTGAGAATGCTAAGGCAAAAAAGGAAGCTGCATCTCCATACCACGCAAAAGCGAAACATGACAAGATTGATGTGATTACCAAAATTAAATGCGATCTATCAACAAACTTCTCCTGAAAGAAGTAACTAACTAACAGTGTTAAAATTACACCAAAAATACCAATATTAACTCCTAGATTTTGATTGTAAAAAAGTAATGTAAAGATTACTGTACAAACTAAAATAATTTGATGTTTTTTCATGATTAAATTTTTAAAAGTACTTTGTGTTTCAAAGTAATTAGACAAAAAAATATAGTTATTACGATTTCATTAATTTTTCGAGGTAAGAAAGGTGTTCTTTAAACGCCGCGCGGCCAAGCGGTGTTACTTGATAAGATGTTTTAGGCTTTTTGCCCACAAATTCTTTCTTAACTTCGATATACTGAGACTTTTCTAACGCAGAGGAATGACTTGCTAAATTACCATCGGTGATATTTAAAAGCGTTTTCATCTCGGTAAAATCTACCCAGTCGTTAACCATCAGAACGGACATAATACCCAGTCTGACACGGCTTTCAAAATCTTTATTTAGTTTATCAATAATTCCCATTAGGTTATTTGTATTTTTTGAACATCACTAATCCGTATACAATATGCAGGATTCCAAATCCAATGATCCAAAATATCAATCCATATCCAATATAAAAAAGCGAAATACATCCTAAAACAAGTTCAGAAAAACCAAGATACTTTATGTCTGAGAAAGTATATTTTTCTGCATTTATAACTGCCAATCCGTAAAATATTAAGGTAGCAGGCGCTATTAATCCATATATTCCATGAAATACCAAAGCCAAACAAAATATACCTCCTACCGCAAGTGGCACGGCTAAATTAAATAACATATTTTTTGTTGCAGATGTCCAAATTGGCAAATTGTATTTTTTACTTTTTCTAATAGTAAAGAAAATTCCAAATGTTAATGCAAACAACAAAACTACTAAAGCGGTTACAATTAAATGTGAAACCAAATTTTCAGGAAGAACTACATCTTGCCCTCTGTAATAACCTACTCCGTGATTTTCAAGTAACATATAAGTATACAATCCGCCTATTAAGGCTGAAAGTCCAGCAAAGACTCCCGAAAGCCCGCTTAAGGATATAAATCTTGAAGAACGCTCCATCATGGAACGAATGTGTGCTAAATCTTCTTGGTGTTTCTGATTCATAATAAAAGTACTTTGCAGTACAAAGTTATTATTTATTTTGAATTAGCAAGTAAAAAGTATAAAATATTTTCGATAACAATTTAGATTCCTGCAAAGTTGTGAAAACTATGCAAGAAAACACAAGGTCTGGTAAGCTGCGTGAGGGATAGGAATAAGCTGCCGAAGCAGCATGGATAGCCCGACCATATTTGCACAAAGGCGCACATAAACGCAAAGATTGGAGCGCCTTTTTGTAAATATGGTCACGCCCAATGCGTAAAACGAAAAAAGCCTATTCTTACGAACAAGCTTTTATAATATTTTTTTATTTTTAAAACCATCTTTTTCTTTTAAACATATACACCCCAAATGCTGATAATAGAAATGAAATAAAAAGAATAATCCAAATACCGTATTTGCTTTCTTCTAAACCATTTGGCACGTTCATTCCATATACACTGGCAATTAAGGTCGGAATCACAAGGATGATAGAAATTGAGGTCATCTGTTTCATTATATCATTCATATTATTAGAAATTACAGATGCATATGCATCCATCATTCCTGTTAAGATGTTACTATAAATATTGGCTGTATCCTGCGCCTGACTTAATTCGATTTCTACATCTTCTAACAAATCCGGATCGTAGCTTGCTTTATGTGCTCGAAGATTTTTTATACGATGAAACAAAACATCGTTTGCTTTTAATGAGGTAATAAAGAAAACTAAACATTTCTCGATTTGGAGCAATGCCTGCAGTTCTTCATTTTTAATTGACTTTTCTAAATTGTCTTCTGCTAGTCTTATCTTCTGATTTATTTGTTTTAGGTATTTTAAATACCAAACGCTTGATGATAAAAGCAACCTTAAAACCCAATCAAAATTGTCTTTAACTTGAATGTTTTTACGTCGTGAATACAACATAAAATCATGTATAATTTCTGTTTTATAAAAAGTAATTGTTACGCAGATATCACCTCTAAAAATTACGCCTAGCGGAATAGTCTGAAAGGGAAGTTTAATATCGTTGCTTTTTATAGGAACTCGCATAATAATAAGCGTCCATCCGTCTTCGATTTCGATACGGGGTCTTTCGTCGATATCCTCTATATCATTGTAAAAAGCTTCGGGAATTTGAAGTTCTTCGAGTAAGTATTTTTTTTCTGCTTCGGATGGATTTTCAATATTAATCCAGCAATTTGGAGTCCATTTTAAGACTTCTAGTAATCCGTTGTCATTTGTGTAAAAGGCTTTCATTTCAAAATACAGGGTGTTATCACAGCATTTTGAAAATTTCAAAAGCTGTTTTTAATTTAATACTAACGAATAATAATCGTCCATTTGGGTAAGTGTTTTTTAAGTGGTGCAAAAGTATCCTTTATTTTTAAGAACCAAAACTTTAAACTATTAATTAAATACTAAAAACAATAAAGCCTATTCTTTTGAATAGGCTTTATTATAATATTTTGAAGTAAATTATTTATTTTTTGCACTTCTCATTTTGCGCGCTAAAAGTGTATTTTTTAATAGCATTGCAATTGTCATTGGTCCTACTCCACCAGGAACCGGCGTTATGAATGACGCTTTTTTGCTTACGCCGTCAAAATCGACATCGCCTTTTATCACATAACCTTTTGGGTTTGATGCATCGTCTACACGCGTAATTCCAACATCGATAACCGTTACTCCCTCTTTTACCATATCGGCTTTTAAAAATTCAGGAACTCCCAAAGCTGTAATAATAATATCGGCATTCTTAGTGAATTCGGCTAAGTCTTTAGTACGGCTGTGGGTTAAAGTAACAGTTGAATCTCCAGGATTTCCTTTACGGCTCATCAAGATACTCATTGGACGCCCTACGATATGGCTTCGTCCAATTACAACCGTGTGTTTACCTGAAGTTTCAACTTTGTAACGCTCAAGCAATTCCATAATTCCGAATGGTGTCGCTGGAATAAAACTTTCCATTTCAAGTGCCATTCTACCAAAGTTTGTTGGATGAAAACCATCGACATCTTTATCAGGATCAATTGCCAATAAGATTTTTTGCTCGTCGATGTGTTTCGGTAACGGCAATTGAACGATGTATCCGTCTAAATTGTCGTCTTCGTTTAACTCTTTAATTTTAGCTAACAGTTCCTCTTCTGTAATTGTTTCCGCTAGACTTACTAAAGTTGAATCAAATCCAATTTCTTGACATGATTTTACTTTACTTCCTACGTAAGTTAAACTTGCTCCGTTGTTTCCAACCAAAACTGCTGCTAAATGAGGCACTTTTCCTCCTGCTGCTTTTATGGATTGAACTTCGGCTGCAATTTCGTTTTTAATGTCGTTAGATGTTTTTTTACCGTCTAGTAGCTGCATTTTCTTTTAAGTTAAATGTTTTGTGTTAGAAGTGAGAAGTTAACCGCTTCTCTAATTAATATAGTTATAAAATTTAAGGTCTAAAATTCCAAACAACTTGAAACTTTAAACCTTAAACATTTTTTTCTTTATCTCGGCATTCCGCCTGGCATTCCTTTCATGCCTCCCATCATTTTCATCAGATTTTTTCCGCCCGGACCTTGCATCATTTTCATCATCTTGCTCATTTGGTCGAACTGCTTCATCAGCTGATTTACCTGCTCGACTTTAGTTCCGGAACCTTTTGCAATTCTGGCTTTTCTTTTTACGTCGATTATGGCTGGTTTACTTCTTTCTCCCGGCGTCATCGAGTGAATGATTGCTTCAATATGTTTGAAAGCATCATCTTCTATCTCTACATCTTTCATGGCTTTTGAAGCTCCTGGTATCATTCCTACCAAGTCCTTCATATTACCCATTTTCTTTACTTGTTGAATCTGCGTTAGGAAATCATCAAAACCGAATTCGTTTTTAGCGATTTTCTTTTGAAGTTTTCTTGCTTCTTCTTCGTCAAATTGTTCTTGAGCTCTTTCTACAAGCGACACAACGTCTCCCATACCAAGAATACGCTCAGCCATACGATCTGGATAGAAAACATCAATTGCTTCCATCTTCTCGCCTGTACCTACAAATTTGATTGGTTTGTTTACAACCGATTTAATCGAGATTGCAGCTCCACCACGAGTATCACCATCTAATTTGGTTAAGATAACTCCATCAAAATTTAAGATATCGTTGAAGGCTTTTGCTGTATTTACAGCATCTTGTCCTGTCATAGAGTCTACAACGAACAATGTTTCTTGTGGTTGAATTGCTTTGTGAACACGTGCAATTTCATCCATCATTTCCTGATCAACTGCTAAACGTCCGGCTGTATCGACAATAACAACGTTGAAACCGTTTGCTTTTGCATGTTTAATTGCATTTTGAGCAATTTCTACAGGATTTTTGTTTTCTGGTTCTGAGTAAACCTCAACACCTATTTGATCTCCAACAACATGCAACTGATTAATCGCGGCAGGACGGTAAATATCACACGCTACAAGAAGTGGTTTTTTATTTTTCTTTGTTTTTAAGAAGTTGGCTAATTTTCCTGAGAAAGTAGTTTTACCAGAACCTTGAAGTCCAGACATTAAAATAACGCTTGGATTTCCAGATAAATTAACTCCGGCAACATCACCTCCCATTAATTCTGTCAGCTCATCTTTTACCAGCTTCACCAATAATTGTCCTGGTTGAAGCGTTGTTAAAACGTCCTGACCAATTGCTTTTTCTTTTACTTTTGTTGTAAAATCTTTGGCAATTTTAAAGTTAACATCGGCATCAAGTAAGGCACGACGAACTTCTTTTAAGGTATCGGCAACGTTTACTTCTGTAATTTTACCGTGTCCTTTTAATATATGGAACGCTTTATCTAACTTATCACTTAAATTATCAAACATACTATTTTCTTTATTTGAAGTGCAAAGATAATCTAAATAGCTATTTCAGGCAATTTTTATTTATACGCATTTTTTGCCACAAAGGCGCAAAGGCGCAAAGTTTTTTTGCCACGAATTAAACGAATTTCCCTAATTGCGAAAATTATTTTTTTCACTCTCGCAGATTTAGCAGATTGGGCAGATTACTTTTTAGAGTAAAGATAATATCTTCTAAATCTGCGAGAAACAAAAAAAGGCGCAAAGAATAAAACCTTTGCGCCTTTGTGACTTTGTATCTATGAACCTGCTATTTTAAAACTGGAAGTAAATAAATGGCTGTGAACCGGCTACTGCTGTTGCATAAACAATCCAGTAAACGAAACCTAGAATTACAGCTTTTAATAATAATGGTGTTTTGTCAAAAACGAATTTCATTTTGTCTGTTATTACTTCTGGCAAGAAATGCCAAACGTATCCAAAAAGCATTAATAAAAACACATTTTTATATCCTAAAATAATGGCCTGCCAATGTTCTGGCTCAAAAGTTAACTGACCAATATTATTGATTACCTGCAAAGCGGTTTCGAAATCTCTTGCACGGAAAAAGATCCAGCAGAAAACCACAAAATGGAATGTAATCACTATTGAAAAGAATCTACACAAGAAATTTGAACCTTCTTTTTTAGGAGGGAAGAATTCCATAAAAATCTTATGAACAGCTAATGCTAAACCGTGTAATGCTCCCCAAACAATAAATTGTGCTCCTGCTCCATGCCATAATCCTCCCAAAAGCATTGTTGTAAACAAATTCAAATTTGTTACTAAAGTTTGTCGGCGTTTGCTCGAAAGTAAAAAAGACAAGCAAAAAAGTGCAATTGAACCAAATGCAATTATTAACGGAATTACACTAGTGCTGTAACTTGTTATTCCCCACAACAGCAATCCGAAAAAGAATAAACTCGGAAATAAATATCCTGCAAATGATCCTTCTCTATTTCCGCCTATCGAAATGTACAAGAAATCTTTTAACCAAGTTGAAAGCGAAATATGCCATCTTCTCCAGAAATCTGTAATCGATGTTGACTTATATGGCGTTCTAAAGTTGGCTGGCAATTTGAATCCAAGCAATAAAGCGATTCCTATTGCCATATCTGAATATCCAGAGAAATCACAATAAATTTGGATAGCGTAACCGTAAGATGCCATTAAGTTTTCGAATGAAGTATAACTCATTGGTGTATCAAAAACACGGTCGACAAAATTTACTGAAATGTAATTTGAAATTACTGTTTTCTTAATTAATCCTCCAATAATCAAAAACAAAGCGTTGTTGACATCTTCTTTTGTTAGATTTAATTTTTGATAAATCTGCGGCAGGAAATCTTTGGCACGCACAATTGGTCCAGCAACCAGCTGCGGGAAAAAGGAAACGAAAAACAAATATTCGATGTAGTTTTTTGTAGGCTTAATTTCTTCTCGGTAAATTTCAATAATATAACTCATCGATTGAAAAGTATAAAATGAAATTCCGACTGGAAGGAAAATATCATGGAGTTTAAAATTGCCATTGAACATATCATTGTAAGTCGCAATCATAAAATTGGTATACTTGAAATATCCAAGTAATCCTAAATTTAGAATCACACTTATAACCAGATAGAGTTTTTTTCGACTGTCTTTTGTTTCATTATAGATAATTTGGCTTAACCCATAATCTACAACTGAAGAGAGCAGCAACAGTAAAAAATAAATTCCGCTTGACTTATAATAAAAGAAAAGCGAGAAGAGAATAACGTACGTTAATCTTAAATAAAATGTTTTACGCAAAAAACCATACACAAAATAAAAAACCAGAAATAATCCTAAGAATAATCCCGTATTAAATAATAGTTTTTCGTCTGGATTATAAATAAACCAGCTTTTTACTTGTTCTAATGTAATTGCACCAAAATGACCTATGAACCAATCATTAATGCTGTCTATTGTTATCAATTTAATTCTTTAATTTAAAATTTTCGTATGCTTTTAAAAATGCCTCTGTAAACAAACTGCCTTGTTTTTCATATCCTTTTTTGGAATAATGAACCCAATCTGGCCCAATTAATCCGGTAGTTTTCAAATTTCGAATTCCGTCCATTCCGCCAAGTTCTCCATATAAATCCCAAACTGCAAAACCATCTGTTTTTGCAATTTCAAGAATACTTTTTGCGTAATCTCTAATGTAAATATTTGGTCTTCTAGCTTTGAGCAGCGAAGGCGGCGGAGTTGTAACTATTATAGAAACATTACTATTATGCTCTTTTACTTTTTTTATAAAATCACGTAATTCTCCTATATAGGCAGCACTTTCCATATGATCATAACTTTCGTTTGTTCCCAGCGAAAGAACCAACAAATCTGGATGCAATGATTTTAACTGCTCAAAAAACAAAGGGTACTTATTATAATCTGAAAATTTTGCACCATTCACACCAATTCCGCTATAAATAATCCCTGGAGCATCTTTCTCTAAAACAATTCCGTTAAGCTCATATTTCTCCGCATTTTTGTTGGGAAGCAGATAAATCTTATCCAGCGCTTTTTCTGAATGGTAGGTATGAGAAAATGAATCTGATTCTAAATCTAAAGTGACAAATTCTGAACTTACAATATTCTTTGGTCTAGTTTCGTTGGTTGAAATTTTTAATGTTCTTCCTGCACGAATATTATTAGATTTTAAGTGATTGTCTCTTTTTATTTCGGCAATCGACACATTGTATTTATCTGCAATTGTCGAAATTGCTTCTCCTTTTTTTATTTTATGTGTAATGACTTTTCGCTCTGTTGTCTGAATTGTTTTTGTTTGGGTTGATGTCGCCAAATTAAACATATCCTGATTTTGAGGTGTTATAATATAAATGGAATTAAATTTATAAGCTGCATCTTTAATATTCAACTCAACAACAAAACCGTCATTATCCCTCCAAAGTGCAATTCCGCTTAAACCAACAGGACAGTTTTTAAAAGGATGAATATTGCGATAGCTTTCCCATGCTCTGTTTGAATAAAAACGTTCGTTGTAAGAACCATTTGTTTTTGCCAATTGATAAGGAAAAACTAAACCTCGTCCAGCATTTCCAAATTTTTGCTGGAGATTTTTCCTGATTTCATTGGTCATTAAATCACTCTGAATATGAGAATCTCCAATGTGGACAATATTTATTTTATGATTATTATTGCTTTCATTATCCTTTACTTTCTTAAAAAACGACTCTAATACAACTGCATTATAAATTTGATTACCTGAAATAGGCTCAATTACTGCTGTATCAATCTTATGAATCATATTTTTTGTTATTGAAAGTGAATCTGTCTTGGGAGCTTTATCGTTTGTTGAGAAAAAAAGACAACAAAAGAAAATAATTAGTCTATTCATTTACGCTGTCTATTTTTACAGATACGGAATCTGTTTTGGGCTTTTTACTTGTTCTAGTTGTAACGCCTGATTCGCGTTTTTCACGTAAAACTTTATACTGTTCGTAACCTTTATTTAATTGATTATACAACAAATTACCAATTGCTTTTGCACCTCTTTGATTAAAGTGCGTATAATCTTTATTGGCTTTTGCTGGAGCTTCGTCAACCCATTTT
This sequence comes from Flavobacterium oncorhynchi, assembly GCF_002217355.1. Lineage (GTDB taxonomy): Bacteria > Bacteroidota > Bacteroidia > Flavobacteriales > Flavobacteriaceae > Flavobacterium > Flavobacterium oncorhynchi. The sequence continues at coordinate 10,939 of NZ_MUHA01000031.1, read as the reverse complement.
ACCATCGAACCGTCACCACCCATTAAGGTATATAAATTGACAAATCCGGATTCTGTTTCTAATGCATATCTTTTTTGAGCTTTCATTAAAGGAACTACGGCAGAATCTGTTTTCATTTCTAAATCATATTTAGTCGATTTATCTGCTGTTGAAACAATTAAAATAGAAACTCCCGGAAATGACTCTTTTATTTTGTTAACGGTTTTTGTCATTCCTTTTTCATACCAAAAATAATTTTTAGTTCCATAATTCAATACGTTTGTTCCGTAATGAAGAATAATCAAATCGTATTTTAAGCTGTTATTAAAAGCTTTCATCACATTGGCATCGAACATAGAAATTGGAAGACCTGAATTTCCTCTTTGAGAGAAATTATCAACATGAACACCGCTGCCGTTGTCAAAATTAAATCCGTAAATTGGAATTGAATCAGCGTGAATAAAATTTGCTTTAAATGCTTTTATACTTCCTGAAGTCACTTTTAAACTGTTTACTAGATTACTTGGAGCCAGCGTTTTTCGCAGTGTATCTTTTCCGATTATAAAGTTTACATTTCCTTTTTTAGAAGATCTTCCGTAAAATAACGTTGGATTATCTAAGGTTTTTGTATGTTTTGGAAGTCCGGCTTCATATTGAACCCAAGTAGTGTTTGATTTGTCGTTTGCAAAAAACACATGTCCGTTTACACCAAAAGGACTTGTTGGTCTTTTTACATTTAAATACGATTGGGTTTTCCAGTTTTTAGAATAAGTTGATTTTACTGATCCGCGTGAGGTTGCAGATTCTGATGTTATAGGCACAAAACCTACTCCATTTCCGCCAAAGCGATCTTGATAATTCGTTCGAACATCTTGTACAATTAAATCTCCGTCTGTCATCGAATCTCCATAATAAGCAATTCGTACTTTACTTTGCGGATTTTGTTCCAGCTGGTATAATTTTTCGTAAAAAGAAATCAAGTATTGATATCCTTTATAATTATCAAAAGTTTCTGATGGAAATTCGATTCCTTCAGATGCATCATAAACAATTTTTTCCTGTCCAAGTTTACGTTCGCTTTCCTCAATACTGTCGCTTTTTGAAGACAAAGAATCTTTTGCAACAGACTCTAGAAGCAGACTGTCGATTAGTACATTTTTTGAATCTACTTTACTGTCAGAAAAAATCTTATCTGGCAAGATTTGCTTAAATCCAATGAAAGCTACAAACGCTAATGCTACGATTGCAAAAGACTGAAAGAAATATGATTTTGTATTCACTTACTAATTATAATTTGAAGAATAGAATGACAAGAATTAATTATCAAAATTCCTGTTAATTCTGTTTAAAAAAATTGATGCGCAAAGATAGAATTAAATCATTCATTTTTGGTTCATTTTAACAATAAAGAAAACAAAAAAAAGAGGTTAGAAAAATCTAACCTCTTCATCAAAAAAAAAATAAAAAAACAAAGCTAATGATTAACTGAATTTTTAATGTTTTTGTTCCTGTATTATTTCAAGATAGCATATTCTAAAACAACATTCCCTCTTTCTCCTGCATCATTTGTCATGGTAAGGAATTTAACTTTATAATAATTTCCTGCTGCATCTTTAACTACATAAAAACGATCTGTTCTAATACTTGGTAATGAACCATTTTGTCCTCCGCCATTTCTCCAGTTAGCTCCAATCATTCTTTGATCAGTAACAGAAGGCTTAAAACTATCTTCTACAACTTTTGCTTTTGTAAAATCAGCATAAGATCCTCCTGTAGAAACTAAAACTTGGTAAACTTGTGTTCCTCCTTTTAAGTTTGTAGTTATAAAATCTGAATATGCGTAAGTAACTTCACCACCAGGTCCCATGTTTAAATAATTTGTAAACACAGTAAAGTTTAAGTCCCATTTCGCTTTTGCAGGTTCAACTGAAACCGTATTTCCTGAAGTTAAACTAAAAAATGTGAAATTAAAATCGGCATCTTTAGAAACTGTTTTTTCTGTAAACGTTTTTGAAGCTAAATCAGCATACTGAATTTTATACCCATTACCGCTTCTTAAGATTCTAACTTTCTTCCATCCTCTAGGATCTCCATCAACTGCAACATTACCAGGATTTGCTTTTGCAGTTCCTACTGCATATCCAAGATTTACCAAATAAACTTTATTATCTGCATCTGTAGCAGAAATTTCTGCAATTGCTGTTCCGATACCTGCTCCGGCACCTGCCAAAACCCCTGTAGGATTATCAACATATCCATTTGAAGCTTGAGTTTCTCCTCCTCCTGCTAAAACTTTTATATCGATTTCTTGTGCTACCGTAATATCAGATGTCTCTAATTTTTTAACAGCCATTCTAATTGATCCATTAAGGATTACTCTAAAATCTGTACCCGAAGAAAATCCAAAATCCCAAGCTCCTCTATTTACAGATTTAGATTCTGCAGTACTTAAATCAAGATAAACTTGATTTGGCTGATTTGCTCCGCCTACTGATTCTTTCAACGTTTCTCCTACTGTTGGAACTTCAACTGGAGTACTATCATCATCACTTGAACATGCAGCCAGCGACAATAGGGCGATTGATAAAAATAAAAGTTTTTTCATTGTATTCTGTATTTATATTAAAGATTAAGGTTATATGCTAATTTTAAAAAATAGGAACGGCCGTAAGCAAGCATTACTTCTCCTGGTGAAGCATGCACCGCATTTTGATTTGTACCTGATTGTATTACATTGGTGACATTAAGAATATTTCTTGCTCCTAAAGTGACTTCAAATTGATCTTTAAAGAAATTTTGTCGAATTGAAGCGTCAAGCCAATTGCTTGGGTCGATTGTAGATAAAAGATAAGATGAAGAACCTTCTACAAACTGCTGCGTTCTACCGTTGTATTTATAATAACCAGAAATTATAGTTTTCCATTTCGGAATTATATACGATGCACTTGCATTTAAATTAAAGGAATAAAGAAACTTATCGTCTGATGTAAATTCTTGATTTTTTATCTCTTGAGAAATTCCAACAATCGCTGCACCAAAATTAAAAGATAGATTGCCTTTTTTAAATTGATTCATTGTCGAGAAATTCCACATTCTGTATTTACTGATATTAACGTATTCGTATTCTGGATTACCTGTGTCAGGATTGAATCTTACCAAAGCCATATCAATTCTATCATCAACATCTAAATAACTTCCAGCAAACGTGTTTGAAAGTTGAATTCCTGATGAAAAAACAGTTGTTTTTTTAAGACTAGCTTCATAAGACATACTTGTTTCTGGAATAAGATTTTCGTTTCCAGTAAAAAAATGCCCGTCAAAGATTTGCTTTGAATATAACTCTTCAAAAGTCGGCGTTCTAAATGAGCTTCCGTAAGAACCTCGAAGCTCCACCCCTTTATCAAACAAATATCTCAAACCAAGAGATGAAGCATATTGATTATCAAATTGAGATTGCGCAGAAAATCGTATTCCTGGTCTAATAGAAAATCGCTGCGTTGCCATGATTTCTGAAGAAGCAAAAAAATCATAGTTTTCAAGTGTTTTTCGAACAGGCGACATAATATTATTTGCTTCTTGAACAAGGGAATAACCACGATTATTAACAAACTCATATCCAATTTGCAGATCAACTTTTTTGTCTGAAAAAAAGTTATTCAACGTTCCTGTAGAATAAAGAACTTCCATCGACTGATCTTTGACCGTAACATTATTTGCTTCTGTTTTAGTAGATAAGTAATATCTAAAATCTTCTACATCACGCGCTTGTTTTTGATGAGAAAGAGAAACATTGTAATTCAATTGTGAAAACAGTTTACCTGTCGCATTTAAGTTATGAAAATAACGATTTGTTAAATATCGTTTATCATCAGCATAACGATACGAACCCAAAGTAGAATTGTATCCAGATTGTACTGTACTATTATAATAATCTACATTTTCATCCAAATACTCGAATTTGTAGAAAAATCGAAAATTATCTTTATGGTATGCGATTACTGCCGAACCGTTTAACTGGTCTTTTGGAAGCCATCTATATCCTCTTGTACCATCATTTTCACTATAATCAATTCCATTTTTATCGCTCAAATATCCTTGAAAATCATTTCGATTGGCACCTAATGAAAAATACCAATTTTTATTAAATGTATGAGATACTTTTAAAGCCTGTACGTGGCGTCCTTCCTTAAAAAGAGAATATTCATCACTAACCGTTTCTTCTTGCACTGATGCTGTAATTCCCCATTTATATTTCGAAGATTTTTTGGTTATAATATTTAAAACACCACTTACGGCATTAGCTCCATATGTAACCCCCATTGAACCTTCAACAATTTCAATATGATCAACATCATTTAAATTGATTTGTGATAAATCAATATTATTTCCTAAACCTGCCTCATTAACCAATGGAACATTATCTATCAAAATTTTAAAATACTGTGCATCTAATCCAAATAAAGAAACTGTAGATCGACCGCTTGTTCCACTTGGTCTTACTGTAATATTTAAATATTGATTTAAAACATCAGCCAAATTATTTGCTGCTAAATTTTGTATATCCTGATTTGAAATCACACGTACATTAAACACAGATTTCTTAATTGATTGTGGCTCAAACTGCCCGGTAACAACCACTTCAGAAAGTTTTTCTCGTGAGGCAATAGTATCTTTTTGCTGTGCAAAAGAAATTTGACAAAAAGGCAATGCTGCAAAAAGGATAAATTTTAGTTTCATTATTTTTATTCAATCTTAATAATCGGTGCAAATATATAACTATTTTTACTTGTTCTAAATAAAATTTATATATTTGCAAAAATTTAAAAACAAAACAATAAGTTATGATTTCAAAAAGCCTCTACTTTTCAGCCATTATGGCTTTGACATGCAGCCTTGGTTTCAGTCAGGACGCAAAAAAACAGCAAGACATTAAATCGATCAAATCGATGTGCGGTTGTTATGAAGTGAAATTTAATTTTGCAGAAACTTTTCAATATGCTAAAGATTCAGCAACATACAAACCTTCACAAACTAAGCATGAATCTGCTTTAGAATGGGTAGAATTGCTAGAAGACACTCCTAACAAAATTGTGATGCAGCACTTATTAATTGTAAGTGATGATATGATTATTAAACACTGGAGACAAGATTGGCTTTACGAAAACACAGACTTATATTCATTTGATAAAGGAACTTCTTGGAAGTATAAAAAGTTAGATAAAAAAGCCGTAAAAGGGCAATGGACTCAAAAAGTATATCAAGTAGATGACAGCCCGAGATATGAAGGATCATCAACTTGGGTACATGTTGACGGAAAAGATTATTGGGCAAACGTTGCTGATGCACCGTTACCAAGAAGAGAGCAAACTCACCGTAATGATTACAATGTTTTAAAAAGAAGAAACATTCATGAAATCACAGCAACTGGCTGGAATCATGAGCAAGATAATGACAAATTGGTTAGAGATGACAGCGGAAAAGATGTTTTGTTAGCTCAGGAAAAAGGATTTGATGTTTACACAAAAGTACCAGATATTAAATGTATCGCTGGTCAAAAATGGTGGGTTGCCAACAATGCACTTTGGAAAAATGTTCGTGATAAGTGGCAAACTTTATTCGACAGACATCAGGATTTAAATTTAGAAGCTAAAGTTGACAGAAAAGCACTTTACTCACTTTTGTTTGACTTAAAACCAAACGCAACAAAAGCTGAGAGTGATGCAATCATCAACAAGTTCGTAAAATAAAAAATGTTTGTGTTAGTTGTAAAAAGCCGATAGTTTTAAGAACTATCGGCTTTTTTGTTTATTATCAAATAATGAAAAACGAAGACATTGCTTAACAGTACAATTATCTAGTACCTCCAGCCCACCAAACGCTTTCTTTATAAACATAGGCTCCATCTCCAAAAGCTTCTTGCACATTCTTGTTAGCAGATACATCTGAATTTCCATAACCAAATCTAAGCGGGAACTTAGTTGCATTTAATGGGTTTGCTAATTGAATTGGATGCGCAGCTGCCGATCCATACATTGCTAATAAACGTCTGTAATCATTATAAGCTTCAACGGCTTCTTCTTCATAAAATGAAAAATATTTTTGAACCGCAATTTCTTTTAATAAATCAGCATTAGTAGTAATGTTCAATCCCGCAACATAACTTGCTGCATTTGTAGTTGAAAAATTAATAGACTGAGCTTTATTAAAAGCTGCGTTCACAGCTGCTGTTAAACTAGCAGTACTTGTAACACTACCTGATTTTCTTGCTTCTGCTTCTGCTTTAATAAACAATAACTCATGATAACTTAACATAAATATCGGATTATTTTTGTTTAATAAAGCTGAATACGAATAATTTTGGCTTTGCGGGCTAACACCATTTTCAAAAAACTCGTATGTCAATGGGGCATTAGTAGTTTTACTAATTTGTTGAAAATAACCTTTAGCACGCGGGTCATTTGCTCTCGAATTTAACTTGTCTGACAAACTTTTACTTGAAAATAAATATCCTCTGGCAATTTTTAATTGATAAAAAGGATTTGGAATACCACTGTTTACCATCTTAAATTCTTCACTTTTGCTTGTAAACGATTTACTTGCATAAGTTAAAACTTTATCATAATCAGGAGATCTAAAAGAAAGATGTAGTGTATAACGAGCCAATAATCCATTAGCCGCTTTTATCCACTTAGAGTTGTTTGGAGCGACAGCAGTACCGCCTGGATAAATTATATCCTGAGCTCCTAAAACCGGATAAGTAGATGTTTTTCCTAAATTAACAATAGCATCTTCTAAAGTTTTAAATATTGTTTTATATAGATCTTCCTGACGATCCAGTTTAGGTGTGTAAAACACCCCCGGTTGAAAAGCCTCAGTGAAAGGAACATCTCCATACATATCCGTCAGCAAAGCTAAATTATAAGCATATAAAACTTGAGCAATTCCTAATGTAGTATAATTCCCTTTTTCTGTGCCAGTTGTACATTTGTCGATAATAGTCTTTAAATTATACATGGTTGAATATTGATTGACCCAAGAATTATTATAAGTTGTTGCGCTTTGAGGTTCCCCATTTCTTGTCTCAGCATTATACATTTGACCAGAACCTCCTGCGCTTAATTCAACATAAATACCCGCATAAAAAGCTAAATCTGAACCAGTATTACTAAATGCTGTACTGGTCATTGCATCAGTAATGGCAAAACGAGTAGCCACATTTACTGGTTTATTTACGTTTTTGTTAATGTCATCCATTTTATCTTCAGAACAAGAATTTAAAGAAATTGACGCCATCACCAAAAGTAATATGACTTTATATTTTTTCATAATTTTTTTGAATTATATTAATTAATTGTTAAATTCAATCCAACTCCAATGCTTGTAGTTTGCGGAACAGATAATCTTTCAAAACCACCGGCCATGTTATTGTTTCCTTGTGATGCTTCTGGATCTAAATTTGGCATTTTTGCCCATAATAAGACATTTCTTGCGAATGCAGAAACACGTAAATCTAGGCTTGTTGAAAATTTTGGAAGCGTATATCCTAAAGATAATTCTCTTAGTTTTACGAAAGAAGCATCATATATTGCTGTTTCTGCAATGTTCGAATTTACACTATACATGACTTCTTTCGTAATAGGTTTTGTATTGGGTTGTCCATTTTCAGTAACACCTTCCTGAACCACTAGTTCTTCACGATTTAGTGTTTTAGTACTTAATCCATAAAGATCTAACAATGAATTTGTACCGCTATACATTACTCCACCATTTTTCCAATCAAAAGTTGCAGCAAGAGTTACTTTTTTGTATCTGAAAGAGGTTGTTCCTCCTAAGTTGAACTTTGGAGCTACCTCTCCAAGTGATTTAGTTTCTCCAGTGATAGCCTTTCCATTATTATCAACCAGAATATTTCCTTTGTCATCTCTTGCGAAAGCCGATCCGTATACAACAGGATAACGTTCTCCTATACTAGCTCTAATTTGTGGTGTTACAAATCCTCCCAAGAAAATATTTGGCACTCCCTCTTTTAATTCATCTACATAATTGTCTATTTTGGTAAAGTTTGCTGCTATTGTCCAATCAAAATCTTTAGATCTAATTGGAGAAACACTAACTACCAATTCATGACTATTTGTATGAGCTTTTCCTCCATTCATCACTAAACTTGAAGCTCCTGTTGAACCTGCCAAAGGCACACTAAAAATCTGGTCAATTATATTTTGTCTAGCGTAAGTATAATCGATACTTACACGATCTCTAAAAAATCGAAATTCACCGCCTACTTCATATGATCTTGTATTTTGAGGTCTCAAGTTGGGATCATACATTACTCCATAAGGTGTATATGAATTTACACCAGTAAGAGGGTAAGTTATAGGTGCACTTCCCCAAAATCCTCCTCCATAAACGGGTGTTGAATAGTAATTTTGCCTATAAGTTCCTGCCTGACCTACTTCAGCCCAAGATCCTCTTAGTTTGGCAAAAGATAATATCGAGTTTCCTTTTAGAGCTTCCAATTCGGTTAATACAACCCCTAATGATACTGAAGGGTATACAAATGAACGATTACCTCGCGGCATTGATGATACAACATCCTTTCTTAAAGTAGCACCTAAATAAATAAAGTTTTTGTATGAAAGATTCAAATTTCCAAATAGACCAACAGTTCTGTTTTTATCAATGTTATCTACGGCAACATTTTGCTGCGTATTAGCTAAATTAGGCCAGCCGCCAAAATTAAGATCATATCCTTCCATTTCGTAACTCTTTTGGTATCTGTCATTGATTTCATTACCTACCAAAGCAGCTAAATTTAAATCGTCCGAAATCTTATATTCATAATTTGCTGTGAATAATGAATTTATTGTTCTGGATGTAATTCCATAAAGATCTAAATAACCTGCTGTAGTTTGCTTATTCCCATATTCATCTATATCTCTATAATTAGTGGTGTAAGCATCAGCACCAAGCTGGTAACGGAATGACAGTTTGTGTTTGCCATCTGCCGAGATATTTGGTGTAAATTCAACATAGCTGTTTCCGTAAAAACGATCCGTTTGTTCGTCATGTATATTGTGAGCCCCTGCCCAATATGGGTTATTGAATCCAGTTGTTCTGTAATAAATTTGTTTGTATGGGTCTCCTGGGCTTTCGTATCCGTTTCCTTTCATATCATAACTTATCGGACTTGCAAATGCACCTGCAACAGATGAATCATTAGCACCAGTTGCTTTTTCAGTTTTACTAGTAACATAGTTCCCAACAAATCCTGTTTTCCATGTATCTGATAATTTCGTGCTAAAGGCTCCTCTTGCATTATAACGTGTATAACCAGTAGCAGGTACAAAACCATCTTGGTTAGTTGAACCCAAACTAAAAGCATAATTAGATTTATCTGTTGCTTGTGTCAAGCTAAAAGAGTTATTTATAGTAGTTCCAGTTTTAAAGTAAGCACCAAAATTATCATATACTCTTGGTGTTACCCATGGATCTAGACCTGCTGTTGCTCTTTGTGGTACATAATACTTACCTGCATGAGCTGTTGCATCTCCACCATTCACTGCATTAGCAACATTACCGCCATATGATTTATCATTTGGCAACTCAGAAATTTTTGGGCCCCAAGACAATGAATTTGTCGGAGCATAAACACCATTTGTTCCTTGTGCATATTGATCTTGAAAATCAATCTTTCTAGATACATTTTCAGCAGACATTGAGCTAGAAAAATTTATGATAGGCTTTCCGTTTTTAGAAGCTCCTTTACCACTTTTTGTTGTAATTACAACTACTCCGTTTGTAGCTCTAAGTCCATAAAGTGCTGACGCAGCTTGTCCTTTTAGAATATTAATAGATTCAATATCCTCTGGATCAATATCTGCAGCTCTGTTTGAACTGTCTGCCCCTGAAACACTGCTTCCTGTACTAAAATCAGCTGTTGAAGCTACCGGCATACCATCAATTATATACAGGGGAGTGTTGTCTCCCGTAAATGAACGAGCTCCACGAATTACAATTCGAGAAGAAGCTCCAGGCGCACCACTTGAAGGCGTAATATTTACCCCTGCTAATTTTCCTTGAAGAGCTCCGGCTAAACTGTTATTGTTTCCCCTTATTAATTCGTCTGCTTTAATTTCTTGAGTAGCATATCCTAATGCTTTTTTCTCTCTCTTAATTCCCAAAGCTGTAACTACTACTCCTTCTAATTCTTGTGCACCAGCGTCAGCTAATTTTACATTAATTGTTGTAGAAGTTATGGTTACTTCTTGAGTCTTCATTCCCATGTAACTAAATACCAAAACTTGGCCTGAAGCTGCTTTCAGAGAGTATTTCCCATCAAAATCACTTTGAGTACCTATCTTCGTTCCTTTGACAAGTATGCTAACACCTGGTAAAGGCATTCCCATATTGTCTGAAACTATTCCCATAATTTTTTTTTCTTGTGCAAAAGAGAATTGCAAAGCAAGCACAAAAAAAAGCATCATTAATCCTTTTAATTTTTGTTTCATTATTTTTTTGTTTAGAATTGTTGGGCCGAACTTATAAAATTAAAATAATTTTAACAAGTTTTTTACACTATTTAACATTACAAAAAGAAGTATTTTTACTACAATATGAATTTAATTTTACTAAAAATCGAGTTATATCCTACAAAAACAGTGTACAACCTAAAAAATGAACTTGATAAATTAAACAATTATATTTTTTAAGGTATCGTCAAAAAATTAGAGAAAAAAAAAACGGCCATATAAAAAAAAAACCGTCTAAAAAATTTAGACGGCTCTTAACTCCTTACCATTTTACACTAAAAGGGGTACTAATTCAAAATAGATCAAAATGAATATAAGGAAGATATTTTTATCTTGTATTTGACAACAAAAAAGTGGATTTTTTTATAGAAGTGGTAGTTTTGCAATAAAACACAAAACATTATAATTGTAAGAAGGGAATCTTACAATAC
>NZ_MUHA01000030.1 GCF_002217355.1 Flavobacterium oncorhynchi | reverse complement strand
GTCATCAAAATGTCATCAAATCATCAAAACTTGATACTTTTTTTTATCTGTCATCATTTTCTTGTCATCATTTTTATTTTTGATGACATTTTGATGACAGATTTAAGCCTTATAAATAAAGGGCTGAGCCTATGCTGTCATCAAATAATCATTTTTTCAACCAAAAAAAATTTCAAAATAACATAATGCCTTCCTTTAGCTTGATTTTGATAAATATCCAGGTCATTTGTGACTGTGATTTTTTGGTACTTATTGGAGTTTGGTGAAGGTGATAATTTCCAATTTTCTCGTATGATTTTTTTTATTTCAATAGCATCATATTTTACCTTAAACTTATTTAGAATATTGAGTAAATCTGAGATACTAAATTCTAATATTTCAATATCGATACTTTCCATTACATTCAATAATGTACTTGCTATTTCATGCTCAATTTTACTTGATTTATGTAGAACCAATTTTTCCAAAGCTTTAGTTTTAATTTGTTTTGGAGTAAACCACATTCGAGATTGATTCTCAGTTGACAATTTCCTATTTGTTAGAAAATATAAGAATGCAGGAATTTCTTCAATTAGTTTTTTCAAGAAATTGACATCCTCTTTTTTATAACGAGGCACTTTAATAATCCAAAACCTAATTTCATCCGCATCAATTTTGATAAATGAAGTTTCATTATTAGAGCATAAAATGAATTTTCCAAAAAAGGTAGCTTCCTTTTTGTCCTTTCCTTTGGCTTCTGTTTTGTGGGTGTTACTTGTAGATAAATATTTTATACGTTCTGTAAGTTCATCGGTCTTAAATAGAACTTCATCAATACAAATTAGAAGCTTAGAACTCCAGTCTGAGTTGAAGTTTGATGTGAAGTCACTATTTGTTAAGAAAGTAAGATTGTATTCGTAAATCTCTTTTAGCCACTTTAAAAAAGTTGATTTCCCTGTTGATCTTTCTTTGCTTACTAAACATAGAATAGGTAAAATTTGAGTTGGTTTAGAATAAATTAACTGCAGATAATCAATACCTAAATCTAATTGGTCTCCAAAAATATGTGTTAAAAACGTAAGAGTATTGGTAATGTCACCTTCTTTGGGTGATTTACTTATTTGGTGATAAGTGTTGTAATAATCCTGAACTCTCTTTTTGAAGAACTGAGGATGATTTTCAGGAATACAAATAAAACCATCAAATCTTTCAATTTCTGAAAGTGCATTTTTACCATGATCTTGCCTAATTAATTCTGCTGACCAAATAACCAGAATTTCTATGAAATCTCCTGAAGGTAAAGGGTATAGGGATTTTTTAAAATAGGTAGTTCCTATTCTTAAATACATGTTTTTCATTATACAATATGGTTTTTATTGTATCTTTGTAAGACACAATACGGTTAGAATTAAAATAAAAGGCGTTACAATTCGGCGGAATTGGACGCTTTTATTTTTTATGCGAATTAGTATAATTAGTAGCCTCGTTTTGAATCTGAGTAATAGATTTAGATTTGTTTTGTAGTAACCATTCATCAATCTCTGATTTAGTGAAGAAGAGAGTTCTATTGTTTGGTTTTGAATAGGGAAGGATATTCATATGTACTAATTTATAGACATAACTTTTTGAAAATCCAGTATAGTTTACAACATCATCAACAGTGAAGATTTGTTTATTAGTCCCAATAATAAGTTTTTCTAAATGAGCTAATTTTTGAATAATAGCATTGCTTTCCATAAGTGATTTATTTTATCGTTATAGAAGCAAAAGTCATTAAAGCGTAATAGATAAATATTAATATATTAAGATCTTAATAATTTTTAATTTTTTCAAACATCGATTTCAAGGCGTTAATATCATCTCGATCTTTCATGAATTTACGATATTGTCCTATTGAAGCAGATACTCGACTAGCTTTTATAAGGCCATTTTTGTTTGCAATTTTTGCAGAATACTCAATAGTTGATAATTGAATTTTTAAATTGAAATATAGATCAAGGAAATCGATAAAATGCTTAAAAAGGATATGATCCATTTCAAAGGTGATAATTGAATTGTGGTCTTTCCAATCAAGTTGCAAAACGTTAAGAAACTGTTCGCATGTTGTTTTTTCTTGATTAATAAACATTTGTTGCTCTAGTCCAAAATATATTTTTTTCAAAATGTTAGAATCTATTTCTAATCTGAAATTTTCATTACTAACATTAGGTTTTGATAGTAAGGTAATCTTAATGTTAATTTTATCACATAATTGCTGAGCCATATCTGCATAATTATCTAAAGCAATTCTGATATCATTGAGGTATATGAATCTTTTCATATCAGTAATGTCTTCTAAATTATCAATATAATCATAGAAACTATAATTATTTAAATTCACTGGTTGCAAAATATCGTTATAGATGTAATCCAATAATACTAAAAGCTTATTAATATGAGTGTCCTTTCCATATTCTTTGGTATTGATATAATGATCAACTAATGATTCAAGTCCTTTTTTACAATTTAACTCAACGTATGTTTCTGGAATAAATCTTTCGTCACTAATTGCAATAGTTTCTTGATCTAGCCACGGTAAGGCAAATTCTTCAGGTTTTTGAGTTTCTAAATGAAAAAAAAAATAATTAAGAGTGTTTGTTTCGATTTGATCAATAGGATACCTCAGTAATTTTCCTAGAATAAATAAGAACTGCGACTCGTTCAGTTTAGAAAGTTTCTTTTTTGTCAATAAATTTTTGTTAGTGTAAAAAGTTAGTTCGTTTGTAAAGTGGCTTGAAAATTTGTAGTGTTTATTTTTAAGTTTAAAGAAAGAATGTAACATATGAATCAAATATTAATGTTAGGGATTAAGTTAGCTGCTTCTTTCATCTTAGAATCAATGATTTTAGCGTAGATTTCTGTAGTTTTTAATTCCTTATGTCCTAATCGTTTTGAAACGGTATAAATGTCTGCTCCGTTCTCTAAAAGCAACACTGCATTGGTATGTCTTGCACTATGAAAGGTTATGTGTTTTGTTAATCCAGCTCGCATACACCATCTTAATATTTCGGCATTAAAATGAGCTCCGTATTTCAAGCCTTTGAAAACACGATCAGAAGGATTTTCTCTTTCTCCTAAAAGTTTTCTTGCTTCTGCAGAAATATATAAATATTCTACCCCATCGGTTTTTTCTTGTCTAAAATTTACTCGGCTAATATCTCCTTCATCTCTAACTTCTTTCCAAACTAGTGTATTGATATCAGACCATCTTAAACCAACCAAGCACGAGAAAATGAAGGCTCTTTTCAAAACATCGTGTTTACAATAAGCTTTACTCATAGCTACTAACTCGCTATAAGTTAGATATTCTCTTTGGCTTTCGCCTTGTTCGAATCCTTTTACTTTTTTGACTGGGTTTGTCGTAAGATAACCATCTTCAAAAGCGGAACGTATTGCGGCTTTGAATTTATTATAATAAGAGTATTTAGAGTTTTGAGATAGTGGTAGATCGCTTTTGGTTTTAGCATCTTTATCCAGGTAATTTCGATATGCCTTTACAAATTCTTCATCTACTTCATTAAAAGTTGTATTTGGACTACAGAATCGTTTTAAATGTAGAAAAGAAGCTGTCCAGTTTCCGTAATTCTTTGGAGAATCAATGCGTTCTTCAGCTTGATTACTGTAATATTCTAAAAATAGAGTCTTCGATTTGGTATTGTTTTTAATATCAAATTTGCCCTGAAAGTATTCAGCTTTTCTTATAGATAAAATCTGTTCACTTAAAATTTCAATTTCCTTATTTTCTTTTTTTTCAGCAGCATTTTTAGGATCTTGATAAGGATATAGTTTTAAATATTCGAAATCTCTCAAATGGACACGCTTGCCAACTGCATTGGTGGTTGATCCCTTATAGTATTCCAGATATAAACTATATCTGCCATTTTGTAATTTTTTCTTCTTTAAACTGATTATCATAAGGTGTACATTTTTACACCTAATTTTTAATAAGGTGTACGAGGAGTGTAACAAATGTACAAACTAAAGATAATATTAGAAAGTAAAAATCAAGCTAAATCAATGGCAGTCAAGTAATAGAAAGTATTGGAAACTTAAAGAAAGTATAATTATTTCCCGATACAAAAGTTAGCAAAAATATTACCAAGCAATTCATCATTAGAAACCTGACCAGTAATCAACCCAAATTGGTACAAAGCCTCACGGATATCGAGCGCAATAAGATCACTTGAAAGATTGGTTTCAAGACCATATTTTACTTTTTGAATCTCATCTAAAGCTTTAAGTAAAGAATCATAATGTCTTGTATTTGTAACTATAGTTTCATTGTTACGAAGTGCACCAGTATTTACAAAAGAAAGCAATTCATTCTTTAAATCTTCAACACCAATTTTCTCTTTTGCTGATATCAATAAAAGTGTTGCATTTAAATTTTCAAGCTTACTTGTAATGTTTGAAACTTCGTCAGCAGACAGTATATCTTTTTTATTTACAACAATTACTAAAGGTTTCAGTGGGTATTTATTCTTGATTTGTTCAATTTCAGAAACAAACTCAGAACTTGAAACCTGGAATTTTAAACCATCAAACAAATAAATCACAACCTGAGCCTGATCAATTTTTTCGAAAGTTTTTTTGATTCCAATACTTTCAACAATATCCTTAGTTTCACGGATTCCTGCCGTATCAATAAATCTGAAACCAATACCGCCAATCACCAATTCGTCTTCAATAGTATCACGAGTGGTTCCTGCAATATCCGAAACTATCGCACGTTCTTCGTTTAATAAAGCATTCAACAAAGTCGATTTTCCTACATTTGGCTCACCGACAATTGCAACTGGAATTCCATTTTTAATTACATTTCCAACAGCAAACGAGTCAATTAAACGTTTTAAAACAAATTCAATTCGGTTCAGTAACTCATGGAATTGCGTTCTATCAGCAAACTCAACATCTTCTTCCGCAAAATCTAATTCAAGCTCAATTAAAGAAGCAAAATTTAAAAGTTCCTCTCTCAGTTTTGCAATTTCATTACTAAATCCGCCGCGCATTTGCTGCATAGCGATTTGGTGGGAAGCCTCATTATCTGATGAAATCAAATCGGCAACAGCCTCTGCTTGCGATAAATCAAGTTTTCCGTTCAAGAAAGCTCTTAAAGTAAATTCTCCCGCATCAGCCATTCTGCAGCCTTTTCGCAATAATAACTGAATAATCTGCTGTTGAATATAAGTAGAGCCGTGACAAGAAATTTCAATAGTATCTTCGCCCGTATAAGAATTGGGCCCCTTAAAAACAGATATCAAAACTTCGTCAAGTGTTTTTTCATTATCTATAATATGCCCTAAATGCAAAGTATGTGTTTTTTGCTTAGTTAGATCTTTATTTTTAATAGATTTAAAAACAGAATTACCAATTGAAATGGCTTCAGCACCTGAAATACGAATTATTGCAATAGCACCAGCTCCAGATGGAGTAGCCAATGCAACTATAGAATCTTGATTTATCATAGTGCAAAGGTATAAAAAAAGGGGAAATCATTAAAAGAGCTTAGCGTTTGAATTAAAGTTGAGAATAACTGTTTTTATTTATCGTATTAAGGAATTATTAACTGTTAAATTCCTGATAATTATCAGGCCTTTTTGTTTTTATAATGTTTAAATTTGAGTAACAAACCTATAAAACTCAAATAAAATGAAAAAGATATTATTTCCTACGGATTTTTCTGAAGCAGCAACAAATGCGTTTGTACACGCTTTAGAATTTGCTAAGATTGTCAAAGCCGAGCTTGTTTTGCTTCATACATTTGAGATTCCGGTTTACGACAGTCAGTTTTTTCCAGAGAATTATGCCTCGATTTATAGTTCGATAGAATTGGCAAAATTTGAAATGTTTAAAGATGAAATTCCAAAACTTCGTGCTATTGCGGCAGAGCGAAAATTAGAAGATATTGTTATCAAACACCGTTTAATGGATGGGGATTTGATTTATAATCTTAAAAATGCAGTAGAAGAAGATCAGATAGATTTTGTAATTATGGGAACAAGCGGAGCTTCAGATTGGACAAAATTCTTTACAGGATCAAATACTAATTCTGTAATTTCAGGAGTTGATGTACCGGTTTTATGTGTTCCAGCTGATGCTAAATTTAAGAAAATCAAAACAATTGGTTTCACAACCCGTTATCGCGAAAAAGATAAAGAAGTACTTAGAAAAATATTAAAAATCGCTAAGAAAACTGATGCAAAAGTAAAAAGCTTGTACGTAAGATCATCTGATACCGATGTCGATGATGCGACTATTAAAGAATGGGATAAAGAATTTGCAGCTGAGAATGTTGAATTTTTAGTACTGCCAAGCGACGAAATAAAAGAAACCATTCTTGATTTTATTCTTTATAAAGATATTGATATTCTGACAACTATCACGCATAAAAGATCTTTTTTTGAGTCGATTTTCGAATCAAGTTTTAGTAAAAAAATCACCAAAGAAGTTTCTATACCTGTTTTGATCATGCATGAAAAATGAATTCACTCTTAAACGCAAGCTTTTTGTAAGTGTAAAACCTATATTTGTATTTCATTAAAAGATAAAGATGGAATTATATCAAAATAAAGTTGAACACTTTACAAAAGTTTTTAATAAAATCAATAAAAGATACAACAGCATCAGTGTTTTAAGACTGTTAAGCGTATTTCTATGCTTGTTTATGTTGTTTTATTACATCAAAACAAATCAATTATTTTATATTGGTTTTGCTTTTTTATCTTTTGTTGGTTTTCTTATTTTAATGAGAATCCATTCTAAATTATCAATTGGAAAGGAACTCACAAAAGCAATATTAAAAATCAATGAAAATGAAATCGCATTTTTAAAAAGGGAAAAACTTCCTTTTGAAAACGGAATTGAATTCAATGATTTTCATCATCCGTACGCGTACGATTTAGATATTTTTGGAGAGCATTCGTTATTTCAAAACTTAAACCGAACCGCTACTTTTATTGGCAAGAAAACATTAGCAGAAAAATTATTAATTCTGTTTCCTAATGAAGCAATTCTTGAAAATCAAGTGGCAATTGATGAATTAAATAAAAAGATCGATTGGCGTCAGGAATTTCACGCTTTAGCAATTGTAAGCAACGATTCTAAAAGTTCTTATGAATCATTACTTCATTGGAATTCATTTAAAAACAATACTTTACCTAAAGTTTTAATTGCACTTTCAGTTATTCTTCCAACTCTTTTTTTTGGCTTTCTGATCGCTTATATTATTACATCTAAAACCATTTTATTGTCCTATTTGACCTATGTTTTTATATTCAATATGATGGTTATGGGAAAATCTTTCAAGCGAATTCATTCAGAAATTGCCAAGGCTGATAACGTTGATAAAATCATAAAACAATATAGTTTATTAGTTGAAAAAATAGAAAAAGAAACTTTTGAATCAAAGAAGCTAATCGATTTGCAGAAACAGTTGGTTTTTAAAAATGCAACCGCAAGCACACATCTAAAACAATTATCTGAATTGTTTTCAAGAATGGATACGATAAATAATTTAGTAACTGCAATTGTTTTTAACGGTACCTTTTTGTTTAATCTTCATGTTTTGAGATCACTTTTAAAATGGAAAGAAAATTATTCAGAAGAACTTGAAAAATGGATTTCGATTATTGGCGAATTTGAAGCTTTGAACAGCTTAGCAAATTTAGCACACAATAATCCAGACTTTGTATATCCTGAAATTAATACAGAATACAAAATAGGTTTCGAAAATTTAAGCCATCCATTATTAAATCCGATAAGCAGAGTAGGGAATGATACATACTTTTATCCGGAATCATTTATGATTTTAACAGGATCAAATATGTCTGGGAAAAGTACTTTTTTAAGAAGCTTAGGAATTAATATGGTTCTTGGCGGAATTGGTTCAGTTGTTTGTGCTTCAAAGGCAAATATTCATCCACTTCCAGTTTTGGTTTCAATGCGATTGTCTGATTCTTTAGCAGACAGCGAATCGTACTTTTTTGCTGAAATTAAGCGACTAAAACAAATTATGGACGCTTTAGAAGACCGTCCTGCATTTGTACTGCTCGATGAAATTTTAAGAGGTACAAACTCTGACGATAAACGAAATGGAACTATTGAGGTAGTAAAGAAAGTAATTGCTAAGAAAGCAATTGGTGCAATTGCGACACATGATATTGAGGTTTGTTTAACAACAAATGAATATCCAGAGATTCTAACAAATCAATGTTTTGAAGTTGAAATTAAAAATAACGAACTTCACTTTGATTATAAACTTCGCGCGGGAATCTGCAAAAATAAAAGTGCTACTTTTTTAATGCAGAAAATGGGAGTTATTTAAATTTAAATTTTAGAATGTAGATTTTAAATTTTGCTGCTCTGAGCGAAGTCGAAGAGCGCAACGCTATCATATGAGAAATAATCTAAAATCTACATTCTAAAATCTAAAATCATTATTTAAGTCCTTCTTTAATGGTTTGAACAAAAGCTTCAACCGGTTGTGCGCCAGAAACAGCATATTTTCTATCAAAAACAAAAAACGGAACTCCTTGTACGCCAATTTGGTTGGCTTCATGTATGTCAGAATGAACATCGTTTAAATAAAGATTTTCATTTTCAACAACTTCTTTAACTTCATCTGAGTTTAAACCTGCTTTTGTTCCTAGTTCAATTAGAGTTTGAGCATCGTTTAAATCTCGTCCTTCTGTAAAATAAGCCTTGAAGAAGATTTCTTCCATTTTATCGCCAAGATTATTCTTTTTTGCCAAATGAATAATTCTATGCGCTGTTAGAGAGTTTGAGATAATTGCTTTATCAAAATGATAATCTAAGCCAACACTTTTTGCACGCTCTACGACACCTTTATGCATTTCTATAGATTGTTCTACAGAAATACCTTTTCGTTCCGCTAGAAATGTGTAAACATCTTTACCTGATTGTGGTTCAATTGTTGGATCAAGCTGAAAGCTTTTCCATTCAATTTCAATTTCATCATTAGGAAACTGTTCTAAAGCCGTTTCCAATTGTCTTTTTCCGATATAACAAAACGGACACATGATGTCCGACCAAATTTCTATTTTCATATTACAAAAATAAGAAATATTTATTTCTGAGTAAATAATCTCTGTTTGAGACCTAAAGAAAAAGTTTTTTATGTAAAGGAAATAAGTATTTTAGCACAAATAAGTCTGCAAAGATTTATTCATTTATAAACACTGTAATTATTACTATGAAGAAAAAAACATACGGCTTTTTATTGATTCTGCTTTCCATATCATTAAATGCACAAGTAAGAGGTTCTATAGATTTAGGCCTTTATCGGCATACAGATTTTCAAGAATCAGTATATATTCAGGGCGGATTAGGCTTAGAATTTAAGGTTTATAAGTTTTTAAAACCAGAATTAAGTGTTAGTTATTACTACGGAAGACTTGAAGACTATAGTAAATTAGATGATCAGGGAAATATTACGAGCGTATCTACAGCGAACGCTTCAGCTTTAAATTTTGGTTTTACGCCTAAAATATGTATCTCTTGTGGAGAGTATAGTGCAGGAGATGCACTTTTGCAAATTCTGCCTATTTATAACATTTCAAGAATTGAGGCTCAAGGAAATTATACATCAATTAATCAAAATAGTCAGGCTCAAATAAAAACGGAGAAGGAAACTGTAACAGAATGGCAGCGATCAATTGGGATTGGAGTTGGTTTAGATATTATTCTTTCTGATAAAAATTATGACTCTTTGGCTGTTAACTTATATTATACCGGCGTAAATATGGGAAAAGCTTTAGGAAAAGTAGAAAAGAGTGAAACGAGATATGACAGTAGAACTCTAGGATTAGGACTGAATTATTATTTTGGTTTTAAAAAGAAGAAAAACTAGATTTTATAGTAAAACTAAAAAACCGCAGCTCTCAAAAAGAATTGCGGTTTCTAGGTATAAAAAATGGTTGGTTAATAGCGATATTATTTTTTTTTACAATGATATGGCTTTAATTTGAAATTAAAAAAAATCCTTGTAACAAAAAGAAGTTTTGATGTTAACTATTTAACATTACAGGCATTACCAACATAGTAACAGTTTCTCCTTCTTCTAAACCATCAACTGGAGTAAGGATTCCTGCTCTGTTAGGTAATGACATTTCTAACATAATCATGTCTGATTGTAAGTTAGTAAGCATTTCAGTTAAAAAACGCGAGTTAAAACCAATTTGAAGATCATCTCCTTGATAATCACAAGTCAATCTCTCTTCAGCTTTATTTGAGTAATCTATATCTTCTGCAGAAACATTTAATTCAGCTCCAGCAATTTTTAAACGAATTTGGTGCGTCGTTTTATTTGAGAAAATCGCAACACGCTTAACAGAACTTAAAAATAATGAACGATCGATCATTAATTTGTTTGGATTCTCTTTTGGAATTACCGCTTCGTAATTAGGGTATTTTCCATCAATTAAACGACATGTTAAAATATAATTGTCAAATGAGAAAGTTGCATTTGAGTCGTTGTATTCAATTTTTACTTCAGCGTCAGAAGCTCCTAAAATACTCTTTAAAATATTCAAAGGTTTCTTTGGCATAATAAAATCCGCAACTTGAGATGCTTTTACATCAGTACGTGCATATTTTACTAGTTTGTGAGCATCTGTAGCAACAAAAGTTAATCCTTCTGGCGAAAACTGGAAGAAAACTCCAGACATTACCGGACGTAAATCATCGTTTCCAGCAGCAAAAATAGTTTTACTAACAGCAGTTGCTAGAACATCAGCAGGAACTAAAGTTACTGAAGGCTCTTCAAGATTTACAGATTTAGGAAATTCTTCTCCTGCAGCATATGCTAAAGCATATTTTCCTGAGTTAGAGCTGATCTCAACCGTATTGTTATCTTCAACTGTAAAAGTTAAAGGCTGTTCAGGAAATGTTTTTAAAATTTCAAGTAAAAGTTTTGCAGGAACTGCAACGCTTCCTTTACTTGTAGAATCGATTGTTAATGTAGCTGACATTGTCGTTTCAAGATCTGATGCCGAAACTGTCAACTCATTATTATCTAGTTCAAATAAAAAGTTATCTAAAATAGGAAGTGTATTATTGCTGTTAATAACACTGCCTAGAACTTGTAATTGTTTTAATAAGTACGAACTCGATACTATAAATTTCATCGTCTTTTGTTTTATTTTTTGGAGTATTCTTTAGTATTTATATTCTAAAGATACAGATTACAAATATATCGTAAACATTCTTAGTTTTCCAATTTTTTTATCAACATCTATTTACTGTATTTTCTTTTTCTTATAAATGTAAATATAAGCCCAAAAACCAGTAAAATTAGAATTGGAAGTCCGATAGTTATGAATTGTGTTGTGGTGTAATTTTCATAAACTTTTTCTTTATCTAATAATGGCAGCTCTACATCTTTACTTCTAATGTTAATAAGTCCAGTATCGTCAAGCAGGTAATTGATACAATTCATCATAAAATCTTTATTGTCGTAAAGATTTCCAGTTCTTTGATCATAACCCAGTTCAACCGGCATCATGTTTTTGTCTAATTGATTTCTTGCTAAATCTCCATCAGAAATAACAATCATTTTTGTTGGTTTTCCTTTTGCTTGAAATGAATCATCTTTGAATGGTAAAACACGATTTTCAAAAGCAGAATGGAAATTTCCTTCTAATAAAACAGACAAGTTTAAGTATCCTTTATTGATATAATCTTGCGGAGATGTTTTTTCAGCAACAACGTTCAGATTAACTTCAGCTGGAGAACCAATTTGTCTTGAATATTGAGAAGACTGCAATAAAATAGTCTTTTTAATTCCGTTTTTCAAAGTGTCAATTGGATTTGCAAAGTCGAACTTAATACCTCCCAAATGTTTTACAATTGGATGCTCGGAATTAGGGCGGACAAGCGGAGCAAATTTCCAGATAAAATCTTGATACTGCGTTGCACTTCCTTGCTCCCCAGTCGCTAGTTTTATTGGACTTCCTTGCTCATCTTTTACTAAATCAGGATTAATTCTAAATCCGTATTTAAAGAACATATCATTTAAATTCAGATCTCTTGGATAAGCTAAAATTGCACCAGATTGATTGTATAAACTATCCATGTCTGCAGCGACCTGATCGATAAGCCATATCGTTTTACCTCCGTTCATGATGAATTGATCCAAAACCTGTTTTTCTTCATCAGAAAATCTTTCAGTTGGTTTTGAGATTATCGCTAAATCATATTTTTTAAGAGCTGCTAATGTTCCGTTTGGATCTTTAGCAACAGAGTCTAATGTAAAAGGACCAATATAATAGCTTTCTTTAATTTGTCTTAGTAATTTACCAATATGAATTTCAGATAACTCGCCGTTTCCTTTAATAATGGCTACTTTTTTCTGTCTGTCTTTAGTGATTTTATTAATTGCATCCGCAATCGAATATTCTAAATGCTGAATAGAACCAATTACTTTTTGAGTAGTTGAAGCTCCCATTATATTTTTTAATAAAGGAATGTTGACTTCTTTATTATTGTAAACAGCAATTGCCCAAGGAAAAACCATCGCTTGAGATTGTTTTCCTTTGTCATCAACAGTAATGTTTATTGGAGTAAGTCCTTTTTGATATAGCGATTTTACAACATCCATGCTTTCTTCTCCGTTTTCCATTGGATTAACAAATTCAAAAACAATATTGTTGTTGTACGCTTGAAATTCTTCTAATAACTGTTTAGTTTCTTGCTGTAAACGACGAAAATCTGCAGGAAGATCTCCCTGCATATAAATTTTAATAGATAACGGGTTTTTAACTTGTTTTACAATTTGTAAAGAAGTTTTAGATAAAGTGTATCTTTTGTCTTTAGTTAAATCGAAACGATGAAAAAATAAGCTTCCGAGAACATTTAAAACAATTAAAACAAAAATTGTAATGCCTAACGCTTTGAGGTTTTTTTGAGTATATAGCTTCATTACGCTTTAAAAGATTTTAATTGGTAAACGGTAAAGGATAAAAATAGTATAGTGATGCTTAAAAAATAAATAACATCACGGGTATCAATAACGCCTCTGCTTATACTTTTAAAATGATCCTGCATACCAAATGCTGCAATGATGCTTGAAGAACCTGGAAGTAATCCTGCTAAACCTTGAAATCCAAAATAGAAGAAAAAACATAAAAAAACGGCAATGATAAATGCAACGATTTGATTTTCTGAAAGGGTAGAAGTAAAGATTCCGATTGCAGAATAAGAAGCAATTAAAAAAAGTAGTCCAAAGTAAGAACCAACCGTGCTTCCCATGTCAATATTTCCTTCTGGAGAACCTAAACCTGAAATTACTTTTACATAAATGAAAGTAGGGATGATTGCCAGAATAATAAGAATTAGAGAACCAAAGAATTTTCCGTTTACAATCTGCCAAATCGATAGTGGTTTAGTTAAGAGTAATTCTAGTGTTCCTTGTTTCTTTTCGTCAGAGAAACTTCTCATTGTAATGGCTGGAATTAAGAAGATTAAAATCCATGGAGTTAACGTGAAAAATGGAGTCAAATCAGCATAACCAGTATTTAAGATATTATAATCTCCCTCGAAAACCCATAAAAAAAGTCCGTTGCTTATCAGGAAAATGGCAATAACTAAATAGCCGATAGGTGAGCCGAAAAAAGATTTTATTTCTCGTAAAATGATCGATTTCATTTATTTGTGTTTAATTCGTTTGTTTTTTCTTAGTTAAGAATTATTGTTTTTTTATCTTCCTCCAAAAATACTGCTTCCAATGCGTACCATCGTACTGCCGCATTCGATCGCAAGCTTGTAATCGCCAGACATTCCCATAGAAATTGTTGAAAAATCATCTAATTTAGAGGCATCAGAGAATGTATTCTTTTTCTCTTGTATCGAATCAAAAATTGATTTCAAATGAGTGAATTCTTTTTTAATCTGGTTTTGATCTTCTGTAAAAGTAGCCATCCCCATCAATCCTAAAATTCGGATATTTTCTAATTCCTTAAATGCTGAAGATGCTAAAAGCTCATTTAATTCAGCTTCATCCAAACCAAATTTAGATTCTTCTTCGGCTATATAAATCTGAAGAAGACAGTCCATAACTCTATTGTTTTTTAAAGCTTGTTTGTTGATTTCCTGCAACAATTTCAAACTGTCGACACCATGAATCAAACTTACATAAGGTGCCATGAATTTGACTTTATTAGACTGAACATGACCAATCATATGCCATTGAATATCTTTTGGCATTTCTTCCCATTTATCAGTCATTTCCTGAATTTTGTTTTCTCCAAAAATGCGCTGGCCGGCTTCATAAGCCTGCATCAAATCTGAAACAGGTTTTGTTTTTGAAACGGCAACTAGGGTAACGTGTTCAGGTAAACTTGCCGCAATTGTATTTAAATTCGATTGAATCGACATGATAA
Organism: Flavobacterium oncorhynchi; assembly: GCF_002217355.1. GTDB lineage: Bacteria > Bacteroidota > Bacteroidia > Flavobacteriales > Flavobacteriaceae > Flavobacterium > Flavobacterium oncorhynchi. Next base: position 72,275 of record NZ_MUHA01000030.1, on the reverse strand, counting down.
TTCTTTTTTATAAAAACTGCTTAGAGATTTTCTCTGCTTTTTTGCTTTCGCTGTAATCGTAAAAACCCTCACCAGATTTCACTCCTAATTTTCCTGCTCTTACCATATTTACTAATAATGGACAAGGTGCGTATTTTGGATTTTTGAAACCTTCGTACATTACGTTTAAGATAGCAAGACAAACATCAAGACCAATAAAATCAGCTAATTGAAGCGGTCCCATTGGATGTCCCATTCCTAATTTCATTACAGTATCAATTTCATAAACTCCCGCAACTTTATTATACAACGTTTCAATTGCTTCGTTTAGCATTGGCATTAAAATTCTGTTGGCAACAAAACCAGGATAGTCATTTACTTCAACAGGAGTTTTTCCAAGTTTTACAGACAAATCCATGATGATTTTAGTGACTTCATCACTCGTGTTGTATCCACGAATGATTTCGACTAATTTCATAATCGGCACAGGATTCATAAAATGCATTCCAATAACACGTTCAGGATGTGCTACAACAGAACCAATTTGCGTGATTGAAATAGAAGAAGTGTTCGTTGCTAAAATGGTATTGTGGGAGCAAGCTTCGTTTAACTGTTTAAAAATGTTAAGTTTTAATTCTACATTTTCTGTAGCAGCTTCAACAACTAAATCGGCACCAACAACTCCATCTTTAATATCAGTATAGGTAATAATATTAGTAATGGTCTTTGCAACGTCCTCTTGAGTTATAGAACCTTTAGCAAGCATACGGTCTAAATTGGCCGCAATAGTAGCCATTCCTTTATCTAATGATTTTTCTGAAACATCAATTAGTTTTACAACAAAACCACTTTGTGCAAAAGTATGAGCGATTCCGTTACCCATAGTTCCAGCACCAATTACAGCTATCGTTTTCATTTGAATTTTGATATTATATTTATGATTTTAGCCACGAATTCACTATTTGAAGCAAATTACGTGGCTAATTTAAATTTTAAAATTTATTTATATTTTATTTATCGAAACAATCAATTATTTGATATGCGACACGTAAAGCATCAGTTGCTTGTTCAAGTGTTACAACTGGAGTTGTATCTGTTTTGATCGCGTTTGCAAACGATTCTAATTCATCTAGAATTGCGTTGTTGTGTTCAACATCTGGATTTGTGAAATAGATTTGCTTTTTTACACCTTCGGCATTTTGCAAGATCATATCAAAATCTCCTGGGGTTTCTGGTGCATCTTTCATACGGACTACTTCGCATTTTTTTTCTAAAAAGTCAACTGAGATATAAGCGTCTTTTTGGAAAAAACGAGTTTTACGCATGTTTTTCATCGAAATTCTGCTTGCCGTTAAGTTGGCAACACAACCGTTTTCAAATTCAATTCTAGCATTTGCAATATCCGGAGTGTCACTGATTACAGAAACACCGCTTGCATGAATATCTTTTACTTTTGAATTGACAACACTAAGAATTGCATCAATGTCATGAATCATTAAATCCAAAACTACAGGAACATCTGTACCGCGAGGATTAAACTCGGCCAAACGATGTGTTTCGATAAACATTGGGTTTTCGATCATTTCTTTTGTAGCAATAAAAGCGGGATTAAAACGCTCTACATGACCAACTTGTCCTTTTACATTGTATTCTTTGGCTAAAGCAATAATTTCTTCAGCTTCTTCTACAGTATTAGCAATTGGTTTTTCAATAAAGATATGTTTACCAGATTTTATCGCCACTTTTGCACATTTATAGTGTGAAAGTGTTGGTGTTACAATATCGATAACATCGACAGCGTGAATAAGTTTTGCAATTGTGCTGAAGTTTGTATAGCCAAATTCTTTTGAAATTCTTTCGGCATTTTCTTGATTTTCGTCGTAAAATCCAACTAATTCGTATTGGTCAGATTGTTGTAATAAGCGTAAATGTATTTTACCAAGATGACCAGCACCTAAAACTCCTACTTTTAACATGAGAATGTATTTTAAACAAAAATATAATTTATTTGTTTAAAGTGAAAGTTAATGCAATAAAGATTTATCGATTTAATATTTAAAAATCATTATTTTGATTTCCTATTTAGTTTCTTATTTTTGCCAAAATAAAACCTACCCATTTTGAAAGATACTGCCAAACATCAAGGACTTCGTAATCAATTAGTAAGCACTTTAGAACAAAAAGGAATTACTGATAGAGCAGTCTTAGAGGCGATAAAAAAAATTCCAAGACACCTTTTTTTAAATTCAAGTTTTGAAGATTATGCTTATCAAGATAAGGCATTTCCTATAGGCGCGGGGCAAACTATTTCGCAGCCTTACACCGTTGCTTTTCAATCACAGTTATTGGAAGTAAAAAAAGAACACAAAATTCTGGAAATCGGAACTGGTTCTGGTTATCAAACAGCCGTTTTATGTATGCTGGGAGCAAAAGTTTTTAGTGTAGAAAGACAAAACGAATTGTTTAAGAAAACGTCTAATTTATTTCCAAAATTAAATATTCGCCCAAAGCATCTGTCTTTTGGTGATGGTTATAAAGGGTTACCAGGTTACGCTCCTTTTGATAGTATTATTGTTACTGCAGGTGCTCCATTTATTCCGCAGCCATTAATGGCACAATTAAAAATAGGAGGAAGGCTTGTTATTCCGTTAGGCGAAGATGTTCAGATTATGACCTTGTTAATTAGAAAAAACGAAACACAATTTGAAAAGCATGAATTTGGAGAGTTTAGATTTGTTCCTTTATTAGAAGATAAAAATTAGTAAAAAGCCCGATTTGATCGGGCTTTTTTAATTGACTAATGTTATTGCATGAATTAGATTTTCTTTCTCTTTTTGAAGAATATAATTGATAAAGACTGACTTATCATTTTTATTCTGAGCTGATTCTAATGTTGCTAAATAATTGTTTATCTCTTCGTCATTTCCTTTTATTACTGCAAAAACAAAACTGCTTTTTAATAGAATCCAGTTCATTAAAAGATTTGCAATTTGAATATTTCCATTTTCAAAAGGACAGATCGACATTATTTTAAGATGCGCTTCAGTGGCTAATAATAAAGGATGCATATTGCTTTTATTGGTTTCATACCAATTAAAAAACAAATTCATTTCCTTAATAATTATTGGGTCCTCTTTATATTTTCCTGAATTTTCGACTTTAATTCCTCTAAAAATTAGATTATGAACCGCAAGAAGATCTTTCTCTGATATTGGAAGTTTCTTCTGGTTTATATCTTTTATATAGCCAATTGCATCATTAAGATTTACAGCCTCAAGATGTTCCTGCATGGTTTTACCGGGAATCATTAAACCTTCATTTATTACAGCTTTAGTTTCCTGAAATGTCAAAGAATTTCTATTCATTTTATTAATCTCTGAAATGAATTCAAGTTCCAGAATTTTAGAAATTCTATGCAGATCAAAATGCTGAAAAGATAATATCTTATTTTTTAATGCCTCAATTTCGTCTAATAAAGATTTTATAGACGGGAAAGTTTCAGGATTTAGTTTTTTATTATTGTTTTGAATTTCCTGTTCTGCTAAAAGTAAAGCTTTCAAGGCAAACTCTTCGTTTCCAATTTCATAAAGAATTTTTTCTTTTAACCACGCAATCATCAAAGTTTCGTAATCAATCTCTAAAAGATTAGCTAGTTTTGAAATTTGTTCTTTTGTAGGTTTTCGCGTTCCAGATTCAAATTTGCTAATTAAAGCCTGATCAATGCCAAGAAGTTGAGCCACCTCGCGAGTTTTTAATTCTTTTTCTTCTCGTGCATTTTTTAAAAGTGATTTCATGTAAATGAAATTTTAAGTCTTGACAAAAATAGTCATTTTTTTAATCGTAAAAAAAGCAACATTTAATTGTTGCTTTTTTAAAGTGTCTTTTATTTAGGAGGAAGAGAACCGTCTTTTCTCATTTCTTTGACAACTGCCTGCATAATTGCATCTACTGTTTGTCCTAAATCTGTTACGTAATCAGACTTTGTGGTTCCTGTCCAGATTAACTTGTTTTCCTTTAATGAAAAAATATTGGTTTCGACCATGTAAGATGTTGTTTCTTGATAATATCCAGGATCGTAGAAATTTGGCGAATACATTCCGTACCAATTTCCAAAACCATAACCATACATTCCACTGTACAAGCCATCAAAACCGCCATAATACATTCCTGTGTAAGTTCCTGGAACGTAATTAGTTTCTTTTTCCGTACTAACCAATCGCATAGTTACAACACCATCAAAATTTTCGTCTTGTAAAATTTTTAATTTTTGTTCCTGCGAAAGCTGTTTAGTTGTTTCGTTTAAATACTGATAAGAAGTTTTAAAAATAGGATTACTGGCAGCAATTCTGTTCTCTGCAACTCTTCTAGAAGCTTCATCTTTAACTAATGCAACAACTAAAACTTTTTTAAATTGTTCTTGAGCTACAGTTATTTTTGGATCTCTCCAACTGTTAACAATAGAGGTATTACTGCCGCAGCTTGAAAGTGACAGAATAACGAGTAACATAATTAAGTGCTTTTTCATGTGGTATAGTTATATTGTTTGTAGTAAAAATAACTATAAAAAACTAATAATAAAGCAGATTAAAAATAAAAATAAAGTTTAGTTGTACGCTTTTTTAATACGGTCTAAGTCGCGTTTTGTATCTTGTTCTTTTAACGATTCACGTTTGTCGTAATTCTTTTTTCCTTTGCAGAGACCTATTTGCAGCTTAGCAAGACCTTTTTCATTAGTAAATAATTTTAAAGGTACAATTGTAAGACCTTTTGCTTGAACACTTTTATGCAGTGTTTTAAGTTCCTTTTTATTCAAAAGAAGTTTTCGTTCGCTGCGTGATTTGTGGTTAAACTGATTTCCAAAAGAATATTCTTCAATGTAAGTATTGATGGCAAAAAGTTCAAGGTTATTAAACTCGCAAAAGCTTTCTGTAATATTAGCTTTTCCTAATCGGATAGATTTAATTTCGGTTCCTGTCAAGACAATTCCCGCCACATAAGTATCGATTATTTCATAATCAAACCTAGCTCTTTTATTAAGTATATTGACTGATTTTAACATAAGTGCAAATGTAAACAAAATTGAAAAACTTTACTGCAATCTAAAATAAATAAAGATTTCTTTTAAACAATGATTTTAATCAGTTTTAAGGAAAAAACTTACTCATAAGTTTGCTTCATAATTTAAAAACACTATTAAAAATGAAGAAAATTTTAACTATCGCAACCATTGTATTATTTGGATTATCAGTAAAAGCACAAGATGCTAGTCAAGGGTTAAAAGGAGCTTGGTTTGCAACCTCACAATTTGGTTATCAACAGACAAAAAGTGGAGATACAAAAGGCACAAATCTTACTGTACTGCCTATTGTAGGAACATTTATTACACCATCTATCGCAGTTGGAGCAGGATTGGGTTACATTAATATTAAATCAGAAACAGATGTTAAAACTGCTGCAAACACAAACTTATTTGTTATTCAGCCATTAGCTAGAAAATACTGGAATGTAGCCGGGTCTCTATATTTCTTTGGACAATTAGCTTTACCTGTTATTACAGGAAAAGAAAAAGAAAGTAACTTAAAAGTAAATCAAGTTGGATTATCTGTATCAGGAGGTTTTGATTATTTTGTAACTAAAAACTTCTCAGTTGAGTTTTCTTATGATTTAGCAAACTTTACTTCTACAACTCTAAAACCAGAAAACGGTGAGAAAACAACGGTTACAAATTTTGGATTAGCTCATGTTGCAAATGTTGATTCTTACTATAATACAGCATTAGCCGGAAGCGCACCAAACTTAACAACTCCACTTTCTGTTGGATTTAAATTTGTATTCTAATTATATTGAATTGTTTTAAATCAATTTATTAGTTTTGTAAAAAAGAAAGACCGTGCTTTTTTAAGTACGGTCTTTTTATTGTTGTTTTAAAATATATAGAAATGCAAAATAAATCTAAAGATCCGCTGCACGGTATTACACTTCAAAACATTCTAGAAATTCTAGTAGATTTTTATGGATTTGATACTTTGGCTGAATTGATTCCAATAAAATGTTTCAGTTCTAATCCGAGTATAAAATCAAGCCTTACTTTTTTAAGAAAAACAGATTGGGCTCGAAAAAAAGTAGAAGATTTGTATATAAAAACGCTTCCTAAACTTTCAAATTAATTATAATTTATAAGAAATCATTACGCCGCCTCGATAAGGAAGCCATTCTCCACTTTTGTTCCAATGTTGTGCTTTTTCGTATCGACCAGGAGTCCCATCATTATAATATCCATGATAAAAACCTTGGTGCCATCCACCTCCTGCAAAAATATCAAGTAAAAACTTATCGCTTAATTTTAGATTGTATCCTACAGTAACTCCAAAACGGTAACCAAATCCGTGCTCATATTTATTAGTATCCCAATAATTCCATTTTTGAAGGTCGTACATATCGGCACCTGCATGTCCGCCTACATAAAAACCATTGTATTTTTCTTTAAAATGGTAACGAACCTCTGGTGTAAAAGTGTAAAATTTCATTGGGCTGTGACCATTAAAAGACTCCCAAAAAGAAGCCATAACATCAAAGCTGAAAGTAGTCTTCTCGCCAAGGCTGGTTTCTACACCAATGTTTGGAACAGCTAATAACGCTGTTGCAGCATTGAACTTAATAAAAGTTTGACTTTGAGATTGAATCGATAAGAGAAGAACGGCTAAAAAAAGTATTTTTTTCATGGTAATTTTTAAGATCAATAGGGCTTAATTTATTTTCGGCACAAATATAACGTAATAGATCATTGACTATTGCGCAATATGTTGCTTTTAACAAGAATTAATTTTTGTAAAAAAAACGTTTAAAAGCTATTTGTTTAATATTGAATATATTACTCTGTCTAGAAAAACACCCTCATAAAAATCAGCTTCTTTTAAATGTGCTTCTTTAACAAAACCGCATTTTTGTAATACTCGTTCAGAAGCAATATTTTCAGGATCGATTACTGCTTCGATAGAGTGGAGCTTAAGATCTTCAAAGCCAAATTGAACCAGTCTGTTTACAGCTTCAGAAACTATTCCTTTTCCATGAAATTCAGGATGTAGTATGTAGCCAATTTCTGAACGATAATTTTCAAATTGAGTACGGTAAAAGCCTATAATGCCAAGTAGTTTTGGGTTGTCATTTAAAGTAATTGCCCAATTGATTCCTGTGTTGGTTGCGATTTTATCTTCAATCTGTGAAATGAGCTCTAGCGCATCATCGTTACTTTTTGCCAGTGGTCTCGGAATATATTTCATAGTTTCAGGATTCGAACGTATTTCGAAAACCTCATTAACATCCTCATTTGTAAGTCTTCTTAAAACTAAACGGTCAGTTTCAATTATGGGAAAAGGGTGAAAATTAAATTCTAACATTTTTTATAAAATTTTTATACTGAATTTTGAGTGAAATATTTGATCTGCATCTAAAAGTACGATGCCTTCTTTTTGATATAAGTCTCCAGAATTATCTGCTGTGTCTGAATAACCAAACCAAGGTTCAATACAAACAAACGGCGCTTGATCCTTCGTCCAGATTCCTAAACTTGGAAAATCTTCGAAATCAACCTCAATATAAGGTTTCTCATTTTCTAGAATAGTTATTGATTTTGAATCTAACTTTTTGAAAACCAAAGCGTCATTTTCAAAAAGTTTGTAATTTAATCGAACTAAATTATCTGAAGTTTTTAAAACCTCTGTTTTGTTAGAAATTAAATCATTTTCTAAAAGATTAAATTTCAAGACTTCTTCTTTTTCAAATTTAAAAGAATAGTTTTCAAAATTTTCAGGCAAAGCAATTGCTGGATGCGCGCCAATCGAGAATGGCATTTTTCTGTCGCTTTTATTAATTACAATATATTCAATATTCAAGGATGTTTTTTCAAGTGAATAAATCAGCTGCAGTTCAAACTCGAAAGGATATTTTTTTAAAGTTTCATTGTTTGATTCTAAAGAAAACACAGCGCTGTTCTCTGTTTTTTCAATCAATTGAAATTCCATATCTCTTGCAAAACCATGTCTAGACAATTGATACTCTTTTTGATCAAGAATATAAGTATTGTTTTTTAATGTTCCTACGATTGGGAAAAGAATAGGAGAGTGTTTGCCCCAGAAACTAGGATTGCCTTCCCATATATATTCTTTTTCTTGATTATTCTTTAAAGAAAATAATTCTGCTCCTGCATGATTAATAGAAGCTTTAAGTATTGAGTTTGAGATGATTGTGTTCAAGGGAGTAATGTTGAATAAAATTAAACTTAATCTTTATGTAAATGTATTTTATAAAATTCGTTTTTTTAAGAAAAAACCGTAAAATATTTTTTCTGATAAAATTTTGCTAAAATTAAATTTAGACATGTGGTTTTCTCTGTAAATAGCTTTTTTTTTCATTAATTTGTTGCATAAACAGCAAAAAAATATGAAAATACAATCTTCGAAAGCCTTTCTAACCATGGCTTTATTTGTTGGGATTTCTTCTGTTTGGGCACAACAAACGCCTGCAACGACAGCAACAAATCCTGTTAATAATTACAATTATCATGATGCATTTGGGCCGAATTTTTATACCAAAAACGGCACTCCAACCCGTTCAGCAAGTGGTCAGCCCGGAGTTGAATACTGGCAAAATAGAGCTGACTATCAAATTACTGCTAAGTTAAACGGTACTACAAACGAAATTGTTGGTACAGATGAAATTACATATACCAACAATAGCCCTGATAAATTATCATTTGTTTGGTTAAATTTAGATCAAAACTTATTTAAAGAAGATTCTAGAGGAAATGCTGTTGTGCCTTTAACAGGAAGTCGTAATGGTGCTCAAGGTCAGATTTTTGAAGGAGGAAATAAAATTAAATCTGTAAAAGTAATTACTGGAGGAAAGAAACCAACTACTGTTGATGCAAAATATGTAGTTACCGATACCAGAATGCAAGTGTTTCTTCCAGAAGCATTAGCATCAAAAGGTGGAACAGTAAAAATTAAGATTGAGTTTTCATTCATTTCTCCTTTTGAAGGATCAGACAGAATGGGAGTTTTAGAAACTAAAAACGGTAAAATTTTTACCATCGCACAATGGTATCCTCGTATGTGTGTTTATGATGATGTAAAAGGCTGGAATACTGCGCCTTATTTAGGAGCTTCTGAGTTTTATTTGGAATACGGGAATTTTGATGTAAAACTTACTGTACCAGCGAATCATTATGTTGTAGGTTCAGGAGAACTATTAAATGGAGCTGAAGTTTTATCAGCTGATCAGTTTAAGCGTTATAAAGAAGCGTCTTTAAGTGACAAAACAGTTACTATTCGATCTGCCGACGAAGTTACAGCAGCTGCTAATAAAAATGCTGCGGGTGAAAAAACATGGCATTTTCAAATTAAAAATGCTCGTGATTTTTCTTGGGCTTCTTCTCCTGCTTTTATTTTAGATGGTGCGAAAATTAATTTACCAAGTGGTAAAAAAGCATTAGCATTATCAGCTTATCCTATAGAAAGTGCTGGTAAAGATGCTTACGGACGTTCGACTGAATATGTAAAAGCATCAATTGAACATTACTCCAAACAATGGTTCGAATATCCTTATCCAGCAGCAACAAACGTTGCAGGGAATGAAGGCGGAATGGAATATCCGGGAATTGTTTTTTGTAGCTGGGAATCGAAAGGACAAGATTTGTGGGGAGTCACAGATCATGAATTCGGGCATATTTGGTTTCCTATGATTGTTGGGTCAAACGAAAGATTATTCGGTTGGATGGATGAAGGATTTAATACTTTTATAAATTCATTAAGTACAGCGGCATTTAATAATGGTGAATATAAAGAAGAACCAACAGATTTTCATAAAAGAGCAGAATCATTTACACGTACAGATTTAGAAACTGTAATGAGTTCTCCTGATAATATGAAAGAAGCAAATATTGGTATGTTGTGTTATTTTAAACCAAGTTCGGCTTTAATTATCTTAAGAGAGCAAGTATTAGGAAAAGAACGTTTTGATAATGCTTTCCGTACTTATATACAACGTTGGGCGTACAAACATCCGCAGCCAGATGACTTTTTTAGATCAATGGAAAATGTTGCTGGTGAAGATTTAAGCTGGTTTTGGAGAAGCTGGTTTGTAAACAATTGGAGATTTGATCAAGGAATTAATTCAATTAAATACATCAAAAACGATCCTTCAAAAGGAGTTGCAATTACTGTTGAAAACTTCGATAAAATGCCAATGCCTATTATTCTAGATGTAAAAACAAAAAGCGGTAAAGTTTCAAGAGTACAATTACCAGTAGAAGTTTGGCAGCGTAATACTGTTTGGACGTTTAAACATAATTCTACAGAAGAAATTGAGAGTATTACACTTGATCCAGAACATCTTTTCCCAGATAATAACGATGCAAATAATGTTTGGACAGCAGGAAAAGGTATAATTGAGAAAGATGTGATTTTGGATAGTTATTTAGGGAATTTTTCAACAAGCAGAGCGCCGTTAAAACTTATTTTTAGCGAAAAAAACAGCGCCCTAAATGTTGAAATCACCAACTATCCTAAATTTCCTTTAACGGCTGTTGAAAATGAAAAAGATACATTTCAGTCTACTGGTGCGGGAGTAAAATTTAAATTTAACGAAGCTCGAACAGCGGTTGATATGACACTTTTAGCTAACGGACAAGTAATACCGTTTACTAAGAACTAAAAAATAAAGAAATTAAAACGTTAAAAACCCGATAGTTAATTAAAACTATCGGGTTTTTGTTTTTATGTGTTTTAACATTGAGATAAAAAAATGTTATATTTTTAAAATTTTGTTTTGTGAATTAAATTTTTATGTACTTTTGCGTCGATGAATAAAATAAGTTTACATATAACTTCTTTGTCACGGACAAACTCACTTAGTACTTCTCCCGAAGTACGGATACTATCTATATAGTATTCACTGAGTTTTTAGCCGTATATTTATTCATACTCCCTTTTCATTTTGAAATTACATAATTTGTCCATTGGACAAACATATCCTAAAAGTATTTATTATTTTGTAAATTTTCTTAATCAATATTTTGATTTTGAGAATGTTACTTCTATTTTGCTTAATTTTATTGGATTCAATTCTGAATTTCAAACCAAACAGTATGCTTTAATTTTTAACTCTAACTTCAATTATTGAAATGAAGATCTCTATTGTTGTTACTCAGGAAGAACACTTCAAATTCGCACAAGAAATCTGCGATACGATAGAATCATCGGCCTTGTTAAGAGGCACGGGGATAGCTAAAAGAACTCCCGAGTATATTCAGAAAAAAATGTCGAATGGTGATGCAATGATTGCTCTGGCAGACGGGAAATTTGCAGGTTTTTGTTATATCGAAAGCTGGCAGCACGGAAAATTCGTAGCACATTCTGGTTTAATTGTTCATCCTGATTATAGAAGTTTAGGATTGGCAAAAAAAATCAAATCTAAAGTTTTTGATTATTCGTTACAAAGATATCCAGATGCTAAAATATTTGGTATTACAACTGGTTTAGCTGTAATGAAAATCAATTCGGATTTAGGCTACAAACCAGTTCCATTCTCAGAATTAACAACTGATCCTAGTTTTTGGGCAGGCTGTAAAACCTGTACCAACTATCAAATTTTACAAAGTAAAGAAAACAAAATGTGTTTATGCACTGGTATGTTGTATGACCCAAAGGAAAAACAAAAAATACCGCCAAAACACCCTTTTAACGAAAAAGTTCTTAATAGACTGAGAACCATTAAACAAGCCTTATTTTTAAAAAAGTAACATTATGAAAAAAGTAGTATTAGCTTATAGCGGAGGATTAGACACCTCTTATTGTTTGAAATATTTAAAGAACGAAAAAGGATACGAAGTTCATACTGTACTTGTTGATACAGGAGGGTTTGATGCAGAAGAATTATCAGCTATAGAAAAAAGAGCATACGAATTAGGAAGTGCACAACACGCAAACCTTACAATCGTGGACAAATATTATGATAAAGCTATAAAATATTTGATTTTCGGAAATGTATTAAAAAACAATACATACCCGTTATCAGTAAGTGCAGAACGTGTTTTCCAGGCAATTGAAGCGATTAAATACGCTAAAAAAGTTGGGGCAAGCGCTATCGCTCACGGAAGTACAGGTGCAGGAAATGATCAAATTCGTTTTGATTTAATTTTCCAAACTATTGCTCCGGAAATCGAAATCATTACGCCAATTAGAGATTTAAAATTGTCAAGACAAGAAGAAGTGGATTATTTAGCTCAAAACGGAGTTCACTATTCTTGGGAAAAAGCACAATATTCTATCAATAAAGGACTTTGGGGAACAAGTGTTGGAGGAAAAGAAACTTTAACTTCAAGTCAGCCATTGCCAAGTGAAGCGTATCCGTCTCAATTAAAAAAAGAAGGTGAAGAAAAAGTGACTTTACATTTTGAACAAGGAGAATTGGTTGGTATCAATGGAAAAACGGATAAGCCATCTAATAATATTGTAGAACTTGAAAAACTTGCAAATGCTTACGCAATTGGTAGAGATATTCACGTTGGAGATACGATTATCGGAATTAAAGGAAGAGTTGGTTTTGAAGCAGCAGCTCCGTTAATTATCATCAAAGCGCACCATTTATTAGAGAAACATACTCTTGGAAAATGGCAGCAATACTGGAAAGAACAATTAGGAAACTGGTACGGAATGTTATTCCATGAAGGTCAATTCCTGGATCCAGTTATGAGAAACATCGAAACTTTCTTGCAAGACACTCAAAAAACAGTAAACGGAACGGTTACAGTTTCATTAAAACCATATCATTTCTCACTTGACGGAATCGAATCTAAAAACGATTTGATGAACACAGGTTTTGGTCAATACGGAGAAATGAACAATGCATGGACATCTGACGATGCAAAAGGATTTATCAAAATTCTTGGAAATGCACAAAACATATTTTCATCTGTAAATCAATTAGATCATGATTAATGTCGGAATTATTGGTGGTTCAGGCTACACGGCCGGAGAACTCATCAGAATTTTAATGTATCACCCAAAAGTAAACATTGATTTTGTTTACAGCACAACAAACGCTGGCAAACCGCTTTCTTTAGCGCACCACGATTTGATGGGCGATATTGAAATGAATTTTACAGCTGAAATCAATCCAAATGTGAATGTTGTTTTCTTGTGTTTAGGTCACGGAAAATCGATTTCATTTTTGAAAGAAAATCAGTTTGCTAGTCACACCAAAATCATTGATTTAGGAAATGATTTCAGATTGAATAAAGACGCGCATTTCGAAGGAAAAGATTTTGTTTACGGATTGCCTGAGATCAATAAATCCGAAATCAAAAAAGCAAATTATATCGCAAATCCAGGTTGTTTCGCAACGGCTATTCAATTGGCTTTATTGCCTTTAGCAGAACACAATCTGTTGAATAATGATGTACATATTAATGCAACTACAGGAAGTACAGGAGCAGGAGTAAGTCTCTCAGAAACTTCTCATTTCAGCTGGAGAAACAATAATATGTCGCATTACAAAGCTTTTGAACACCAGCATTTAGGTGAGATTTCAGAAAGCTTAGTTCAGTTGCAAGACGATTTTGACAGCGAATTGCTTTTTATTCCGAACAGAGGAGATTTCCCAAGAGGAATTTTTGCAACGCTTTATACATTATGTGATGATAGTTTGGAACAATTGGTTGCTAAATATGAAGAGTTCTATAAAAACGAGCCTTTCGTAACCATTACGACAACAAACATCAACATGAAACAAGTGGTGCAGACGAATAAATGTATCATTAGTTTATTGAAAAAAGGAAACCGGGTTCTCATAACATCAATTATAGATAACTTAACCAAAGGTGCTTCAGGACAAGCGATTCAAAACATGAATTTAATGTTCGGATTAGAAGAAACTACAGGTTTGCATTTGAAACCAAGCGGATTTTAGTAAAAAAGGTTATGAGTTAAATGTTAAGCGTTTTTTAACGTCTGTATTTAAAAACTTCTAACTCATAACCAGTGAACTTTTTTCAAGCTTAAAAGTTCTAAGTTAAGTGTGAAACGTATCGCATTGAACTTTTAACTTTTAACAAATAACCTTTTAACTTTAAAAAAGAAATGAACTTATTCAACGTTTACCCATTATACAACATAACTCCAGTAAAAGCAGTAGATTGTACAATCATTGATGACAAGGGAGTAGAATATTTAGATTTATATAGCGGACATGGTGTGATTTCTATTGGACACACACAGCCGGATTATGTAGCAAAACTTAAAAATCAATTGGATCATTTAGGTTTTTATTCGAATGCGATTCAGAATCCTTTACAGGTGGAATTGGCACAGAAATTAGGAAAGCTTTCTGGTCTTGAAGATTACGAATTGTTTTTATGCAGTTCTGGAGCTGAAGCCAATGAAAATGCTTTAAAATTAGCTTCTTTCCATAACGGAAAATCAAGAGTTGTGGCTTTTGATAATTCTTTCCACGGAAGAACTTCTGCAGCCGTTGCCGTTACTGACAACAAAAAAATTGTTGCGCCAATCAACGCACAACAAGTAGTCACTTTTTTACCACTTAACCAAATTGAATTAGTTGAAGCGGAATTAGCTAAAGGCGATGTTACAGCAGTAATTATCGAAGGAATTCAAGGAGTTGGAGGTTTAGACCAAGGAACAACCGAATTTTTTCAGGCTCTAGAAAAAGCATGTAAAAAACACGATGTTGTTTTGATTTTAGATGAAGTACAATCAGGATACGGAAGAAGCGGAAAATTCTTCGCATTCCAGCATCACAAAATCAACGCTGATATTATCTCAGTTGCAAAAGGAATGGGTAATGGATTCCCGGTTGGAGCTATTTTAATCTCTCCAAAATTCGAAGCAAGTTTCGGCTTATTAGGAACTACTTTCGGCGGAAGCCATTTATCTTGTGCAGCTGGAATTGCAGTTTTAGATGTAATTGAAAAATTAGATTTACAGAAAAATGTAAATGAAGTTTATGAATATTTCCTAGAAAAAATTAAAGAAGTTGACGGAATTAAACAAGTAAAAGGAAAAGGATTAATGCTTGGAGTAGAGTTTGATTTTGATGTAGCAGCTTTAAGAAAGAAATTAATCATCGAAAAACACATTTTTACAGGAAGTGCCAACAATAAAAATCTATTAAGAATTTTACCGCCATTAACTGTGAAAAAAGCAGATATAGATACGTTTGTAAAAGCGTTAAAAGAAAGTTTGGAAGAACTATAATGTTAATTCGTTTAATCGTTTAACTGTTTAATCGATTAAACGAAATAACGATTACACGATTAAACAAATTAACCAATTAAACCAAAAAAATGAATCCATTATCAATTGAAAAACGCAATGCGGTTTTGCGGACTATGGCAAAGCTGGTCGAGCAGGAGCGGAATGAGATAATCCTAACTAATCAGGAAGATCTTGCCGATTATAACGGCTCAGATTTAGCAATGGAGGAGCGCTTAAAAGTAGATGATAAAAAAGTTGATGAAATGATTTTATCATTAAATCAATTAACTTCACAGGAAGATCCTGTTGGCGTTGAGCGTTTTCACTTTACTCATGATAATGGAATTAAAGTTATAAATAAAACTGCGGCTTTTGGAACGATTTTAATTATTTACGAATCTCGTCCTGATGTTACAATCGAAGCGGGCGGAATCGCTTTTAAATCTGGAAATAAAATTTTATTGAAAGGAGGAAAAGAGTCTTTAAAATCAAATTTGAAAATCGTAAGTCTTTGGCACAAAGCTTTAGAAGAAAATGGAGTTTCAAAAGATTGGGTTGAATATCTGAATTATAACAGAATAGAAACTCAGGCATTTTTAGAAAAACCAACTCAAAAAGTTGATTTAATTGTTCCAAGAGGAGGCGAAAAGCTAATTGAGTTTGTAAAAGCGCATGCCACTTGTCCCGTAATTGTAAGCGGACGCGGAAACAATTTCGTTTATGTTCATGAAAAAGCAGATACCGATTTGGCTTTAAAAGTAATTTTAAATGCTAAAACTGCTAAAATTTCGGCTTGTAATGCTTTAGATAAAGTTTTAATCGATTCAAAACTTCCCAATTTTGAAGGTTTCACAGCAATGCTGATTGAAGCTTTGATAGAAGCAAAAGTGGAAGTTATCGTTGATAAGACCTTAGAGAATTTTGAAAACACGAAAATACTTCAAAATGAAGATATTTGGTATGAAGAATTCCTGGATTATAAAATCGTAATCGGAACCATCGATTCTCAGGATTATGCAATTGACAAGATCAATAAATACTGCGGAGGACATTCAGCAGCAATTATTACAAGAGATAACGAAGCTGCACAGCAATTTATGGAAGCAGTAGATGCTGCTGCAGTTTACCAAAATGCATCAACTCGTTTTACAGACGGCGGGCAATTTGGTTTAGGCGGAGAATTAGCAATAAGTACTGATAAACTCCACCAAAGAGGCCCAATTGGTTTACAGCATTTAGTAACTAATAAATGGTACGTTTACGGAGAAGGACAGATTAGATAGTTAGACTTTCTTAGATTGTTAGACTTCTTAGAATTTTAGATTGATGATTAACGATTTTTGATTTCAGATTTCTTTGAAAATTGGAATTTATTTAAAGATAAAGCTTTGCGAACTTAGCGTTTTGTAAACACAAACAATATAAAAAAACCTTGCGCACTTTGCGGTTAAAAAATCGCAGCAAAACAACAACAATGAGCAAAAAAAGGATTTTATTAAAAATAGGAAGTAATACTTTAACCAAAGAAACCAATCATATTTCGCGGGGAAAGATTGAAGACCTTGGAATTCAGATTGCAGCTCTAAACGACGAATATGAATTTATCATCGTAAGTTCAGGAGCAATTGCTGCAGCAAAACAATTTGTAAAGTTGGATAATCAGGACAAAGATGTTTTTGTAAAACAGGCTTTGGCTTCTATCGGACAGCCACATTTAATGCGGATTTACAATGAAAACTTCAAGGATTTAGGATTAAATACTTCCCAGTGTCTACTTTCTTATTCTGATTTCGAAAAAGAGCAGACCAAAAAGAACATTGTAAATACGATTAATGTATTGGTTAAAAACAATTATATTCCGATTATAAATGAAAATGATACCGTTGCTACAGATGAGATTCGGTTTGGAGATAATGATAAATTAGCGGCTTTAACAGCAGTTCTTTTAAATGTTGATATTCTGATCATTGCCACCAATACAAATGGGATTTACACAAAAGATTCAATTCATGATGAAAATCCAGAAACGATAAAATTGGTAAACGATTTAAAATCACTCGAAAAAGAAATCGGCGAATCAAAATCATCACACGGAACAGGAGGAATGCAATCCAAAATAGAAGCTGCCGCAATTTCAAAAGCTGCGAATATTGAAACTTGGATTGTGAATGGACTGAATGATAATTTTATTTTAAAGGCATTAAAAGACGAAATTCCTTTTACCAAGATTGTGTAGAAAGGTTTATTTGTTTAATCGTTAATTCGGTTAATCGATCTAGCAAATAAACAGTTAAACAAATAAACGATTAAACAAAAAAACAATGAATTATATTTCAATAAAAGATATCGACTCATTATCAAAATGGGTAAAAAGCGCGATCAAGATCAAAAAAGACCCGCTTAAAAATAAAAAATTAGGTAAAAATAAAACTCTTGGAATGTTATTCTTCAATCCGAGTTTAAGAACGCGTTTGAGTACTCAGAAAGCAGCTTTGAATTTGGGAATGAACGTTATGGTAATGAACTTTACCAACGAAGGATGGACATTAGAATTTGAAGACGGAGCCGTTATGAATTCTGGTGCTTCAGAACATATCAAAGAAGCGGCAGAAGTAGTTTCTCAATACTGTGATATTATCGCAATTCGTGCTTTTGCAGGTTTGGTTGACAAAGAAAAAGATTATGCTGAAACTGTTATTTCAGGATTTCTAAAATACGCTACGGTTCCAATCGTGAATATGGAAAGTGCGGTTCGTCACCCGTTGCAATCTTTGGCAGACGCTATTACGATGGAAGAACACAAAACAAAGCACAAACCAAAAGTAGTGCTTTCATGGGCACCGCATCCAAAAGCGTTGCCACAGGCAGTTGCCAATTCATTCGTAGAAATGATGCAGATGCAAAAAGATATGGATTTTGTAATCACACATCCGGAAGGTTACGAACTAAGTCCAGAAATCACAAAAGATTGCAAAATCGAATACGATCAAAATAAAGCGTTCGAAAATGCCGATTTCGTTTACGTAAAAAACTGGAGTAACTTCAATGATTACGGAAAAGTAACCAACAGCGATCCAAATTGGACTGTTACAGCCGAAAAAATGGCTTTAACCAACAACGGAAAATTCATGCACTGTCTTCCAGTTCGTCGTAACGTAATTGTAAGCGACGAAGTTCTTGACGGAGAAAATTCAATCGTAATCGAACAAGCGAATAATAGAACGTATTCAGCACAATTAGTTTTACAAAAGATTCTTAAAAAAATATAATTTTTTTAAAGTTGCTAAGATTCTAAGCTACTAAGATGCTAAGAAACTTTGCGTAGAAAAAAACTTAGTATCTTAGAATCTCAGAACCTTAGAATCTTATGCAAGTATCAGTAATAAAAATAGGTGGAAACATCATCGACAATCCAGCAGAATTAGAACAATTTTTAACTGATTTTTCTAAAATTGAAGGCTATAAAGTTTTAGTTCATGGCGGTGGAAAATCGGCTACAAAAATGGCGCAGAGTATAGGTTTAGCTCCGCAAATGATTGACGGACGCCGAATTACAGATGCTCCAATGCTTGATGTTGTGGTAATGATTTACGCCGGACAAATCAATAAACATATTGTGGCGCAATTGCAGGCAAAAGACAATAATGCAATTGGTTTTTCAGGAGCTGACGGGAATTTAATTCAGTCAACAAAAAGAAATCATCCTACAATCGATTACGGATTTGTGGGCGATGTAAAACAAGTCAATACCAAATTACTGGCAACTTTATTAGAAGCAGGAGTTGTTCCTGTTTTCTGTGCGATTACACACGATAAAAACGGACAATTGTTAAATACTAATGCTGATACAATTGCGAGCGAATTATCAATTGCATTATCTGAAGTTTTTGATGTTACATTGACATATTGTTTTGAAAAACAAGGTGTCTTGCAAGATTCAGAAGACGATTCATCTGTAATAACAGAAATCAACGAAACATTATACAATCAACTAAAAGAAGAAAAAGTAATCCATTCTGGAATGATTCCAAAACTGGATAACTGTTTCAATAGTTTATCAAGAGGTGTGCAGAAAATCAAAATTGGGCATCACAGAATGCTTCAAAATTCAGACATTCTGCATACAACAATTACGTTGTAAAGATATAGCCACGAATTACACGAATTTTCACTAATTTTTTTCTGTTTAAAAAAGAGAAAATAATTTTAAACATACATGAAAAAGTTTATTTTGATTCTAAATCTGTGATAAAAAAAAAATTTGTGAAAATTCGTGCAATTCGTGGCAAAAAAACAGAACTGCGCAGTGCTTTTAAATATTAATTTAAGAAATTTGCGCAAATTAAAAATGTCGCATATTATTTAGTTAAGAAAGTAAAAGCTTAAAAAAACTTAGCGACTTAGCGCCTTTATGGCAAGAGCACAACAAAATGAAAAATATAGATACGCTTACTCAGGAAGCAATTAGTTTATTAAAAAGCTTAATCGAAACCCCTTCATTTTCAAGCGAAGAAGATCAGACGGCTCTTTTAATCGAAAATTGGTTCAATCAGAATGAAATTCCTTTCAAGAGAGAAAACAACAATGTGTGGGCTTTCAACAAATATTTCGACGAAAACAAACCAACACTTTTATTAAACTCACATCACGATACAGTACGACCAAATCAGGCGTACACCAACGATCCTTTTAAAGCAATCGAAAAAGACGGTAAATTATTTGGTTTAGGAAGCAATGACGCAGGCGGTTGTTTAGTTTCATTATTAGCAACCTTTGTTCACTTTTATGAAAATCAAAACCTTTCCCATAATATTGTAATTGTGGCTTCCGCCGAAGAAGAAAGCAGTGGGAAAAATGGTTTAAACAGCGTTTTAAAGCATTTACCAGAATTAGATTGTGCGATTGTTGGAGAACCAACATTAATGCAATTAGCAGTTGCCGAAAAAGGTTTATTAGTTTTGGACGTAAAAGTAAAAGGAACCGCAAGTCACGCCGCACATCAAAACGATGATAATGCATTATACAAATCAATTCCAGTAATGGAATGGTTTAAAAACTATAAATTCGATAAAATCTCAGACGTTTTAGGCCCTGTAAAAATGACCGTAACGCAAATTAATGCTGGAAAACAACATAACGTTGTGCCATCAGAATGTGATTTGGTTGTGGATATTCGTGTAACAGACCGCTATACAAATGCTGAAATTCTAGAAGTAGTTAAAGCAAATGTAAACGCTGAAGTAACTCCAAGATCAATGCATTTAAACGCATCGTCTATTCCAGTTGCTCACGGTTTAGTTCAGGCTGGAATTGCTTTGGGAAGAACAACTTATGGTTCACCAACGCTTTCAGATCAATCAGTTTTAAGCTGTCAATCTTTAAAATTAGGCCCAGGAGAAACGTTACGTTCACATTCAGCAGACGAATTTATTTTTGTAAATGAAATTGAAGAAGGAGTCGATTTGTACATCAAAATACTAACTGATTTCTTTAAATTATAATAAATCCTGAGCGTAGACGAAGGATTTGGAGCTAATCCCGCTATCCGTTCCAATCTTTTGTGCCGAACCCCGGCACAAAAGGATTTCCACTACTATCGGGGCTAGAAACACCATCAGTATAAACAATGACATTAGGTCTAAATTAGAAAACAATCTAAGAAGTCTAAAATCTAAGAAGTCTAAAAATCTAAGTTATGAAACTTTGGGAAAAAGGAATACCAACAGATAAACAAATCGAACAATTCACAGTTGGAAACGATCGTGAACTGGATTTGGTTTTAGCAAAATATGATGCTTTAGGTTCAATCGCTCACGCCAAAATGCTTGGGCAAATTGGTTTGTTAACTCAGGAAGAAACAACTTCTTTAGTTGATGCATTAAACGAAATCATCGCTGATATCGTAGTTGGAAATTTCGAAATCGAAGACAGTTTTGAAGATGTGCATTCTAAAATCGAATATCTTCTAACCGTAAAACTAGGCGATGCAGGAAAGAAAATCCACACGGCACGTTCTCGTAACGATCAGGTTTTGGTAGATGTTCATTTGTATTTAAAAGACGAATTAAAAGCGATAAAAGAACAGGTAAAAACCTTGTTTGATTTGTTGATGGAATCGGCAGAAAAACACCAAAATGTATTATTGCCGGGTTATACACATTTACAAATTGCAATGCCATCGTCATTCGGAATGTGGTTTTCTGCTTATGCTGAGAGCTTGATTGATGATATTACAATGGTAAACGCGGCGTCTAAAATTGTAGATCAGAATCCGTTAGGTTCTGCTGCAGGTTACGGAAGCTCATTTCCAATCAACAGAACATTTACAACGCAGGAATTAGGTTTTGAAACTTTGAAATACAATGCCGTTGCAGCACAAATGAGCCGTGGAAAAGCAGAAAAAACGGTTGCTTTTGCGATGACAAGTGTTGCAGGAACATTATCAAAATTTGCTATGGATGTTTGTTTGTATATGAGTCAAAATTTCGACTTTATTGGTCTGCCGGCGCATCTTACAACAGGTTCAAGCATTATGCCTCATAAAAAGAATCCAGACGTTTTCGAATTAATCAGAGGGAAATGCAACAAAATTCAGGCGCTTCCATACGAAATTACTTTAATAACCAATAATCTTCCAAGCGGTTATCACAGAGATTTGCAGCTTTTAAAAGAAGGTTTGTTTCCAGCAATTCAGACTTTAAAATCTTGTTTAGATATTGCGATTTTTTCTATAAAAGATATTACAGTTAAAGATCATATTTTAGAAGATAAAAAATACGATTATTTGTTTACAGTAGATACTTTAAATGAAATGGTTGTTGAAGGAATGCCGTTTAGAGATGCTTACAAAGCCGTTGCAGAGCAATTGGAAGCAGGAACGTATAAATCTCCAAAAGAAACAAAACACACGCACGAAGGCAGTATTAATAATTTATGTCTTGATGCTATTAAAGATAAAATGAAAGCAGCTTTATAAGAGCTCTTCCTTTTAAGTATATAGAACCGATTTGTAAATTATACAAATCGGTTTTTTTATGTTTCGAAATATATTCTTAAGAATTTAAGAAATTTCGACCTAATTCTTTACATTTGAGAATTGATCATTTTTAAATTAAAAATATGACGCAATTTGATGAACAGGCAACTCAAGGTCTTTATGAGAAAAATCTAATTACAGAAAATCAGTTTCAAGAGATTAATAAGTATAGAAGCTTAAATATATTTTCTTTAAATGCTGAATTAAAACTATTGCTTTATTTTTCAGTATTGCTTTTTACTTCTGGAGTTGGAATTTTAATTTATAATAATAGTGATACTATTGGGCATATTTCTCTTTTGTCAATATTACTTGTAATTATTGCTGGCTGTTTTTATTATTGTTTTAAAAATTCAAAAGGCTTTCAAAAAACAGAAACTACTTTTGATAATCCTGTTTTAGAATATTTGGTTTTATTGGCTAATATTTTGACATGCATTTTTATTGGATATCTTCAGTTTCAATATAAACCTTTTGGAGAGCATTATGGTTTAGCAACTTTGGTACCAACGATCGTCAGCTTTGTTTGTGCCTATTATTTTGATAATAAAAGTGTTTTAACAATTGCTGTTACAGGTTTGGCGGCTTATGTTGGACTTTCCGTAACGCCGCAGGATATTTTTAATGAGAATAATAATTTCTATGACAATCAAAACTTAAGCTATTCGGCAATTATGCTCGGAGTTTTGCTTATTCTTTGGACGATTTATAGTTTTAGAATCAATTTAAAAACTCATTTTTCTATTATCTTTCAAACATTTGCTTTGCATATTATAGCAATTGCTTCGATTAGTAATCTAGTTAATCATGAATTTTTCTGGATGATTTTTGCCTGTATTTTGGCAGCTTCATCTTATTATTTTTATAAAGTCAGTCATGATTTGAAAGCAATGTCATTGTATGTTTTTATGATTATTTATGCTTATATCGGACTAAATATTGTCTTGTTTAGAATTTTTGAACACATCGATTTCTCAGACATTTGGGAACTTTTTATTTTCCTTTTGCCGGCATATTTCATTGGTTCAATTGTACTATTTATAAAACTGATTAAAAACTTCCATAAAAAAATAGCTGAATGATACTACACGACAAAAATCTATTGAATAATTTGGCTTTAGTCGAAGAAGCTGAAACTTTGCAAAATGGTGGTTTTATAAGCAAAGAACAAACAAAAATAATTAAGAATGCATTGCCTTCCTTTAGAAGTCAAAGTAATATTTTGGTTCGATTAGGTTTTTTTCTACTGGGATCATTTTTGTATTTGTCGATTTGCGGAGCTATTTCTTTAATTGGACTCAGCGGTGAAGATTTCTATTTTAAGATTTGCTGTTATCTTTTTGCTGGAGTTGGTATTATAGGTGCTGAATTTTTGGCTAATCAAAAATATTACAGGCATGGTTTAGATGATGCTTTTATTTTGGGAATCCTTTTAAATATTGGTTTTGCAATCGCAATTACTACAGAAGGATATGAAATTATTATTGCCGTTTTTGTTGCTATTACTTCTTTCCTTACATACAGAAGATACCTGCACTTATTATCGATGCTTGTTTTTTGTCTTGCTTCTTCTGCAGTTTTATTCTTTGGAATGTTTGAAATTGGCGATATAGGAAAAACAATTTTGCCTTTTGTTGCAATGTTAGCATCAGCAGGAATTTACTTTTTTACAAAAAACAGAATTAAAAGTTTAACAAAATGGTACTATTACAATGGATTATTATTAGCTAATAGTTTTTGTTTGATTCTATTTTATCTTTCTTGCAATTATTTAGTGGTAAGAGAACTTTCTTTTGAGCTTTTAGGAGTAGATGTACTTCCAGGTCAAGACATTTCGTTTGCTTTCTTCTTTTACGCCTTTACTTTTATAGTCCCAATCGTTTATTTGGTTCAAGCTTTAAAAATAAAAGACAGAATCATGCTTTGGATTAGTTTTGCAGCAATAGGATTTTCAATTTTTACTATACGATTCTATTATTCTGTTTTGCCAATCGAAGTGGCATTAACGTTTGGCGGTTTAGTGCTGTTTGTGATAGCTTATTTTTCTATTCAAAAATTAAAAAACAAAGAAGAAGGTTTAACTTTTAAACCAGACAGAATCAATAATTCTAATGCAATTTTAAATGCAGAAGCTTTAATTGTTGCTTCAACTTTTGGTATGAAACCAGAAGTAAAAACAGATTCTCCTATGGATTTTGGCGGAGGTGGATTTAGCGGCGGCGGATCTGGGGGAAGTTTTTAAATTTAGCCATTATCAAAAAAATAAGCAATTTTCAAGCCGCGAATTACACAAATTTTCACTAATTAATTGGTGTAAATTTGTGTAATTCGCGGCAAAAAAAAACTATACTTTACTTTTCAAAGCTTCAGCATCAATATCACTGTGCGAAACATCGTAAACTGCTTTTCCGTTTTTGATTAAAATCAATTGTGGAGATTCGTGATAAACACCAAATCTGCTAGCAATTTCATTTGATATATCGCGATGGGCTATCAAATCAAGAAAATATGCATCTACTACATTTTCAAGATCAAATTCTTTTTCAAATTGTTTCAAAGCCATACGGCTGATACTGCATCTTGTGCTATGCTTAAAAATAACTACTGGTTTTTCATTTGAGATAGCTTCGATCTCCAATAATTGAAGAATGTCTGTTAATTCTGTCCAGTTTATTTTACTTTTTGAAGCTTCTGAGTTCTCTGAACTTCCGAAGATTGAATTTAAAAAACTCATATTTGGCTTATTTTATGACTTTTTGGCATTTAAAATTGACGGTTTTACTGTTTTTAATGCCGTTTTGTCTGTTTTGTTACTATGGAATATAATTTGTTTGTTAAAATGCAAAGTTAAATTATTTGAGTTAAAAATGTAACTTAATAAATTGTAACTTTAATCCTATTGAAAATCAAGCAAATAAATCAATCAAATCGAAAAAATATGAACATAAACAAATTTACAATTAAATCGCAGGAAGCCATTCAGCTGTCACAACAGTTGGCACAACGAAATGGTCAGCAGCAAATAGAAAACGAACACATTTTTAAAGCTATTTTTGAAGTAGATGAAAATGTTGCACCGTTTATTCTGAAAAAACTCAATGTAAATGTGCCGTTGTTTTTACAAATATTAGACAGCACAATTCAGAGTTTCCCAAAAGTTTCAGGAGGCGATATTCTGCTTTCTAGAGACGCAAATAAAGCTTTGAATGAAGCCGAAATTATAGCACAAAAAATGAACGACGAGTATGTTTCGATTGAGCATTTAATCTTAGCTATTTTCGACTCAAAAAGCAAAGTTTCACAAATACTAAAAGATCAAGGCGTTACAGGTAAAGGCTTAAAAGCCGCTATCGAAGAACTTCGTAAAGGCGAAAGAGTAACATCTGCATCTGCCGAAGAAACTTATAATTCATTAAATAAATACGCAAAGAACTTAAACGAATTAGCTCGTACAGGAAAATTAGATCCTGTTATTGGACGCGATGAAGAAATTCGACGTGTATTGCAGATTTTAACTCGTAGAACGAAAAACAATCCAATGTTGATTGGTGAACCTGGAGTTGGTAAAACTGCAATTGCCGAAGGTTTAGCACACAGAATTGTTGACGGAGACGTTCCTGAAAACTTAAAAGATAAAATCGTTTTCTCATTGGATATGGGAGCTTTGATTGCAGGAGCTAAGTTTAAAGGAGAATTTGAAGAGCGTTTGAAATCGGTAGTAAAAGAAGTTACGTCTGCCGAAGGTGATATCGTTTTATTTATCGATGAGATTCATACACTTGTAGGTGCCGGTGGAGGAGAAGGCGCAATGGATGCGGCT
This sequence comes from Flavobacterium oncorhynchi, assembly GCF_002217355.1. Classification (GTDB taxonomy): domain Bacteria; phylum Bacteroidota; class Bacteroidia; order Flavobacteriales; family Flavobacteriaceae; genus Flavobacterium; species Flavobacterium oncorhynchi. The sequence continues at coordinate 46,171 of NZ_MUHA01000030.1, read as the reverse complement.
AATATCTTGAAACCAGCCTTGGCTCGTGGTGAATTAAGAGCTATTGGAGCAACTACTTTAGATGAATATCAAAAGTATTTTGAAAAAGATAAAGCTTTAGAAAGACGTTTCCAAAAGGTATTAATTGATGAGCCAGATACCGAAAGTGCAGTTTCAATTTTACGTGGTATTAAAGAAAAGTACGAAACGCATCATAAAGTTCAAATTAAAGACGAAGCTATTATTGCGGCAGTTGAACTTTCGCAGCGTTATATTACAAACCGTTTCTTACCAGATAAAGCTATTGACTTAATGGACGAAGCGGCGTCAAAACTGCGTATGGAAATTAATTCAAAACCTGAGGAATTAGATGTTTTGGATCGTAAAATTATGCAGCTTGAAATCGAAATTGAAGCGATAAAACGTGAGAAAGAAGAAAGTAAGCTGAAAATCCTTCGCATGGATTTGGCAAATTTAAAAGAAGAACGTAACGAAATCTATGCAAGATGGAAATCTGAAAAAGATATTGTTGACGGAATTCAAGCTGTAAAATTAGAAATTGAAGATTTTAAATATGAAGCAGAACGTGCAGAACGTGATGGTGATTATGGTAAAGTGGCTGAAATACGTTACGGAAAAATAAAAGAAGCTCAAGAACGTCTTGAAGCACTGCAAAAACAACTACAAGAATTTCAATCAGGAACTTCTTTAATTAAAGAAGAAGTGACAAGAGAAGATATTGCCGAAGTTGTAGCAAAATGGACAGGAATTCCTGTAATGAAGATGCTTCAAACTGAAAGAGAAAAATTATTACATCTTGAAGACGAGCTGCACAAACGTGTTGTAGGACAAGAAGAGGCTATTGAAGCTGTCAGTGATGCCGTTCGAAGAAGCCGTGCAGGTTTACAAGATTTGAAAAAACCAGTTGGAACATTCTTATTTTTAGGAACAACTGGTGTTGGTAAAACAGAACTTGCAAAAGCATTGGCAGAATATCTTTTTGACGATGAAAATGCTATGACTCGTATCGATATGAGCGAGTACCAAGAACGTCACAGTGTAAGCCGTTTGGTTGGTGCACCTCCAGGATATGTAGGTTATGATGAAGGTGGTCAGTTAACAGAAGCTGTTCGTAGAAAACCGTATTCTGTAGTTTTATTAGATGAGATAGAAAAGGCACATCCAGATACTTTCAATATCTTATTGCAAGTTTTAGATGAAGGGCGATTAACAGATAATAAAGGTCGTCTTGCCGATTTTAAAAACACAATTATTATTATGACTTCTAATATGGGAAGTCAGATTATACAAGAAAAATTTGAAAATTTAAAAGGAAGCATTGAAGATACTACTGAGGCTGCAAAAGTTGAAGTTTTAGGCTTATTGAAACAAACAGTTCGTCCGGAATTTATAAACCGTATTGATGAAATTGTGTTATTTACGCCATTAACAGTAGATAATATTTCGAAAATTGTAAGTCTGCAGCTTAAGAGTGTTACAAAAATGCTTGCCTTGCAAGGTATCACAATGGATGCTACGCCAGAGGCTGTTGCTTACTTATCTGAAAAAGGATATGATCCTCAGTTTGGAGCAAGACCTGTAAAACGTATCGTTCAGAGAGAGGTACTGAACCAATTGTCGAAAGAAATTTTGGCAAACAATATTACAACAGACAGTATTATTTTAATTGATGCTTTTGATGGAAAATTGGTTTTTAGAAATCAAACCCATGAAGTAAAATAATTTAGTACCAGCAAATAAGGTAGAGACGCACTGTTGCGCGCCTTTTTACTCACCAGAAAAACACCAGCAGAAATGCTGGTGTTTTTTTTATGTCCATAAAATAATGAAACTTTTTTTTAAAGTAGTATAAACCAATCTGATCTTTAATTCTCAAATTTACAGTAGCTTAAAAAAAGATAAATATGAATAATATAGTTAGAGGATTAATTGCGGGTTATGGAGCTAAGAAACTAGGATGCGGATGTTTTAGCACTGTATTTATTTTTATAATTATTTGGGTGCTGTTAGGACAATGCAGTTAGGAATTAATTGTGATTTTACAGCATTAAGATTAGCATAAAAAGTCTTAGATTCGCACAACTAAATTTAAACAAAAACAAATATAATGGCATCAGGTTTTTTCGTATTACTAGACGATATTGCAGCAATTATGGATGATGTAGCCGTAATGAGTAAAGTTGCAGCAAAGAAAACAGCAGGAATTTTAGGCGATGATTTAGCAGTAAATGCAGAAAAAGCATCAGGGTTTGCTTCTTCAAGAGAACTTCCTGTATTGTGGGCAATCAGTAAGGGATCATTGCTTAACAAAATTATCATTTTGCCAATTGCATTTTTGTTAAGTGCATTTTTTCCTATTGCAATCATTGTAATTCTTGTTCTAGGCGGACTTTTCTTAGCTTATGAAGGTGCTGAAAAAATTTACGAGTTTATTTTTCCTCACAGTCATGAAGAATCTGAAGGAATTACAGAAGAAACTTTTACAGAAGAACAGATTTTAGAAGCCGAAAAAGGTAAAATAAAATCAGCAATTGTAACCGATTTTATTCTATCTGTCGAAATCGTAATTATTGCGCTTGGAACTGTTATAGGAAAACCAATTTCACAACAGATAGCTGTAACGTCAATCATTGCTTTGGTAGCAACAATTGGAGTTTATGGTATTGTTGCTTTAATTGTTAGAATGGATGAAGCAGGATACAAGCTTATCCAATTTAGCAAAGGAGAAAAAAGTATCTCTAAATTCATTGGAAATCTTTTAGTAAAAGGACTTCCATTAGTGATCAAAAGTTTAACGGTAATAGGTACAATAGCTTTATTATTAGTTGCCGGAGGTATCTTTGTGCACTATATTCCATATTTTCATCACTTATCAGAAACGATTAATATTCCATTAATTATAAAAGAATTTGTAATTGGATTAGCGCTAGGACTTGTCGTTTTAGGTTTTGTTAATCTTTTTAAATTGATCTTTAAAAAGAAAAAATAGTAGAAGTATTACTCATTATAAGAAACATCAGTCGAGAGGCTGATGTTTTTTTTTTGGAGCAGTTCTAAGCTTTTTTTTAAGACCATTTGTCCCGTTATCCACTTTATCTTTTTCTTGCTAAAGAAGCAAGAAAAAGGATGCCGTTTCTACCGGGGCTATTCGAGATATTTTGGTTTTTAATAGAAAATATGGTTATTTTTTAAAATTATTATTAAAAATAAGTCGTTGATTATTAGTTATTTATTTGCTTGCTGTTTTTTTTAACATTCTTTAAAAGCAACCATCTCAATTTTGATACATCTTCATAGTAATTAACAATTAATTATTATTTTATATGAAAAGTATTAGATTAACATCAGCATTAGTAGTATTATTTTTAACAACAGCATTTGTTTCATGCAGTAACGATGATGATAAAGCAACAGCACCAGAAAACATAAAAGCGGTATTTGCAACAGAAATTAACGGTCCAGAAAAAGGAAAAGTAAATGACGAACTAAGTTATGATGTAACTTATCTTGTGGATAATGCTTGCGGTGAATTTGTAAAAATTTCTGAGACAAAAATTGGTGAAGTAAAAGGTCTGCAGATAGATGTAAAATACCCATCAGGACTTTGTACACAACAAGTTCCAGATCCTAAGAAAACGGTTTATAAATTTAAATCAGCTGAAAAAGGAACTTTTGAAATTAAATTCAAAAAATCTGAAACTGAATTCTTGACTAAGAAAGTAGTTATTGAGTAGTTTCTTATAAGAAAAATAGGTTGGAAGACCATTTTGCAAATATCTGTTTTATTCAAAATATAAATAGAGAATTGTAAAATGGTTTTCGTTTAAAATAAACTTTCTAAAACCCATTTTTGTTTAAATGTTTTATTGTAGTTTTCTGGGAATGCTAATTACGCTTAGTTTGCCATTCCTCTAAAATTTACTATTTTTGCACTCTAAATTTTATGTCATGCCGAAAAGAAAGTATAAAATAGCGGTTATTCAATTAAACTTGAATGACGTAGCCGAAAATAATCTTAAAAAATGTATCAGCTGGGTAAGAGATGCTGCCGGAAAAGGAGCAGAAGTTATTTTACTTCCAGAATTATATAGCAGTCATTATTTCTGCCAAAGCGAAGATGTAGATAATTTTGCACTAGCAGAACCACTTTACAGCACTTCGTTTATTGCTTTCAGCGAATTGGCAAAAGAATTAGGAGTAGTAATTATTGTTCCTTTCTTCGAAAAGAGAATGGCAGGTATTTACCATAATAGCGCTTATATTATTGATACTGACGGCACAGAAGCTGGTTTATATCGTAAAATGCACATTCCAGACGATCCGCATTTTTATGAGAAATTCTACTTTACACCTGGAGACTTAGGTTTTCAAGCAATAGAAACTAAAAAAGGAACTGTAGGAACTTTAATCTGTTGGGATCAATGGTACCCAGAAGCAGCGCGTATTACAGCTTTAAAAGGAGCAGAGGTTCTATTTTATCCAACGGCGATTGGGTGGCATCCAAAAGAAAAAGAGCAATATGGTGAAAACCAATATGGTGCTTGGATGAATGTAATGAAAGGTCACGCAGTAGCAAATGGTGTTTTTGTTGCAGCAGCAAATAGAATTGGTCTTGAAAAGTACATTGAAGGAACGGAAGGAATTCAATTTTGGGGAGCATCATTCATTGCTGGTCCGCAAGGTGAAATTTTAGCACAAGCTTCTCACGATCAAGAAGAAATTCTAATTGCAGAAGTTGATCTAGATTTACAAGAAAATGTTCGTCAAAACTGGCCATTCTTTAGAGATAGAAGAATTGATGCTTTCGGAGATATTACAAAAAGAGCAATAGATAGATAATTAGATTTATCATAAATATAAAAAAGGGCAAAGTAATATTATTTTGCCCTTTTTGCTTCTAAGAAGCGAAATATTAATAGCAAAGAATGAATGGTTACAGTATAAAGCTCCAGCAGAGCGACATCTTTTTTAAACCTAATAAATGTAGCTTTAGATAAACAATAAAATCTTTTTTTTTAATTTATCTATTTATAACATAAAAGGAGCTGTTTCAAAAATGAAACAGCTCCTTTTCTTGTTTTTAGCTTTATATGTATTACTTCACTTGGAAAGTAACTCTTCTCACGATTTGACGCGCTTCTTTTGATTTTTTATTTACAGAAGTGTCTTCACCATTACCAATTACATTTAGCCTAGAAGCATCAATACCTGCATTAACAACAACTTTTTTGACAGCTTCAGCTCTTTTTTGAGACAATGATTGATTGTAACTTGTGTTCCCAATTTCATCAGCGTATCCAATAATATCTGCAGATTTTCCTGGATTGTTTTTTAGGTATTTCACTAAGAAATCAACACCAGATAATGAAGCGTTTGTAGGTTTAGACGAATTGAAGTCAAAGTAAACATTTACATAACCACCGTTAATTAATTCTTCAACAGTATTATTTGTTGCAGTTCCGTTGCCTTTCTTTTCGTAAGTTTTGTCTAAATAACTTTCCATTTCATCAGGTACTCCATTTTGATTTGTATCAATTGATTGTCCTTTTGTGTTAACAGCAACACCTGCAATAGAATTTGGTTCTAAATCATACAAATCGGCAACACCATCTTTGTCCGTGTCCAAAAGACCGCTCTCTATCAAGTCTACTCTTTTTTCTAATTTTCCGTATCGATCTTCTTCGCTTACCCAGTCAGCATGTTTTTCATTTTTACCTAAATAAAATGTCAAACCTACAGAGGCATTTAGTAAAACACCATCAAATGAACCTGTTGTAGTATTACCCATTCCGTCAAAGTTCCAGTTTTGTCTTCCGTTTACAATTCCTGTAAGATCACCAGTCAAAGCCACTCTGTTGCTTACTTTAATTTGTCCCGTTAAACCAACAATTCCGTGCGCCATATAATCCTGACCGCCAAAACCAGTTTCAGTACATATTTGCGAAACACCAAATCCACCATGAGCTAATATTCCGATAGTATTTGTCCACGTTTCAAAATTTAAAGCTCGTCCAATATTTACAACACCTTGTAAACTTGTTCTAACATATCTGCTTTCAAAATTTGGAGTATTGTCACGTTCTGTAAACTGATCGTATCCAACATCCAGTTTAACACCAAATTTTGGATTAAACATATATCTAACGCCTAAATCAGCATGAAACGGATTTAAAGTTGATGTAGAATAACCAGGAGTCATTGTTCGCGTTGGTTTGTTAACACCGCCATTAAGTTCGATGGACCATTTGTTATAAGCAGGTTGATCAACTGTCGACTGTGCAGAGGTCGTAGCCATATTTTGTGCACTTGCAGCAAATGCTAAGAATAAAAGTGATAAGGAAGCTAATTTCTTTTTCATGATATCAAAAATTTAGTTGTTTTTATTATTAAACTCCTGACAAAATTATGCTTCATGTTTTAGATTGTGTTCTATTGGGTCTTACATAATTCCCATATTTTGGCATTTAATTATGTAAATTAGTTAATAAAAACTCAATTTTTGATAAAAAAAGAGGGTAAAATTAATATTTTACCCTCTCAATAATTTTGTTAAAATTGACTACTTAAGATCTGGCTGATAGATCTTTAGGGTTCCATCGCCTTCGCTGCTTACGACTACTAAACTTCTTTTATTAGGACTTTTTGAAGCTGGTATAAATAAAAGTCCTTCTGGAGCATCTCCAGTTTTTACCGTTTGCAAATATTGCGGTGAAGCGGGATTTGTTACATCATAAGTCATAAAAGCATCTGATCTTTCAAGTCCAACGAACAAAATGTTCTGATTTCCCATTTTAGCCACAACTACAGCTTCAGGCTCAGATCCTTTGTCATCGCTTCGTTTATCATCATAAGTTCCAAATTCATTTGTTTTTTTATCAACATCATTTTTGCTGTCGTAAACAATTTTTCCAGTATTTCCATTCCAAATAGAGAAAGAGCGAGCGCCAAAACTTACCATTTGGTCTAAATCGCCGTCTCCATCAGTATCACCCATATCAGCAACAAGATTAAGTCTTCCTAAATTTGTTTCTAATTTTAAAGTTGCAGCATCTGGGAAAACAGCAGCATCCAGTTTCATATCTTTCATTCGTTTAATATCTGAGTAAGCCGTATATTCTCTCGCATCTCCTTCATTCGCTGTAACAAAATAAGGAACATTATTTGCTGAAAAATGACTAATTGCATCTGGCATATACATTCCTTTAACTTTCCACGGATTAAAAGCAATTTTATCATCTTTATCGCTTACATCAATCGCATTTTCAGCAGTGTTAAAATCCTTTAAACCTAACGGATAGATCGCAGTAATCGTTTTTGAAGTCAAATCTACTTTTGCAACACCATTATTTTCTTGAAGAGTTACCCATGCCGTTTTAGAATCATCAGAAATAGTAATATATTCTGGTTCAATGTCCTGAGCAAAACTCTTAGCAAACTTAGAAATTCTAAATCCATCTTTAGCTAATGATGCAGCTTGACCGCTGAATGAGCTGAAATCAAGGGTTGTAACAGTATACGTATTAGTATCAATAATAGAGATTGTTCCGTTAGGATCTTGAGAATAATCTGTATTTGGTTCACCTTCATTTGCCGTCATAATAAACTTTCCATCAGGAGAAAATGTGATCATATCTGGTAAAGCTCCAACAGTAACTTGTTTTATTAAGCTATAATCACTTGTGTTAAAAATTACAACTTTTCCGTTTCCTTGTTTATTAGTTGTTGATTCTAAAGCAACAGCAAGTTTACCATTAAAAACAGAAACGCTGTTTGACGCGCCTTCATAAGGAGTTAAATCAATCTTTCCAATTTTCGCAGGTTTAGTTGGATCAGACAAATCAATTACATCAATTTGGTTTGTTCCGCTGTTATTTACTGTAAAAAGTTTTTTTGTTTTTTCGCAGTACGCAGAAATTTCGGCAGCAGCTTCTCCGCCAATTGTAATTGAGCCGATTTCTTTAAAAGTTGCTGGGTTTTCATTTGCAACAACTTCGTTTTCTTCATTTTTTGAGTTTTCATCGTTATTACAGCTTGTCATAAGAGCTAATACTGCTAATAATGTGATACTTAATTTTTTCATTTGTTAGTTTTTTAGTTTCGCCAAATGTAATTAGCTGATCTCGGCAGTATATTAAGCCTTCATTATTTAATCTTTAACTTAATTTTTAGAAGGCAATAAGTATTAAATATCAGATCATTTCTATTCAAATGTTTTAAAATCCTAACGAATGTTTATCTTTGTACTCTTTCAAAATAGAACCTTTTTATGTCAACAAATAATAGAAGATTTCCAGCAGAATGGGAAAAACAACAAGGAATTGTATTATGTTTTCCTCATAATGGTAATGACTGGCCAGGAAAATATGAAGCTGTTCAATGGGCTTTTGTAGAATTTATAAAAAAAGTGGCAACATTTGAAACTGTTTTTTTGGTTGTTGCCGACGAGAAATTAAAAGAAAAAGTGGCTGATATGCTTGAAAGAGCTCGTGTAAACATTAAAAATGTTTCTTTTATCATTCATAAAACCAACAGAAGCTGGATGCGTGATTCTGGACCGATTATTGTAAAAAATGGTTCAAAACGAGAAGCGTTAAATTTTAATTTTAATGGCTGGGCGAAATACAAAAACTATCAATTAGATAAGTTCGTTCCTGGTAAAGTAGCTGATTTTATTGATGTGCCTTTAACTCAGGTTATGTACAAAGGTAAACCAGTAATCGTAGAAGGCGGAGCAATAGATGTAAACGGAAAAGGTACTTTACTTACTTCTGAGGAATGCTTGATGCATCCTACGATTCAGGTAAGAAATCAAGGTTTTACAAAAGAAGATTACGAAGCTGTTTTTAAAGAATATTTAGGTGTTACGAATGTAATTTGGCTGGGTGATGGAATCGAAGGTGATGATACTCACGGTCATATCGATGATTTATGCCGATTTGTAAATGAAGATACAATTGTAACTATTGTAGAAACAGATAAAAACGATTCAAATTACAAACCTTTACAGGATAATTTGAAACGTTTGCAAAATGCAAAATTAGAAAACGGAAAATCGCCGGTTATTGTAGCGCTTCCAATGCCAAAACGTGTAGATTTCGAAGATTTAAGATTACCTGCAAGTTATGCTAATTTCTTAATCTTAAATAATTGCGTTTTAGTACCAACATTTAACGATAGCAACGATCGCGTGGCTTTAAATATTTTAGCTGAGTGTTTCCCTGATAGAGAAGTAATCGGAATAAGCTGTATTGATTTTATTTGGGGATTTGGAACTTTACATTGCTTAAGCCAGCAAATTCCTGCTTAATTAAATAGCAGCAAATACATACTATTTGTCATTTCGACGCAAGGAGAAATCTCCACGAGAAGCTCCACAAAGATTGTCTTATTGTTACGGAGTCACTTGCGAAGATTTCTCCTTGCGTCGAAATGACAAAAATGAGAAAAAGCATCACTTCTTGCGAGATTGAAATGTAAATAAATAAACATAAAAAAACCTTGGCTCTCACCAAGGTTTTTCTATTTCTATATCTCTTCAGATTGATCTGCTCTTCATTGTCTGATAAATGGAGGTAATAATTGGCTTGAAACTTCTCCAAATCCAATTCGTACTTCATTGCTCTCGCAGAAACCGCGAATAATTACTGTGTCATTATCTTCAATAAATTTACGTTCGCTGCCATCATTTAGTTTAACTGGATTTTTTCCTCCCCAAGTCAATTCTAACATAGAACCAAAACTATCATCAGTTGGTCCTGAAATAGTTCCTGAACCCATCATATCACCCGAATTAACGCGGCATCCGTTTGAAGTATGGTGCGCTAACTGCTGACTCATTGACCAGTACAAATATTTAAAATTAGATTTAGAAACCACAGTTTCTTCCTTTTCTTCTGGTTTTATTGAAACTTCTAAATGAATATCAAAAGCTTTTTTTCCTTTTGTTTGTAAGTATGGAAGCGGAGTAGGGTCTTGTTTAGGTCCTTTTGTTCTAAAAGGCTCTAAAGCATCCATAGTAACAATCCACGGAGAAATTGAAGTTGCAAAGTTTTTAGCTAAAAATGGCCCAAGCGGCACATATTCCCATCTTTGGATATCACGCGCACTCCAGTCATTTAGTAAAACCATACCAAAAATATAATCTTCAGCTTCATACGTTGAAATGTTTTCTCCCATTACATTGACATCAGTTGTAATAAAAGCAGTTTCCAATTCAAAATCAACTAAACGAGACGGACCGAAAACAGGATATTTTTCACCTGCCGGCAAAGTTTGTCCCATTGGTCTGTGAACTGGAATTCCTGACGGAACAATTGTTGAGCTTCTTCCGTGATAACCTACTGGGATATGCAGCCAGTTTGGAAAAAGCGCATTTTCAGGGTCGCGGAACAGTTTTCCTACGTTTGTAGCGTGTTCTCTGCTCGAATAAAAGTCAGTATAATCACCAATTAAAACAGGAAGCTGCATTTCTACATCATCGATGTTAAAAATAACAATATCTCTGTCTTTTGTTGAATCTCTAAGTTGTGGATTGGTTTCGTCGAAAATCTCGGCAATGCGATTTCGAACTAAACGCCATGTTTTTTTTCCATCAGAAATAAAATCATTAAGCGTATCTTGCATGAACATATCGTCAGTCAAATCAATTCCTGCAAAATAGTTCAATTGTTGTAAAGCCCCTAAATCTATAGCGTAATCACCAATTCTTGTTCCTACGGTCACAACATTTTCTTTAGTAAGAAATACACCGAAAGGAATGTTTTGAATAGGAAAGTCGCTATTTTCTGGTACTTCTAACCATGATTTTCTTTTGGTATCGTTAGCGGTTATTGGCATGTTGAATGTTAATTATTTGTTGAAAAATTACTTGTCAAATATATCATAATCTAACAGTATCACAAACGTTTTTTTGTATTTTTGCAGGAAATTAACGAAAAACGAAAAAATGCAACGCGACGAACAAATTTTTAGTCTTATCCTAGAGGAAAAAGATAGACAAATTCACGGATTAGAACTTATCGCTTCAGAAAATTTTGTAAGTGATGAAGTAATGCAAGCAGCTGGGTCTGTTTTAACTAATAAATATGCCGAGGGTTATCCTGGCAAAAGATACTACGGCGGTTGCGAAGTAGTTGACGTTATTGAACAAATTGCTATTGACAGAGCAAAAGAATTGTTTGGTGCTGAATATGCAAACGTACAGCCTCACTCAGGTTCACAAGCAAATACATCTGTATATCACGCTTGTTTAAATCCTGGTGATACAATCTTAGGATTTGATTTATCGCACGGTGGTCACTTGACTCACGGTTCACCAGTTAACTTTTCTGGTCGTTTGTACCGTCCAGTTTTCTACGGTGTAGATGCTGAAACAGGTCGTTTAGATTATGATAAAATTCAAGAAATTGCTACAAAAGAGCAGCCAAAATTAATTATCGCAGGAGCTTCGGCTTATTCTCGTGATATGGATTTTGCTCGTTTCAGACAAATCGCTGACAGCGTAGGAGCAATTTTATTTGCTGATATTTCTCACCCTGCAGGTTTAATTGCAAAAGGTTTAATGAATGATCCAATCCCTCATTGTCATATTGTTTCAACAACAACTCACAAAACATTACGCGGACCTCGTGGAGGTTTGATCTTGATGGGGAAAGATTTTGAAAACCCACAAGGTTTAAAAACTCCAAAAGGAGAAATCAGAATGATGTCTTCATTATTAGATTTAGCAGTTTTCCCAGGAAATCAAGGTGGACCTTTAATGCATATTATTGCTGCAAAAGCAGTTGCTTTTGGCGAAGCACTTAAAGATGAATTCTTTACATATGCAATGCAATTACAAAAAAATGCAAACGCAATGGCAGATGCTTTCGTAAAAAGAGGTTACAACATTATCTCTGGAGGAACTGATAACCATATGATGCTTATTGACTTAAGAAACAAAAATATTTCTGGTAAAGAAGCTGAAAATGCATTAGTAAAAGCAGAAATCACAGTAAATAAAAATATGGTTCCATTTGATGATAAATCACCATTTGTTACTTCTGGAATTCGTGTAGGAACAGCTGCAATCACAACTCGTGGTTTAGTTGAAAAAGACATGGAAACTATCGTTGCTTTAATCGATAAAGTTCTTACAGATCACACAAATGAAGATGTTATCGAAGAAGTTGCTGAACAAGTAAACGAAATGATGAGCGAAAGACCAATTTTTGCTTACTAAAAAATAGTTTCAAGTTTAAAGTTTCAAGTTTAAAGTTTTGGACTGTTCAAAAGACGGTTTAAAACTTTAAACTTTTTTCGTTTAGAATAGAAAACTTGAAACGTTAAACAAAATAAACCTGAAACAAATATAAAAAATGGGCGTACTAAGATTACAATTGCCAACTGACCCAAGATGGGTAAATATTGTTGAGAAAAATATAGAAGAAATCTTAACAGATCATGCATGGTGCGAGCAAAAAGCAGCAACAAATGCTATTACAATTATTACCAACAACTCTGAACATCAAGATTTAGTTCAAGATTTATTAGCTTTAGCCAAAGAAGAAATCGATCATTTTGAACAGGTTCACAATATCATTATAAAAAGAGGACTAAAACTAGGGCGCGAACGTAAAGACGATTATGTAAATGAACTTTATTTATATATGAAGAAAAGCGGAGACGGAAGTCGTGTTTCAGGTTTAGTAGAACGATTATTATTTTCAGCAATGATCGAAGCTAGAAGCTGTGAGCGTTTTAAAGTTCTTTCTGAGAATATTAAAGATGAAGAGCTGGCTGTTTTTTATAGAGAATTAATGGAAAGCGAAGCAGGTCATTATACAACTTTTATAACTTATGCTAGAAAATATGGAGTTGGAATAGATGTTGAAAAACGCTGGAGAGAATGGTTGGAATTTGAAGAATCAATCATTACCAATTACGGAAAAGGTGAAACTATTCACGGATAATCTTTTAGTGTTCAGTGTTCAGTTTTTTTTGAGTGTTTAGTCTCAGTCGCATTAGCAGTTTTCAATTTTTAGATTTGTCAGGCTGAGCGAAGTCGAAGCTGGTGCATCGTAGGTCAGATGTTCAAAAATCTTTTCGATCGACGCTTTTGCGAAAGTAAATTAGCCTGATAATTGTTCACAAGTTCAAGTTTTTGTTAATCTAAAATCTAAAGTCTAGAATTTAAAATTTCCTATCTTTGAGAGTAACCAAAATCTTGAACTATGAGAATAGAAACTGATCTGAAATTAGGATTTAAAGATGTAATGATTCGCCCCAAAAGATCTACACTAAAAAGCAGATCTGAAGTCTCTCTCGAACGAAATTTCAAGTTTTTACACAGTACGGCAGATTGGACAGGAATTCCGATTATGGCAGCAAATATGGATACGGTCGGTACTTTTGAAATGGCGAAGGTTCTGGCAAAGGAAAAACTTTTTACTGCAATTCATAAACACTATACTTTAGAAGAATGGAATAATTTTCTGAAAAATGTTACTTCAGATTTCTATAACTATATCGCCATAAGCACAGGAACAGGAAAAGAAGATTTTGAAAAAATTGGAACAGTAGTTACTGCAAACCCGCTCTTAAAATTTATTTGTATTGACGTTGCCAATGGATATTCAGAACATTTTGTCCAGTTTTTAAAACAAACTCGAAAACAATATCCAGATAAAGTAATTATTGCTGGCAATGTCGTTACAGGCGAGATGGTAGAAGAATTACTTTTGGCAGGCGCCGATATTGTAAAAGTTGGCATTGGTCCAGGTTCTGTTTGTACAACACGTGTTAAAACAGGCGTTGGTTATCCGCAGCTTTCTGCAATTATAGAATGTGCAGATGCGGCACACGGTTTAGGCGGACATATTATAAGTGACGGCGGCTGTACAACTCCGGGTGATGTTGCAAAAGCTTTTGGAGCAGGTTCAGATTTTGTAATGTTAGGCGGAATGCTTGCCGGACATACTGAAAGTGGAGGAGAACTAATCCAAATAAACGGCGAAAAATTTAAACAATTTTACGGAATGAGTTCGGCAACTGCAATGGACAAACATGTTGGAGGAGTTGCAGAATATAGAGCAAGCGAAGGAAAAACAGTTCAAGTGCCTTTTAAAGGAAATGTAATTCAGACTGTTTTGGATATTTTAGGTGGACTACGAAGTACTTGTACTTATGTTGGCGCTCCAAGATTAAAAGAACTTTCTAAGCGAACTACATTTATAAGAGTGAGTGAACAAGAAAATCAAGTTTTTACAAATTAAAAGAAATTTCAGAATATAATATGATTACAATTTCAGAAGCAGATGTAAATGATGTTAAAATAATTCAAGAAATCACAAACATCACCTGGCCAATTACATATGGAAGTATTTTATCTAAAGCTCAGTTAGACTACATGTTAAAGCTTTTTTATTCAGATGAAGCTTTAAGTAAACAAATCGAGACTAAAGAACAATTGTTTTACTTGATTTTAGATTCAGCAGCCACTATAGGATTCATCGGAATTGAGCATAATTACAAAAATGAAGCTGTAACTAAAATTCATAAAGTATATCTTTTGCCAGAAACGCAAGGAAAAGGTTACGGAAAAATAGTTTTTGATTTAATTGAAGAATTAGCTTTAAAGAATAATTCGACTGCGCTTTTATTAAATGTAAACCGTTTTAACACGGCATTGAATTTCTATAAAAAAGTTGGTTTCGACGTAAAAGAAGAAGTTGATATCGAAATTGGAAATGGTTATTTAATGGAGGATTTTGTAATGAGAAAACCATTATAACTTCTTAGTAAACTAAATTCAAACTTGAATAAATTTTAATTTTGAGCGATATATAGATAGGTCTATCTATTTTATTGTATCTTTGACAAAAAAAAGAATGGAACAGAAAGCCAGTGTAAAAGAAAGAATACTTGATACAGCTTCTCGTCTGTTTTATCATCAAGGTTATAACAGTACAGGAATTAATCAGATTATTGCTGAAGCTGGTATTGCTATTGGTTCTCTTTACAAGCATTATCAATCCAAAAGCGATTTGTTGTATCATTATTTAGAGCAACAAGAAATAGAGTATTTTAATGATCTTGACAACTATTTAAAAGAAGAGATAGATCCTATACAAAAACTACTTAAACTGGTTAATTATCGTATTAAACTTCAAGAGGATTCTAATTGTTCTGGATGCCATTTTATTAAAATAAATGCAGAAATTGGTAGAGAAGATAAAAGAGTTGAGCAATTTATTGCTGCACATAAAAAGCGTCAAAAAGATTATATTAATGTCTTGATTGATGAAATAAGTGCCGTAGAAAAACTTTCGGTAGAAAAAAGCGTCTTACAAAATATCGTCTTTTTAACAATAGAAGGAGCAGTAGTGTCAGCAAGTATAAATGGAAATACTAATGATCTCCAAACTTTAAAAAATACAATTAAACAACTTTTCTAATTTTTTTTAATCTAAAATAGATAGATCGTTCTATATATTATGAAAAATACAAAACACATTTCATTGCTCGTATTGTTACTCGGACATTTACTAACTATACTAGACATATTTATTGTAAACATCGCCATACCTTCAATTCAACGAGGGCTTGTCTCCAATAATGGAAAAATACAGCTAGTAGTTTCAATGTACATGGTTGGATTTGCTTCTTTTTTAATAATTGGCGGTAAAATAGGGGACTATTACGGGAGAAAGAGAATTTTTATTCTAGGAATGTTTCTATTTATGATTTGTTCTGCGGGATGTGGCTTTGCGGGAACAATTGACTATCTAATTTTACTAAGATTTTTTCAAGGAATAAGTGCGGCTTTAATGTCACCACAAGTTTTATCTTATATACAAGTTCTTTTTACTGATCATAAGGAACGTACTTATGCGATGGGCTGGTACGGAATTGCTATAGGTATTGGCACTATGCTGGGGCAGTTTTTAGGTGGTTTCTTGGTAGAACTTAAACCGTTTTTAATTGACGATTCTTGGCGTTATATATTTCTCATAAACATTCCTATTTGTGCAGCAGGTCTATTGCTGGCGACTCGCTATCTTACTCAATCTAGGGATAATTCTTCTATGCAAATGGACTATTTGAGTGCTTTTATTTTATGTGGAGGACTAGCCCTATTAGTTTTTTCTTTAAGTACTGGAGGAGAACAAAACGGCTCTATTAAAATTGGTTTGCCTTTATCTATTTTGTTTGTTTTTGCTTTTATATTCAGACAGATAAGAAGAAAATCTAAAGAAAAAGAACCTTTATTAGATATGAAACTTTTCACCTATAGGAACTTTAATATGGCAATTTCAGCGTCAGCACTTTTTATGTTAATGCTGGATGCCTATTTTTTTGTACTTGCGATTTTTCTTCAGGAAGGAATTCGACTGTCTCCGATGCATGCAGGATATTTTATTGTATTTCAAGGAAGCGGTTTTATTCTTGCCTCATTTTTTTCTGCAAAATTAGTGCTGCGTTATGGGAAATTTGCATTGATATTTGGCGTACTGTTACTTATGTTTGTGCTTATTCTTCAACTTGTTCTTTTTTATTACGAAACAATTGATTTTAGAGGATATATAGTAATGTTTTTACATGGCGCTGGTGTTGCACTGGTTTTGCCTTCATTTGCCAATATTGCTCTCAAAAATTTACCACAAAATCTTATCGGAAATGCTTCTGGTGTTTATTCTACATTGCAGCAGTTGTTTGGGGCTTTAGGAATTGCTATTACTGGAAGTGTATTTTACTATTTAACAAAAGGTACCATTGATTTTCAGCATTTCTACAATGCTTTTTTCTATGGCATGCTTATTCATTTTTTTTGCTTGGTAAGTGTGTTAGTGATTTTATTGTATCTGCCAAAGTCAGTACTTCCTAAAAAAGCAGATTAATGTTACTCATTAACTCACAATTACATCATGTTTAAACAACAAACCTTTTAATTCTTTCAAAGCAAAAACGGCTTTTTTAAGTTTGGTTTTAGATGGATCAATAGTATAATTGTAACTCGTTTTAAAATCGGCTTTGTTGGCAATTGCTCTATCAAACTCAGAACGGTATAAATCGCAATTATCAAAAATAACATTGGTTAAATCAGCGGCCATAAAATCGACTGCAATTAAACTGCAATTGACAAATGGAGTTCCCTTTATTTTTAAAGTATAGAATTTTGAAAAGTCCAAAATACAATCTGTGAAGCTGACTTCAAAAATTAGTTTGTCGCACATGGCGAAGTTTACTTCTTTAATTTCACAGCGATTAAAAGAAGCTGTTCTAAAAGCTACATAATTAATTTTGGCTTCATTAAAAATGCAATCGTTAAAAACGCAGTCAATAAAAGTAACAGCAAGAAAAGTACAAGCAGAAAAGTTACAATTATTAAAAACGCAGCATTCAAAATCTTTAAAATTCAGATCGTCTTTGGCGTAAATAATCGTATTAAACTCTTTATCAAGAAAATATTCGCTTTCTTTTTTCAACTCTGTTTTGATAATTGTTTGAGAGTGAAAAGGTAATAATTTAGAATAAAATATTCCATGCAAATCGCAAATCATTTTGATTTCATTCACATTTTTAATGCATAATTTGATGTAGCTTTACATTTATTTTTAAGTTAAAAACATAGCAATTTTATTATATGGAATCAACAAGAAAGGAACATGATTTTCTGGGAGAGCTGGAAATTCCAAATCATTTATACTACGGAATCCAGACTTTTAGAGCGGTAGAGAATTTTAATATTACTGGAATTCCTATTTCTAAAGAGCCTTTGTTCATCAAAGCTTTAGGATATGTAAAAAAGGCAGCTGCTTTGGCAAACAAAGACTGTGGTGCATTAGATCCTAAAATTGCCGAAGCGATTTGTTATGGAAGCGATCAGGTAATTGCGGGGAAATTTAATGACGAATTTGTGAGTGATTTAATTCAAGGCGGTGCGGGAACATCTGTAAATATGAATGCTAATGAAGTTATTGCAAACATTGGACTTGAATATTTGGGACATAAAAAGGGTGAATACAACTTTTTGCATCCCAATAATCATGTAAATTGTTCACAGTCTACAAACGATGCTTACCCATCGGCATTTAGAATTGCATTGTATCTAAAAATGGAAAGTTTTATTAAAACGCTTTCTGGATTAGAAATTGCTTTTGCAAAAAAAGGTGAGGAGTTTAAAGAAGTTCTAAAAATGGGAAGAACGCAGCTGCAAGATGCTGTGCCAATGACTTTAGGGCAAGAATTTAAAGCTTATGCGACTACGATTGGCGAAGACATTCAGCGTTTAAGAAATGCTCAGGAATTATTATTAGAAATCAATATGGGAGCAACTGCGATTGGAACGAAAGTAAATGCACCCGAAGGTTATCCTGAAATTTGCGTGAAATATCTTGCTGAAGAAGTTGGAATTGCATTAACGCTGTCTCCAGATTTAATCGAAGCAACAGTTGATACAGGAGCATACGTACAGATTATGGGAACTTTAAAACGTTCTGCCGTTAAGATTTCTAAAATCTGTAACGATTTAAGATTATTAAGCTCAGGGCCGAGAACTGGTTTAAACGAAATTAATCTGCCGGCACGTCAGCCAGGTTCGTCTATAATGCCTGGAAAAGTAAATCCTGTAATTCCAGAAGTGGTAAACCAAACCTGTTTTTATGTAATTGGTCAGGATTTAACGGTTACGATGGCCGCAGAAGCAGGACAATTGCAATTGAATGTTATGGAGCCTGTAATTGCTTTTGCAATGTTTACATCGCTTGATTATCTGTCAAATGCTATTCAGACTTTAATTGATAAATGTATCAACGGAATTACTGCAAATGTTGATCATTGTTATAATATGGTAATGAACAGCATTGGAATCGTAACTCAATTAAATCCAATTATTGGCTACGAAGAAAGTGCAAGTATCGCAGGTGAAGCTTTGAAAACGAACAAAAGCGTACATCAAATTGCGGTTTTAGAAAGAAAGCTGATTACACAGGAAAAATGGGATGAAATTTATTCATTAGAAAATTTAATTCACCCAAAGTTTATTACGAAATAATTGATTCTATATAATTCGTTAGTAAAAACCGTCAATGCAAATTGACGGTTTTTTTATACAATTAAACGAATTAAATTTAAGTAATGTGTTGAAAATAAGCTATATTTACAGAAGGTTTGAATATGATTTTAGTAGAAATTAAAACTTTTAAAGAGTGAAATTCTTAGAAAATACTTATTTTAAACACATCCTGAAACTAGCAGTCCTGCTTCTTTTTACTCCTTTATATTTAACTGCACAAGTGGAATATGAGACAAACAATTCAGAAATATGTGCACCAAAAACTATTTTTGAAGTCTTTAAAAAGAAAGATTCCATTTATATTGTTAAACCTACTAAAAGCAATTTTTTTCTTGTAATTCCGGCAATTGGCTCACAACCAGCGACCGGATTTTTTTTTGGAGGAGTTGCGCAATACACTTTTAAAGGCAAACAAGAGGCTGATAAATATTCTGTCGCAAATCTTGGAATTATTTACACTTTGAAAAAGCAATGGATGATCAATGTGAAAAATAATATTTTGTTGAAGAATAATAGAATTTTTCTAAGCGGTGATTATCGTCTTTATATTTTTTCACAGCCTAATTATGGTCTAGGCACCGATATTATTCCGCCTCGACGCGATCGAGACCCAAGCTTTAGTATCGACTCGATTGCACAATCAATGGATTATAATTATTTTAAGTTTCATCAAACTGCTTCTTTTGAAGTAAGAAAGAATTTTTATGTGGGCGGAGGTGTAAATATTGATTGGTACACTAATATAAACGACAAAGAACTGGATTTTGCAAATGGAAATTTGACTTATCATTACAATTACAGCCAACAGCACGGATTTAACAATTTAGAATATTTTCTAACAGGAGTAAGTTTTAATATGGTATACGATTCACGAGATAATCAAGTGAATTCGAACCGTGGCTGGTTCGCTAATGTTAATTATCGTTTTAATCCCGTTTTATTTGATAATCAACAATACAGTAATGTTTTGTATACAGAATTCAGACAGTTTATTCCGTTATCAAGTAAAAACGACCGTTATATTTTAGGAATTTGGGCTTACGGACAATTTGTTACACGAGGCAAAGTACCTTATTTAAATTTACCCGCAATTGGCTGGGATCAGCGCAGCAGGAGCGGAGAGGGGTATACACAAGGCTTATTTAGAGGAGATGGACTGATTTATCTCTCTACAGAACTTCGATTTCCCATTACTTGCAATCAAATGATAAGCGGTACTGTTTTTACCAATTTTGTAACTGCTAGTAATAATGATGCAAATACATCTCTTTTTCATGCAATTCAACCTGCAGCTGGTATTGGATTAAGAATTCTAATTGATAAAAAAACGCGGACAAATTTAATTGTGGATTATGCATGGGGAAATAGTTCAAAAGGATTCTATTTGAATGCAGGCGAGACATTTTAAATTTGTAATCAAATGTATTTTAATAACTTAATAAATTACTAGTCTGATTTTTTTTGTTAAAATTTATTTAAAATTTAGAAGAAAAAACTTAAATTTGATTTCCCTATTAACTTTCAAAAACAAAATTTATGAAAAAGTACAGTTTATTTTTAGTTTTTTTCCTATTTGCAATAGGAATGAATGCGCAAGATGCGAGGTCATTTTCTCTTAATTTGTATGGTGGTTACAATTTTTCTGACAGCATCGACTACGATGGTTATTCAGCAACAGTTGAAGATGGTTTTCAATATGGCGCTGGTTTTGAATATTTTTTCTCAACAAACAATTCAGTTGAATTAAAGTATTTAAGAGCTGATACTAAAATTCCATTTTATGGTCCAACAGGAAACCAAATCAATGCTGGAAACGATAAAGGAGCTTTTAATTTCATTCTTGCCGATTTTACTCATTATTTTGATACAAGCTCAAATCTTTTGCCTTATTTAGGCGCTGGAGCGGGAGTCGGTATTATTGAAACACCTCAGGGCGGAAGTGGTACTTATTTTGCCTGGGATATAAAAGGAGGGGTAAAGATTAAAACCGCTTCAACAGTCTCTGTAAATATTAATGCCTATTTACAATCTATGTCAGCAGCAGTTGGTCAGAGTTATTATTGGACATATTGGTATGGACCAGTTGCAGTTGACGATTATGTTTCTACTTTCCAGTTTGGTTTAGGAGCTGTATTGAGTTTTAATTTCAAAAACTAGTACTAAACAACCTAATTTTAGTATATAAAAAAGCAACTTATTGTAAGTTGCTTTTTTTTTGCATAAAATTTAGGCAAGAGTTCATAATAAAATCATAATTTATAACAGTTATGAATAGTATTTTTAATGGCAATCCCTATTTTTGTTGTTGATACAAATTAATATGAAACTACTTATAGTCGAAGACGAACCAAATCTTTTGTCGATTTTACGCAAAGGATTTGCAGAAAATAACAACGAAGTAAGTGTGGCACTTGATGGTAAAACTGCACTAGAAATGATTCACAACTATAATTTTGATGTTGTAATTCTAGATGTAATGCTGCCTGATATTAATGGAATTGAAATATGCAGAAGACTTCGCGCAAGTAAAAACTTTGTGCCTGTTTTGCTTTTAACAGCTTTAGGAACATCAGAAAATATCGTAACCGGCCTTAATGCAGGAGCTGATGATTATTTGGTTAAACCATTTAAGTTTGGAGAACTTGATGCAAGAGTCAACGCTTTACATCGTAGAGCACATCAAGAAACAGATAAAATTGATGTTATTTCGGTAGGAGATTTAGAGATAAATGGACGTGCAAAAACAGTTAAAAGAGACGGTGAATCTATAATTTTGACTGCAAAAGAGTTTAAATTATTGTATTATTTAGGCAAAAATGCCGGTATGATTGTCTCTCGTGATCAGATTTTAGATAACGTTTGGGATATTAATTTTGATATGAACACTAATGTTGTAGATGTTTATATTACATATTTACGAAAAAAAGTAGACAAACCTTTTAAAACCAAACTCATTCATACGATGAAAGGACTAGGTTATGTGATAAAACCATAAAATGGATATAAGAAAAAAAATTACTTTAACTTATGTAGCGCTTTCAACTTTTAGTACCTTACTTTTAAGTGTACTTGTTTTTGTTTTGTTTAGAGAAAATAATCGTTATCATTTTTTGAAACGATTAGATGACAGAGCAAAAATTGTGTCTTCTATTCATTTTCAAAATGATCCTGAAAAGATAAAATATTATAGTAATTTAAAGAAAAACGGACTCGAAGAACTTATCGAGGAAGAAGAGTATGTGCTTAAAGTAAACAGCGCTAACAGCTTTGATTACAATACAGACTTAAATCTTCCTAATGAGTTTTATTCTACCATATTAGAGACAGGAAGAAACTATTATGAAATAAACAGCAAATATTATTTAGGACAAATTTTTAAAGAAGGAAATCAAAAATACATAGTAATTGTTGGTGCACGAGATCGTCAAGGAAAAACAACTTCTATTTATATTGTAAAAATATTGATCGTAGGAGGTATTGCGTTTATGTTTTTGGCTTTCTTTTTAGGTCGTTTTTTAGCTAAACGAGTTATTAATCCTGTAGCAAGAATTATTAGAGAGGTAAACCGAATAAGTGCATCAAACCTGCACAATCGTCTTCCTGAAGTCAAGAATTCTGATGAGATCTCAGATCTTACAGAAACCTTTAATGATATGCTGGATCGTTTAGAAACCTCTTTTGAAATACAGGCCAATTTTATAAATAATGCTTCTCACGAATTAAAAACACCTATTACGACAATAATCGCCGAAGCAGAAATTATGCTTCTTAAAGAACGTGAGGTAAAAGAGTATGTTCAATCTCTAGAAAATATTTACAGCCAAGCATCAAGATTAGGAAACTTAACCGAAAGTTTGCTTAAACTTACGCAAACCGGTTATGACGGTAAAAAACAAGTTTTAGATATTGCTAGAATAGACGAATTGCTATTAGATGTTAAATCAGATTTAGATAAAATTTTTCCTGATAACCGCGTAAGCATCAAGTTAAACTTTGCTCCAAAAGATTCAAGTTTACTGCTGCTGCCTTGCAATAAACCTCTTTTAGAGCTCGCTATTAATAATATTATTACCAATGGAGTAAAATATTCTGATAATAATGAGGTTTTTGTGGTACTTACAGTTAACCATGATTTTATTAAAATTTCTATTAATGATATCGGAATTGGAATTCCTCCTGAAGATATCCCTCATTTATATGAGCCTTTCTTTAGAGGAAAAATTGCTGCCAAGTATATTGGTTACGGTTTAGGTCTTCCTTTAGCTTCAAAAATTATTCGTATGCATGATGGAGAAATTCAAGTGCAATCTGAGCAAAACAAAGGAACTATCGTTACTATAATCTTTAATAAATCAAAAATCAAAAAGAATAACATTAAAAATTCTAATGTTGAATCTTAGAAAAATCTAATTAGAGCTTAAGAACGATCTAATTTCCAAGGAGTTATTTTGTATGTATAAACTAAAAGAATATACTTATGAAAAATTTCCTTATACCTACTACATTAAAAGACGATACAATCAGCGCAGTAAATGCTGCTATTAATCAAGCAAAAGAATCGGAGTGCGAAATCATTCTAATGATGGTTTCTGACACTCCGGATACTTTTTCTTCTTCTCATTTTTTACGTGAAATGAGAACTGGACTTACAAGAAGCCAAGAAGAAGTTTTAGAAACTTGCAGATATATGATTGGTCATACGCAAAACTGCAAAATAAAAATCCACAATCAATACGGTCTTTCATCTCCAATTTTTAGAGGTATTATAGACAACTTTTCTGTTAAATTGGTCATCTTAACTCACTCTTATAAAAAAGAGACCAAACGTATCCATCAGTATTTAACTCAGCTGGCAGGAAACCAAAAATGCCCAATTCTGCACTTAGGAATTGAACAGCCTAAAAACGATTTCAACAAGGCACTTTATATCGAAAATGGTAAGGCAAATATGCATATTAAAGATGTTCAGCAATTTCTGAATGATAATTTCTCTTATGAAATTGTAAGCCAAACTTCAAAAATCGATGATAACTATGAAGATATGGCTCCATATTTAAATGAAGCAATTTCAAAATATGACATCGATTTGCTTGTAGAAACTCGTAAAGGTGAGAAAATCAAATTTAAGAAAACTAAAAAAGAGAGTATTAATGAGCGACTAGGACTTCCTGTTCTTTCGTTATACGAAGAATTGGTTTAAATCAAATCACTCTTTTAAATAATTAATTTAATTAAAACCGACGATATGTTATTAAAGAAAAGAATACCAATGAAGTACGTTCTCGGGAAAATTAAAGTAGAAATTGCCTTGGTATTGACTTATACCATACTATTTGAAATTTTTCATCACTATTTTATAAATCTTCCTGTAGATATTCCAATTGCGATTCCAACAATGATTGGAACGATTATTTCCTTATTATTAGCCTTTAAGTCTAATCAGGCTTATGATAGATGGTGGGAAGCAAGAATTGTTTGGGGAGCAATTGTAAACGACTCAAGAACCTTAATTCGTCAAGTATTGACGTTTTATAAAGATCCAGATTTTTCTGTTAAAGCGAGCGAATTCAAGGAGAATTTTGCCAAAAGACAGATTGCATGGTGTTATAGTTTAGGTCAAGCGCTGCGAAACAAAGACGCCATAAAACCGCTTGAAGGTTTGGTAAGCGAAGAAGAGCTTCGTTACATCAAAAACCATCAAAATATACCAAATGCTATTTTAATGCTTCATGCGCGAGATCTTAGAAATGCTAAGAACGAAAAGCGAATCAATATGTATCAACAAGTAGAAATTGATAATACATTGTCAAGATTATGCGATGAGATGGGTAAGTGTGAGAGAATTAAAAATACTATTTTCCCAACTACTTACAGTATGTACATTAGATTGACGCTGTGTTTATTTATTTTTCTGCTTCCATTTGGTTTAACAAGCGTATTAAGCTGGTTTGCGATTCCGTTAATTACTGCAATATCGGGAGCTTTCTTTTTAATAGAAAGAATGGCTATTCACTTGCAGGATCCATTTGAAAATAGACCTTCAGACACACCTGTAACGACTATTGCTAATACAATAGAAAGAAATATCAAACAAATGCTTAACGAATATCAAAGTGAATTTGATATTATAAAAGAATTTGATTTAAAAGACGAACCAGTAAAAGTCGAGAAAGACGCTTATTTCGTTTTATAACAATTTTAATTTTGGTCTCTTAATTGTTGGCTGGACAGTATATTTTTTTTTGCTGTCCAGCTTTTTTATATTATTTGCCAGCAAGTTTTCCTAGAGTTTGTATTGATTCCCTAAGTTCATTTGACCAAGGAAGACCAAAACTCAGGCGCATACAATTTGAAAATTGATCTTGAAAAGAGAAAATACGTCCCGGAGCAATACTAATATTGTGTTTCATAGCTAAATGATAAAATGCAGCTGTATCGATACTTTTATCAAGCTCAATCCATAGAAAAAAACCTCCTTGCGGCTGACTTACTTTTGTTCCTGCTGGAAAAGATTCTAAAACCGTGTTTATATAATTATTACAATTACGATTTAAAATTTGACGGATTTTACGAAGATGATTCTCATAGCGCCCATTTTTTAGAAAATCTCCCACAACTTCGTGCGTAATTGTAGGCGAGGAGAGACTGTGGTAAATTTTATTTCGCAAAATTTGTTTTTTAAACTTTCCAGGCGAAACCCAGCCTACACGATAACCTGGTGCAAGCGTTTTTGAAACAGAACTGCAGCACAGCACAATACCGCTTTCGTCATACGTTTTACAGTTTGTAGGACGGCTGGAGCCAAAGTACAAATCGCCATGAATATCATCTTCAATCAGCGGAATATTGTAAAATTCCATTAATCGAACTACTTCTATTTTATGTTCAGCAGGCATCATACTCCCAGATGGATTGCTAAAATTGCTCATCAACAAACAAAGTTTTACTTTCTTTGAGGAAAGAGCCTTTTTTAAAGCTTCCAATTCTATGCCAGTCGTCATGTTGGTCGGCAGTTCCATAATGTACAAACCCAATGATTTTGCCAATTGTAAAATTCCAAAATACGCTGGACTTTCAGTAATAATAGTATCTCCCGGTTTTGTCAAAGTCATTAAACAATGTGAAATTGCACTAGTACAGCCTGGCATTGTAATTATATCATGTTCAGTCAAAGATCCGCCCCAAGTGTAGGACCAGCGGGCAATTTCTTTTCTTAAATTTAAATTTCCTTGAACTTGTTCGTAGCTCGTTCCGCTGTTTGGAAGCTGTCGCATGGCTTGAACCATTCCTTTATTCAACTTAGCAATGGGAAGCAGCTCATTAGATGGGAATCCTAAAGAAAGCATCGTAATATTTTTATCGGTCATATTACCATAAACCTGATCGATCAAATCTTCTCGATCAATGTTTTCACATTTTAAAATAGGACTACTTGGTGATGGCTCAGGAATTGTTCTAGCCGAAATATTACTTACATAATATCCAGATTGCGGTCTTGATTCTATAAGTGATCTGCTCTCAATTTCATAATAAGCTTTGCTCACGGTACTCATACTGTAGCCGGTTTCTGCGCATACTTCGCGTATAGAGGGCAGTTTGTCACCCACGTTTAAAACACCAGATTTAATCTGTTTTTCAATACGATCAGCAAACTGTAAATACAAGTAATTCGAATCTTTCATAAAAAAAACTGTTATGGTGCAATTTACAAAAACTGTATCTGTATTGCTGTATAATTTTTTAGAAATTTGTTTCATCAAAAAAAGTATAAATAATATCCAGATGAAAACAACAAAATACTACATCGCAGCCATTACATGTTTTGTAATCTGGGGATTTTTTAGTTTGGTTTTAAAACCAATACATGAATATCCATCATTGGACATATTGTTTTATCGTGTTTTCAGCTGTAGTATTCTAATGCTGTTGATTGCTTTTACCTTTAGAAGAAAAAAAATAAAAGAAACTATTGCTACTTTTAAAGCTATGCCGATTTCTGAAAAACGAAGAAGTATTTTACTAAATATTGGCGGAAGCGTTTTTTTAATGGCAAACTGGTTTACATTTATCTATGTAATGAATCATGTTAGTGTAAAAGCAACTTCATTAGCCTATTTAGTATGCCCAATTCTAACCACTTTATTGGCTTATTTTATTTTGCATGAAAAACTAAGTAAAACACAATGGATGGCTGTTGGTTTGAGTATTTCGGGTTGTCTGCTTTTATCTTATACCAATATTATGGATATGGTTTTCAGTATTATAATCGGCTTTACTTATGCTTCTTATTTAGTAAGTCAGCGTATAAATAAAGGTTTTGATAAATTTATAGTCTTAACTTTCCATATTACATTGGCGGCTTTATTTTTACTGCCTTTTTATCCTGCTTACAGCGGACAGGTTCCAACAGAATTTAAGTTTTATTTCTGTATCGAAACCATTGCCATTTTGTTTACGATCTTTCCGTTATTCCTTAATTTATACGCACTTTCAGGTATTAATTCTTCAACAGTGGGGATGCTTTTGAATATTAATCCAATGATTGCATTTCTTTTGGCAGCATTCTTTTATAAAGAGCCAATTGGGTCTATTCAAATTATCGCATACGGAATTGTATTTCTTGCAGTATTGGTTTTTAATTCACATCATATTTTTGCCATAAAGCAAAAATTAATCCCAGTATCCAAAGGTTCTAAATAACAATCGTTTTTTATATTTTTTATTGGTTTAAAATATAAATTACCAGAATCTTAACAGGATGTTTGAACAGGAATGAGTATTTTTCATTCCTGTTTTTTTATGCAGTAAATTGAAAAATACCACTTCAGATCTTTATCGGAGTGGCAAAAAAAACTATTTCCAAACCTATTCTCTATGAAAAACGCCAAACTTCAAGCCTTTATTCCATTGTTTTATTTAGTGTGGTCCGATGATCTTTTAACTCAAAAAGAATTTGTTACACTAAAAGAGTTTATAAAATCTCAAAAAAAACTTTCAGTTGAAGAGCAAGAATATCTTCTCTCAAAAGTTGATATTTCAAATCCGCCTTCGCGAAATGAACTCACACAATGGAAATCAGACATTGAAGCTAATATAAAAGACAAGTCGTCTATAAAATCTATTTTTGATATTGCGGTTGCACTTTCAGAAAAAGACTTAGACATTTCGGCTTTAGAATCAGATTTTACAAAACTGGAAAATGATCTTGGAATTCTGGGAGAAGAAGTAATTCAGAATTTTAAAACAAAATCAGATTCATTAACCGCTAATTCTCAAACAACAAATAGTTTTGATATTCAACAATTAACATCAATTCTAAATGGTAAAGAAGCACCAATTATTAACAGAGTAAAATCAATAATTTCGAAACCCGAGTTTGCTTACGAAACTTCGACAGATATTAATATTTACCGTCAAACAGTATATAAATGGTGTAAAATTCTAGCGGAGGAAAACTTAGGAAATATGGCTTATCCAAAGCAATATGGCGGCGGAGAAAACATTGCAGATTATTTTGCTGTAATGGAGACATTAAGTTACCATGATTTGAGTTTGGTAATAAAATTTGGAGTTCAATTTGGACTTTGGGGAATGAGTGTACAATCTCTTGGAACAGAGAAACATTACGCCAAATATCTAAAAGATATTGGTTCTTTAAAGCTTCCCGGCTGTTTTGCAATGACCGAAACACATCATGGATCTAATGTAAAAGGACTGGAAACTACGGCAACTTACAATCATAACAATCAAACCTTTACAATTCATACACCAAACAAAAATGCCCAAAAAGAATATATTGGCAACGCCGCGGTTCATGGTCAAATGGCGACTGTTTTTGCAAAATTAATTATTGACGGCCATGATTATGGTGTAAATGCTTTTGTAGTTGGACTAAGAGACGCAAATGGAAATATTCTAAACGGAGTTACAATAGGTGATTGCGGTCATAAAATGGGCTTAAACGGAGTTGATAACGGAACCATAAGTTTTGATAATGTCGTGATTCCGAAAGAAAATATGCTTGATCGTTTTGCATCGGTAAACGACAAAGGAGAATTTGAAAGTCCGATTCCAAGTGATAACAGACGCTTTTTTACGATGTTAGGAACTCTAGTCGGCGGAAGAATTGGGATTCCGCGTTCTGCATTATCAGCAGCAAAATCGGGATTAACAATTGCAATTCGATACAGTGACCAACGCCGACAGTTTGGCCCAGAAGGAGGATCAGAAGTTCCAATTTTAAATTATAGAATTCATCAGCGTCGTTTACTGCCGCATTTGGCAAAAATATATGCAGTACATTTTGCTCTGCAATATCTTACTAATAGATTCTTGAATAGAACAGAAGCCGAAATGCAGGAAATCGAAGCATTGGCTGCGGGATTGAAATCATATTCAACTTGGAGTACAAGAGATATACTGCAAGAATGCCGTGAAGCTTGCGGTGGAAAAGGATATTTGTCTGAAAATAGAATCGATGCTTTAAAAAATGACACTGAAATTTACACCACTTTTGAAGGAGATAACACTGTTTTAATGCAGTTAACGGCCAAAAATCGTTTATCTGAGTTTAGAAAATCTTTTGGTGAAATGGGATCATTCGGAATTATAAATTATGTGTATGAAAATGCAAAAACCGCAATTACTGAAAAGAACCCAATTGCTACTCGCAGAACAGAAGACGAACATTTATTAGATGGAGAATTCCATTTGCAGGCTTTCATTCACAGAGAGAAAACAATTTTAGCATCAGCAGCTAAACGTATTAAAAGGTTAATTGATGACGGATTAGATACTTATGATGCTTTTAATGTAGTGCAGCATCAAATGATAGATGTGTCTCAAGCTTACTTAGAAAGAGTAGTTCTAGAACAGTTTCAAATCGCAGTTAAAGCTGTAGAAGATTTAAAAACAAAAGAAATATTGACAAAATTAAGTCAGCTGTATGCACTTTCTCAATTAGAAAAAAACAAGGCTTGGTTTCTTGAAGATGGATATATGGAAGCTGTAAAAACAAAAGCAATCAGAAAAATGGTAAATCAATTATGCTGGGATATCCGCCCAGATGCGTTAGCTCTGGTTAATGCTTTTGACATTCCAGAAAGTTGTTTGTCTGCACCAATTTCTAAGTTATAGTATTAAAAAATGCTCCGCTGGAGCTTTCACAACAGATAAAAATCTGATAACAGTTGGTATTCAATCAAAAGTGGCTGAACGTAATGACATTGCCCGAAGTCTTAGAACAGAATCGAAACTATGTTTCTCCTAGTTTATTTAAATAAAATATTTAGGAACTAGACCAATGTGATTACTTTATTATATTTGTAATTCTTATTTACCTTAAATCAACTTGAAAAAATACGTACTGTTTTTATTCTTCATTCTTGTAAACGTTCCTGTATTTGCTGCAGACAGCATTGATGATATCTTAGCTAATCTAAACCGTGCTTTAGAAAACAAAGAGCATTATGTTAAACTAAAAGAAGAACGAATTTTAAACTTCAAAAAAATTAAATCAGACAGTTTAACAAAAGAGCAGGAGTACAACTACAACAAAACTTTATATACAGAATATCAAAAATTTAATTCTGATTCAGCCATTTTCTACGTAAAAAAGAATCTAAAAATTGCCAATCAGCTTCAGAATAAAGATTTATTGCATTTAGCCCAATTACAGTTAGTAACACTTTATTCCTCATCTGGAAAGTATCGTGAATCTGAAGCCATTTTAAGAAGCATTGACAAGAATAAATTATCAAAAAACTTACTTGCAAATTATTTCATTGCTTATCGCGAATTCTTTGAGCATTATGCTGCTAATAGTTATAGCATACATTACATTGAGCAAATACAAAAATACAGAGATTCTTTATTGACAATTTTAGACCCGAAATCAATAACCTACAAAATCAATAAAATCCAGCAAGATATTTATCATAAAAAACTGGTAAGCTCCCAAAAAGAATTGTTGTTATTATTGAAAAACTCAAAAGAAGAAGAGCCTCAATACGCAATGATTACCTATTTATTGGGGAAAATTTATGAGAAAACACATCAAGTCGAATTACAGAAAAAATACTACGCGCTATCGGCCACTGCAGATATAAAAAATGTAAACAAAGACAATGCTTCAATTCAGGAACTAGCTTTAGTTTTTTATGAAACAGAAGATGTAGATATGGCCTATAAACTTACACAATCAGCCATTGAAGATGCGCTTTATTGCAATGTACAATTTCGCACCTTGTTAATGTCTGAAGTTTATTCTATTATCAATACCGTTTATTTAGAAAAAGAAGCAAAACGTAAAACCGAATTGCAGTTGTATTTATTATGTATAAGCTTATTATCGGCTTTTTTGATTGTGGCTGTCATTTATGTGTACAAACAAATGAAAAGAGTTTCTAAAATTCGGGGAGAATTGTATGAAACAAGTCAAAAATTAGCAGAATTAAATCAAGATATATCTGAAACCAACAAACAGCTTCAGGAACGTAACGCACAATTATCAGAATCAAACCATGTAAAAGAGGAGTATATTGCTCATTTTTTCAGCCTTTGTTCTACTTATATCAATAAATTAGAAAACTACCGAATCATTCTGAACAAGAAAGCAACAGCAAAACAGTTTGACGAAATTTATAAAATCCTAAAATCAACAACGCTCGTTGATAATGAACTTGAAGAACTGTACAAAAACTTTGATATTATTTTCTTGAATTTATATCCAACGTTTGTAAAAGATTTCAACGCACTTTTGATAAAGGAAGAACAGATCATTTTAAAGCAAGGAGAATTGTTAAATACTGAACTTCGCATTTTCGCATTAATACGCCTTGGAATTACAGACAGCGTAAAGATTGCAGCATTTCTTCGTTATTCTTTAAGTACAATTTATAATTATCGAACAAGAGCTCGTAATAAGGCAGCAGTTTCGAGAAATGATTTTGAAGAAATGGTCATAAAAATTGGTTTAATTACACAAAAAATATAGTTTTTGGTTTTAAAAGCACTACTTTTTTTGCTTCTTATTTTTATTTAATTATCTAATAATTAATACTTTAACTTTTTAAGTCACTACTTTTTTTCGTTTAAAAATCTAACACTAACTATAACGTTTTAGTTTTACAATATTATTAAATGGTGCAAAATGATTGCTTGTATCTTTAAATAAATTGAATGCTTAAATAATTAATAGTTATGTTTAAAAACGTTAAAACAATCGTTGTTTTAGTTTTATTGAGTTCATTCGGATTGAATGCACAAAATAAAGTTCCTGTTTATCTAGATGATAAAAAGCCAATTAGTGAACGTGTAGAAGATGCACTTTCTCGAATGACAATCGACGAAAAAATCGCCATGATTCATGCACAGTCAAAATTCAGTTCTCCAGGCGTACCGAGATTAGGGATTCCAGAAAACTGGATGACGGACGGCCCTCACGGAATTCGTCCCGAAGTAAAATGGGATGAATGGGACCAAGCTGGCTGGACAAATGATTCTTGTATTGCATTTCCGGCTTTAACAGCACTTTCGGCAACATGGAATAAAGAATTGGCTCATTTATACGGTAAATCACTAGGAGAAGAGGCGCGTTACCGAAACAAAAATGTATTATTAGGACCGGGAGTAAATATTTACAGAAGCCCATTAAACGGTCGTAACTTTGAATACATGGGCGAAGATCCGTTTTTAGCTTCAAAAATGGTTGTCCCTTACATTAAAGGTGTACAATCAAACGGAGTAGCAGCTTGTGTAAAACATTTTGCTTTAAACAATCAAGAAACAAAACGTAATTCCGTTGATGTAATCGTAGATGATCGTGCTCTTTACGAAATATATCTGCCTGCTTTTAAAGCCGCAGTTCAAGAAGGCGATGTATGGTCAATTATGGGGGCTTACAATAAATACAAAGGTCAACAATGCTGCCACAATGAATTTTTATTGAATGATATTCTTCGCGGTGAATGGGGCTTTAAAGGAGCTGTAGTTTCAGATTGGGGAGGTGTGAGCGATACAAAACAATCTATTCATAATGGTTTAGATATGGAATTTGGTTCTTGGACAAACGGTCTTTCTTGGGGAACAAGTAATGCTTATGATAATTATTTCCTAGCGAAACCTTACTCAGAAATGATAAAAAAAGGTGAAGTTGGAACTAAAGAATTAGACGAAAAAGTACGTCGTGTTTTACGTTTATCTTTCTTGACTACAATGGATAGAAATCGTCCTTTTGGATCTTTTGGAACGCCAGAACATGCTGAAGCCGGCCGTAAAATTGCCGAAGAAGCAATTGTTTTACTTCAGAACACAAATAACATCCTGCCAATTAATCTTTCTAAAACCAAGAAAATTGCTGTAATTGGAGAGAATGCAATCAAAATGATGACTGTTGGCGGTGGAAGTTCTTCTCTTAAAGCAAAATATGAAATTACACCTCTTGAAGGTTTAAAGAAAAGAATTGGAAGTCAAGCTGAAATCGTATATGCTCGTGGTTATGTAGGAGATCCAACAAGCGATTACAATGGTGTTATTGCTAAAGTAAGTTTAGAAGACAAACGTTCTCCTGCAGAATTGACTGCAGAGGCATTAAAAGCGGCTAAAGATGCAGATATCGTTCTTTTCATTGGCGGTTTAAATAAAAGCGACAAACAAGATGCCGAAGGATTTGACCGTACAGAACTTGGACTTCCGTACAATCAAGATAAATTAATTACTGATTTAGCGAAAGTAAATAAAAACATCGTTTTTGTAAATATATCTGGAAATGCAGTTGCAATGCCTTGGACTAAAGAAGTTCCAGGAATTGTACAAGGATGGTTTTTAGGAACAGAAGCAGGAACTGCTTTGGCTTCGATTTTAGTTGGTGATGCAAATCCATCAGGAAAACTTTCCTTTACTTTCCCAGTAAAATTATCAGATAATGGTGCCCACGCTTTAGGAGAATTTCCGGGCGGAGATACTGTAAAATATAACGAAAGTATTTTTGTTGGTTACAGATGGGCAGATAAACAAAAAGCAAAACCATTATTCTCGTTTGGTCACGGTTTGAGTTACACCACTTTTGCATACGGAAAAGTTACTGCTGATAAAAAACAAATGACAACGGGAGATCAAATTACATTTTCTATAAAAGTAAAAAACACAGGAAATAGAGAAGGTTCAGAAGTTGTACAACTTTACATAAGCGATTTGAAATCTTCATTACCACGCCCGATAAAAGAACTAAAAGGTTTTGAGAAAATCTCGCTAAAAGCTGGAGAAGAAAAAACGGTAACTTTTACGGTTGATAAAACAGCTTTAAGTTTCTTTGATGATAAAAAACATGACTGGGTTGCTGAACCTGGAGATTTCGAAGCAATTATTGGAGCTTCTTCAACAGATATAAAATCTAAAGTGGGATTCTCACTTAAATAATTTCATTATTTCTAAATTGGTTGGTTAGTAAAGCTGCAAGTGTAAAAAGTTGCAGCTTTGCTTTTTAACTAAACTTATCTTTAAGATATTGAAATCAATTAAGGATTGAACTTATTATCTTACAGCGTAAAAAAAAATACTTTATTATCTAAATAGTTATTATGAAAAAAGTTTT
This sequence comes from Flavobacterium oncorhynchi, assembly GCF_002217355.1. Lineage (GTDB taxonomy): Bacteria > Bacteroidota > Bacteroidia > Flavobacteriales > Flavobacteriaceae > Flavobacterium > Flavobacterium oncorhynchi. The sequence goes on along the minus strand of NZ_MUHA01000030.1, from coordinate 11,525 downwards.
ACTTGGGGCCATGACTTTGTTTTTAGCCCAAAATCTATCGGCACAAAGCTTAAACAAAATGCAATGGTTTAATGAACCTGAAAAATGGGAAATTAAAAACAATGCTTTAATTATGAATGTTACTGCAAACAGTGATTACTGGCGTATTTCTCATTACGGATTTACGGTTGATGATGCCCCTTTTTATTATGCTAATTACGGAGGAGAGTTTGAAGTAAAAGTAAAATTGACAGGAAATTATATTGCTCGTTTCGACCAAATGGGACTTATGATTCGTGTTGATGAGAAAAATTATATCAAAACTGGAGTTGAGTTTGTAGACGGTAAATTTAATATCAGCACTGTAGTTACACACGACAAAAGCGATTGGAGTGTTACAACGCTAGAAAAAGCACCGCCTTTTATCTGGATAAAAGCAGTGAGAAGATTAGATGCCGTTGAAGTATTTTTCTCTTACGATGATAAAAATTATGTAATGACTAGAAATGCACCTTTGCAAGATGATACGCCTGTTATGGTTGGATTAATGGCCGCTTCTCCAGATGGAAAGGGTTTTGAAGCAAAATTTGAAAATTTTTCTGTAAAACATTTGCCGGATCAACGCAGGACAGAATGGCTTAAAAATCATCAGTAATTGAATAATTATTGATTTTAGCTTATTCTTGGTAATTAACTTTAAGTGTCAAAAAAATAGTACGCTTTAAGCAGAGACTGAAAGATAAATATTAAGTTGTGAAATTTTTTCTTCTTATTGCAAAAAAAACGCAGAAAATTTGCAACTAAGTCAAAAACCTGTCATTCATTGTAAAAAAAAGCGCTATTTTAGCCAATGCCAAATAACATAAATTAATCTTTTAACCACAAAAAAAAGTATTTTATGAGTTCAATTTCTATTGACATTAAACCAAAAAAACATTATGAAATTTTAGACGGTTTACGAGGAGTAGCCGCAGTTCTAGTCGTTATTTTTCACATCTTTGAGGCTTTTAATGAGGGAAGCCGATTTAAACAACTTATGAATCACGGTTATTTGGCTGTTGATTTCTTTTTTCTTTTATCAGGTTTTGTTGTAGCATATGCCTATGATGATCGTTGGGGCAAGCTGACGCAATGGGAGTTTTACAAACGCCGTTTAATTCGTTTGCAGCCCATGGTAATTATGGGAATGATAATAGGAGCCATTTTCTATTATTTTCAAGCCTCAGATGTTATGTTCCCGCAGATTGCAGGAATGGAAGTATGGAAAGTAATTTTAACCATGGTTATTGGTTTTACCTTATTACCAATTCCGCCATCATTAGAAATTAGAGGATGGGGAGAAATGCATCCGCTTGATGGGCCTGCATGGTCTTTATTCTTCGAGTATATTGGTAATATTTTATACGCTTTATTCTTTCGTAAATTTTCAAATACCGTTTTATCAATCTTCGTTTTGATATTTGCAGGAATGCTTATCAATTTAACTGTTTTTGGACCAAAAGGTGATGTTATTGGAGGCTGGTCGTTAAATCTTGAGCAAATGAATATTGGTTTTACACGTTTGTTGTATCCATTCTTTGCAGGAGTTTTATTATCACGTTTAGGAAAACTAATTCATATCAAAGGTGCTTTCTGGGTTTGCAGCCTTTTAATCATCATTATTTTCAGCATTCCAAGACTTGGCGACGAAAACAGTTTGTGGATGAACGGTTTATATGAATCGTTTTGTATTATCATTTTATTTCCAATAATTGTTGCAATTGGAGCAGGAGGACAGATCACAAATCCTGTATCGCTTAAAGTGTGTAAAGCTTTAGGAGATATTTCATATCCAATTTACATTATACATTACCCATTAGTTTACTGTTATATGGCTTGGGTTGCAAATAATAAAGTTACTTTGAAAGAAGGTTACCCATTAGGAATTGTAGTTTTATTTTCGAGTATTGTAATTGCAATATTATGTTTGAAATTCTATGATGAACCAGTTCGAAATTGGCTTACAAATAAATACCAAAAGTTAAAAGTTGCTGTAGCTAATAATTAGTTTTTTAAAGGGACAAAGGCTCATAGCAGCAAAGGTTCAAAGGGACAAAAAAACTCTGTTCCTTTGAACCTTTACAACTTTGAACCTAAAAAGAAAGGTTCAAAGGACAAAGTAAAAAAACTCTGCCACTTTGAACCTTTGTAACTTTGAACCTAAACAAAAAGCTTATTCTAAAACTAATGCTCCTAAAGCTTCTTTACTGAAACCTTTTAATTGGTCTAATTTTCCTTCTTTAATTTTAGCAACCCAGTTTGGATCAGATAAAAGCGGTCTTCCAACGGCAACTAAATCAAAATCGCCTCTGTCGAAACGTCTGTTTAATTCCTCTAAAGAAGTTGGCTCAGAACTTTCACCCGCAAATGCACCAAAGAAATCACTGGAAAGTCCAACAGAACCTACTGTAATAGTCGGCGTTCCAGTTACTTTTTTAGCCCATCCTGCAAAATTCAAATCAGAACCTTCAAACTCAGGCTCCCAGAATCTGCGCTGAGAGCAGTGCAAAATATCCACACCAGCGTCAACAAGAGGAGTAAGCCAAGCTTCTAATTCCTGTGGATTTTTAGCCAATTTATAGTTATAATCAGAAGGTTTAAATTGAGAAAAACGCATGATCACAGCGAAATCATTTCCAACTTGTTTTCTAATTTCTTTTACTACTTCAATCGCAAAACGATTACGTTCTGGTAATGTTTTACCACCATAAATATCAGTACGCAAATTTGTTTCGGCTCTAAAGAATTGATCAATTAAATAACCGTGTGCACCGTGAATTTCGATAGTATCAAAACCCAATCTTTTGGCATCAGCAGCAGCTTTACCAAAAGCTAAAATTGTATCTTCAATATCTTTTTCAGACATGGCAATTCCATTTTTAAAATCTGGACGATTTAATCCAGATGGTCCTTCAAAAGGAACTGGAGGAACCCATCCAGAATGGTGATTGTCCATAACGCCCATATGCCAGATTTGCGGGCCCATTTGTCCGCCGGCAGCATGAACTTCGTCAATCACTTTTTTCCAGCCGTTTAAAGCCTGCTCACCGTAAAAGTGAGGTACATTTGCATCATTAGATGATGAAGGTCTGTCGATTACAGTTCCTTCAGATAATATTAAACCAACTTCGCCTTCAGCTCTTTTTTGGTAGTAAGAAGCTACTTCGTCAGTTGGAACTCCATTTGGAGAAAAAGAGCGCGTCATTGGCGCCATTACGATTCGGTTTTTCAGATTTAACGTTTTTAAGTTAAATGGCGAAAACAGGTTGTTTGTACTCATAGTAATTTACAAATTAGATTGAATTAATTTACTAAGTGCTTCAAAGGCACCTTCGTTGCGTTTATAATAAGTCCATTGCCCAACACGCTTGGCTTCGATGAATCCGGCGCGTTGTAAAATAGACAAGTATTCAGATACTGTAGATTGTGTTAAGCCGGCTTTGGCTTGAATTTGTCCCACACAAACTCCGTGTTCAAATCCACCATGCTCAAGCTGTCCCGGAAAGTTTATTTCGGGTTCCTTCAGCCATTCCAGCATTTGTAATCTAGACTTGTTAGAGAGTGCCTTAAATATTTCTATATTTTCCATGACGCAAATATATCGACTTTTCCCGATATGCCAATTAAGCAAAATATTTTTAGCAAAACTTTATGACAGAGGAGAGGAAAGTGCAATAAAAAGAATCAAAAAATAATTAGAAAATTTATATTTGCTTTTAGTTTCAAAAGCTCCAAACTACTAAACTTAATCAACTATGAAAAAAACTTTACTCGTTTCCATATTTCTATTTTGCATAATAACGGGTTCAAGAGCACAAGTTGTTGGCACTGATGTTGGCGACATTGCTCCCGAAATTGATCTTCCAGATTTAAAAGGCAATCTAGTGGTACTTTCTTCTTTAAGAGGTTCTCTAGTCTTAGTCAATTTTTGGGCATCTTGGTGTGGGCCTTGTATAAAAGAACAACCTTTACTGCTAAAATTATACAATACATATCCTGACAAATTATCAATTTACAGTGTTTCTATGGATACTAAAAAAACGCTTTGGCAGACAGCCATAACAAAAGGAAAACTACCTTGGGTAAATGTGAGCGATTTAAAATACTGGCAGTCTCCAGTTGTTGGCGATTATATGCTTCAATCTGTTCCGTTAAACTTTTTAGTGGATAAAAACGGAATTATTCTAGCAAAAAACATTCACGGACAGGCTCTGGAAAATAAAATTAAAAGTTTGTTAGCGCCATGATACTTCATAAAATGGAATCAAACCTTTCTTTATCAGACTTTCGTACAAGATTGCAGAATAGCACCGAAATTGGCTCTTTAAAAGTGAATTTAAGCCGTTTTAGACTGTTTCCCATATTTGGTGGAGTAAAACCTTTTTACGGACTTTTTGATGACACCAGTTTTCGGTTAACAATAAATTCAGCTGCATCTCCAACAATTTTTATTGTGAGAGGAAATTATAAAAACATTAATAATAGGGTTAATGTAAATTATGTTGTTGAAGAAAACAGCAAATTTCAATTGCTTTGGACACAATATTCTCCAGTAGTTTTTCTAATATTTATTAATATATTTTTTCTTTTCATTGGCAGAGGCCTCAGGCGGGCAACTACAATTGTGAGTTTGTTTCTCCTTATTGTTATATTCTATTCAAGATGGAAAGAAGAAAGAAAGAGAAAAAAATTAGAGAAAAAGTTTATTAGAGTTTTTGAAATTAGATGAGTCAAAAAAAAAGATAAATTTATTTCAACTTATTTTTTAAGAGATTTTAAAAAGCAATTCCAAATTGAAAACCAATCGTAAAAGAAGCGGGATGATTATTGCCAAAACGAACGGGCAGCGGAACAGCCGCAAAATAACTGCAATTGTCACTTTTTATGATGGTTTTATTTATTACAGGAGTTATGCCGTATCTGCCGCTGCTTTCAAAAGCGGCTCTTCCTGCAAAAGTATAACCATGTCCTAAGGCAACCAAAACACCGGGATGAAACAATAAATTAGTTACTTTATCGCTGTTTCCTTGTACTTTTATATTAGGAACAACTTCAAATGAAAATCCTATTTTTTGATTTTTCCAAATATTAATCCCGGTAGGAAAACCAACAGCATAATAATCTCTAAAATTTACACTAGTTTGTTCATCGCTAAAAGTCACGATAGGATGAAGAATTCCAAAATAACCCGTAATTTTTGGATAAACAGTTTGCGAGAACGCATTGAAATTTAAAGAAAACAAAATAGCAGGAAAAAGGTGTTTGAATGAAATCATATTAGTTTTGTTTATTAAAAAAAAACAAAACTATAGACAATGCAATTTTATAAATAGTACACTATTTACCTTTTGTATTTGAATTACTTTTAAGTGCGTTTTTACGATACGACGACGGATTTTTACCTGTTTGCAGTTTAAATATTCTAGTAAAGTGACTTTGATCTGAAAATCCGGTCATATAGGCTATTTCAGTTAAAGTATAAGTTGAACACTCAATAAGGTTTATAGCTTTCTCAATTCTAAGCTTTCGGACATATTCTCCAAAGTTTAAATCTTCAAAATACTTAGAAAATTCTCTTGATAAGTAGGAAGGATTAAGCTCTAAATCATTTGAAATTTTCTTTAGATCAAAAGTAAATTGTGCATCGATTTGATCTTGAATTATGTTTTTTAAATCTTTAACCCATAAAGGTGTTTTTTGATTTGTTTTTTTCTCGATTAAAAACTTTTTATATACTTCATGAAGCAGATTTTCAAATGGACTATTTTGAAGATGATTTTGTTTGTATAAATGTTTTGCCCAGCTGTAAAGCGCATCATAAAGCTTTAGTCCTGTTTCTAATAATTCGGCATCGTTAGTAATGTTATGAGAAAGCCCGGCAGAAATTGCCCAAAGTCCCGCAGCTTCTTTTGCAAGATCGTGGCGGTCAGTATCGGCGCCGCGAACAATTTTTGCCATGATTAAAACCGCAGGATCAACAATTTTATATTTTTTTATAATATAATCAAAAGTGCATTCTTCATTATAATGGGTAAATTCTACTTCGGGAATATCAAAAGGAATTGCATCTAATTCTTTTGCTTTTTCTAAAACTTCATCAAAAGGCACATAAATAAATTCGGCATCACTGTCAACAAATTTTTTGATCAGCCACGGACTGGCTATCCTGTCAATTTTTGGTCTTTCACGAGTGATCCATTTCATTACTTTTCAGAGAATTAAAACTAGTCGTTATCTGCTGCGGATTTTTTAACTCCGCCAAAACTTGTTTTCATCATTTCTCTAATTTGGAATTGTGTTTTGTTTCGGGTAACACTTTTCCATTCGTCAAAATCATAAATATGAATTTGGTCTGCATATGGATTTGTAACAAAAAAAAGTCTTGATATAGAGAATTTATAATATTTTAATTCATGCGAAATGTGGCGATCAGGTACAACAATAAGAATCGTGTCCCAATCTAGAAAATTTTTGGGAACGTCCTCTCTTTCAGTTAATCCAAGAGATTCAAAAAAGGCAAGTATCTTTTGGTCATTATTCTTATCGATTTTTTCATCGATCCGTTTAATGGCATTAAGAAGCTTTTTTTCATCTTTAATAACACTCATATAATCTTTGTTTTTTTATTTTTTATATAAAATTACATCAAATCAAAATCATTTTATGAAGTATAGCCAATAGAATGATTCTAAATTTTTAATAACCATTTTCATGCCATATAAAGAAGTGCTTACATATAATTTAATGACACAAACCTTACTCTGTTTTCAGCACAGTTTATTTTTAAAAAAAAGCCTTTGAAAATTTCTAAGTAAGATTTGTCCAAAGAAAAACAGCTGAAAAATATATTTGATTTTCATAACTTTGCAAAATGAATAATCAAACAGAAACTCAGAGTTGCGATTTTACTTCAGATTTAAAACTTAAAGGTTTTAAAGTATATCAAATAAATGGAGATCAAAGTAAAATTCCAGTTTACAGCCGCAGGGATTTTTATAAAATTTGTATCAATACCAGTAAAAGTATCATACAATATGCTGACCGCGGAATAGAGACTGATGGAACTATTTTGTTTTTTGGTAATCCAATTATTCCGTATTCGTGGGAAACTATCTCCGAAGGTTACGAAGGTTACGCCTGTGTTTTTACAGAAGAGTTTCTAAAATCGAAAGACCGTTCGGAAACACTTCACGAATCTCCTTTGTTTAAAATAGGAGGAACACCAATATTTTCATTAAATGCTGAGCAGAAGATTTTTATCGACTCTTTGTTTCAAAAAATGATCAAAGAATATGAAACGGATTATGTTTTTAAAGATGATTTAATACGCAGCTACGTCAATTTGATAATTCACGAATCGATGAAAATGCAGCCTTCAGAAAACTTCTTCAAACATAAAAATGCATCTTCAAGAATTACCTCTTTGTTTTTAGAACTGCTGGAAAGACAATTTCCTATAGAGACTAAAAACGAACCGCTGATTTTAAAAACACCTCAGGATTACGCACAAAGTCTTGCTGTGCACGTAAATCATTTAAATCGTTCTGTAAAAGAAGTCACAGGTAAGCCAACTACGGCTCATATTACAGAGCGTATTATTGGCGAAGCAAAAGCGTTATTACAGCATACAGACTGGAGCATTTCGGATATTGGTTATTCGCTTGGATTCGAATATCCGAGTTATTTTAATAATTATTTTAAAAGACTTACGGGAACGGTTCCAAAATCATTGAGAGTATAAATTGTTTCAATTTCTTAATTTTTTGTTTGAATATTGTTATTTTGCAAAAGCCGGCTTGAACTACTTTTGCCTTGAAATTATAGTATTAATCTTTTATCAGTTTTTAATAGACTAAATAATACTTCATAAAGCGCACTCTAGCTTTCTCGATTTAGTTTTCTGATTCTGATAATTCCAAATAAGAAAATTATGAAAGCATCAGAAAATGAATTTAATACAAGTATTTTTCCAAAAGGAGACTTAGCCTCTGCCGATTATTTTACAGGAAAAGCTTGGGTAAAAATGTTGGTTCCAAACGATCCAGTTTTAAATACAGCTGTTGGAAATGTAGTGTTTGAGGCTGGTGCACGAAATAACTGGCACACACATCCAGGCGGACAAATTTTAATTGTAACACAGGGAACTGGATACTATCAAGAAGCGGGAAAACCTATTCAGCTGCTTCAGGCGGGTGATGTAGTGAATATTCAGCCAGAAGTAAAACATTGGCACGGCGCATCACCAAACAGCGAATTTACACATATCGCCATCAGTACTAATACTAAATCAGGAATTGTAGACTGGCTTGAACCTGTAACTGATGAAGAATACAATAGTTTTAAATAAAAATTAATCTCAAAAAATAACTTATGTCAACAAATTATACAGCTGTAATTGAAGAAGGAAAAGTACCGAATACGTATATGACGGGCGAAGTATCTTATAAAAAACAAACAAGCGAAATTCATCCTAAAAATACCATTATTAAAGAAGTAACTTTTGAACCTTGCGCAAGAAGTAAATGGCACAGCAACGCAAGTTTACATTTGCTTATCGCAACAAATGGAGCAGGCTTTTACCAAGAAAAGGGAGGTGAAATAAGAACGCTTCATAAAGATGAAGTAGTCACAATTTTACCAGGAGTAGAACATTGGTACGGCGCGACGCCTTTAAGTAAATTTTCTTATATCGCCATTATTACCGAAATTGATAAAGGTACAGGAGTTTGGCTGGAAAGTGTTAATGATGAAGAATATTATGGAACTTCAAATTATAATATTTAAAATACATAACATTAATACTATAATTTTATAGTATTGTAAATAATGAAAGAGTTCTGTCTTATTGATGTGAACTCTTTTTTATTTAACGAAGAAACTAGGGCTCAAAATAGTTTTTATATCCTTAAATTCTATATTTTTGAAAATCTATTACTAACTGCATTATCCTTTGACAAAACATCCAATTCCCGTTTTATCTGTTGGCAATATACTTGGAGAAGAAACTTTAGGTATTACTTTGTTTCGTCATAGTGTAAAAGGACGAAATGCATTTGAACAACCGCATAAACACGATTTTCACCTTGTATTTTTTGTTGAAAAAGGATCAGGAATGCACAATGTCGATTTTACACAATATGCAGTCAATGATTATCAAGTGTATTTTGTGAGGCAGGGACAAGTTCACAATTGGCTGTTAAACGTTGATACAATTGGCTTTCAGCTTATGCTTTCGCCAGAAATTGTTAACGCATTTTCTAATTTGTCAGCGTTTCCTTTTTTTGAACAAAATGTACCTTCCTGTCTTTCTGTAACCCAGGAACAGTTTGAAGGTTTAAAAAATCATTTGAATGAAATTGAACTAATTTTGCCTGATAATGATTTAAGCACGAAAGAAATTGTATTGCTTCGACTGCATTTATTACTTAAAGTATTACAAAAGGATTATTTAATTCAATTTCCGCAGCACGATTCTTCGACTAAGCCAGAAAAAATGATTAAAAAATTCAATTCTTTGATAGACAATCATTTCAATGAAGAATTCTCGGTTAACTTTTATGCCGATAAGTTAAATATTACTCCCAATTATCTCAACATACTTTCTCAGAGATACTTAAAATCTCCAGCGGGAGATATTATAAAAGAGCGAACAATTCTTGAAGCAAAACGTTTACTTACGAGTACAGATTTATCTATCAAAGAAATCGCGTATCAACTTGGCTTTAATGACAATGGTTATTTTAGTAAAGTTTTTAAAAAATACACAGGAAAAACGCCAGGCGATTTTAAAGAAAGTTATAATTTTTACCATCCTTATCCGTAATATTACAGTTGCTGTTTTAATTTCTAAACGATTTTTGCATATTCATATACTCTAGCAATTTTAGAGTATATTCTAAAATCGAAATAAAAAACAAATCATAACTTATGGAAGATAATATAATCAGCAGGAAAAAATTCTTAGGATTAGGAGCTGCTGCAACTGGAGCTGCTTTATTCTCTGGAATTGCTGGAAATGCGGCATCGCTGCCTGAAGAAAGTAAAGAAAAAGTTTCAGGAGATTACCTATTGACTAATGTACGTCTGGAAGAAGGTTTTAATTACAACGAAAAAAACGAAGTTATTTCGACTAAAACGGGTTTGTATAATTTGCATATTGCTAATGGAAAGATTAAAAGCATCACTTTAGATAAACCTGCTTTAAAGCTTAAAAATGTTGATGCTAAAGGTATGCTTATGCTTCCAGGGTTACGAGATATGCACATTCATATTGATAAAACATACTACGGCGGAACATGGAATGCTGCACCAAGAAAAGGGTATACAGTAAAAGACATGATAACGCTCGAGCAAAAGATAATTCCGCAATTACTGCCAGACTCTCAGCGTAAAGCCGAAGAGGCGATTAAACTAATGCAAAGTCAAGGAAGTTTTTTTGCACGTTGTCAATGTAACATTGATCCTGTAAGCGGATTAAAAAGTTTGGAGCATTTGCTGGCGGCTTTGGATAATAACAAAGATAGTTTTGGCTGGGAAATTGTTGCTTTTCCACAGCATGGAATTTTGTACTCGAAATCAGAGCCTTTATTAAGAGAAGCTGCTGCAATGGGAGTTGATTTTATTGGAGGTCTTGATCCTACAAATGTTGATGGTAATATGGAAAAATCGCTTGATGCTATGTTTCAAATTGCAATTGATACGAATAAAGGAATAGACATCCATCTGCATGAATCACCGCCGTCTGGTCAAGCAGCGATTGAATATATTATAAAGAAAACTGAGGAAAACAAGCAGTTACAAGGAAAAACATACATTAGTCATGGTTTTGCGCTTGCAAGAATGGATCCAAAAGATCTTGAAAAAATAGCAGAACAAATGGGTAATCTTGGAATAGGAGTAGTGTCAACAATTCCGATTGGGAGAACGATTATGCCAATTCCGACTTTGAAAAAATACGGTGTAAAATTAATGACTGGAACGGATAGTATTGTTGATCATTGGCAGCCTTTCGGAACTTGCGATATGCTTGAAAAGGCAAAATTATGCGCTCAATTATATGGCTGGACAGACGAGTTTGGCTTAAGTCGTGCGCTTCATATTGCAACAACTGATGAAGTATTGCCTTTAAACGATTCTGGAACTCGCGTTTGGCCTGCAGAAAATAATGATGCTAATTTTATTCTTGTAAAAGCAAGCTGCTCTGCCGAAGCTGTAGCTCGTTTGCCTAAAAGAGAAGGTGTATTTTATAAAGGTAAAATGATTTATGGCGGAACTGAGTTTTTGAAAGGCTAAGTTTCGATGGATATTATTTCTAAACAAAAATTTAGAACTCCCAATTTTAAAGAATTGGGAGTTTTTTTTTAATAAAACTTTACAAATTAGGCAATTAGGTCTTTAACCTTAATTATGAAAGTAATTCATAAAATTGTATAACAGAAAAATCTCTCTTTTTGATGAATTTTGATATATCAGTTTGATTAACTCATGTCACTTGAGTAGAATAGGTG
>NZ_MUHA01000003.1 GCF_002217355.1 Flavobacterium oncorhynchi | reverse complement strand
AAGCCTGAAATAGTTGTAGAAGTTGTACTTCCTGTAATATTTCCTGGATTGATCGTCCAATTTCCTGATGGAAGACCATTCAATACAACACTTCCTGTAGCAACTGTACATGTCGGCTGTGTTGTGATTCCAACTGCTGGTGCAGCTGGTGTGGCTGGTTGTGCATTGAACACAACATTACCTGATGCAGGTGAAGTACAGCCTGCAGCGTTTGTTACTGTAAAGTTATAGGTAGTTCCTGCTGTTAAGCCTGAAATAGTTGTAGAAGTTGTACTTCCTGTAATATTTCCTGGATTGATCGTCCAATTTCCTGATGGAAGACCATTCAATACAACACTTCCTGTAGCAACTGTACATGTCGGCTGTGTTGTGATTCCAACCGTTGGTGCAGCTGGTGTCACAGGTTGTGCATTGAACACAACATTACCTGATGCAGGTGAAGTACAGCCCGCAGCGTTTGTTACTGTAAAGTTATAGGTAGTTCCTGCTGTTAAGCCTGAAATAGTTGTAGAAGTTGTACTTCCTGTAATATTTCCTGGGTTGATCGTCCAATTTCCTGATGGAAGACCATTCAATACAACACTTCCTGTAGCAACTGTACATGTCGGCTGTGTTGTGGTTCCAACTGCTGGTGCAGCTGGTGTGGCTGGTTGTGCATTGAACACAACATTACCTGATGCAGGTGAAGTACAGCCCGCAGCATTTGTTACTGTAAAGTTATAGGTAGTTCCTGCTGTTAATCCTGAAATAGTTCTAGAAGCAGTACTTCCTGTAATATTTCCTGGGTTGATCGTCCAATTTCCTGATGGAAGACCATTCAATACAACACTTCCTGTAGCAACTGTACATGTCGGCTGTGTTGTGATTCCAACTGTCGGCGCTGCTGGATTTGGGGTAGTCGCTACATTAACTGTATTACTATTTGTTGAACAGTTTGATGCATTAGTAGCCGTTACATAATATCCATTTCCTGCAATAAGATTTGACCATGTTAAACCTGATCCAGTTCCAGGTATTGATCCTTGAACTGGTGTATTGCTTGAATTATATAATTGATAATTTACTCCGCTTACTGAAGTTGAAGAGGTAATTGTACCGTTTCCTCCAGGTGAAACACAAATAGTACTTCCTGTTAATGTTAATGCAGCTGGAAAAGTACTTATAGTAATAACAGCATTTCCTGTCATTGTAGCAGTACAAGATGTTCCCGAATTAGTATTAGTCGCAACAACAGTATAAGTTCCTGCTGCTGTTTTTGTTCCAAAACTGATCGCAGTACCCGTTCCTATAACAGGAGTTCCATTATTCGCTCCTCCCAATTGTAATTGATAGCTTACTCCACTATCTGAATTGCTTAATCCAACTGCAAATCCTGTTCCTCCTGTACAATATGTTCCACCACCTGTAACCGCATATGCTGTTGGAAGCGGATATACTGTAGCTGCTACTGCAACTCTAGATCCGGTCGTACAATTATTACTAGTAGCATCTACATAATAAGTAGTAGTTGCAGATAAATTCGGTGTAGTAAAATTTGTACCTGTTCCTAACGAGATTCCGCCTGTCACGTTGCTATACCAGTTGATTGTCCCTGCCGAGGCTGATGCAGACAAAATAACTGTTTCTCCTGCACATCCTGACCTAGGAGTTGTACTAGTAATTGTTGGTGTCGTATTTACTGTTGCTGTCACTTTAGTTCTAGCTGCAGAAGTACATCCGTTAGCTGCAGCCTCTACATAATAATCTGTAGTTGCAGATAAACTTGGTGTTTTATAACTTGTTCCTGTCGCTACTATAGATCCTCCTGTCGATACAGTATACCAATTGATTGTTCCTGACGAGGCCGTTGCTCCCAAAGTTACTTCTCCTAAATCACATCGTGATCCACCAGCGACTGCTGTTATGGTAGGTTTTGCATTAATGACAAAATTCGTTGCTGTTCTACAACCCGGATTATTAGAACATTCCGCATAAAAAATAGTTGATATAGGTGTTGTTCTATTTGCTACACCTGAATTTGGAGCTCCTACAGGATCAAAAGAATTTCCAGAACCTATTGATGATCCTCCAGATGCTGCTTTGTACCAATTTATTGTTCCGGGAGTCTGCAACATGATCTCACCTCCGTTTGGTGGGGTTATTGTCCAAGAAAAATTCCCTGTATATGTATCTTCACTTCCATAAGTAGTAGATATTAATTTGTATGTGATTCCAGTATTTAGATACATAGCACCAGATCCTTCACTGCCTCCTAATCGAGGTTCCTTACCGTTACTACCAGCAGTCCCACTATCATCATCGCCTCTGACCCATCCAGCAGAACAAGTTCCTGGTACAAAATCTTCAGTAACAATATAGCCCATACCATCATAATTGTTACTATTATTCATTGCAAATATATAGTTCCCAGCAACGCTTACTTGAAAAGAAGTTGTAACATAGTTTCTTTTAATCGAACTAAAACTACCAACACAACTATTAGAATTAATTATGACATTAGTGCGATTAGCTTTTAGATCAGTAGCTCCATTCCATGCTCCTGATATTGTAGTTCCAGAATTTACAAAATTACTAGAACAAGAAGTAGCCGTTAATGATCCCGAGTCCCCAACACACATTGAAACTCCAGTGGTTGTAGGGGCTCCCGGAACAGTCGTAATCTGTATTCCTGTAGTTGGAAGCGAAGTACATCCCTGTGCATTGGTTGTGGTTACTTGATAAGTTCCTGATACCAAGCCAGGAAAAACACCAGTTGCATTACTTGTTGAAGCAGTTACTGGATTTGTTCCTGTTAAAGTATAGCTTACGTTCGGACCATTCGCAGGTGCTGTAACCGTTATAGTTCCAGTTGGAGTTGTACAATTTCCCTGAGTTCTGTTAACTGTTGGAGCTGCTGGCAGTGCCAAAATTGTAATATCATCATCTGTTATTGTTGGACCAGCGCCATTAAAATTTGCTCCTGGAACATCTGCTTGGTTCGCTCCTTCATATTTTTTATTTACTGTACCATATCCATTTAAAGCAGCAGTTATTTTTCTAGTGCCATCTAGCCTGCGAGTTGGATCTAAGTATTGAGCTTGCGCACTAGAACTATGTTTCCCTGCAGCAATTGTACCTGATATTCTTCCAACTAAAGTTATAGTGACAACTCCGTTTTGTGCAATATTAAAATTTCCAATTAAAGGATTATTAGCCGAACCTGTACTAGACAAAGCCCCAGAAGGACCTGAAGCCTCCGTTGAATAAGATGCTGTTGCAGCATCAAATTCAATATTTGTTGGAAAAGAGAAATCTAATAAAACTCCAGCTGCATTTCCTGCTCCAGTATTCTTTATTTGAATCTCATATGTAACTTTCTCACCAATCGAACCACATACGTCACTTGTTGTTAATGCCTTTACTGTTGTCTCTAAAATAGGAAAACAACTTGCATTTACTTGTAAATTAGGCGGTACATCAGAAGAAATAAATGATTTTACAAATCCAGCTTCACCTGGTTGCGCACCATGATCTACTCCATTAAGACTGCCGTTATCTGTTTTAC
Source organism: Flavobacterium oncorhynchi (assembly GCF_002217355.1). Lineage (GTDB taxonomy): Bacteria > Bacteroidota > Bacteroidia > Flavobacteriales > Flavobacteriaceae > Flavobacterium > Flavobacterium oncorhynchi. The sequence goes on along the minus strand of NZ_MUHA01000003.1, from coordinate 336,122 downwards.
CAAAGGCACCAGCAGTAACAGAAGGATTTATCGTTACTCCTGTTCCTGGAACATTATATCTAATAATTCCACCACCACCACCACCACCTGGTCCATGTGAATTTCCTAAATCATTAAGTGTATTACCTCCCTTTCCTCCATTCGCCTCAATAGTAACATTTGTAGCTATAGCATTAGTATTCGAAATATTTAAAAAAACACTCCCTCCAGCTCCACCACCACCAGCTCCATCCGGAGATCCTGCGAAAGAACCTGGGGCACCAGGCCCTCCATTTGCTTTAATAAATCCATTTCCTTGAATATTACCCGCATTAATAAGAATTATAGCTCCACCAACTCCTCCTTTAACTCCATCTACAGCGTTATTGGCATCACCGGCTCCACCACCACCTCCCATAATTAGTCGAGTCAGTTCTGGTTCTGGTGTCTTAAAAGAAGTAAAACCTGGTCTTCCTCCTCCCGTACTAGGACTTGTAGCACCGCTGCCGCCTTGCCAACCTTTACCTCCTAAACCTCCGTATCCACCATTTCCACCACCGCCACCGCCGGAATTATGATCATTTCCTCCACCACCTGCATTTGCAGGAGCTCCTCTACCTGAAGATCCTCCCGGTAATCCTTCATTAGCGGCCCCATTGTCAACTTGACTAAAACCATCCCACATGTATCTTGGTGTACCAGCAATTCCTTCTCCTTTTCCTGAAATTGCTGTATTACTTGAGGGACCGACATAAGTTGTAGCATTGTTTTCACCAGTATATGCTACTGGACTGTAGCCTCCTCTAAATCCTCTTGCAGACCCTTCAATTATATTGCCGTTAAAATTAAAAGTCCCAGAAACATTAAAAGCAATTACCCCTCCTGCAACACCATTAAAAGGCGGAGTTGTAATAATAGAATTTAAAGTTAGATTAGAATATTGTGGTACTCTAACGATTTGAAATGTTCTCTGTCCTCTAGTTGGCGTTGCTTTTGCATTAAAAAAACTATTTCGAACACCGCCATTAGAACCTGTTCCTTTAAAAGTCAGATTTCCTCCTCCCAGGGGAACATTATTTGTCGCAATAACGTACTCAAAAATCCCCGTATTATTAATATTTAGAAACCCAGTACCCCCTAAAACGTCTTTACCACTATTTGTTGTTCCAGATCCATACGCTGAATTGTTACTATAATCAATTGTTGCATCTTGCATCTGAATAATCAAAATCAGATCTCCTGCTGAAATCGGAATAGTACCAAAGTTGTTTCCTTTACCATCTGATCCCGGTGATGCCGCCAATAAAATTGCCTGTGCTCCAGCATTTAAATTAATATCACCGCTAATTGGGAAATAAGTATTTACAGAACCTGTTATCGCTATAGGGCCATCACCTCCTGGTGTTCCACAAACCTGAGCAACAGAACTTAATGATACTAATAGAAATAATAAAAGAAAAAAACTTGACCTAACAAAACTAGATACATTAAAAGTAAAGTTACGCATAGACAAACAGGGTACTAGTTGGGAGTATAGAAAATTTGGAAGCTGAAAACCAAAATTTGGCTTTCAGATTATAATATAAATACGAAAAAATAATGTAAACAGATTTTGGATAATTGAAAAAGGACTTTTCAAAATCGCACAAAAGATAGTTAAGCGTTTGGACCATAATGCATTTAGGTTCAAGACACAATGTCTTTGGGGGTTAGTTAAGTAAATTTGGTGCTGCGAAAGTATACAAAGACCTCAATACTAACTACATTAGTCGATAAACTACATGAAAAAACGTTGAAATGCACAATCCTTAAAAACAAATTAACCTTTAAACCTTAAAAACATAACAATCTGATAACAAAATAGCAGAAATTTCTTAAAATTTTACAGAAAAAACAGCATGACGAGATTTGAATGATTAATCCGTAAATTTATCCTACAAAACATATGGTACAAAAACAAACAAAACACACATAACTAATTAAAAATCAATATTGTGTGTTTTTATTTTATAAGAAGAAAAGTTTCTTTAAATATGAATGTAAAACAGAAAGAGTAAATTTATTCTAGGAAATTAATATTTCGCCTAAGTCCATCAAATTTGGTTCTTTTAATAGGCGAATTTTTGAAAACTAACCGAAAAGTTTCTTCGGTAATTTCGAGCCAATCTTTTTTAGAAAAAGAAAGTAATTCGGGGTTCGGATTAAACAATGGTTCTGAATGTGGTTTAGAAAATCGATTCCAAGGACAAACATCTTGGCAAGTGTCGCATCCAAACATCCATTCGTCAAACTTCCCCTTCATTTCATGTGGCAAATTTTCTTTCAATTCAATAGTATAATACGATATACATTTGCTGCCGTCGACCACATATGGCGCAACTATTGCTTGTGTAGGACAAGCATCAATACAAGCGGTGCAAGAACCGCAATGATCTGTTACCGCATGATCATATTCTAGCTCTAAATCTAAAATAAGTTCTGCTATAAAGTAGAAAGAGCCTACTTTTTGGGTAATTAAATTACTGTTTTTTCCAATCCATCCTAAACCACTTTTTGCTGCCCAGGCTTTATCCAAAACTGGCGCAGAATCAACAAAAGCGCGACCAGAAACTTCTCCAATATTCTCTTGAATCGAATGAAGAAATTCTTTTAGTTTTTCTTTTATAACAAAATGATAATCCTGACCGTATGCATATTTGGAAATCTTAAAACTTTCCTCATTTTGAACTTCCGAAGGATAATAATTAAGCAAAAGAGAAACAACGCTTTTTGCATCATCAACCAATAAAGTTGGGTCAAGTCTCTTATCAAAATGATTCTCCATATAGGTCATTTGACCATTGTAATTGTTTTTCAGATATTTCTCAAGCCGTGGAGCTTCTTGTTCTAAAAAACCAGCTTTCGATATTCCACACGAAATAAAGCCAAGTCGTTTGGCTTCTGATTTTATAAATTTTGAATATGTCTCTTTAGAATTAATCAGCATCTTTTAGAGAATGAAACTTTAACGTTAACAGGTTTTAAAGTAATTAATGGATTAAACAGAATTAAACTATCATTAGATTTAATCACATATTTTTTTACAATTTGAGATATTGTAAGACACATTTCATAAATCGCAAAGCCAGTTCCAATACACATCCTTGGTCCTGCACCAAAGGGATAAAAATATTGCATTGACTCTTTCTTTTGCTCGCCCAAAAATCGCTCAGGAATAAATTCATCTGGATTCTTCCAATACTTAGGATTACGGTGCAATTCATAAAAAGAAATACCGATAAGAGTATCTTTCTTTATTTTAAACTGCCCAAAAGAATCATCTTCAAGATTCTGCCTGTCTGTAATCCAAGCTGGTGGATACAAACGCATAGATTCGTTCAAAACGGCATTCAAATACGTCATTTTTTGAAGTTTTTCAATAACATTTTGAGTTTCCGACTCAATTTGACAAATTTCTTCAAAAACTTTTTCTTGTACTTCTGGATTACTGCCTAACAAATGAAGTGTAAATGTTAAAGCATTTGCAGTTGTTTCATGTCCTGCAATAAACAAAACTTTAATTTCATCAATCAATTGCTCTACCGACATGCTTTCACCAGTATCTTCGTATCTGGTTTCTAAAAGCATATTCAATAAATCATTTATTACTTCCTTTGAAGCTTTTCGTTCATTGATAATTTCACGAATAATACTATTATTCTCTTCTGCTAACTTAAGATGCTTTTTTACTTGACCACTTAATGAGAACCACCAAGCTTTATGCGGAAGCCGAATTTCTTTAATTAAAAAATGCTGCACTTCTTCAATAATAAATTTAATTCGTTCAAATTTATTTTCTGCAGTTTCAAGCTGAAACAAAGATTTTGCCACAACATTAAATGCCAGATTACTCATTATTGGAAAAAGATCTATCGGCTTTTCTTCACCGAGATTATCCAATTCTGCACTAATAGTTATATTCATATTATCAACCAACTGATTCATTTTTTGTTTATGAAATGCGGGTTGGATAAGGCGTCTCTGCTTTAACCAAAAATCACCATCGCTGGTTAAAAGACCTTTCCCTAAATACTTAGAAAGATATACAGATTGAAATTTAGATTTATGATAATTCTTTTGATTTTTAACTAAAATATATTGCGCAATTTCATTATCTCTCGACAAAATGATATGCTTTGAGAAACCAATTCTAATGGAGAAAGAATCTCCAAATTTCTCAAAATATCTATTATGAAAAGGAATCGGATTTTTTCTAACCCCTTCAGCATCTTTAAAAAATCGAACTATTGATAATTTATTTGGGTACTTATATTTTACATTATTAGACATAACTGCTAAAACAAACCTCCTTGAATATTTGTATTTAACTTACCTAAATGTTTATATGCTTTGTCTGTAACTTCACGACCACGAGGCGTACGCATAATAAATCCTTCTTGAATCAAGAAAGGTTCGTACACTTCCTCAATAGTTTCGCTGCTTTCAGATACGGCTGTAGCCAAAGTAGAAAGACCTACGGGCCCACCCTTAAACTTATTTATAATAGTTAATAGTATTTTATTATCCATTTCATCTAAGCCATGCGCATCAACATTTAAAGCTTTTAATGCGTAACGAGAAATCTCAATATCAATAGTACCATTACCTTTTATCTGTGCAAAATCACGAACTCGTCGCAGTAGTGCATTTGCTATACGAGGAGTTCCGCGGCTGCGGCCTGCAATTTCAATTGCAGCTTCAAGATCTATAGGCATTTTTAATATCCCTGCACTTCTTTCTACAATTGTTGTCAAAAGTTCAGTAGAATAATATTGTAATCGAGATGAGATACCAAAACGTGCTCTCATTGGAGCCGTTAATAATCCTGATCGAGTTGTTGCACCAATCAAAGTAAACGGATTCAAATTAATCTGCACTGTCCTAGCATTTGGGCCAGATTCAATCATAATATCAATTTTGAAATCTTCCATTGCCGAATATAAATACTCTTCAACAATTGGACTCAAACGATGAATTTCATCAATAAATAAAACATCTCTCTCATCAAGATTTGTTAACAAACCAGCTAAATCACCAGGTTTATCTAAAACTGGTCCAGAAGTAATTTTTATTCCAACCTCTAATTCATTTGCCAGAATATTAGCCAAAGTCGTTTTTCCAAGCCCTGGAGGTCCATGGAATAACGCATGATCAAGCGCCTCGCCACGTTGATTTGCAGCAGCAACAAAAACTTTTAAGTTTTCTAAAACCTGATCTTGTCCAGCAAAGTCATCAAATGACAATGGGCGTAATCTCTTTTCAAGATCTAATTCTTCTGGGTTATATCCTTTGGTTGTTGGATCTAAATTCTCATTCATTTTACAAAGATATACAAAGTAAATCAGTATGTAAACAGTAACAATTTAACTATTTAAAATAACACATAAAAAAAAGACTGTCATCTCTGACAGTCTTTCTATTATTTTAGTGGTGTAAAACTTCTTCACCTTCCTTCATTGGTACATTTTGAGGAACAAAATCTACATCATGATTTGGGTTACTGTAGTCATACGGCCAACGATATACGTGAGGAATTTCACCTGGCCAGTTTCCATGAATATGTTCAACTGGAGTTGTCCATTCTAATGTCGTAGATCTCCAAGGATTTTGAACCGCTTTCTTACCGTAGAAAATACTACTAAAGAAGTTGTACAAGAATACTAATTGGAAAGCTCCTCCTACAAGAGCAAATGTTGTAATTAAAACATTCACATTTTGTAAATCATCAAATAATGGGAAGTTAGTATTTGTATAATAACGTCTTGGTAAACCTGCTAATCCGATAAAGTGCATTGGGAAGAAAACACCATAAGCACAAACTGCTGTAATCCAGAAGTGAATATAACCTAAGTTTTTATTTAACATTCTTCCATACATTTTAGGAAACCAGTGGTAAATACCAGCAAACATTCCATAAAGTGCAGAGATACCCATTACTAAGTGAAAGTGAGCAATTACGAAGTAAGTATCGTGAACGTTAATGTCTAAAGTACTATCTCCTAAAATGATTCCAGTTAAACCTCCAGTGATGAAAGTAGAAACCATTCCAATAGAAAACAACATTGCAGGGTTAAATTGTAAGTTACCTTTCCATAAAGTTGTAATCCAGTTGAATGCTTTTACAGCAGATGGAATTGCAATTAATAAAGTTGTAAAAGTAAATACAGATCCTAAGAAAGGATTCATTCCAGAAATAAACATATGGTGACCCCATACGATAGTTGATAAAAATGCAATTGCAAGAACTGACATAATCATCGCTCTGTATCCAAAAATTGGTTTACGAGAGTTCGTAGCCATAATTTCAGAAACAAGACCCATTGCTGGTAAGATTACAATGTAAACCTCAGGGTGACCTAAGAACCAGAATAAGTGTTCAAACAATACTGGAGAACCACCTTGGTAATGTAAAACCTCTCCTGCAATATAGATATCAGATAAGAAGAATGAAGTACCAAAACTTCTATCGAAAATCAATAATAATGCTGCAGATAATAATACTGGGAAAGAGATAACACCAATAATAGCTGTTACGAAAAATGTCCAGATTGTAAGTGGAAGTCTAGTCATAGACATTCCTTTTGTTCTTAAGTTAATAACAGTTACGATGTAGTTTAATGATCCCATTAAAGAAGATGCAATAAAGATAGCCATCGAAACTAACCATAAAGTCATACCAGTTCCAGATCCAGGGATCGCTTGTGGTAAAGCACTTAATGGTGGATAAATTGTCCAACCTGCAGAAGCTGGTCCAGCTTCAACAAATAAAGAACATAACATAACTACAGCAGATAAAAAGAACAACCAGTATGAAATCATGTTCATAAATCCAGAAGCCATATCTCGCGCTCCAATTTGAAGCGGAATAAGTAAGTTACTAAAAGTTCCACTCAAACCAGCTGTCAGTACAAAGAATACCATAATGGTACCGTGAATTGTAACTAAAGCTAGATAAATATCATTTGCCATTACACCATCAGGTGCAAATTTGTCTCCTAATAAAACATTAAAGATTTTAAAAGACTCTTCTGGCCAAGCCAATTGCATTCTGAAAAGCAAAGACATAGCAATACCAATAATCCCCATGATAATACCTGTAATCAAGTATTGCTTAGCGATCATTTTGTGATCAATACTAAAAATATATTTAGTAATGAATGTGTCTTTATGATGATGTTCGTGCTCGTGATCGTGTCCGTGATCGTGACCGTGCGCTTCTGCTGACATATATGTGTACTTTAAATTTTCTTAATAATATTATTTCATCGCAACTTTAGCTACAGCTGCTTTAACTGTATCTACAACTGCTTTTACAGTATCGATAACTTTTGCAGTAGTATCACTTGGTGCAGCACCTTCTGCTTCAGGTTTTTTAGCAGCTGCTGCCGCTTTAATATCCTGAGCTAAAGTAGTTTTCTCGCTTAACCATTTTTTATATTCTTCTGGAGTATCCACAACAACTTTCATTTGCATGTTATAGTGTGAAGCTCCACAAATTTTATTACATAATAATAAATAATCAAATGTATAAGGATCTAAAGCTGTACCTCCTTTTGCAACTAACTCAATACTTTTTTCAGCTCTTAACTTGTTGATGTTTGCAACTTTCTCAACCATAAATGGTAACTCTCTGTATTCAGCAGTAGTATAAGTAGGTACAAAAGCAAATTCAGTTACCATACCTGGAACACAGTTCATCTGTGCTCTAAAGTGAGGAAAATAAGCTGAATGCAGTACGTCTTGAGAACGCATTTTGAAATGTACTTTTTTACCTTTAGGAATATGAAGTTCAGAAACTACAATATCATCTTGAGAATTAGGATCAGACATATCAACTCCTAATGTATTAATTCCTTCAATTAAACGAACGTTTGCTTTTCCTAAAACATTATCTTGACCTGCATATCTTGCAGTCCATTTAAACTGTTGAGCATATAATTCGATCTCTACAACATCCTCATCTTTGTCAACAAACATGATGTTATTCCAAGCATATAATCCATAAAGAATTAAACAAGCTAGAACTACAGATGGAATGATACTCCAAATTGCTTCTAATTTATTACTATCTGCAAAGAATAAAGCTTTTTTATCTTTATGTCCTCTATTTTTAAAAGAAAACCAGTGCAGTAAGCCTTGAGTAATAACTTGAACTGTAAAGATTAATACCCAGGTAATATTCATCAAACTATCTACTAAAAGCCCATGCTCTGAAGCTGGTGTATGAAGCACTAAATTACCCCATTTTAGTAAACCATAAATAGTAAATATATAAATGAAAGCTAAAAAGCCAAACATAATATATCCCTGAATATTATTATCATTATCTGATGCAACCTGAGAATCGTCCGAAGAAGATCCTACTTGAGTAAGATCAAATATCTTGGTCAATTGCCATAATGCAACTGCTAATAAAACTAAAACTACAATTACCAACAAACTTGTCATCTGTTTATTTCTTTAAATATTAATAATGAAAATGTTTACTTTCTTCTATGAAAGGATTTCTTTTTGCAAGCAAAGGAGATTTAGTTAATGCAGTAAACACTGTAAAAATAAACAATCCTAAAAAGAAAAGAATAGACGCAATTTCAGAAACTCCAATAAACCATTTATCTCCTACTGTACCAGGCATAATCATATTAAAGAAATCAATATAATGTCCTAATAAAATAACAATACCAGCCATTACTATAATCCAGCTTAGACGTTTGAAATCAGTATTGATTAAGATTAACAATGGGAAAACAAAATTCATAACCACAGCACCAAAGAATGGCAAGTTATACAATTGAATTCTTGTAATGAAATAAGTAACCTCCTCAGGAATATTTGCATACCAGATTAACATAAACTGAGAGAACCATAAGTATGTCCAGAAAATACTAATACCAAACATGAATTTAGCTAAATCATGAATGTGGCTTGTATTAACAAACTCTAAATATCCTTTAGATTTTAAATAAATAGTCACTAAAGCAATAGTAGTAATTCCGCTTACAAAGAAAGAGGCAAAAACATACCATCCGAATAATGTACTAAACCAGTGTGGGTCAAATGACATAATCCAATCCCAAGACATAATAGATTCAGATACAATAAAGAATACTAAAAATCCAGCTGATGCCTTAAAGTTCTTTTTATAGTACAAATCATCATTCGCTTCATCTTGAGCTAAACAATTTTTTCTAGAAAAATAATTATATAAATTCCATCCTAATAAAAAGATACCTGCTCTAACAATCCAAAATGGGAAGTTTAAATATCCTGATTTACCAGCGATAATTGCATCATAATTAGGGCTTTTTGGATCCGTAACACCTTCACCCAACCATACAAAAATATGATTAAAATGAAGTCCGCAAAGAACCAAAATAATAAAGAAAATTACAGAACCAACTGGCAAATAAGCCGTAATACCTTGCATTACTCTAAACAAAACTGGAGACCAACCTGCCTGAGCAACTTGTTGAATAGCATAAAATGCTAAAACTCCCATTGCAAGCAATAAAAAGAAAATACAAGCTACATATAATGCAGACCAAGGTTTGTTTTGTAATTGGTGCAGTACATGGTTTAAATGTTCTGTATGTTCATCAGCGGCATTAACTTTTGCATGTTCACCACCTTTATGTGAATCATGAGATGCCTCAGCAGTTTCGTGATGCCCAGCTTCTGTATGAGAAGCTTCTGCTGTTGCTTCATGTGCAGCACCATGAGAACCATGCGCATCTGCAGCAAGAATTTTTTCAACTTCTTGAATATCTTTAGGAGCAGTTAAAAAACCATATCCTATTCCTAATATACCAACGATCATTAGGATGAAAGAGAAAGTTTTTAATTTACTTGAAAATGTATACATATCTATTACGATCAGTTTGTTCAACAATTATAATTGGCTTTTTAGTTTTAGAACATAGTCAGCAACTAACCAACGTTCGTGGGCACTTAATTGATTTGCATGCGAACCCATTGCATTTAAACCATAAGTCTCAACATGAAAGATACTACCTTCAGTGATCTCTCTGTCTTTATAACTAGGTACTCCAAGAAATTTCTCTCTTTCAACTAATTTACCTTTACCATTTCCAGTTGCACCATGGCAGCTAATACAGTAAATATCGAAAAGTTCTTTTCCTTTTTCAGAACTTTTTTCTGCTTCAGTCAAAGGCGATTTTAAATTAGCTTTCGCCAATTCATAACCTGCAGTTGAATTTTCATACTCATAAGGCTCAAAACCTCTATTAATAGTTCCTTCTACAGGAAGCTGTCCTTCTTTACCACCCTTAAATACTTTTGCCTCCGCATATGGCTCATATGCCAAAGACTCATACATATTAGGGAAATACTGATAGTTTGGTGCCGAATTATTGTGGCAAGATGAAACTAAAATAGTTATACCAACTAAAAGTGTTATTTTATATATCCTTTTCATAGCTACAATTAATTCTTTTCAATTACTTTAACTTCAACAGCTCCAGTCCCTTCGAAAAAAGTAACTAGTTCTGCCTCATTATTATTCACAGCAACTTCCATTAAAAAATGGTCATCTGTTGTTCTTACATCTGGATTCTCAGCTTCTTTAAATGGCCACAATCTACTTCTCATATAAAAAGTAATAACCATTAAGTGGGCAGCAAAAAATACAGTCATCTCAAACATAATAGGCACAAAAGAAGGCATATTTTGAATGAAGCTGAAACTAGGCTTACCTCCAATATCTTGCGGCCAATCGTGAATCATGATATAACTCATCATAAATGTAGCAAATGAAATACCAACACATCCGTAAAGAAAAGAACAAATTGCTAATCTTGTTGGTGCTAAACCCATTGCTTTATCCAATCCGTGAACAGGAAATGGAGTAAAAACCTCTTCAATATGATGATGTGCAGCTCTAGTTTTCTTTACTGCATCCATCAAAATATCATCGTCATTATAAATGGCGTATATTACTTTATTACTCATGATGTGAATCTTTATTTTTTGCTCTTTCTCTAATGTAATTATCTCCTGTTCCTTTTAGAATTGTTTTAACCTCTGCCTGTGCAATTACAGGGAATGTTCTAGAGTATAATAAAAACAATACAAAGAAGAAACCAATTGTTCCGATGAAAATTCCAATATCAACAAATGTTGGTGAGAACATTGTCCAAGAAGATGGAAGATAATCTCTATGTAAAGAAGTAACAATAATTACGAATCTTTCAAACCACATTCCGATGTTTACCACAATCGAAATAATAAATGAGAACATGATACTTGTTCTTAGTTTCTTGAACCACATAAACTGTGGAGAGAAAACATTACAAGTCATCATTGACCAATATGCCCACCAGTAAGGTCCAGTAGCTCTGTTTAAGAATGCATATTGCTCGTATTCTACTCCAGAATACCAAGCTACGAATAACTCAGTGATATAAGCAACACCTACAATCGAACCTGTAATCATAATAATGATATTCATCAATTCGATATGTTGTAATGTGATATACGCTTCAAGATTAGAAACTTTTCTCATAACGATCAACAATGTATTTACCATCGCAAATCCTGAGAATACCGCTCCAGCAACGAAGTATGGAGGGAAAATAGTTGTATGCCATCCTGGAATTACAGAAGTAGCAAAGTCCATAGATACAATTGTGTGTACAGAAAGTACAAGAGGAGTTGCTAAACCAGCTAATACCAATGATACCTCTTCAAAACGCTGCCAATCTTTAGCTCTACCACTCCATCCAAAACTTAAGATAGAATAAACTCTTTTATTAAACGGAGTTATAGCTCTATCACGAAGCATTGCAAAATCAGGTAATAAACCAGTCCACCAGAAAACTAATGATACTGAAAGATAAGTAGAAATCGCAAATACGTCCCAAAGTAATGGTGAGTTAAAGTTTACCCATAAAGATCCAAACTGGTTTGGAATAGGTAAAACCCAGTATGCTAACCATGGACGTCCCATGTGAATAATTGGAAATAAACCTGCTTGAACTACTGAGAAAATAGTCATTGCTTCTGCAGAACGGTTAATAGCCATTCTCCAACGTTGACGGAAAAGTAATAGTACTGCAGAAATCAAAGTTCCAGCGTGACCAATACCAACCCACCAAACGAAGTTAGTAATATCCCAAGCCCAACCAACTGTTTTATTTAATCCCCATGTTCCAATACCGGTAGATACGGTGTAAATTATACAACCTAACCCCCAAAGGAAGGCTATTAATGCGATTGAAAATACAATCCACCATTGTTTATTTGCAGGACCTTCAACAGGTGCTGCCACATCTACAGTTACATCGTGATATGATTTATCACCTATAACTAAAGGTTTTCTAATGGGTGCTTCGTAGTGAGACGACATAATCCTTTATATTGTTTCTTATTAATAATTTATTCTAAGTATTTCTAACTTTAACATGGTAAACCACATTAGGTTTTGTTCCTACATGCTCTAATAAATGATATGATCTATCATCAGCTGCTAATTTAGCAACTTTACTTTCGGCATCATTAACATCACCAAATATCATTGCTCCAGAAGAACAAGCACTTGAACAAGCTGTTTGGAATTCTCCATCAACAATTGAACGGCCTTCTTTTTTAGCATTTAATATAGTAGCTTGTGTCATTTGAATACACATAGAACATTTTTCCATAACACCACGTGAACGTACATTTACGTCTGGATTCAATACCATACGACCTAAATCATCATTCATATGATAATCGAATTCACTGTTTTTATTGTATAAGAACCAGTTAAAACGACGAACTTTATAAGGACAGTTATTAGCACAGTAACGAGTACCAACACATCTGTTGTATGCCATGTGGTTTTGACCTTGACGACCATGAGAAGTCGCAGCAACCGGGCAAACTGTTTCACAAGGTGCGTGATTACAGTGCTGACACATTACAGGTTGGAATGCTACCTGTGGATTATCTCCAGGTTTTTCCATTTCATTGAATGTAGACAATGAGCTAGATAAGCCAGCAATACCTTCTTTTCTTTCGTTATCTCCAGCAAAAGTACTTTCAGAAGAATAATATCTATCAATACGCAGCCAGTGCATATCACGACTTCTTCTAACCTCAGATTTACCTACTACAGGAACGTTATTTTCTGCATGACAAGCAATAACACATGCTCCACATCCAGTACAAGCATTCAAGTCGATTGATAAGTTAAAGTGATGTCCAGTAGAACGATCAAATGATTCCCATAAATCAACAGTAGTAGCTTCAACTTCTTGGTGATCTAAAGATACCATTGGTTGTTCGTTCCAATGTTTAGCATCTTCAGTATTAAATATTTTCAAAGTTGTTTCTTTGATAATATCCCCTCTGCCCATTAATGTTTTTTGCCCTTGAACACAAGCAAACTCATGCTCTCCATTAGCTTTTACAATAGAAACGGCTTGAACATTATTGAAGTTTTTATATAAAGCGTAAGCATTAATACCTACTTGCATTTCTTCTTTTAAAGCCGCTTTACGACCATAACCTACAGCTAAACCAACTGTACCAACTGCTTGTCCAGGCTGAACAATTACCGGTACATTTTCTAATTTAGTTCCATCTGCAGTAGTAATAGTAGCATAACTACCATTTAAACCACCGTTTGCAACAATTTCATTTGATAAATTAAATTTCTTTGCATCAGCATTAGAAACTGTAATATAGTTATCCCATGAAACTCTTGTGATTGGATCTGGAAACTCTTGCAACCAAGGATTGTTTGCATGTTGTCCGTCTCCCATTCCAGTTTTAGTATATAAAACTAATTCAAGCTCTCCAGCAGCTTTTGATTTTGAAAGTGCACTTGCAGCACCTGCATAATCAAAAGAACCACCATTTAAAGCACTTGATCCGTATACAAAAACACCATCGTGTAAAACTTTATTCCAAGAAGATCCTGCAATAATTGACCCTGAATTAGCTTTAAGGTAATCGTAGAAATTTCCTGCAACACCATTCAATGACAATAAAACGTCTTGAAGTTGTTTTGTATCAAAAATTGGACGAATTGTAGGTTGTGTTAAACTATAAGTTCCTTTTGTAATCACTAAATCTCCCCAAGACTCTAAATAATGAGGAACCGGTGCAGCAATTGTTGATATAGCAGCAGTTTCATCTTCTTTCAAAGATAAAGCAACTGAAGTTTTAACTTTTTTCAATCCAGAAACAAAAGAAGCAGAATCAGCTAAAGTATAAACAGGATTAACTCCACTCATAATTAAAGTATGAACACTTCCTGCATTCATATCTTTTAACAACTGAGCAACTACAGCATTAGAACCTTTTCTAATTTGTCTTGTTTCAGCTGTATTAAATGCTTCACTAGACAATGCTTGATTAATAGCCAAAACTAATAATTGTGCATTCTTATCTTCTAAGCCAGACACTAAAATTCCTTTAGAACCAGCTGCTTTTAATTGTTGTGCTGCTTTTTCAACTTCCGCTTTAAACTTAGCATCTAAAGAAACTGGAACTGAACCTCCAACAACAACATTATAAATTTGAACTAAAGCTTGTTTTTGATCAGCTGTCGTCATTGGAACACGCTTATCAGCTGCAGCTCCAGATAATGTCATATTTGATTCAAACTGAAAATGACGAGACATTTTTCCGTTTTGAGGAATACGTCCTTTTGCATATCCAGCATCATATCCACCACCTTGCCAATCTCCTAAGAAATCAGCACCAACAGATACAATTAATGAAGCTTTTGAAAAATCATAATCTACTAAAGCTCTTTCACCATAAACAGTTTCAAAAGCATCTAACGCGTCAGATGAAGAAACCGCATCGTAAACTACATGTTTAGCATTTGGATTTTTAGCAATAAACTCACCTATTAATTTCTCAGTAGATGGACTTGCTAATGTATTTGTTAATAATACTACTTGACCTCCTTTTGCTTTTGCATCAGCCAAACTTGATTTAATTTTTAAATCAACTGCTGACCAGCTGCTATTTTTTCCATCTAATTTAGGCTCTTTCAAACGCATACTATCGTATAATCCTAAGATAGACGCATGAATTCTAGCATTAGCAGAAAATTTAGCTCCAGAAATAGTATTGTTCTCAATTTTAATTGGACGACCCTCACGAGTTTTTACCAAAAGATTTGCAAAATCAAAACCATCAAAAACAGTAGTTGCATAAAAATCTGCAACACCAGGAATGATTTGCTCTGGTTGTAATACATAAGGGATAGACTTGTGCACAGGACCTTCACAAGCAGCAAGTGTAACTGCCGCAGTACTAAATCCTACGTACTTTAAAAAGTCACGACGTGAAGTTCCAGATGTAGCTAAAGCATCTGCATTTCCTAAGAATTCATCAGTAGGAATTTCTTCAACAAATTCGTTATTTCTAAGCGCCTCAACAATAGAACTATTTTCTAGCTCTTCAACACTTTTCCAGTATTTTTTGTTTGATGACATTGTATATAAATATTAAAATCTTAATAATTCGATTAATAGTGGCATTTACCGCATTCTAAACCTCCCATTTGCGCTGCAGTTAATTTCTCTACACCGTATTTTTTAGAAAGTTCAGCATGAATTTTATCATAATATGCATTTCCTTCCATCTTAACATCAGTTTTTCTATGGCAATCAACACACCATCCCATTGTTAATTTAGAGTATTGCTTCATGATTTCAAATTCTTGTACCGGACCGTGACAAGTTTGACATTCAACTCCTGCAACAGAAACGTGTTGAGAGTGATTGAAATAAACAAAATCAGGAAGATTATGAATACGAACCCATTTTACAGGCTTAGTTTTTCCAGTATAAGCTTGTTTAGTCTTATCCCATCCAACAGCATCATATAATTTTTGAATTTCTCCATCATAGAATGCTTTACTATACTCTGCAGTAGCAGTAGTCTCAGCAACTTCAGAAATATTTTTATGACAGTTCATACAAACATTCAACGAAGGAATACCAGCAGTTTTACTTACACGTGCAGCAGAGTGACAATATTTACAATTGATCTCATTATCTCCAGCGTGAATTTTGTGAGAATAGTGAATTGGCTGAATTGGCTCATAATTTTGATCAACACCTACCTGCATCAAGTAACCATATACAAAATAACCACTAGCTAAAAGTAAAAATATAGAAGTAACTAAAACTAAAAATTGATTTTTAGCAAAAGCTTTCCAAATTGGAGTTCTGCCTTCTTTTGGCGCAACTTCAATTCCGTTATTACTTGCAACTTTAGTTAACACTTTGTTCACCATGAACAACATAACAACTAAAATAGCCATTACAAGAGCAAGAGCCCCTAAAATAATATTATTAGAAATACCGCCGCCTTCAACTTTTTGCCCAGGAGGAACAGTTCCTGGCGCACCAGCAGCAGGCTCAGCTTTTTTCTCAGAAGTAAAAGCAATAATATTATCAATATCGCCTTCAGATAATTGAGGAAAAGAAGTCATTACTGCTTTATTGTTTTCCTCAAAAAGTTTAACCGCAACAGGATCACCTGACTTAATCATGTCAGAACTGTTATGCACCCATTTATAAAGCCAAGCTTTATCGTGCTTATCCGCAATTCCTCTCAAAGCAGGACCTGTTGATTTAGCATCTAATTTGTGACATGCAGCGCAATTTGCATTAAAAAGTTCTTTCCCTTTTACTGGATCACCACCTGTAGTTGCAGCCGGAGCAGCAGCTTCAGGAGCCGCAGGAGCAGCAGGATCTTGAGCAAATGAAGTTAGGGAGAAAATTAACGTTAGCGATAAACTAAGTAATAATTTTCTGGAGATCGAATTATGGTTACCCACCTTTTTCATATAGTATAATAATTATCTACTAATTTTTGGTATGATTTTTTCTGTAGTAAATCAGACTAAAATTAATACCTTCTTTTAAAACTTGCACAAAAATACGACTTATGAACTATTCTCAAAACCTTAAAATACTCTTAAATATCAATTTATATCAATTCTAAATAATATTAAAATTTTCCATACAAACTTTAAATATTATTTTTGCACAAAAACCATCACATTATGAGAATTTTAACCCCTTCAAAAAACGTTTTCTTAACATTAGTAATCTTTGCTTTAGCAAACAATATTCATGCTCAAGATCAAAATTTAACAGTAAATCAAGATCCCAAATTTGAGCAATTAATGAACGAGAAACGTAAATTTAACACATCAATAAGTACAAATGATTCCTATAGAATTCAAATTTTTAGCGGAAAAAGCGAAGAAGCAAAAAAAACACTAGCCGACTTTAAAAGAGAATACTCAAACATTGATGGCACTATAATTTTCAATACCCCAAACTACAAAGTAATTGTAGGCAGTTTTAAATCAAGAATCGAAGCAGAAAGAAATTTAGCAGACATCAAGAAAAAATACAAAAATGTATTCTTGCTAAAGCCGAATAAATAAAACAAGAAAACAAAACGACAAGAAATAAAGAACCACAAAAGCAACTCTCTACTGAGTTTCTTTTGTGGTTTTTTATTATAACAAGGCATTAAATACCAAACAAAAACTAACATCTAAACACAAAGCCCAAATTCAAAATTTACTTTTTCATTATCGGCAATAACTACTTCACTACATTACACACAAACACTACAACTCAATCACCACTCCTAAAAAAAAAAATATTTCCGACAACTTGTTACTAGAGCGAAACAGCGCTTTTTACCCGAAAAACCACCTTATAAATCAAATTTCTACACTACCCTTACCACTACTCTTTTTCAGCCTTTAAAACACAATCTGTTTTCTTTATTACGAACACATCAACACCCCCTGCTAGTCAAAAACCCTACAACACGTAACAAAACATCCTACAAAGAAAACTTCAAAACAGATTACCTCGCAAAAAAAATATCAAAAGAAAACACTAACCACAAAAAAAACTCAATCTTAAAAAAAAAAAAAAAAAACTCATTCTCTTATCAAAACCAAACAGTTCTAAACAAAAAAAATCCCGAAAAAATCGGGATTTATATTTTAAAAGAAATTCTCTTATTTAAGTTTCTTTTTAATTGCAACTTCGTGATAAGCTTCAATAACATCATTCATTTCGATATCATTAAATCCTTTTATTTGTATACCACAGTCATAACCTTTAGAAACCTCTTTAACATCATCTTTGAAACGTTTTAAAGCAACTAATTCTCCTGTATGTACTACAACTCCATCTCTAATAACTCTAATTTTAGAGCTTCTCAAAATCTTACCATCAGTTACCATACATCCCGCAATTGAGCCAACTTTAGAAATTTTGAAAATCTCACGAATCTCAGCTGTTCCTAAAATTTCCTCTTTCATTTCAGGAGCTAACATTCCCTCCATCGCATCTTTCAAGTCATCGATCGCTGCATAAATAATAGAATAGTAACGGATGTCAATTTCTTCTTTATCTGCAAGCTGTCTAGCATTTCCAGCAGGACGAACGTTAAATCCGATAATGATCGCATCAGAAGCAGAAGCCAACATAACGTCAGTTTCAGTAATTGCTCCAACACCTTTATGAATAATATTAATTTGAATTTCTTCTGTAGAAAGTTTAGAGAACGAATCTGATAATGCCTCAACAGATCCATCAACATCTCCTTTAAGGATTACGTTCAATTCTTTAAACTGACCAAGAGCGATACGACGTCCAATTTCATCAAGTGTAATATGACGCTGAGTACGTACTGATTGTTCACGCATTAACTGAGAACGTTTAGATGCAATTTGCTTAGCCTCTTTTTCGTCTTCGAATACATTAAACTTATCACCTGCTGTTGCTGCTCCATCTAAACCTAAAACAGATACCGGAGTCGAAGGACCAGCTTCTAAAACTGTATGCCCACGCTCATCATGCATTGCTTTAACTTTTCCATGGTGTTTTCCAGCAAGCATATAATCTCCAATTTTTAACGTACCTTGTTGTACTAAAACTGTTGACACATATCCTTTTCCTTTATCCAAGAAAGCCTCTACAACACTTCCTTGCGCTGCTTTATTTGGATTTGCTCTTAAATCTAAGATTTCAGCTTCTAATAAAACTTTCTCTAATAATTCTTTTACTCCTGTTCCAACTTTCGCAGAAATATCATGTGACTGAATTTTCCCACCCCAATCTTCAACAAGTAAATTCATACTAGCCAAACGCTCTTTGATTTTCTCAACATTAGCATTTGGTTTATCAATTTTATTGATCGCAAATATAATTGGCACTCCCGCAGCTTGTGCGTGAGAAATCGCTTCTTTTGTTTGCGGCATGATGTCATCATCCGCAGCTACTACAATAATAGCGATATCCGTAACTTGAGCTCCACGTGCACGCATCGCGGTAAACGCCTCGTGACCTGGCGTATCTAAGAATGCGATTTTCTGACCATTATCAAGAGTAACCCCATAAGCTCCAATGTGCTGTGTAATACCACCCGACTCTCCAGCGATAACATTTTCTTTACGGATATAATCCAGTAAAGATGTTTTACCGTGGTCAACGTGACCCATTACAGTAACAATAGGCGCTCTAGTTACTAAATCTTCTTCTTTATCTTCAACTACTTCGATAGCTTCCTCGATATCAACAGTAATAAACTCAACTTCGTAACCAAATTCATCAGCTACAATTGTTAATGTTTCAGCATCTAAACGCTGATTCATTGTAACCATAATACCTAGAGACATACAAGTTCCAATTACTTTTGTAATCGGCACATCCATCATGATTGCAATTTCACCTACAGTAACAAATTCAGTAACTTTAATCGTTTTACTTCCTTCGTCAAGTGCTCTTTGCTCATCATCAGATTTCTGACGGTGCGTTTCTCTTTTATCTCTTCTATATTTAGCCGCTTTAGATTTCCCTCCTTTACCTTGAAGTTTTTCAAGAGTCTCTCTAATTTGGTTTTTCACTTCTTCTTCAGTAGGCTCAACTTTAGCTACAATAGCCGGACGGTTTCCTTTTACAAAACCAGGTCTCGCACTTCTGTTTGCATTAAATCCGCCTCCGCCGTTGTTTGGCGTTATCTTATTAGGATTTGGAGTTCCCGGTGCATTCCCAGCTCCTTGAGGTTTTGGCGCCCCCGGAGTTCCTGGCTTAGGCGCAATTCTTTTACGCTTATTTTTATTAGCATTATTACCAACACCTGGAGCACCAGGTTTATTAGGCGTAATTTTAGGATCTTCTTTCTTTTTCTTAGGTTTATTAAATTGAGATAAATCAATTGTCTGCCCCGTAAGAGTTGTTCCAGATAATTTCTGGTATTGAGTAGTGATCGTTTCTTCGGCAGTTGCAGGATCTGTTGAAACAATAGGCTCTTGGGCTGTTTTTGTAACTTCAGTTTTAACTTCTTTTTTCTCTGTAATAATAGGTTTCTCTACCTTTTTCTCTTCAAAAACTACAGGAGCAACTGGCTCAGGCTGTACAACTTCTTTCTGAACTGGTTTTTCTGGTTGAGTTGGAGTAATAACTGCTTTTGGCTCTTCAGCTTTAACTGGCTCCTCAGTTGGAGTAGAAACAACTGCAGGTTTCTTCGGATTTAAATCTATTTTACCTACTTGCACAGGTCCAGTTACAACCGCTCTCGCTTTTATAATCTCCTGTTGCTTTTGGCGCTCCTCGTCTTGTCTGCGTTTGTCTTCAATTTCTTTCTCACGCTCTACACGTAATGCTTCTTTTTCTTTTCTTTTCTCTTCTCCAACCTCTTTAGAAGCTTCCTTATTCCCCTTATCGCCCGCAAATTGGCTTTGCAGGATATTAAACTCACTATCAGAAATTTTCGCGTTTGGATTTGCATCAATAGCAATACCCTTATCTTTTAGATAATCAACAGCTCTTTCTAACGAGATATTTAATTCCCTTAAAACCTTATTTATTCTTATTACTCTCTCTTCAGACATATAACCTTTTTATTATTACCTTTTTCGTTGTGTTGTTAGAGCCAGACTTCAGCCATTAACTAGCTGTCAAACTCTTCTTTTAGTATCTTCATAACATCCAGAATCGTTTCCTCTTCTAAATCTGTTCTTCTTACTAAATCTTCTACTTCTTGTTTTAAAATACTTTTTGCAGTATCTAAACCTATCTTAGCAAATTCTTCGATTACCCATTCTTCAATTTCATCTGAAAACTCTGTTAATTCAACATCGTCTTCATCTGCAACTGTTCCAGCAACATCACCTTCACGAATAACATCTAATTCATAACCCGTTAATTGACCTGCCAATTTAATATTGTGACCACCTCTACCAATTGCTTTAGAAACTTCTTCTAATTTCAAGAATACTTCAGCTCTTTTGTTTTCCTCATCAATTTTGATTGAAGAAACTTTCGCAGGGCTTAATGCTCTTGTAATAAACAATTGAATGTTATTTGTATAGTTGATTACGTCAATATTTTCGTTTCCTAACTCACGAACAATTCCGTGAATACGAGATCCTTTCATACCCACACAAGCTCCAACTGGATCAATTCTATCATCATAAGAATCTACCGCTACTTTTGCTTTTTCACCAGGAATACGCACTACATTTTTAACTGTAATCAAACCGTCGAACACTTCAGGAATTTCTTGTTCAAATAATTTCTCTAAGAACTTCTCAGAAGTTCTAGACATAATAATTTGAGGTTTGTTTCCTTTTAATTCAACGCTTTCAATGATTCCACGAACATTATCTCCTTTACGGAAAAAGTCAGATGGAATTTGTTTTTCTTTCGGAAGTACAATTTCATTCCCCTCATCATCAACTAAGATAACTACTCTTGGACGTACGTGGTGTACTTCTGCAGTATAAATATCACCAATAATATCTTTAAATTGCTTATAAAGATTTGTATTATCGTGTTCGTGAATTTTAGATATTAAGTTTTGACGCAAAGCCAAAATAGCTCTTCTTCCTAAGTCAATCAATTTAACCTCTTCAGAAACTTCTTCGCCAATTTCAAAATCCGCTTCGATCATTCTTGCTTCAGTCAAAGTAATCTCTTCGTTTTCAAAATCAAGATCTTCGTCAGCAACAATTACTCTTCTTCTCCAAATCTCCATATCTCCTTTATCAGGATTTATAATGATATCGAAGTTATCGTCAGAACCGTATTTTTTCTTTAATGCATTTCTAAACACGTCCTCTAAAATTGCCATAAGCGTTACACGATCAATAAGTTTATTGTCTTTAAACTCTGAGAATGAATCGATTAATGCTAAATTTTCCATGCGAATTCTTTAATTAAAATGTTACTGTAACAATTGCCTCTTTAATTTCTGTATAAGGTATTTGCTGCTCTTTTTGAACTGTTTCTTTTCCTTTTCCTATTTTTTTCGGTTCTCTTGCTTCCCAAGACAAAATTATAAAAACATCGTTAGCTTCTACTAATTCTGCTTCAATTTTTTCAGTATTTGTAGTAACAATCAATGTTCTACCAATATTTTTCTTGTATTGTCTTACCAATTTCAAAGGAGACCCTACTCCAACTGATGCTACTTCAAGAGAAAAATCTTGCTCTTCACGATCCAAGTTATTCTCAATTGCTCGACTAATATCGATGCAATCCTGCAGTGCCACTCCTGTATCACCATCTAAACCTACACTAATTTTAAAAGCATCAGAAACAGCCAGATCAATCAAAAAGATTGACGGCTTTTCTAAAAGAGCCTCCGCAATTAATCCGTTTACTTTTTCTTTAAATGTCATAATTTTATAAAAAGAGGGGACACTTAGTCCCCTCATTATTTAGATTTTAATAAATAACGGTGCAAATATAGTGATTTTTTTATAAATCAAAATAAATAGATCGCTCTAAAAATATTTCTTATCTTTATAGAAGCATTAATTTAACAGAATTTCTCATTATTTAACCCAAAAACCATGAAACAAATTCTAGTACCTACTGATTTCTCTGAACACGCAGAAGACGCCTTAAAAGTCGCCGTACAAATTGCCAAAAAAAACAACTCCGAAATCATCATCCTTCACATGCTTGAACTTCCAAGCCAAATGAACGACGCCGTTTTAGGCGGCACCAGCATTCCCGAAACCATGCTTTTTATGAAAAAAGCAAACGAAATGCTGGATGAAATTTCATCAAAACCATACCTAGACGGCATTCAAGTGACTGAAATCGTAAAAATGGATAGACCGATTCACGGAATCACTCAAGTAAGCAAAGATCACAATATAGATTTAATTGTAATGGGATCTCACGGCTCTTCTGGCGTTGAAGAATTACTAATAGGCTCTAACACTGAAAAAGTAGTACGCAATTCTGACATTCCTGTTTTGGTAATCAAAAAAGACATCAAAAATTTTAATGCATCTAATATCGTATTTGCTTCTGATTTTTCAGAAGAAGCAAAAAAACCATTCAAAAAACTCCTTGACTTTGCCAAAACATTCCAATCAAAATTGCATTTGGTTACAATTTGCACGCCAAACAGCTTTAAAACTACACACGCAGCAGAAAAAGCCATAACCGATTTCATCATGGAATTTAACCTCTCAGATTACACTACAAACATTTACAATGATACTAATATCGAAAAAGGAATCATAAACTTTTCCAACAAGATAAACGCAGATATCATTGGAATGTGCACACACGGAAGAACTGGTTTTGCACACTTTTTTAATGGAAGTATCAGCGAAGGCTTAGTAAATCACGCTATTAAACCTATTATTACTTTTAAAATATAAAAAACAACCAAACAAAATCAACTCACTTAAATTTATGGCATAAAAAAAGCCTCTCAAATGAGAGGCTTTTTATGTTGGTCTACTAGGACTCGAACCTAGAAAGACTGCACCAAAAACAGTTGTGTTACCATTACACCATAGACCAATAGTGCTGTTAAGCGGGTGCAAAATTATAACTTTATTTAGTTTATGCAAATTTTTACAGATATTTTTTTTTGCATAAAAAAAGCCTCTCAAATGAGAGGCTTTTTATGTTGGTCTACTAGGACTCGAACCTAGAAAGACTGCACCAAAAACAGTTGTGTTACCATTACACCATAGACCAGCAGTGCTGTTAAGCGAGTGCAAATTTAAGCCTTTATTTAATTTGCACAAGCTTTTTTATCAAAAAAAATCATTTTTTTTTCATTTTTTAACTTCATACTTATTCAAAACATCAGAAGACACTCATAAACAACAAATTACTCTTCACTCATACTTTTATAGAATTTTTTGTTAATGCTCGTTTCTTTACACAAAAAAACATTTTCTTTGTAGGATTAAAAACATACAAAATTTTAACACCTAAATATGGCACAATTCAATTTCAATAAATGGAATACAATTATTGGTTGGTTTGCATTTGCAATCGCTTTAATCACCTATACATTAACAGTTGAACCTACCATGAGTTTTTGGGATTGCGGGGAATACATAGCCACAGCGGCAAAATTAGAAGTGGGTCATCCGCCAGGAGCACCTTTATTTCAAATGATGGGTGCCTTTTTTGCAATGTTCGCCATAGACGCACAACATGTAGCCTTAATGGTAAATATGATGTCTGTTTTTTCAAGCGCCTTTACAATATTATTCATGTTCTGGTCATCGTCTATGATTTTAAAGAAAATTGTAGCTCGTTTTGCCGAAATTGACCAAAATAATTCTATCGTAATTCTAGGAAGTTCTTTTGTTGGAGCATTAGCTTACACTTTCTCAGACAGCTTTTGGTTTAATGCCGTTGAAGCCGAAGTATATGCAATGGCTTCATTACTTATCGCATTACTTTTCTGGCTGGGATTACGCTGGGAACAAGATATGGACAAACCAAAAGGAAACAAATGGCTATTAATCATATCTTTAGTTGTTGGACTTTCGTTTGGGGTGCACTTTATGGCACTATTAACGATTCCATCAATTGGGTTTCTTTACTATTTTAAACATTACGAAAAAGTTACCATTAAAAACTTTCTTATTGCAAATGTTGTTGTAATCGGGATTTTGTTGTTTATCTTTAAATTACTCTTGCCTTTAACAATGGCATTCTTTGGTAAAACTGAAATTTTCATGGTAAACAGCATGGGATTACCATTTAATTCAGGAACTATTTTTGTTGTTTTACTTCTAGTTGCATTCTTCTATTTTGGATTAAAATTTACCAAGCAAAAAGGTTTAATTTTTTACAACACTATTATACTTTGCATCCTATTCATATTTATTGGCTTTTCGACTTGGATGATGCTTCCTGTGCGTGCTAACGCAAATACAGTTATCAATGAAAACAAACCATCAGATGCTGCCGAAGTTCTAGCTTACTATAATCGTGAGCAATATGGCGTAAATCCATTGTTCTACGGCCCGCAATACACTGAAGTTTTCGCAGGTCTGGATGCTAAAAATCCATACTTAGACAAAAAACCCAACTACGAGAGAGACGATAAAACTGGTAAATACATCATTACCAACAATTATAAAAATGCAGATCAAAATTCAGATGACAATCAAAAAACGATTCTGCCAAGAATGTGGAGTACCGAAACTGGACATATTCAGAACTACATCAGCTTTACAAACCCGCCTAAATTCAGAATTAACCCAAATTATAATTATGAGGATGATTTAGCAAAATACGGAATTGACGCAAGCCAATTGAGCGAAGACGAATACAACAAAGCAACTGCTCAATTAAGAAATGAAGTGGAAAAAACTATTTCTGAATTTAAACATGCTTTTGCTCAAAAACAAATTGACAACGAAGGTTATGTAAAATTTCTAAACAGCTATAAAGATTATTTAATAATCGAAAAACCTTCAACTGTTGATAATT
This sequence comes from Flavobacterium oncorhynchi, assembly GCF_002217355.1. Taxonomy (GTDB): domain Bacteria; phylum Bacteroidota; class Bacteroidia; order Flavobacteriales; family Flavobacteriaceae; genus Flavobacterium; species Flavobacterium oncorhynchi. The sequence goes on along the minus strand of NZ_MUHA01000003.1, from coordinate 310,338 downwards.
TCAGTTTTATGTTCGAATATCAATTTGGATATATGTACTGGAGATATTTAATGTGGAATTTTGTTGGACGCCAAAGCGATGTTCAAGGAAAATACGACAATTTAGATGGAAACTGGATCAGCGGAATCAAAGCTCTTGACTCTGTACATTTAGGATCTCAAGACAATTTACCTTCTGATGTTTTAAATAACAAAGGAAGAAATGTTTACTTTTTCCTTCCGTTTATCTTAGGTCTAATTGGACTAATGTACCACGCGAACAAAGATCTTAAAAGTTTTTATGTGCTTTTAGCCTTATTCTTATTTACCGGAATTGCATTAAAAATTTACCTAAACGAAAGACCTTTTGAACCACGAGAAAGAGATTATGCTTTGGTAGGATCATTCTACGTCTTTGCTATTTGGATTGGCTTTGGAGTTTATTCTTTATATGAGAGCATTCAAAAATATATTGCTCCAAAAATTGCAGGACCAATTATTATTGCTGGAAGTTTATTAGCCGCACCTGTTTTAATGGCTTCACAAAACTGGGATGATCACGACAGATCAAACAGATATACAGCCGTTGCAATGGCTAAAGCGTATTTAAGTTCGTGCGATAAAGATGCCATTTTATTTACTATTGGAGACAACGACACCTTCCCTCTCTGGTATGCCCAAGAAATTGAGCACTTTAGAACAGATGTAAAAATTGTAAACACGAGTCTTTTCATGACAGATTGGTATATTGACCAAATGAAAATGAAATCATACGAATCTGACCCTCTGCCTATTTCATTCACACATGAACAATATGTTGGAGATAAGTTAGACTACGTGGCTCATATTCCAAAAATAGAAACACGCTGGAACATCACTGATTTTATCGATTTTATCAAAAACCCTAAATCAACTGTAGGATTACAGAATGGACAAACAATCCATTTTTACCCGACAAATAAGATTAGAGTAAACATTGATAAAAATGCTATTATCAAAAACAAAGTTGTTAATCCTAAATACAACGACTCTATTGTTCCTTATATGGACATAGACATTAAAGGAAGCGCGATCTACAAAAATAGATTAATGATGCTTGACATCTTAGCTAATAACAATTGGAAACGACCAATTTATTTTAGTGGAGGTGCTTTTGATGACGAAGATTATTTATGGCTGAAAAACTATTTACAGTTAGATGGAATGGTATACAAATTAGTTCCTATTAAAAATGTTCCTTCCAAAGATGGTGGACCAATGGACATGGGACAAATTGACGCTGATAAAATGTATGACATTGTAATGAAATGGGACTGGGGCAACAGCGAAAGTGAAAAAATCTATCACGATCCAGAAACCAGAAGAAACAGTATTACATATAGAACAAATTTATCTCGCTTAATGAATGAACTTATTGCTGAAGGTAAAATTGACAAAGCTAAAAATATTATCAATTTAGCGATTACAAAAATGCCGCTAGATAAGTTTGGCTACTACTCTTTAGTTGAACCGTTTGCCGGTGGATATTACAAAGTAGGAGAAACAGCTAAAGCGCACGATTTATTAGAAAAATTAGTTAATAAGTACAGAGAAAATCTAGACTATTACAAAACTTTGAGCGGTTCAGATCAAACAGATTTAGCTATTGACATTATCACTGATATTGAACGATACAGAAGTTTATTGCAAGTAATGAAAGAAAACAACGACAAAGCTTTTTACGAAAAACATAAAACAACGTTTAATACATATGTAAATATTTTTGAACGCTTTGGACGTGAAAAAGAATAATATACGAAAAATATATTAATTAAAAAAATGCAGGACTGCTTGATAAACAGTCCTGCATTTTTTATATTTACTTATCTCTAAAATAAGTTAATAATGAGCTTTTATTGGGTAAAAACTAATTCATTCATAAAAACGGTGTTTTCTAAATATTGTTGGGACATTCCAAACAACGAAAAGAAAATATACCTAACCTTTGATGATGGCCCAACTCCAGAAATTACAGACTGGGTATTAGCTGAATTGAGAAAATTTGATGCAAAAGCTACCTTTTTTTGTATTGGAAAAAACATTAAAGCCAACTTATCCTTATTTGAAAAGCTTATAACTGACGGACACAGCATAGGAAATCACACCATGAACCATGTTAATGGCTGGAAAAGTAACAATGATGATTATATTGAAAATGTAAAAAATTGTGCTGCTATTTTAGAAGAAGAAAAAACATGCAATTTATTATTTCGTCCTCCTTATGGAAAAATAAAAAAAGCACAATCTAAAATTTTACGCAAGTTAGGCTATAAAATAATTATGTGGGATGTTTTGAGCGCTGACTTTGACCAAAGTATTACTCCAGAAAAATGCCTTGAAAACGTTACAAAAAATGTAAAATCAGGAAGTGTAATTGTATTTCATGACAGCATAAAAGCCTCACCAAATTTAAAATTTGCTCTTCCAAAAACATTACATTTCTTAAAAGAAAACGGCTATAAGTTTGATATTATTCACTAAATAATATCGCTATCGCAACCTTTTAAAAATCAAATTGATCTTGAACAATACCGATAAGAGTATTAGCATCAAGTTCTCCAGACTGCCTCCAGATCATTTGCCCCTCTTTATAAATCATTAACGTAGGCAATCCTTTAATTCGCAATGCTTCAGCTAATTCTTGATTTTTATCCACATCAATTTTAATTACCTTAGCTTTATCGCCTAGCGCAGCCGCAACATCCTTAATAACAGGATGCATTGATACTGATGATTCGTTCCAATCTGTGTAAAAGTCAATTAACACTGGAACCTGAGCATTTATAAGTTCTCCAAATTTTGACATAAAACCAAAAATTTAATTCTTTTAATCTAGTTAAAAAAGATAATTAATACAAATGTAGCATTTTTAACGAATTAAGCCACATTGTTCCCCTTTTTTAGTTCAATGACCGTTATTTCAGGCATAATTCCAACTCTTCCAGGATAGGCATGAAAACCAAACCCGCGGTTAACATAAACGTATCTTTTAGACTCTTCGTATAATCCTGCCCATTGTTTATAAATATATTGTGCGAGACTCCATTTAAAATATCCCGGAATCTCAATTCCAAACTGCATGCCATGAGTATGACCAGACAAGGTTAAATGAAAGTTTTTAGGATGTTTTTTTACTTCATGTTCCCAATGACTAGGATCATGGCTCATTAAAATTTTAAAATCCTCTTGATTCACCTGCTCCGAAGCTTTATTCAAATCCCCTGCTTTCTTAAAATTTGCCCCCCAGTTTTCTACTCCAATTAAAGCAATTTTATCATCACCTTTCTCAATATATCTATGCTCATTAAGCATTAATTCAAACCCAATTTGACCATAAAGGTTTTTTATGCCCTCAAAGTTCTCCCTTTTTTCTTTCTCAGAAGACCAAGTAACATACTCGCCATAATCATGATTTCCCAAAACAGAAAACTTACCGTACTTATAATCTTTAATACGATTGAATGTTTCCAACCAAGGATGCATTTCTTTAGCGTGAGTATTTACAATATCTCCCGTAAACAAAATCATGTCAGATTCCTGCTCATTTATTAAATCAATTGCATAATTTATCTTCTCAGGATTATCAAAACTTCCGCTGTGAACATCTGAAATTTGAGTGATTTTAAAACCGTCAAATGCATCTGGCAAATCCGGAAAAAAAATTGTTTGCTTGATTACCTTAAAATTATATTTTCCTTCAAATATTCCATAAATCAACGATAAAAAAGGCACTGCAGCCAACCCTAATGCTATCTGACTTACAAACTTTCGTCTCTCCGGCATCATTTCCTTGCGAGGCGCATTATAAATAAAATAATTCAAGATGCTGGCACCAATTCTAAAAATGTCTTCACTAAATAAAACTAACGTAATTACAATTTTCGGTACGTAAACAAGCAACATCAAACCTGTTGTAAACATAAATTGTTTGGTCTGCCCAACAGATCGATCTACCTGAGAAAAAGAATAAATTATAAATACAAGAAGCAGTGCACTAATAATTTGATAAGCTGTTAAAACCCATCTTAATTTAATTAAAGTTCGGAAAGCTTGATAGGAATAGAACTCAATAAGCAAAAATAGAGCACATAAAATTACAAAACGAAGGATCATTTATTTACAGTTTTAAGCAAAGTAACAAAGAATGAAAATTTTATCGCTTTTTATTATCAAAAATTTAACTCACACAAAAGCAAAAGCTGATAGATTACTCTATCAGCTTTTTAATTACAATTTTTCTCTAAAACCTTGTACAGGTTACTTCAGCAAACTAATGCCTTTTATTTTTTTGCTTTTGCTGCTTCCGGCTTAGCTGCTTCTGGTTTTGCCTCTTTTTTATCCATTTTTTTGTCTTTTTTAGGAGCTTTAGCCTCTTTTACTGGTGCAGCTTTTGCTGGAGTCGTTTGAGCATTTATCATAGCAGTTGTTCCTAGAACAGCAATTGCTAACATTACTAATTTTTTCATGATTGTTTTTTTTTGTGATTATTATCTCTTATTTATAACCCAAAGGTAAAACCGTAAAATGAAGACAACATGAAGTTTTATAAGTAAGAAAAATTTTAACAAATAATTAAGCTTTAGCCGCCTCAGGAAAACATAAAGTAAAAATTGTTCCTTCATTCATACTAGAAACAACTTTGATTTCAATATGATGAAAAACAGCGATACTTTTTACTATAGCAAGCCCTAACCCCTGCCCTTCCTGATCAGAACTAACCCTAGCAAACCTATTAAAGATATTTTCAATTTGAGAATCACTCATACCTATCCCAGAATCTGCAATTGAAATAAAGTATTCATTCAGTATAAAACCATCGCTGACTATAATACTTCCGTCTGGTTTATTATACTTAATTGCATTTGTTACTAAATTATAAATAAGAATATGGAGTAAGGTTTTATTTCCTCTAAAAATCAAATCATTCTTCATTTCATTTACGAATTGAATTCCTTTATCTTCAATTCGATCTTGCAGATCCTCCTCTACATCATTTATAATTTCATGAAAATTAATTTCCTCATTAGCTTCATATTGATTGTTTTCTATTCTAGAAATCAACAAAAGATTATTGATGATTTTTTTCAGCATATCCAATGTCCTTAGCGAACCAGCTATTTTATCAAAAGCATTCTCATCTAAAGATTCATTCTGTAATAAATTCTCAAACTTGCTTTTGAGTAAAGCAATTGGTGTAAGAAGTTCATGAGAAACATTCGAAATAAACTGCTTTTCTTTTTTAAAAAGTTCCGCAATACGATCCATCATTTGGTTCAAAACCAAATCCAGCTCTCTAAAATCACGTGATTTTGCATTTATGGGCGTGTGATCAAAAACCTCAGGTTCATTGACGCGCCTTATTTTTGTATCAATAATTTTATAAAATGGCTTTAATAAATACTCGATATAAACGGTATCAGCTAAAAAAGTCACCAAAAGAATGACAAACAAAACTATTATAATAAAAAACCTAATTATGAAAGTAAGATCATTTACCTCGCCAAGACTGCTGCCAATTTCGAGTTGATAACCTTCATTTCCAAAACTAAAATGATGTGTCAGAATCCTATATTCGTTTTCTTCGCCTTCAATAATGCGAAATTCATTTGTAAAGGATGTTTTCTTTTGATTAGGCCTGATCGGAGCTTTCGAAAGAACTAAAAACTCACTGTGAAGCGTAGAAAACTGTGAATATGTTTCAGTCGAGTCGCCTTCATTTTCGATAAAATCATTAATTTCCTGTTGATTTAAATGCTCTATAAACTTTTCTTTTTTCTCAATAAGACCATTATTGATATGTCTATAAACCACCTTTTCGACTAAAATAGGAAGCATCAACCATAAAATTAAAATCACCAACAATCTTGTCAGTGCATTAAAAATCGCTAATTGATGTTTTATCTTCACAGTATTTCTTTATTCATTAATACGATAACCCACATTTCTAACGGTTTCAAACCAATCTATCGGGGCGTGTTTATCTAATTTTTTTCGAAGATTTCTAACATGAACATCAATAAAATTAGAATCTGAATTTATCTCGAGAATATCTCCCCAAATATGTTCTGTTAACTGCAATCTTGTAATTACACGGTTTTTATTTAGAACTAAATATTGAAAAATATCAAATTCTTTTTTAGTCAAACTTAAAGGCACTTCGTTATAACTCACTTTATAATCCTGAAGCTGAAGCAAAAATCCGTGAATACTTAAATTATTCAAAGTAAAACCATGAATTCTACGAATTACAGCAAATAATCTGGCCGCTAATTCCGTCAAAGCAAAAGGTTTGGTTAAATAATCATCAGCCCCCAAATGAAGCCCATTTATTCTATCATCTAATTCTCCACGCGCTGTAAGCACAATTACCGCAATTTTTGATTTTGTTTTTCGAATAGTCTGTAAAACCTCAAAACCATCTCCATCAGGCAAACCAAGATCGAGCAGCATGGCATCATAATCATTACTTGCAAATTCTTCAAGAGCATCAGCACAATTATTTGCTATTTTACAGATATAACCTGCTTTACACAGAAAGTCGTAAACTTCAACTGCAAGCTCCTTATTATCTTCAACAATCAAAACATTCATAAAACATCTTTTAAGTGCAACTAAAATTAATCAATTATCAAAAATCAAATGACACGTTATTAAAAAATTAACGAACAAAAAAAGCTGACAAATTTCTTCATCAGCTTTCTTCAACCGCATTCTCCACAATCATTAATCCTACTTTGTCTCCTTACAATCTTTTGAAGACAAAACAATAGCAATGTTTATTTTTTCACGGTGGCAGTTTCTTCTTTTGGAGTTTCAGCTTTTGCTTTTTTGTTTGATTTATGATGGTGTTTCGTAGCTTTCACCTCTTTTGCAGGAGCTGCCTGAGTTGGAGTTGTTTGAGCACTAACCATTACACTTGTTCCTAAAACTGCTGCTAATACAATAAATAAATTTTTCATGATTTCTAAATTTTTAAATTAATTACACTTGTTTTATTAATAACCTTAACCTTATATATTTATTTTTTTACTTTGTACTGTCTCTTCGTTTGAAGCTGTATTTTTTTGTGTTTTGTTGCTTTTATTTCTTTTGCAGGAACCGTTTTACCTTCTTTTGCAGGAAATGCATGAACCATTGCACTTGTCCCTAAAACTGCGACTAATAACATTAATAAATTTCTACTCAAGCTTAGCTGTTTGCTTTTTTTGTTTTCGTGAATCTTCGATTTCATCATTTCTAAAATTTAGTATTCAATTCCTTTTATTTTACAGATCAAAAGTACCCTCATAAAATGAAGAGAAAATGAAGAAATCTCCGAATAAAAAATTTTAACTCGACATTAACTTTTGCGTTTTTTACCATATAAGGTATATATGTTCATTTTAAATATTCTAATTCAATAAATATTAGACATCTCTACAGTATACAGGATGCTAAATTGAACTTATATAACTTATATGGTGGAAAAAAAATCTTGTTAGTTTAATTTTTGAGACCTCAATTGTTTATTTTTACAGACTAATATTTTTTATATGTCAACTCAAAAACGCCTTTTTCTTCTAGATGCTTACGCATTAATTTTTCGTGGTTATTATGCCTTTATAAAAAACCCTAGAATTAACTCAAAAGGAATGGATACATCTGCAATTATGGGTTTTATGAACTCACTTTTAGATGTTATTAAAAGAGAAAAACCAGACCATTTGGCCGTAGCATTTGACAAAGGCGGAAGCCAATTACGAAATGAATTATTTCCAGAATACAAGGCAAACAGAGACGTTACTCCTGAAGCTATTAAAATAGCGGTACCTTATATATGCGAATTATTAAAAGCAATGCACATTCCTATTATCGAAGTTGCCGGTTTTGAAGCTGATGATTTAATTGGAACAATTGCCAAACAAGCCGAAAAAGAGAACTACAAAGTTTTTATGGTAACTCCCGATAAGGATTTTGCTCAATTGGTTTCTGAAAACATCTTCATGTACAAACCTGCTCGTATGGGTAATGGAATTGAAATTTGGGGTGTTCCTGAAGTATTAGAAAAATTTGAAATCGAACGTCCTGAACAAGTAATCGATTTTCTTGGAATGATGGGCGATGCAGCCGATAACATTCCTGGACTTCCCGGCGTTGGTGAAGTTACAGCCAAAAAGCTTTTGAAAGAGTTTGGAACAATGGAAAATCTTTTGGCTAATACCGATAAGCTGAAAGGAAAAATGAAGGAGAATATTGAGGCTAATAAAGAGAAAGGCTTATTATCTAAAAAACTGGCAACAATTTTACTAGACTGTCCAGTAACTTTTGATGAAAATGATTATGAGCTAACGCGCCCTGATATTGAAAAAACAGATGCTATTTTCCAGGAATTAGAGTTTAGAAGAATGGCCGAACAATTTGATAATTTGTTTAAAACTGATGGAACACAAACTGCTCCAGCAGCAGCTCCAGATGCCAAATTATACAAAAAACCACAGCCAAAAAACGAAGAACAATTTGATTTATTTGGAAGTGCTGCCGCAGATGAAGATACAGAAACTACAAGAGCCTCTTTTTACAGCACATTAGAAAACACACCTCACTCCTATCAAACTATTCAAGGAGATTTAGGAATAAAACTGCTTTTACAGAATTTACAAAACCAAACTTCGGTTTGTTTTGATACCGAAACTACAGGAATTGATGCTTTGCATGCAGAACTTGTTGGAATGTCTTTCTCTTATGAAAAAGGAAAAGCATTTTATGTTCCGTTTCCAGAAAATCAAGAAGAAGCAAAAATACTAGTAGACAAATTTGTTCCGTTTTTTGAAAATGAAAACATCGAAAAAATTGGACAAAACCTTAAATACGATTTAAAAATCCTTTCCAATTATGGCGTTACCGTAAAAGGAAAACTTTTTGATACCATGATTGCGCATTATTTGATTAATCCAGATATGCGCCATAATATGGATATTTTGGCAGAAACCTATTTAAAATATTCTCCAAAATCAATTGAAACTTTAATAGGCAAAAAGGGAAAAAATCAGCTTTCGATGCGCGACGTTCCTCTTGAAGACATTAAAGAATATGCTGCCGAAGATGCTGATATTACTTTACAATTAAAAGAAATCTTCACCGTAGAATTAGACAAAACCGAAACTAAAAAATTATTTGATGAAATCGAAATTCCATTAGTAAGCGTTTTAGCTGCAATGGAAACCGAAGGAATTCGATTAGATGTTGATTTTTTAAATGCAATGTCTAAAGAAATGGATGTTGAAATCAAATCTTTAGAACAAAAAATATACGAAACCGCAGGAGAAAAATTTAATCTTGCCTCTCCAAAACAATTAGGAGATATCTTATTTGATAAACTTAAAATTGGCGGAGCAAAACAAAAGAAAACCAAAACTGGTCAATATGCAACCGGCGAAGAAGTATTAACTTATTTAGCAAACGACAATCCAATTGTAAAACAAATTTTAGATTGGCGTCAGATGGTAAAACTGCAAAGCACTTACATCTTAGCTTTACCGGAACAAGTTGACAAAAAGACTTTACGTGTTCATACTGATTATATGCAGACAGTTGCAGCAACAGGACGTTTAAGTTCTAATAATCCAAACCTGCAAAATATTCCAATTCGTACCGAAAGAGGGCGTCAGATTCGTAAAGCCTTTGTAGCACGTGATGAAAATCATACTTTAATTTCTGCCGATTACTCGCAAATCGAATTGAGAATTATTGCGGCTTTAAGTGGTGAAGAAAACATGATTAAAGCATTTCAAAACGGAGAAGATATTCACAAAGCAACCGCTGCAAAAGTTTTTGATGTAGAGCTGGAAGAAGTTTCCCGCGAGCAAAGAAGCCATGCTAAAACTGTAAACTTCGGAATTATATATGGTGTTTCTGCTTTCGGATTAAGCAATCAAACTTCGTTATCAAGAAGCGAAAGTGCTGCTTTGATTGATGCTTACTACAAAACTTACCCAAGATTAAAATCATATATCCAAGAGCAGATAGATTCTGCCAGAGAAAAAGGTTATGTACAAACCATTCTAGGTCGTCGTCGTTATCTAAAAGACATTAACTCCGCAAATGCAGTTGTAAGAAGTGCAGCCGAACGAAATGCTGTAAACGCACCAATTCAAGGAAGCGCTGCCGATGTAATTAAAATTGCAATGATTAACATTCACAAAAAATTACAAGACGAAAACTGGAAATCTAAAATGCTGCTTCAAGTACATGATGAACTTGTGTTTGATGTACATAATGACGAGTTAGAAAAAATCCAACCCATGATCAAACATGAAATGGAAAATGCGTTTAAACTTTCTGTTCCTTTAGAAGTTGAACTTGGCTTAGGTAAAGACTGGCTGGAAGCACATTAGAAAGACCGAAATGAAACAAAAAACGATAACGTATTCTCTTGTAACAATAGTTGTCTTATTTATAATCTATCAAATCAATGTTAGCTTAGCTTTAGGCTTGGATACTTTTGTAATAAATCTTTTTCCTCGCAAAAAGCTTCCGACTGAATTTGTGACTTATAAAAATTTATCTGAAGTTAAAAAATTTGGCAATCATGATATATCAATATTTCAAAAAGGAGCTGAATATTGTTATACGTTTCAGATACTCGAGATTTCAAGTGATAAAATCATCGTTAAAGTAATTACCAAATCTGAACCTTATGATCACGGAGGAGGAAATACTGGCAGTAATTACAACAACACATTATTTAAAATAGATTCCTTTGGAAAAGTTTTAGATACAATAGGCTTTAAAACTTCCTCGTCTGATCAATCTGAATTTGGCGAGATTGTTTTGCTTAACAAACAAATAGTAAACAAAGCCCTGCTTTACTACCAAACTTGGCCTGCAGATGGAAACAAAACAAAAAAAGCATTTGTTCCTATAAACAAAGATTTAACTTGGTCTGCTGAAAAATTATCTAAATATTATTATGATACTATTGTACCCAATTGTATTTACTTAGAATCTTTTTATAGCTGGAGAGATCACTCTATCCCTTCTGACAAAAGAGAATCTATAATATATTACGCAAATAATCAATGGTATGTAGTTTATGGCGCAAGTGAAGATATATATAATAATGCCCGAGACCTAAGCTCGAAGCAGCATAAAAAGATTGATAATGAAAATGTATTTTATGATATCCCAAATGATAAAATAAAGGTTCGATATTATCAAAAATTAGAATATAATTCAAATATGGCAGGACAAACCCAGTCCAACAGCCCTTATACTTATTATTACTGGGATGGAATTGCTTATGTCAATATACCTTTTGCAAAAGACACCTTAAAATTTAAAAAAGAGGATATTTTTTTGGATGATTACAGCAACAAGGAAAAATCAATATACAGCACTACAAAAGACAACTGGACAGAAATGGAAAACGCTGTGAAAAAAAAATACAATTATTATTCTAATCCAAATTTGAAGTTTACCTTAATTTCTGACGATGAAAGTAAAAACTTGTACATTGTCAAAAAAACAAAATAATATTGCATTTTAAAATTGGCTATCATGAAAAAAGCTTTTTTGTTTCTATTTATAATGTATTCAACGATTTCATTTTGTCAGGACAAAATTTATTATCTAGAAGGAACTTTAGGTAAAAGTACAATCTATATCACTCTTCAGGTTTATAAATCGGATAACGAGACTAATTTAAACGCCGTATATTTCTATAAAAACTCATTAAAAGACATTAAACTTGAAGCAAAATTAAAAGACAACAACAACTATACTTTCTATTTTAAGCCCGGCGATATTGTTACTGAAAAATTCTACCTGAAAAAATCAGGCAATAATTTCGATGGTTTTTGGTATGATGCTAAAGACAAACAACTAGCTGTTCATCTTGAACCTGTTAATTTTGACAATTACAAATCAAACCTCTCAATTAGGTTTGACGACGAACGTTTGAATCTGGTGAAATATAAATTCTTGGAATTCAAAAAACAAAAAACCACTATTTATAATAACAAGGAATTTGTCTGGTATTCTGAAAAACATTGTGATTCGGATTTCTTTAGATTAGGAAATAATTTTTCAGAGAAAAACAAGGCTGTTATAAATCCAATTTTAGAAAATATACACATTCAAACTACATTAGCGCAGCTCAACTGCTCGTCAAGTTTTGAATACAGTGAAGGAAAAGGAATTGAAGGAAGAACCACCATAAATTTCCTCAATACAAACTTATTAGGCTTTGAAATGTTTTCATCTTATTACTGTGGCGGTGCTCATCCTAATTTTGGAGGAAGCGGTTATTTGATTGATCTAAACAATGGAAAAGACTATGAAATAGACGATATTATTGCTTTTGACAAGAGTGTTACCACCGAAGAACAAAGTAATTTTGACAACTATTCAAAATACAGAAGCACTTATTTCGCTCCTAAATTGCTAGCTGTACTTAACTCTGAATTTCATTTCGAAAAACCAAAAAATGACGATGATGATCCTTGCGATTATACTAATGAAGAATATTGGGATTTTCCGTCTTGGAGTTACACCGAAAAAGGTATAGAATTCACACCGATCTTTTACAGAGCAGCAAGATCTTGTGAAGAATCTTTTTTAGTTCCTTTCGAAAAATTAAAGAAGTATAAAAATCCTAAATTCCCGTATTCCTTATAAAAAAATATCCGTCTTTAAGACGGATATTTTTTATTTATGCTTTTCTAGTTGATTCTCGCTCTTTCAATTTTGTTTTGATAACGATAGTTTCATAGTCTGAAGTTTCACCTTCCGGCTCTTCTAATCTTTGAATTAATCTTTTTGCAGCTACTTCACCAATTTCGATTCCGTGCTGACTTACTGTAGTTAAACTTGGAGACAAACGTCTTGAAGCCAAAATTCCATCAGCAAAACCAATTATCGAAATATCTTCAGGAACTTTATATCCTTTTTTCAAACTAACTCTTAAAGCCGCAACAGAATCATTTTCATCTAAAGCGAAAATCGCATCAATTTTATTTTCAAAAATAGCATCAATTTTAGCTTTCATATCTTCCTCTGAATCGGTACGAAGAATGATTTTTTCGTTTATTGGAATATTATTGTCTTTTAACGCTTTTAAATATCCGTCAGCTCTTAATTTTCCAACACTTAAATTATCGACAGAAGAAATTAAAGCAATGTTTTTACATCCCAAATTAATTAAATGCTGAGTTGAGTTTAAAGCAGAATCAAAATCATCTACAACAACTTTATCACATTCTACTTCATCAGCAATACGATCAAACATTACAATTGGAGTTCCGTCATTTATGATAGCCGAAAAGTGATTGTAATCTTGAAGTTTTTGCGCTTCTTCAGAAACCGAAAGAATGAAACCATCAATTGTTCCGTTGCTTAACATTTCAAGTGTATGAACTTCTTTCTCTAAAGATTCATTAGAAATACAAGTAATTACGTTATATCCTTTTTTATCTGCCACTTTTTCGATTCCGCTAAAAACTTTTGCGAAAAAAGAGTTTAATATATTAGGTATAATTACACCAATCGTTTTAGTCTTACGATTCTTTAAATTCAGACCAATAACATTTGGTTTATAATTTTTGAGTTTGGCATACTCCTTAATCTTCACCTTCGTCTGCTCACTTATTTCCGGACTGTCATTTAGCGCCTTAGACACCGTAGATACAGAAACACCAAGTTCTTTCGCAATTTGTTTTAGAGTTGCTTTAGCTTTCATCTATTAATATTTTATGTAATTAATACAAATATAGTAGAATTACCGAAAATAAAACAAAAAACTGCTGCTACTATTTGAAATCACAAGGTCTTTTCGAAATAATATTCAAAAACATTGATTATTTAAAACCACTAGTGCTAAAATTTCGTTAATAACTTAATAGCATGTTATTAACCTTAATAAAAACCTAGATTATGAAAAACGAAGTTAAAATTCATGAAGTTGATCCTTCACTGAATAACAGAAGGAGCTTCCTTAAGCTCAGTGGACTAACATTAGTTACCGCAGGTTTGGTTTTAGCTGGTTGCAGCGACAATGACAACGATAATAATATGGAGGACAACTCCTTACCCGGAATAAAAAATGGCGTTTTTGATTTAGGTTCTGGAGATTTTGGCGTACTTACATATGCTTACGCCTTAGAACAGTTAGAAGCTGATTTTTATACTAAAGTTGTAAATTCAACAAATTTCAATACCGTATTTAATGATATTGAACGTCAAGTCTTAACAGATTTATACCATCATGAAGTAGTTCATAGAGATTTTTTTAAAGCTGCCTTGACTGGTGCGCTTCCAGATCCAAGCTCTCAATTACTTCCTTCCTTAGCTTTCAACTATGGTTCTTTAAATTTTAACAGCCATAATGAAGTTTTAGCCACCGCAAAAGCACTAGAAGATACAGGCGTTGCTGCTTATAACGGTGCAGGCAGATTAATTAAAAGCCCAGATTATTTATTACTGGCAGGAAAAATTGTTTCGGTTGAAGCCAGACACGCTTCTGCAATAAGAAGCTTGATCAATCCAAACTCTAAAGATTTTGCAGGCGACGATATTGTAAACCCTTCAAATGGTTTAGATGTCGCAAAAGATCCTTCTAAAATCCTACCAATTGCCGGCGGATTTATTACTACAAAATTTACTGCCAAATATTTACCTTAATCTTAACGAGCTAAAACTTAGAAATTATGAATATTTTAAAATTTATAGAAACCTTTACTGATGACAGTATAATGAATAGTACAGGTTCACGAAGAGACAGTTTTTCACAATTTGGAAATATCAGTAAAAATCTGGCGCTGGCATCAATTCCTTTTGGATTATCAGCATTGGCAAATAAAGCAATAGCAAAAGATATCACCCCAACACCCGCCACCCCAATAGGGGCTTTACAATTTGCCTTAACACTAGAATATCTAGAAAATGAGTTTTATGCCATGGCGCTGGATTCTGGTGTCATTCCGGCTTTAGAAAATGGCGGACGAGATTTAAAAGTCTTTCAACAAATAGCAGCTCACGAGTCAAGTCACGTTAAATTTTTAATCGCAGGGTTAGGCGGTTCAGCAAGTGCAAACTTCGTTCCTAAACCTACTTTTGACTTTACAGTGGGCGGTACATTTGATCCTTTTCATGATTACCCAACCTTTCTTGCTTTAGCACAAGCTTTTGAAGATACTGGCGTGAGAGCCTACAAAGGGCAAGCCGCTAACTTAATAACTACACCAGATTTATTAACTGCAGCTCTGCAAATACATTCTGTCGAAGCACGTCACGCATCTGAAGTGCGAAGGCTCCGCAAATTAAAAGGCTGGATTTCGAATGCTGATCGAGGAGCAGGAATGCCGCCGGCAACTCAAGCGGTTTACGATGGCGAAGGAGTTACCACTCAAGCAGGATTCAATACTGCTGCAGCCTTTGGAGCTTCCGCAGGATCAGAAGCTTACGACGAACCTTTAACAACGCAGCAAGTTGTAGATATTGCCAATATTTTTATTGTATAATAACAAAAATGCACTACAAATTGAACCAGCTTCGCCTTAATGTGAAGCTGGTTTTTTTTTAGTTTTAAAAATAAAAACTGAAAGCCTGATTTTCAGGATATAAAATATTCTTTTAAGGTATTTGGTTTTAAAATAATTAATTGTACTTTTGCATCCCCTTTATTGGGGATGGAATGTTTAATTAAAATAATATTATGGACGCATTAAGCTACAAGACAATTTCAGCTAGCAAAGCCACTGTAACTAAAGAGTGGATTGTTGTTGATGCAGAAGGTCACAACTTAGGACGTCTTGCTTCAAAGGTTGCGATGATCTTAAGAGGTAAGTACAAGCCAAGTTACACACCGCACGTTGACTGTGGAGATAACGTAATTGTTATCAACTCAGAAAAAATTAACCTTACAGGTACAAAAATGAATGACAAAATTTACATGCGTCATACAGGTTACCCAGGAGGACAAAGAACTTTAACTGCTAAAGTATTGCAATCTAAAAACCCTGCATTATTAGTAGAAAAAGCTGTAAAAGGAATGTTACCTAAAAACAAATTAGGAGCTGAACTTTTTAGAAATCTAAATGTTGTTGTAGGTGCTGAGCATACTCACGGAGCTCAAAAACCTAGAACTGTTAACCTAAACGATCTTAAGTAATGGGAGTTATTCACAAAATCGGTAGAAGAAAAACCGCTGTTGCACGTGTATATGTTTCTGAAGGAACAGGTAAAATCACTGTAAACAAAAAAGAATTCGCAACTTACTTTCCAACTGCAACTTTACAATACAAAGTTTTACAACCATTATCTATGACAGAAAATGCAAGTAACTTTGATGTAAAAGTAAACGTTTACGGAGGTGGTTCAACTGGTCAAGCAGAAGCTGTAAGAATGGCATTAGCACGTGTAATGTGTGAAGTGAACATCGAAAACAGAGCTATCTTGAAACCAGAAGGTTTATTAACAAGAGATCCAAGAATGGTTGAACGTAAGAAATTCGGTCAGAAGAAAGCTCGTAAGAGATTCCAATTCTCTAAACGTTAATATTACCTGTCTTGTTCAAATAGGACAAGACATTATCAATTATTTATTGAAATTAAAAAACACAGTTATTGTTGCTCTCCTACCGAGGTAGGAAATAGTTTAGCATCTAAATGTATAAAGCCAGAGAAATCGCCATTTATACATTGCTAATCAACAGAACGTAAACTAGTACAAAAATGGCAAACAAAATAGAAGTAAAAGAATTACTAGAAGCAGGTGTTCACTTTGGACACATGACTAGAAAATGGGATCCAAATATGGCTCCTTACATTTATATGGAGCGTAATGGTATTCACATTATCAATCTATATAAAACTGCAGCTAAAATTGAAGAAGCTAACGAAGCTTTGAAAAAAATCGCTGCATCAGGTAGAAAAATTTTATTCGTAGCTACCAAAAAACAAGCAAAAGACATCGTTGCTGATAAAGCAAAAGCTGCAAACATGCCTTACATCACTGAAAGATGGCCTGGTGGAATGCTAACTAACTTTGTAACTATCAGAAAGGCAGTTAAAAAAATGTCTTCTATTGATAAAATGAAGAAAGATGGTACTTTCATGACGTTATCTAAAAAAGAGCGTTTGCAAGTTGATCGTTTACGTGCTAAATTAGAGAAAAACTTAGGTTCAATCGCTGACATGTCTAGACTACCAGCTGCATTGTTCGTAGTAGATATCAAAGCTGAACACATCGCAATAAAAGAAGCACAAAAATTAAACATTCCAGTTTTCGCAATGGTTGATACGAATTCTGACCCAAGAGAGGTTGATTACGTAATTCCAGCAAATGATGATGCTTCTAAATCAATTGACAAAATTTTATCTTTAGTAACTACTGCAGTTATCGAAGGTCTTTCTGACAGAGGTTCTGAAAAAGAAACTGAAGCTACTGAAGAAGCTCCTGCTGCTGTTGAAGCTGCACCAGCTGCTGAAGCTGCTCCTGCAACTGAAGAATAAATCAAATTTTAAATTCCAAATTTTAAATTCCAAACTCCAAATACAAAATTAAAAACGTTATGTTGATAATTTAATAAAATTGGAGTTTGGGATTTAGAAGATGGAATTTTTACTTTTAACATTAAAATTCAAAATATTATGGCAACAATTACTGCTGCAGACGTAAATAAATTAAGACAATCTACAGGTGCCGGAATGATGGACTGTAAAAAAGCTTTAGTTGAAGCTGAAGGAGATTTCGATAAAGCTATACAAATCCTTAGAGAAAAAGGACAAAAAGTTGCTGCTAACCGTTCTGACCGTGAGTCTTCTGAAGGAGCTGCTGTTTCTTTCATCAATGCAGACCACACTAAAGGAGCTATCATCACTTTAAACTGTGAAACTGACTTCGTAGGTAAAAATGAAGCTTTCGTAACTTTAGCTAAAGATTTAGTTGAAAGAGCTATCAACTTCTCTTCTAAAGAAGAATTTTTAGCTTCAGATTTCAACGGAATTACTGTAGCTGAAAAATTAATCGAGCAAACTGGAGTTATCGGAGAAAAAATCGAAATCGGTGGTTTTGAAATTTTAGAAGGTGCTTTCGTTGGATCTTATGTTCACGTTAATAAAATTGCTGCATTAACTGCAATTTCTGCTGCAATTCCTAACGCTGACGTTTTAACTAAAGATGTTTCTATGCAAGTTGCTTCTATGGGAGCTGATACATTATCTTACAAAGATTTTGATCCAGCTTTCGTTGAATCTGAACTTGCTGCTCGTATTGCTGTAATCGAAAAAGACAATGAAGAAGCAAAACGTTTAGGAAAAACTTTAAAAAATGTTCCTAAATATATCTCTTTCTCTCAATTAACTGAAGAAGTTTTAAAACAAGCTGAAGAAGATGCTAAAGCTGAATTAAAAGCTGAAGGTAAACCAGAGCAAATCTGGGATAAAATTATTCCAGGAAAAGTACAACGTTTCATTTCTGACAACACTACTTTAGATCAAGAAAAAGCTTTATTAGATCAAAACTTCATCAAAGATGACAGTAAAAAAGTTGGTGATTACGTTAAAGGATTCAACGTTGAAATTACAGGTTTCAAAAGAGTTACTTTAGGTTAATATATTATTTCAATAGAAAAAGCCCGAATATTAATTTATTCGGGCTTTTTTATGTTTGTCAAATTATAAAGACGCACCGCAGTGCGCCTATTATAATTACAAAGTTTTCTATTTTTTCTTTTCTACAATTGGAAAATTTCTAGCACGCATTAACGCATCAGATTTTGGAGCTCTGCCTCTAAAATTCTCATATGCTTTCTCCTGATCTATAGTATTTCCTACACTAAAAACATTATCATAAAGGCGCTTAGCTACTTCTTTATCATATGGACCTTTTCCTTCTGTAAAAGCCTCCCAAGCATCAGCATTAATCACGTCTGCCCATAAATAACTGTAATATCCAGCCGCATAACCGTCACCTGAGAAAATGTGTCCAAATTGAGGGATTCTATGTCTCATAACAATTTCTGACGGCATATGAAGCGCATCTAAAGTTTCTTTCTCAAATTTATGAGGATCAATAGTTGTAGTTGCGAGGTGCAGTTTCATATCTATTAAAGAACTAGAAATTGTTTCTACAGTAGCAAAACCTTCATTAAAATTAGCCGCTTTTTCAATTCTATCTACTAATGATTGAGGTAATGGCTGATTTGTTTTATAATGTAATGCAAATTTATTCAACACTTCTGGTGTAGCCAGCCAGTGCTCCAATAATTGCGACGGGAACTCTACATAATCTCTAGCCACAGATGTTCCTGCCAAACTAGGATAAGTTACATTAGAACATAATCCGTGAAGCGCATGTCCAAACTCATGAAACAATGTAGTTGCATCTTCCCAAGAAATCAAAACAGGTTCGTTTGCTGCACCTTTAATAAAATTACAGTTATTAGATACAATTGTAAGTACTTCACCATCCATTTTTTGCTGATCACGATATGCATTCATCCAAGCACCAGAACGTTTTCCTGTACGTGCATAAGGATCAAAATACCACAACCCGACTGTTTTACCCGTTAATTTATTGCTTACTTCCCAAACACGAACATCTGGATGATAAACAGGAACATTTGTAACTTGTTTGAAGCTTAAATTAAATAACTCCCCAGCAACCCAAAACATTCCTTCGCGCAAATTCTCTAATTGCAAATAAGGCTTAACCTCATTTTGATCTAAATCATATTTTGCTTTTCTAACTTTTTCAGCATAATAGCGATAATCCCACGGCTGAATCTTAAATTTCCCACCTTCGGCATCTACAATTTTCTGCATTTCGGCAACATCTTGATGTACTTTCTCAACTGCAGGTTCCCAAACTGACATCATCAAATCCAATGTTTTCTTAGGATCTTTTGCCATTTTATTAGACAAACTCCAATCTGCAAAAGTTGGGAATCCTAATAATTTCGCTTTTTGAGTACGCAATTGCAAAATAGAAACCAAAGTCGCGTTATTATCATTTGCATTTCCATTATCACCGCGTTTCACAAAAATATCGAAAGCTTTTTCTCTTAATTCTCTACGATTCGAGAAAGTTAAAAATGGTTCAATTGAAGAACGTGTATTGGCAATACAGCCCAAAACATCAAGTTTTCTCTCCTTTGCTTCAGCAATAGCAGCATTTTTTACTTCTAATGGTAAACCATCAAAATCACTTTCAGTCTTTAAAGCTACATATTGATTATTTTCCTCGGCCAATAAATTTTGACTGAATTTAGTAAAAAGGCTCGCCAGTTTTTTATTAATATCAGCTACTTTTTCTTTGTCTGCCGCATTCAATTTAGCTCCTTCACGTACAAAATCAGTATAATACAACCAGATTAAACGTTGCTGTTCACTGGTCAATTTTTTACTTTCTTTAGAATTGTACAAAGCCTCAACTCTAGTAAAAAGTTTTTTATTCTGATTGATCTTATCAGAGAATTCAGAAAACTTAGGAGACATCTCGCGATCTACAGCACTAAACTCAGGTGTACTCAAATTCGATCTGTAAATTCCGTATACCGTCAAAATCCTAGTAATTGTTTTTCCAGAACGTTCCAGCTCAGCAATTGTATTTTCAAAAGTCGGTGCCTTCGGATTATTCGCAATAGCATCAATCTCGTTCAATTTTTCTTGAATTGCAAACTGAATTGCCGGTTTAAAATCCGCAACCTTATACTCATTAAACGCAGGAACTCCGCCATATGGCCCTGTCCAGTTTTTGAGCAATGGGTTATCTGAATTTGATTGTGCGGTGGCCGCAAAAAAAGTTGTTCCCATGAGAAAAATTGTCATTAATTTTTTCATTATCATTATTTTTTAACTAATATATTATTGTTCCAAATGTAACTAAAATCAGCGTTCAAAATAGAATTTTAACTTTCCGATTCTCTTAAATGCAACAGCTTAATTTAAAATCAATCCTTTTTAAGTTATAAAGAAATAGTTTAAATTTGAAACATCATTTACCAAATTAAGATGTTTAAAACCCGAAAAGAAATTGTTTTTGTTGTCCTTGCCGGAATATTTATAACGAATGCAGTTGTTGCAGAACTTATTGGTGGAAAGCTAATTCAAATTGGCCCTTTTGTAATGAGCATTGGAATTTTACCATGGCCTGTTGTTTTTCTAACGACCGATTTGATTAATGAATATTTTGGAGAAAAAGGAGTGAAAAAACTCTCTTTTATAACTGCTTGTTTGATCGCTTATGCTTTTCTAATTCTGTTTATGGCAATAGTAATTCCTGCTGCAAAAGGAATAAGTCCTGTAAACGATGAGCAGTTTCAAGCTGTTTTTGGACAAAGTATGTGGATTATTGTTGGAAGTTTAATCGCTTTTATGGCATCGCAATTAATTGATGTATGGATTTTTTGGTTTTTTAAAAGACGTACAGGCGAGCGAAAAATTTGGCTTAGAACAACCGGTTCAACCGTAGTTTCACAATTATTTGACTCATTTATTGTTCTTGGAATTGCTTTTTGGCTGCCTGGAAAAATTGATTTTGATACTTTTCTTTCTTCCGCTTTAATTGGATATACCTTTAAGTTATCAATTGCAATTTTACTAACCCCATTAATCTATGCGGGACATCATTTGATAAAAAAATATTTGGACGAGGAAGGCTCATCTCACAAAGGATAAACCAAAATAAAGCCATGAAAAAAAACTATACGATATTAGTACTCCTTATCGCTTTCCTTTTTTTCGGCTGCGGAAATGATGAGAAAAAACAGCCTAAGAAAAAAGTATACCCTGTTAATTCTTTGAAAGCGGCCCCGCTAAAAGAAATTTCCTCTGCTTCTTCAAAAACCATTGTACAAAAAGAAATTCTTACTGATTCCCTTTCTGATAGAAAAAATATTTTTGCTGTAAAAAAGCCAATCAAAATTAACAAGCACACTCAAGAATCAAAAACACTAATTAGCACCGCCGCTTCTGAACCAAAAAAAGACCCTAACGAAAATAAATTATTAAGCTTTACAAACCTTCATAAAATATTAAGTAACTGTAAAATTGGTCAAACTTTAACTCAAAAAGAGCTTACTCAAAACTTTGAAATTCAAAAAGAAGCGGTCAAACTTGTTAAAAGCGTAACCAAAACTGCCCAAAATGAAATCGAAGTTAAATGGCATTCAACGTGGTTTATTGAAAAAATATCTGATGCTAAACTTCAAGACGGGCGATTAAAAGTGGTATTTAAAGAAAATAAACTCTATACTTCCGGCAATGCAATTGGCATTAAATACAACAAAAAAATCTATAATAATTTAGTTATAATAGGCCGTTCGGCTTACATTCCAACTGTAAAAGGCTACAGCTGGCAAATTGGGAAATAATGAAAAACGAAAATATCATTCGCTGCGGCTGGTGCAGCGCAAGCGATTTATACAAAAAATATCATGATGAAGAATGGGGAACTCCTGTTTATGACGACCCTACTCTATTTGAATTTTTAATTCTGGAAACCTTTCAGGCCGGATTGAGCTGGATTACAATTTTAAACAAAAGAGAAAATTTCAAAACAGCTTTTGATAATTTCGATTATAAAAAAATCGCCCGCTATTCTGAAGATAAAATCGAAGAATTACTTCAAAATACCGGAATCATTCGAAACAAACTCAAAATTAGATCAGCAGTTACAAATGCTCAGGCTTTTATGAAAATTCAGGATGAATTTGGAACTTTCTCTGATTATATCTGGAAATTCACAGACGGGAAACCTATTGACAATAATCCAAAAACTCTAAAAGATGTTCCTGCAACAACTCCAATTTCTGATGCAATTAGCAAAGATCTAAAAAAACGCGGTTTTAAATTCGTTGGCTCAACCGTGATCTATGCTCATATGCAGGCCACAGGAATGGTCAACGATCATATTGAAGATTGCTGGACGAGAACTAAATAGCTTTCAATTACAATCGTCGTTTTCAGTCACAGTTTTCAGTTTTCAAAAAACTTAAAACTTAAAACCTGAAACTTCTAAACAAATTTTATTACATTTGCTTCACACTTTAGGGGTGTCTGCAATTTGCAGGCTGAGATTTTACCCTCTGAACCTGATCTAGTTCATACTAGCGTAGGGAAAAGTAAGATGACTTCTGCGCGCATTTTTTTTGCGTTCTTACAGCCATTCCTAAAGTATAACTCTATACTAATTCAAGAAGGAATGGAACTAAAAATCAATCAACAAACCAAACATTTCAATGCTGAATCGCTAAGCGTTCAATCATTGCTCGATCTCGAAATTCCGCACAAACAAAACGGAATCGCCGTTGCTATCAACAACACCGTTGTTCCAAAAACCAAATGGAACGAATTCCTCGTACAAGAAACTGACGAAATTTTAATTATTTCTGCTACGCAGGGAGGTTAAGATTTAAATTCCAATTCTTTAAAAATCCAAATTCCCATTATATACTGGACGTAGACGCACTGTTGTGCACCTCTACAGAAAAACTTTGTGAGACAAACACAATCAGAATCAACTTGAAACTTGAAACCAAAATATTATGACTACAGAAGAACAAATATCAAGAACACCATTTCCTAATTCTAAGAAAGTTTACATCGACGGAGAAATGCATCCGATAAAAGTAGCTATGCGCGAGATTCATCTTAGCGACACCAAACTTTCAAACGGAGGAATTGAAAAAAATCCTCCCGTAACCGTTTATGACACATCTGGTCCTTATACTGATCCAAATGTTGAAATTGATATTAGAAAAGGACTGCCGCGCTTACGCGAAAGATGGATTTTAGATAGAAATGATGTCGAAATTTTAAATGAAATCTCTTCAGATTACGGTCAAAGCCGATTGCGCGACGAAAACCTGAATCATCTTCGTTTTGAATATCTTCATCAGCCAAAACGTGCTAAAAAGGGCGCAAACGTAACGCAGTTATATTATGCAAAACAAGGCATTATTACTCCTGAAATGGAATACATTGCTATTCGCGAAAACCAACGTATCGAACTTTTAAATGAACAAACAAAAGCAATGCAATGCCAGCACGGCGGAAATAGTTTTGGTGCAAATACTCCAAAAAGTAAAATAACACCCGAATTTGTCCGTTCTGAAGTGGCATGCGGGAGAGCTATTATCCCAAACAACATTAATCATCCTGAAAGTGAACCCATGATTGTTGGGCGTAATTTCTTGGTAAAAATTAATGCTAACATTGGCAACAGCGCTGTAACATCGAGTATTGAAGAAGAAGTTGAAAAAGCAGTTTGGGCCTGCCGCTGGGGAGCTGACACGATCATGGATTTATCTACAGGAAAAAACATTCATGAAACTAGAGAATGGATTATTCGAAATTCACCAGTCCCAATCGGTACTGTTCCTATTTATCAGGCTTTAGAAAAAGTAAAAGGAATTGCAGAAGATTTAACTTGGGAAATTTTCCGTGATACTTTAATAGAACAAGCAGAACAAGGTGTTTCATACTTTACAATTCATGCTGGAGTTTTACTTCGTTATATTCATTTAACTGCAAATCGTGTAACAGGAATCGTTTCTCGAGGCGGATCAATTATGGCGAAATGGTGTTTATTTCATCATAAAGAAAACTTTTTGTACACTCATTTTGAGGAAATCTGTGAGATTATGAAACAATACGATGTGGCTTTTTCTTTAGGAGACGGTTTACGCCCAGGTTCGATTGCAGATGCTAATGATGCCGCACAATTTGCCGAATTAGAAACTTTAGGTGAATTAACCAAAATTGCTTGGAAACATGATGTTCAGGTTTTTATTGAAGGTCCAGGACACGTACCAATGCACATGATTAAAGAAAACATGGACAAACAATTAGAACATTGTCATGAAGCTCCATTTTACACTTTAGGTCCTTTAACAACAGATATTGCGCCGGGTTACGATCATATAACATCAGCAATTGGAGCCGCAATGATAGGCTGGTACGGATGTGCTATGTTGTGTTATGTAACACCAAAAGAACATCTTGGTTTACCTAATAAAAAAGATGTTAAAGATGGCGTAATCACCTATAAAATTTCGGCACATGCCGCAGACTTAGCAAAAGGTCATCCAGGAGCTCAGTATCGAGATAATGCTTTAAGTAAAGCCCGTTTTGAATTCCGTTGGGAAGATCAATTTAACCTAGCCTTAGATCCAGATACAGCGAGAGAATTTCACGATGAAACACTTCCTGCCGATGGTGCAAAAGCAGCACACTTTTGTTCTATGTGCGGACCAAAATTCTGCTCTATGAAAATATCTCAGGAAATTAGAGATGTCGCTGCCGCAGAAAAAGGAATGCAAGAGAAATCAGAAGAATTTATTGAGCAGGGAAAAGAGATTTATATTTAAGCGAGAAGATAAAAGAAATAAGAAGAAAGATATGATTGTGATTACGAATCCTTCTTTTATTAAAGATGAAATTGACATTCTTCATTCTTTATTTGAAGAAGGAATGTCTTTGCTTCATATTCGGAAGCCTGATTATTCTGAATGTGAAATGGCGCAATTCATTCAACAAATTAAATTAGAATATAGAACTAAACTTGTCTTACACAATCATCATCAATTGGCTGACGATTTAGGAATTATTCGTTTTCATTTTTCTGAAAAAGAAAGAAAAAATCAACGTCATCTTTTTTCAAAGTTTTCAGATTCTGATAAAGATAAAAACGAGTTTATATCAACATCAACACATTCTATAGACGATTTTAATTCTCTGGAAAATGGTTTTGATTACGCATTTCTAAGTCCGGTTTTTAAAAGTATTTCAAAAGAAAATTATGAGTCAAAAATAGATCTTTTTGAAGCATTAAAATCAAGAACAAATTACAAAACAAAAATCATTGCTTTAGGCGGAATTCATTCTGAAAATATTCGAAAAACACTCGAGAATGGTTTTGATAACATCGCACTTTTAGGTGCTGTTTGGAGCAATATAAACCCTGTAAAAGAATTTAAATTATGTCAGCAAATCGTCCTTTCGCACTTGCAATAGCCGGCCTTGACCCTTCGGGGGGAGCTGGTATTCTTGCCGACATCAAAACTTTTGAGCAGCATAATGTCAATGGTTTTGCGGTTATTACTGCCAATACTATTCAAACTGAAGATACATTTTATGAAATACAGTGGACGGATTTAAGTTTTGTGATTCGCTCAATTGAAACTCTTTTTCTGAGTTATAAAATCAGTGTGGTCAAAATTGGAATTGTTCCTTCTGCACATTATTTAAATCGAATTCTATCAACCATAAAACTGTTATCTCCAACTACACAAA
The DNA here is from genome assembly GCF_002217355.1 of Flavobacterium oncorhynchi. Lineage (GTDB taxonomy): Bacteria > Bacteroidota > Bacteroidia > Flavobacteriales > Flavobacteriaceae > Flavobacterium > Flavobacterium oncorhynchi. The sequence goes on along the minus strand of NZ_MUHA01000003.1, from coordinate 284,051 downwards.
TAGTTTGGGATCCTGTTTTAAAATCAACGACAAAATTTGAATTTCTTTCAATTAACGATTATTCAGATCTCGACAAAATTTTATCAAAAATCGATCTAATCACACCCAATTATAATGAAATTGAAGTTTTATATCCTGGGTTTATTTCAAAGAAACTTTGGCTGCAAAATGAAATTCCTGCCAATATTTTATTGAAAGGCGGGCATAACGAAAAAGCCATTGGAACAGATCATTTATTTCTAAAAAATGAAGTTTTTGATTTGCTTCCTTCAGATAAAAAATGTTCTGAAAAACATGGTTCAGGCTGTGTCTTATCATCTGCGATTGCTTCAAATCTTGCATTAAACCAAACTTTATATGAAGCTTGTAAAAATGCTAAAACCTACATAGAAAAATACCTGAGTTCAACATCAACTTTAATCGGATATCATCATGTACAATAAACTGCAATACATTTCACAAGGAAAAACAATCGAACAACAATTGTACAACATTCATCAGGCTTTAGATGCTGGATGCGACTGGATACAAATGCGATTTAAAAATCAGACTGCAAAAAACAGCTTTGCTTTGGCAGAAGCTGTAAAATTTTTATGCGAAGAATATCTCGCCAACTTTATTGTAAATGATAATTTATATCTCGCTCAGCAAATTGCTGCCGATGGCGTTCACCTAGGTTTATCAGACATGAAAATCGATGAAGCAAGGGCAATTTTAGGGGCTACAAAAATTATTGGCGGAACTGCAAATACATTTGAAGACATAGTAAATCATGCAAAAAATGGCTGCGATTATATTGGTTTGGGGCCTTTTAGATTTACTAATACAAAAGAAAAATTAAGTCCGATATTAGGCTTAGCTGGTTACTATGATATCCTTGAAAAATTGAAAAAAAATAACATTGAAATTCCAATTTATGCAATTGGAGGAATCACCTTGAAAGATTTAAATCCGTTGATTGAAACTGGAATTCACGGAATTGCAGTTTCAGGTATCATCACAAAAAGTGATGAAAAAGAATTATTAATTCAACAATTAAACGAAAAATTATATGCAAACGTCATTGTTTAATATTGGAGATAAATCCTTTAAATCGCGTTTATTTCTGGGGACAGGAAAATTTGGTTCCAATCAGGAAATGGAAGATGCTATTTTAGCTTCAGAAAGTGAGTTAGTTACGGTTGCTTTAAAGCGCATTGATCTCGAAACCGACACTGATGCCATTTTATTGCATTTACAACATCCAAATATCAATTTATTACCCAATACTTCTGGTGCAAGAAATGCAAAAGAGGCCGTTTTTGCTGCACAATTGGCCCGTGAAGCTTTAGAAACAAATTGGCTCAAACTGGAGATTCATCCAGATCCAAAATATTTACTGCCTGATCCCATCGAGACTTTAAAGGCGACAGAAGAACTGGCTAAACTAGGTTTCTTTGTACTGCCTTATATTCATGCTGATCCTGTATTGTGCAAACATTTAGAAAGCGCAGGAACTTCGGCAGTTATGCCATTAGGGTCACCAATAGGCAGTAATAAAGGCTTAAAAACAATTGATTTTTTAGAAATTATAATCGAACAAAGCAATGTTCCGGTTATTGTTGATGCAGGAATTGGCGCTCCATCTGATGCTGCAAAAGCAATGGAAATTGGCGCTGATGCCGTTTTGGTAAATACCGCAATTGCCGTTGCAGGAAACCCAAAATTAATGGCTGAAGCATTTAAAGAAGCGGTTATTGCAGGAAGAAAAGCTTTTGAAGCCAAAATTGCTAATCAACAAAACTATGCTGTGGCCTCTAGTCCTTTGACTTCATTTTTATATGATTAATTTTTAATCTCTCGCAGATTTGGCAGATTAAGCAGATTTATTTGGATAAAAAATGCTCAAAAAATAATCTGCTTAATCTGCCAAATCTGCGAGAAAAACACTTTAAAAGTAGGAAATTTCGTTAGATTTGATTTAAAGTTAAAATCACGATTATGTCAGAAAATGAAATTTCATATAAAGTTAGAGGTGCTATTTTTACAGTATACAACACCCTAGGCCCCGGATTATTAGAATCAGTTTATGAAAGCGCCTTATATTATCAATTAAATAAAGATGGATTAAATACCATCAAACAAGTTAATATTCCGGTTAATTATAATAATGTAGAATTAGATATCACTTTCCGAATAGATTTACTAGTCGAACACAAAGTAATTGTTGAATTAAAATCCGTTGAAGAGCTTAAATCTATTCACTTTAAACAACTAAATACCTATTTAAAACTAACAAACAAAAAACTCGGATTATTAGTCAATTTTAATTGTATAAACATCCTAGATAATATACATCGAGTCGCAAACAAAATCTGATATATTCATGAAAATCTGCATGAAATAAAAAAAATAAAATGAAAACATTCAAATCTATTTTTGAGCAATATAATTGGGATGATATCCAGTCCAGAATATACCAAACCACATCAAAAGATGTCGAGCGCACTTTAGCTAAAACTAAATATGGTCTCGATGATTTCTTGGTTTTAATTTCGCCCATAGCTCAAAATTATCTGGAAGAAATGGCGCAAAAATGCCATGAAATCACCAAAAAGCGTTTCGGGAAAACCATCCAAATGTATGCGCCGCTTTATTTAAGCAACGAATGTCAAAACATTTGCACTTATTGCGGATTTAGTTTAGACAATAAAATCAAAAGAAAAACATTATCTGATACCGAAATAAAACTCGAAGTCGAAGCTTTAAAAAATACAGGTTTTGATCACGTTTTACTCGTTACAGGTGAAGCAAATTATACTGTAAACATTAATTATTTTCTAAACGCGATAAACCTTATCAAAAACGATTTTTCGATCATTTCTGTTGAAGTGCAACCGCTTTCTACAGAAGATTATGAAAGATTGCACAATGCTGGTGTATATTCTGTTTTGGTTTATCAGGAAACTTACCATCAAGAAGTTTACAAAAAATACCATACAAAAGGCAAGAAATCAAATTTTGACTATAGACTGGAGACTCCAGATCGAATTGGAACTGCTGGAATTCATAAAATTGGGTTAGGTGTTTTATTGGGTTTAGAAGACTGGCGAACGGATAGTTTTTTTAACGCTTTGCATTTAGATTATCTTCAAAAAAAATACTGGCAGACTAAATATTCTGTTTCCTTCCCTCGCCTTCGTCCTGCTGAAGGAATTATCGAACCAAATTTTATAATGGACGATAAAGATTTGACACAGTTAATTTGTGCTTATCGTTTATGGAATGAAGATTTGGAAATTTCAATTTCAACGAGAGAAAACGAAAAATTCAGAAACAATATTATTCCCATTGGCGTTACCAGCATGAGTGCAGGCTCGAAAACAAATCCAGGCGGATATGTTGTTGACCCGCAATCATTAGAGCAATTCGAAATCAGCGATGAACGTTCTGCAGATGAAATTACACAAATCATAAAAAGTAAGGGTTACGAGCCTATTTGGAAAGATTGGGACAAAGTATATAGTCAAAAGTTTGAAAGCCTAAAGTCATAAAGCCCAAAACTTTTGACTTTCAACTTTCGACTTTAAAAACTTTAAGACTAAATTAAAATGAGCATTATACAAGAATTTTTACGTTACAACAGACAAACCATGTTGCCTGAAATTGGTGATGAAGGTCAGGAAAAATTAAAAAAAGCACGTGTTTTAGTAATTGGTGCCGGCGGTTTAGGCTGCCCTATTTTGCAATATATTGCCACTGCTGGAGTTGGTTATATTGGAATTATGGATTTTGATACCATTGAAATTCACAATCTTCACAGACAAATTTTGTATACCGAAAATGAAATTGGTCAGCAAAAAGCAATTGCGGCAAAAGAAGTCGTTTCAAGATTAAATCCGCTTATTGAAGTTGCTGCTATTACCGAGAAATTAACTTTAGAAAATGCGTCAAAAGTCATTAAGCAATATGATATAATTGTAGATGGTTCTGATAATTTTACTACTCGTTATCTGGTAAATGATACTTGCGTTCAACTCAACAAACCTTTGGTTTATGGCAGTATTTTGAGATTTGAAGGACAAATTGCCGTTTTTAATCACAACGAAAGTAAAAATTTACGTGACTTATTTCCCGAAATGCCTGATCCGAAAGATGTTCCGAATTGCAATTTGAATGGAGTTTTAGGAACATTACCTGGAATTATTGGAAATATGATGGCGCATGAAACCTTAAAATTAATTTTAGAGCTGCCAACTTTAAAAAATGAAATAATCATTTTTAATACTTTGAAGTGGAATTTTACAAAGTTGAACTTCTAGAAAACAAGTGCATCTCCTACCTTAACAATTCCAGAATTCAATCCCACAATATTGGTTCCGAATAAAACTGAATTATCTACATTTCTGTATTTACTTAATGTTTTTAAAGGTTCTTTTTTCAGTCGCCCGTTTTCTGGATCATTATTCACCATAATGCATCTTCCGCAGGGTTTTATGTTTTTAAATTGAACTTCTCCAATGGAAAAAGTAGTAAAATCATCTTCTTCATGAGGATTTTCACTGCTTACAACAATGTTGGGGCGAAACCTTTTTATGGTGATTTTTTCATCTAGTTTATCATTCAAAAAGTCCAAGCTTTTTGTACCAATTAATAAATAAGGATAACCATCTGCTAAGCTTACATTGAAAGTTTCTTTTACTCTGGAACTTTCATGTTTACGATCTCCATTTTTTAGAATTTTTACTAATTTACATTCGAAACCCAAATGCTGGCTGAACCATTTTGAAGTTGCTTGATTCACTTCAACCACTTCACTTTTATCATCCCAAACATTCACTTCCAGCGAATTGCCTAAATGTTCATTGATAGAAAACTCATGTTTTTGATCTTTAAAAGTAATACTGATTTTTTCATCTAAAATCTTCGGATAAAACTGGCTCATATTGCGATGTTCTCTTTGTGTAATCATTTGATTATCTGCGTCAATAAGCATCCATCTGCGATCGTTTTCAAATCCCATTTCTTCAGCCAAAGCAGATTGAAGGCTGATTCCTGCCAAGCTTTTAATCGGATAAATATAGATTTCCTTTACAATATGAACTGTACTCATTTTATTAACTTTTTAAAATCGTTATAAATTCATCGCGATCAATTTCGCGACAACCCAAACTCTCTAAATGCGGATTGTAAACTTGACAGTCTAGTAATTTGTAATTCTCTTTTTCTAGATAATTCACTAAAGCTATAAAAGCAATTTTTGAAGCATTTGAAACTTTAGAAAACATACTTTCACCGCAAAAAATATGTCCTAAATCTATTCCGTACAAACCACCAACCAGTTCTTCATCTTGCCAGACTTCTACGGATTTTGCAATTCCCTGAGCATGAAGTTTACAATAAGCTTCAATCATTTGGTTCGAAATCCAGGTTCCGTTTTGTCCGTCTCTTTTTATCTTCTGACAATTTGAAATCACGTCTTCAAAATTTTGATTAAAAGTGACTTTAAATTGATTTCTATTTAAAATGTTCCGCATGCTTTTAGACACTATTAATTCATCTAAAAACAAAACCATTCTTGGATCTGGCGACCACCAAAGTATTGGTTCACCCTCATTAAACCACGGAAAAATTCCGTTCCTGTATGCGAGCTTTAACCGCTCTGGATTTAAGTCTCCTCCAATTGCAAGAATTCCCTCTTCATCAGCTTCTGAAACTGGCGGAAAAAATAGATCTTCAAATACGTAGTACATCTTTTTTAAATTCCAATAAAATTAAATGCTAAATTTCAATTTATCACAATGTTGTCATTTCGACCGAAGGGAGAAATCACAAACGAAACTAGACAAAGATTGTCAATTCACTTTACAGAATTACTTGTGCGATTTCTCCCTTCGGTCGAAATGACATAAACTTCAAATAAAAATAAAATTCCAAATCCCAAATTCACGAAAATGAATTGGAATTTGGAATTTAATAAATTGAATTTTAAACTCTTAGAACGGTAAATCGTCTGGTTCGTCTTCGTTTAAATTTGTTGCTGGAGCAAAAGCTTCTGCTGCCGGCATTGCTGGAGTTTGTGCAGGACCTTCTGGTGCAAGTCTTTCGATTCTCCAACCTTGAATACTATTAAAATATCTAGTTTCTCCTTGTGGATTAACCCATTCTCTTCCTCTTAAGTTGATAGAAACTTTTACTGCCTCTCCTTGCTTATAGCTGCTTAATAAATCGCATTTATCTTGTGTAAATTCGATTAAAATGTGCTGTGGATACTGCTCATCTGTAGTAACTACTAGTTCTCTTTTTTTGAATGAAGCACTAACTTGCTGCTCAGGATTAACCACTTTTACTTTTCCTATAACTTCCATCTTCGTCTATATTAATTATTGTTTCTATTCTTATTTTTTAGCTAAAAGCACTTTCCAAGCCGAGGTAATATCTTCTTTATCGAGATATTTTTTTGCTTCTAAATGGATTTTTTTCTGATCGTCTGAACTTAAAACTCCTTTTACAGCAAAATTTTCTTTCACAAATATACTAACTTCTTCTTTTGTAGGCAAGGATTCAATATTACCTAATTTCCCAAGGTCATTCCCATTAAACACAGGGCTTTGTCTGATATAATCCGGAATTGCATCAACACCAACACCTAAAGTTGTTAGCGGTTTTTGTACTTCAAATAACCCTTGATTCGATCTAGAATACCAATTTCCGCCAAGTCGTGAAACCAAATCGATTTTATGTTGATCGATTGCTCCGTTTTCATCAAGAATTGCTTCATGAATATGAATTTTAACTACTTCACAAAGGATCAAATTCCCTGCTCCGCCTTCGGTTCCTAGAGGAATAATCTGAGTTACCTTACATTCAAACTGAACCGGAGATTCTTTTACTCTATATGGTTTTACAAAATCTGAAGGAATTTGGGTTAAACCTGCTTTTATAAACTCGTTTACACAATCTCCATATTCTGTGCTTGCCAATGATGTTTGCTGCACCAAATCGTAATTAACCACATTAATTACTACTTCACGAGTTGCTTCAGCATTTATCAAGGTGTGTTTTATGGTATTATCACGAACACGTCTTGATGGAGAAAAAACTAAAATTGGCGGATTAGCGCTAAACACATTAAAGAAACTAAAGGGAGATAAATTTGGAACTCCATTTACACTTATGGTGCTTGCAAAAGCAATTGGCCTTGGGCCTACGGCACTTTGCAAATATCCTTGCAGTTTTACTGTCGTTATCTCTTTTGGGTCTATGCTGATCATAATTTCTCCATTTAACCGAACCTCAACTTCGGGCTTACAAAAGTATATAAATCGTTTAACTTCGAGAAATAGTTTTGCAAGATAAAAACAAAAAATCTTTAAAGTTCTGCGAAATATAAAATGCGTTTATTTCGTTATATTTATACCTCAAAAATTAGTTTATGCGTTTTTCTGAAAGTAGAAATACAACCCGTTGGATCATTATTTTTATTTCCTTCTTAATCATTTCTTTGATTCTTTGGAATACTTATACTTTTTTCCAAATCTTTAAAAATGAGGAAAGGTTAAAAATGAATCTTTGGGCTAATGCTCAAAAAACATTAATTAATGCAGATGAAAATACTGATCTTGATTTACCTCTTGAAATCATAAACAACAATACTTCTGTACCAGTAATGTTAGTAATGTATGACAAAGTTATAAGCTCAGTAAATATTCCTGAACACATAATTAATGATAGAAAAGAGTCTGTTAAATTTTTAAACAATCTTAAAAACGAAAATGATCCTGTTATAATTGAATATGCTCCTGGTAAATTTCAACAGATCTACTATGGCAATTCGGCTTTGATCAATAAATTAAAATATTATCCTGTAGCTTTATTATTGATTATTTTTTTGTGCGGTGCTTTGATCTACAATTTTTACAAAAGCACAAAAATGGCAACTCAGAATAAATTATGGGCCGGAATGGCAAAGGAAACAGCACACCAAATTGGAACTCCATTATCATCATTAATAGGCTGGGTTGAAATTTTAAAAACGGAAGAAATCGATCAATCTATTACAGCTGAAATCGAAAAAGATGTTGAGCGTTTGCAAACCATAACAGATCGTTTTTCTAAAATTGGTTCTGTTCCTGTTTTAGAACCAAATGATATTGTGGCAGAAACTTTGAATACCTATGAATATTTGCAATCGAGATTTTCTAAGCAGGTTTCGTTTTCGTATCAGGCTCCTGAAAAACAAATTTTTGTTCTGATTAATCCCACGCTGCACAGCTGGACTATTGAAAATTTAATTAAAAATGCAATTGATGCAATGAAAGGAAAGGGAAATCTTGATCTTCAGATAGAATTAGATTCTCATCATGTAAAAATAAATGTAAAAGATTCTGGAAGCGGCATTTCTAAAAATCAATTCAAAACTATTTTTGAACCTGGTTTTACTACTAAAAAAAGAGGCTGGGGCTTGGGGCTTTCTTTGACTAAAAGAATTGTTGAAGAATATCACAATGGAAAGATCAAAGTGCTTCATTCTGAAATTGGGAAAGGAACTACTTTTCAAATCAGTTATAAAATAAACACTCTTGTTTAAAAAAAATAGACATAAAAAAAACACCAATTCAAAATCGAATTGGTGTTTTTAATTTTTTTGTACTTTTTAAAGATTAGATTGAATGTCTTTTGCCAAAGCCTCGAATTCTTCTTTTGAAAGTTTTACTTTATTATGAAAACGCATCTCATCCATTTCGTTAAGCGGAATTAGATGTACGTGTGCATGAGGAACTTCTAAACCTACAACTGCCATTCCAATTCTTTTACATGGAACTGTTTTTTCCAGCGCCGCTGCAATTCTTTTCGAAAACTTCATTAATCCTAAATACAATTCGTCATCCATATCAAAAATCTTATCGATTTCTTGTTTTGGAATACAAAGTGTATGTCCTTTTGCATTAGGATTTACATCTAAAAAAGCCAAATAGTTATCATCTTCAGCGATTTTATAAGCTGGAATTTCTCCGTTTACTATTTTAGTGAATATTGACATCGTTTATTTGTTTAATCGTTTATCCGTTTAACCGATTAAACAATTAACCGATTAAACTAAAGAAAATTTAGTCTCTTGAAATTTCAAGAATTTCAAATTTTAAAACACCATTTGGTACCGTAATCTCAGCTACTTCACCAACAGATTTTCCTAATAACCCTTTTCCAATAGGAGAAGTTACAGAGATTTTCCCTGTTTTTAAATCGGCTTCACTTTCAGCAACAAGAGTATACTTCATCTCCATTCCGTTGCTTTGATTTTTAATTTTTACATTAGAAAGTACCAAAGCTTTCGAAACATCAAGTTGAGATTCATCAATTAATCTTGCATTTGCATATACTTCTTCAAGTTTAGCAATTCTCATTTCTAATAAACCTTGTGCTTCTTTTGCAGCATCATACTCAGCATTTTCAGATAAGTCACCTTTATCTCTTGCTTCTGCTATATCTTGAGATGCTTTTGGACGCATTACACTCTTTAAATGCTCCAATTCATCTTTTAACTTTTTTAATCCTTCTGCGGTATAATAAGATACTTTACTCATAACTTCATCGTTTATATAAATAGAAAAAATCCCATCGGGACGGGATTTTGTATTACAAATATACTATTATTTTTTGTAGTACATAATTATATGTTAATCATATAAAAATCAAATCTAAATAATTTATTTTTGTTTCACTAATTCTTATTAAAATAATGAAAAAAATCTTTCTAATAATCGCCTTCGTTTCTATCCTTTTCTCTTGCAGTGACAGCGAGCGTAGCAATAAAAATCCATATATTCCAAATTACTCTGTAAATTTATCTGTAGATATGAACCTGCCGGCTTATTCCAATCTGAAATTTGTGAGCAACGGTGTAATAATTCCTAATTATGGAGCAAAAGGAATTATTATTTTTAATGCTGGAGGCACCTATAATGCTTTTGATGCTGCTTGTCCTAATCAGGATTTAAACTCATGCATTGCCATGACAATTAACGGTATAAATGCCGTTTGTTCTTGCGATAAAACGGAGTACAGTCTATTTACTGGACTTGGCGGTAAAGATTATCCATTAAAACAATATCGTGTTGAAGTAAGCGGAACTGTAATTCGCGTTTATAACTAACATAAAAAAAGCCTGANNTCAGGCTTTTTTTATGTTAGAGAATATTTTAGAATTTTAATGTTAATCCTGCTAGGAAATTGATTCCTGCCTGCGGGTAATAGTATGGATAAATATCCCACATAGCCCCGTTTGAAACATACTTTTTATCTAAAATATTGTTTACTAAACCAGTAATCATAATTGATTTAAAAACAGATTTTGGTTTAATCTCGTAAGACACATTCAAATCGTTTACAAAATAATCAGCCAGTTTTGCAGATGGTAATTCGATGTTATTCATGTATTGTTTGCCAACATACTTTTGCAGCAACGAAACATATAAATTCTCAATTGGTTTATAAATTATAATATTTCCTGCAATAACTTCTGGAGAATAAGCAATATCCGTTGTTCCGTAATACTGTCCATCAACAGCTAAATCAACATTTTTATTACTGCTTAAAGTGAAATTAGGTCTCAAAATAAATTTTTCTGAAAGTGCAATTGTCGCATCAAATTCAAATCCTAAACGGTAACTTTTTTCAGTATTAGCACGAATAGGCGCACCAACATCATCTAATCTTCCCGTTAATATTAATTGATCTCTATATCCCATGTAGTAGAAATTAGAATTCAATTGAATTTTTTCTGAATTAAATCTCCATCCCAATTCAAAATCATTTAATTTTTCAGGCTTCACATTTCCACCTTCGTAGTCTGTTCTATTAGGCTCACGATTTGCACGTGCATATGAAAAGTAAAGATTGTTTTTTGAATTGATCTCAAAATTTAAACCTGCTTTTGGATTAAAAAAGTTAAACTTATCATTTACCAAACCAGTTTGAGCGCTATTGGCTTTATAATGTACATTTCGGTATTGTAAATCTCCATAAAAGCTTAATTTTTCAGTAAACTGATAGTTTGCTTTTGCAAAAATATTCCCGTCTGTTTTTGTCGAGAAATCATCATAATAATGATCGCCTAATTCAGACTGAGCTGAATTTCTTGCCCAAATTACTTTTCCGTAATGATCGCCTTCGTATTTATTCCAGCCTCCGCCAATAATAACATCTAGTTTTTCTTCTTTGTATTTTACTGAAAAAGTTGTTCCGTAAAAGTCATTATCTAACCATTTCTGACGAATCAAATCGGTTCCTGGAACTAATTCTCCTAAATCATTCTCAACTTGTTTTGTAGGCTGAATTGGCCCATATCCTTCAATTGGCTCATCATATTTATAATTTTCATAATACCCTAATCCCTTTGTATAGTGAAAAGCTAGATTAGTACTCCACTTATCAGACCATGATTCACTCCAATGCAATTGGTAATGATCTTGATTGTAATTATCTGTTTCATTATCATAGAACCTAACATTTCCTTGTTCGTCTTTATACTTTCCTGCGGAATTATAAGTGCGGTTTGAATTTAAAGTTTCAGCATCGATTCCATTCCAAGATTGGTACGTTTTTTCAGTTCCTCCAAAAACCAAAGCTTTAATCAAAGTTGTTTTTCCAACGTAAGTTCCTTGCAAGAAATATGATTTTAGATCTGATTTGGCGCGATCTACATAACCATCAGATTTCAATGTAGATAAACGACCTGCTAACTCAAAATGATCATTTAACAAGCCTGTACTGAATTTTACAGTATTTTTATTTGAATTAAAACTTCCGTAAGAACTTGAAATTTCGCCATTTGCTTTAGAAGCGTAATTATCTGTAAGCATATTTAAGCTGGCTCCAAACGCAGAAGATCCGTTTGTAGAAGTTCCAACACCTCGTTGTAACTGTAAACTCTCTAGAGAAGAAGCAAAATCAGGCATATTTACCCAAAAAGTTCCTTGACTTTCAGCATCATTATAAGGAATTCCGTTTATAGTAACGTTTACTCTCGTAGCATCACTTCCTCTAACTCTAATTCCTGTATAACCCATTCCGTTTCCAGCGTCAGAAGTCGTAACAACAGATGGCAGATAGTTCATAAGAACAGGAATATCCTGTCCTAGATTTCTATATTTAATTTCTTTTTTATCCATGTTACTGAATGTAACTGGCGTTTTTGAAGTAACACGAACTGCAGAAACTAAGACATCATCAAGTTTAGTAACTTTTGTTGAATCCTGTTCTTGCGCAGTAGAAACCAGTGTAAAGAAGAAAGAAGAAAGAAGAAAGAAAATGGATTTGGTTCTGCTCAGTTTTTGAACCTTAGAACCTTTGCAACTTAGTACCTCAGTACCTAAAAAAAGTGTTTTCATTCGTAAAAAATTACGAATAAAAGGGGGAATTATTCTTTTGTTAAATTAATAAATGTTTCACGACAAAATAAAGTGTGCACGCTTGATAGTGTCGTTTTTTCCCTTAGCAACATTACTCGCTCAGGTTCTTTGGGTATGATCTCAGCTCGTTATTTAGAGCACCCCTTTGAGACAGTGCAAATGTAGTGTTAAAAAACAAATTCCAAAAATTAAATTCCAAATTCCAAAAACTCATTTTTTTCTCTTTGAATAGATACTCAAACAACCACCGATGACTGCAAAAAAACCATAAAGCGCATTTAAATATCCATTATGCACGCCCATCATTCGTTTTGAATTATAACCTATCGAGCCATTAAATCCATCATCGATTCCAAACTTAAAGAGCGCAAGCCCAAAGATTATGACTAAAATTTCCCAATAATAACTTTTTGACCGTTTATCTTTATCTGAGTTTTTCATTTTTTAAAACTCTGGTCTCTTCCTGTTTTTCTTTATTTCAGAAACACTTTTTTTGTCTTTGATTCTTTTTTTAATTACGGATTTTGGAATTTTGGTCGCTTTTCGAACTTTAGGAACAAATAGACCTTTCTTTATAATTTCTAAAAAACGTTTTATAACAATCTCTTTGTTTTTAATCTGACTTCGATCTTCGTCACAATTTAAAATCAATATGCTCTCGGATGTTAAACGAGATGATAAATTATCTTTCAAAAGCGCTTTTTCTTCTTCAGACAATACCTGAGAAGCTTCTAAATCAAAAGTCAAAACTACTTTTGATGAAACTTTATTTACGTTTTGTCCGCCTGCACCACTGCTTCGAACCGCCTTAAAATTTAATTCTGATATGATTTTTTCGTTATCCATTATTGTGGCTGATGTGTCGCTTTTAATAAATCGTTTACCGTTTTTACCGGATTAAAGGTTATTAATGGAACTGCAACAAAAATAGTGAGCCAATGCGCCATTGAACCATTCCACAACCCCGGCAATTCATAATTTTTTACCGCTTTGCCTTCTACACTTTTCTCTACAATAAAACCAGCATTTTGATCTATATATTGGCCAAGATTAAACTTTTGCCCTTTAAAATTCTTAATTCCGCAAACCAAATCAACTGGATTAAAATGGGTTGCTGCTTCTAAAATTTCAAGTTGTTTTTTATTTTGAAGATCAATTTGAGAGGCTTCTACAATTTGAAGAGAAACTTCTCCTTTGTCATTCATTACCCAAAATGGGCCTCCGCCCGGTTCACCTTCGTTTCGAACCATTCCGCAAACTCGAATTGGCCGATCTAAGATTTCTCTAATTTTGGTAATTTTATGTTCAAAAGTAAATTTGTAAAAATCTTTACTTACCTTAATATTTAACTTCTCGGCTAGAAATTCAATAATTGCAGCAAAATCACTTTCATTTAATTCGTTATTCTCAATTGCTCTTAAATAACCGAATACTCTTTCTTGAATTTCAATCAAAATACCGCCCAAGGTCTTTTTATAGAGCGTAATTTCATCAATATGATTTTGAATGACATTATCTATATTCTTAATAAAAATAATATCTGCATCGAGATTATTTAGGTTTTCAATTAATGCTCCATGTCCACCGGGCCTAAAAATCAGCTTTTCATTTTGATTTCGCACAATTTTGTTCTTTACATCAACTGTAATAGAATCTGTGCTTTTATTTTGATAGGAATACCCAATATTAATTTTCGTTCCTGAAGATTTTTCTATTTTTCCTCTAACCTCATCAACGGCCTGTTCAAATAAATTTTGATGAATTTCTGAAACGGTAAAATGCAAATTCGAGCTCTTATTTGTTGTCGCATAATGAACGCATTCGTTCAAATGCTCTTCAATTGGATTTGCAAGATGAGTTTTATATAGATGAAAAGGTAAAACCGCTTTTGGTTTATTTGCCGAATTAAAATACTCTGGAGACAACAGTAATTTTATGAAATAATAATTTTTATAGTCTCTTTCTAAAGCATCAAAATCTGGATAAACTTCTTTTAGCTTTTTATAAACTATTTCAAAAAAAGGAAATTTCTCCATTCCCACTATAAAAATAGCAAGCTCTTTATCATTTTTTCTATTGATATAGGCATTTATAGTTTCTTTTTCAATATCAAAATCATTCAAGAAAGCGATTAAAAACTTAAACATTCTAGTTGCTGCACCAGAAGCTGGAACAAACTTTTTAATTTTTAAATTTCCTCTCTGAGCATCAAAAAAAACAGCCTTTTCTTTAAACTCCGTATCAGATAAACTTAAAATTCCGTTATTGATAGTTGCTGGATTTATTAAGCTGCTTTTTGTAATTCCGCTTTTAAAAATTTCCAACTGTTTTAGAACATTTTCAAAAGGAATACCATGTTCATATATCTGAACAAAATCAGCAGAACTAAAACCATGCTTTTTAGCTATTGCTAAGTTATCTACAATTTCTACAGCCTTTGCCAAGCGGCTTTCTTTGTTACCTGAAAGCGTGATAAAGGGCTTTTTAGTATTTATCAGGGTTTCTTTAAAAACAGAGAATACTGTTTCTCTTCCTTCGGGTGTATCTCTAATATCATCCTTTTCCCAAGGGACATCAATGTCTGTAAGAAAAAATAAATCGTATTCGTGCTCAAGAGCCGCCTCATTTAAAAGCGGATCACAAACATTATAATACATTTCAGAGAAAACTTTGGTTACCATTAAATTGGTATCGCAAAACAAGTATTTTTTTGCCTTTGAAAGTTTTTGATTTTCTAGAGCGGTCTGCCCATAAGCAATGGGCATCATATCTGCCTCAACACAAATATGCTGATTTTCTTCCCATTTTTCTTGCAGATAATCACGTGCAAATTCCGGAACCCATTCTGTTTCGTAATAATCTGCAAGTTGTGTTGCCAATGTGGTTTTACCTGTACTTTCAGGGCCAAATAAAGCAATTTTTATGATAGCTGTTTTTTGCTGTCTAAGATTTTTCTCCATTCTAAATAAGCTGAAATAGCTAAAATTGTAAAAATTAAATATTGAAGTGACAGCATTCCAAGTCCGCGATAAGCGTACAGAGGTACAACAATAATGTCACCAATAATCCAAAGTGTCCAGTTTTCGATTTTTTTTCTGGCCATGTACCACATCCCTGCAAAAAATATTCCAGAAGATATCATATCAACATAATTGTCATTATGTATTTCGTAATCGAAATATTTATAAATCCCGAAAACTACAAAAACAGTTATCAAAAACAATACGACTCCGATTATTTTTTCATTAAAATTTGTTCTGGTAATTGGCAGATTATCCTCGACTGCTCCTCCTCTTCCCCAAACATACCAGCCATAGATGCTCATAATCGAGAAATATCCGTTTATAATCATATCGCCAATATAGCCGGCAACATATAAAAGATACACTGAAATAACCGTAGCGATTAAGCCAGTTGGATAAACCAAGATGTTTTCTTTTTTTGCAAACCAAACGCTTAAAATTCCAAACACAAAAACCAAAAACTCTAAGGCAATATGCCAAAGCGGTGCATTTTTATAACTATCAAGAAAAAAATCTATCATTTTTGCGGTATTTTATAAACTGTAAAAGTTTTATTTAGGATTCAAAAAAATGGCTGTCATTTTCAAAAGCAGTTCCTACAACTACCAAATCAGCGCCAGCATTATAAGCTTTTTTAATGGAATGCAAATCTACAATTCCTCCTCCAACAATAACAGGAATTTCAATATTTTGAGCAATTAACTGTATCATTTCTAGTGGAACTGGATTTTTTGCTCCGCTTCCCGCTTCTAAATAAATCAATTTATTCCCTAACATTTCGCCTGCTTGAGCTGTTGCGAGTGCCAAATCAAAATTCTCGCGACTAAGAGGTTCTGTTTTGCTAACACGCGCAACAGCAGTTTCGTTACCACTTTCAATCAAAATATATCCTGTAGAAATAACTTCGAGATTTGTTTTTTTAAGAATTGGAGCCGCCTGAACCTGATACTCTATTAAATAATCAGGATTACGTCCGGAAAGTAAAGACAAAAACAAAACAGCATCGGCTTGTGAAGAAATCTGTGAAGGATCTCCTGGAAACAAAACAACAGGCAGGTTTGTCTTTAATTTTAACTCTTGTATTAGATCTTCTAGAACATTACTTTGAACAATACTTCCGCCAACAAAAATATGAGTTGCTGGAGATTCATTTATTTTAAACAATAAATGATGTAAATTTTCCCATACAATTTTATCGGGATCTAGAAGTATGGCCAATAACTTTTGTCCATTTTTCTTAGCCTCTAAAATCTGCCGATGAATACTGAGTAATTTTTGCTCCATAATGGCTGTAAAAGTAAAAAGTTTTTAATGCCGAAGAACTATTTTGAATGAATTATCTTTGTAAAACAGCTTTAAATCAATTTTTATGATTGCTCCCGAATTATTAGAAAAATATGACGCGATAAGAAAGACTATCGATAAAAATGAAATTCTTTTTGAAGAAGGAAATCTGCCAACACATTATTATCAAATTATTTCAGGCGAGATTAAAATGAGTAATTATAATGATGATGGAAGAGAATTTATTCAGGGTATATTTTATAAAGATCAGTCTTTTGGAGAACCTCCATTATTTTTAAATCAAAAATATCCAGCAAATGCTATTGCTGTAGAGAACACTGAAATTTTTCTTCTGCCTAAAGTTACTTTTATGAAACTGCTGCAGGAAAACCCATCTGTGAGCATTAATATAATTGAGAATCTTGCACAGCGTTTGTATTACAAATCTATAATGGCGGCAGAAATATCGACTCATGAACCTGAACATCGGGTTTTAAAATTAATAGATCACGGAATTGCTTATTTTAATTTTAAAAAAGATGCAAACGGACATCTCATTAATTTTACAAGACAGCAAATTGGAGACTTAACCGGACTACGTGTTGAAACTGTTATTAGAGCTATAAAAGCACTTGAAAAAAAGGGACAACTAAAAATAATAAACCGAAAAGTATATCGATAAAAAAGATTATGTTTTATGATTTAAGTCATAAATAACAGCGTCAAGGTGCCTGTACCTTTGTTATTCTAAAACTTAATATCATGACACTTTATCAAACAACATTCGAAAATTTTGACAAAAATTATATTGGTTCTGCAACAATGGCTGTAATTGGTCAAAGCTGTTTAGGAGCCGCTGCAGCAATGTTTATTCTTGCCAATGGAACTTCTATTCCGCAAATGATACAACTGGCTGTTATTGTTTTAGTTTGTATCTTTGTAAATACTTCAATTTTGGCTCAAATGAAGCATAAAGTGGTTTTTAACTTACTTCTTGCAAGTGCCTTTTTTAGTGTTTTATTTATTATTTTGAATAGTCTTACATGAGTAAAAAACAAATAGAAAATAGAGACGATGTTTCTTTTCTAGTCCATCGATTCTATGAAAAAATAAGAGCCGATGAAGAAATTGGCTTTTATTTTAATGAAATGATTAAAGATTGGGATTCACACCTAGAAAAACTGACTGATTTTTGGGAAATGAATTTGTTTGGCGTGAAGAAATACAATGGCAATCCTATCGCTGTTCATAATGAAGTTGATGCTCATTTTAAGGGGCAGATTACCTCAAATGAATTTGGAATTTGGCTTAATCATTGGTTTCAAACTTTAGATGAATATTTTGAAGGTGAAAATGTCGAAATACTAAAAAGACGTGCTAGAAAAATGAGTACTTTTTTGTACATGAACATGTTTGAACATCGAAAAAAAAATGATAATACTTAATTATTTTTTTCAAAAGCATAAACTAATGTAAAATTACCCTCAAAATTATCTGATTTTATTTCTTCATAATGCACATCAAAATCTTTCACTAAATCATCAAAATGAAGACTGGCGTTGGTTTTAGCTTTATTCAAAGAAAAATCATCAACCCTAATATGATCTTTAAAACTGATGCCTTTCTCGTTTCTAATTTTAAAAATGGCTTCTTTTGCACCCCAGATAACAGTAAGTTTCTTTACGTAATCTTCTAAAATATCTGGATTTAAATAGTCAAATTCAGTATCAACAAATTTATCTGCAATGCGAAGTATTTTTTCGCGCTGTAATTCCATATCGATTCCTACGGTTTCATGGCTGACAATTATTGCCGCAAAATGGTACGAGTGCGTAATTGAAATATGATTATGACAATCAAAATAAGGTTTTCCAAATTCGTCATAATGCAAATCATGGTCTGTAAAACCCATTTCCTGAATCAGCATTCGAACGCTTAAAAAAGCTCGCTGATGCAGTTGTGATTTCATTCCATCAAGCCTGCGCTGCGTCTTTTCTTTTAAGGTAACCTTACTATATAATTCATCGAACGATTCGGTTATTTCCCAAATTAAAATTTTTGTGGTTTCGTTGAATTGTATGGTTTGAAATAAAGGCATTACTTTTTAATTATGGATTATGAATTATTTTCCTGATTTAAAAACTGAATTGTAATTTAATGTCAGATCTTTTAGCCCTGATGGGAACGTCATCCTTTTGTGGCGGGGTTCGCCATAAAAGATATAGTGGACAGCAGGATTAGCTTCTAAAAACCTTTATTAACTAACATTCTAAAGATTAAGAAATTAAAGATTTCACAAATCTGACAGAAAGTAGTAAAAATAAAAAGCTATTATGTAAATTTGCAAAAATTTTACAATTACAAATATACTATAAATGAGTACAACGACTACGCCTTATGTGGCTTTCAAAGTAAAAGACATTTCTCTGGCTGCTTGGGGAAGAAAAGAAATTGAACTAGCTGAAGCTGAAATGCCAGGTTTAATGGCTCTTCGCGCTGAATATAAAGACGAACAACCTCTTAAAGGTGCTCGTATCGCTGGATGTTTACACATGACGATTCAAACTGCAGTTTTAATTGAAACTTTAATTGCTCTTGGTGCAGAGGTTACTTGGTCTTCTTGTAACATTTTCTCTACTCAAGATCAAGCTGCTGCTGCTATTGCTGCTGCTGGAATTCAAGTTTATGCTTGGAAAGGTCTTGACGAAGAATCATTTGACTGGTGTATTGAGCAAACTTTATTCTTTGGTGAAGACAGAAAACCATTGAACATGATTCTTGATGACGGTGGAGATTTAACTAACATGGTTATTGATCGTTTCCCAGAATTGGTTCCTGGAATTAAAGGTCTTTCTGAAGAAACTACAACTGGTGTTCACAGACTTTACGAAAGAGTAAAAGCTGGAACGTTGCCAATGCCTGCAATTAACATTAACGACTCTGTTACTAAATCTAAATTTGATAACAAATACGGTTGTAAAGAATCTGCTGTAGATGCTGTACGTCGTGCAACTGACTTAATGTTAGCTGGAAAAAGAGTTATCGTTTGTGGATACGGTGATGTTGGAAAAGGAACTGCTGCTTCTTTTAGAGGTGCTGGATCTATTGTAACTGTTACTGAAATCGATCCAATTTGTGCTTTACAAGCTGCAATGGACGGTTATGAAGTTAAAAAATTAAACACTGTAATTGCTAATGCTGATATCATCATTACAACTACAGGAAACAAAGATATCGTTCTTGGAGAGCACTTCGAGCAAATGAAAGACAAAACTGTTGTTTGTAACATCGGACACTTTGATAACGAAATTGATATGGCTTGGTTGAACAAAAACCACGGTGCATCTAAAATCGAAATCAAACCACAGGTTGACAAATACAACATCGCTGGAAAAGACATCATCATTCTTGCTGAAGGTCGTTTAGTAAACCTTGGTTGTGCTACAGGTCACCCAAGTTTTGTAATGAGTAACTCATTTACAAACCAAACTTTGGCTCAAATCGAATTATGGAATAACAGTGCAGCTTACAAAAATGAAGTTTACATGTTACCAAAACATTTAGATGAAAAAGTTGCTGCTTTACACTTAGCTAAATTAGGCGTTGAACTAGAAGTTTTGCGTGACGATCAAGCTGCTTATATTGGTGTTCCAGTTGAAGGTCCATTCAAACCAGAGTACTACAGATACTAAATCAATTTTAGATTTCTTAAAATAAATTGAATATTAAAACCCTTGCAGAAATGTAAGGGTTTTTTATTTTTAATGCTTTTCAGAATAAGTAAATTGCCTGTTTAAACATTTTAATCAAAAAATTCTACTTTTTAGAAATAAGTCCTTAATTTTAAAAATAAAAATAAGCCCTTATTTCTCAAATACATAAACATTGTAATCTTGAAAAAAACATCTTATTTATTCGCTTTCTTGTTTTTACTTGCTCTCCCGCAAATTATTTTGTCGCAGGAAAAGAAACCCAAGGTAGTTTTAGTATTAAGCGGCGGCGGCGCAAAAGGAATTGCACATATTCCGCTTTTACAAAAACTAGATTCTTTACACATTGTTCCAGACCTTATTGTTGGAAATAGTATGGGAAGTATCATTGGCGGTTTATATGCAATGGGATACTCTGGTGACAGTATAGAAAAGTTAACCAAAAACATTAATTGGGACAAATTACTTGGCGGCGGTCAGTCATTAAAATCTGTCAGCGTAGAGGAAAAAAGAGAATTTCAAAGATATTTAGTTGGAATTGGGATTAAAAACAAAAAACTAAACAGCATTGGCTCTTTATTAAATGATCAAAATCTAAGAGAATATCTTTCTGAATTAACTTACCCAGTATATAACATTAGAAACTTTGACAGCCTTTCGATTCCGTTTAGAGCTATGGCTACGGATTTGTCTGAAGGAAAAGAGGTTATTTTGAGCAAAGGCAGCTTAGCTTATGCAATGAGAGCCAGTATGTCGCTGCCTGCTATTTTCAAACCTATGTCGTACGAAAAAACAGTATTAGTTGATGGTGGTGTTTTAAATAATTTCCCTACAGATGTTGCTCAACAAATGGGGGCTGACATTATTATTGGCAGTGATGTTGGAGGCGGATTGGAACCAATAGACAAACTGAACAATGTTATAACCATATTAACGCAAACCAGTATGTTCCCTAGTAATATTAAGAATCCAGCAAATAGAAAACTCTGCGATATTTTAGTAGATCACATGCCCAACCTTCGTTTTTCGACTGCAGATTTTGCCGATAGTGCGGAAATCTATAAAGATGGTAAAATTGCAACAAATGAAAATCTTCCTGCTTTAATAGCCTTATCCGAAAAATTAAAAGGGTATCAACAACGTATTCACGAATTACCACAAATGCCCTCAGAAATTATTCTTGATACCATTATTTACAAAAAAATAAGCAAGGAAAATCTTGCTCTGGTATTAGGAAGAATGAATCTCAAAACACATGTAAAATATACCACAAAAGATTTAATAGCAGGTATTAACAGAGCAATGGGTACTAATCTTTTTGACGAGATTACATATAACTATTTCATCAAAGATGAAAACAAACTAGGGGTTACAATCTTTGGTCATGAACGTGCCAAAAATCAACTAAACACATCTGTACATTATGACACTTACCGTGGCGTTGGAATCATTTTTAATTACACCGCCAGAAATGTTCTTGCCAGAGCGTCTCGCCTTCTTGTAACTGCAGATATAGCGGAACAGCCAAAAGTCAGAATTAATTATCAGAAAAATTTTGGAAAAAACCGAGATTGGTGGTGGTCATCTGAACTTTACGGAGCCTTATTAAGGCAAGAAATTTATTTTAACGGCAAAGCTTCGGATAATGTACTTTATAATTCTGTTGAATTTAATAACGAAATCAATAGAAATATAAATTCATTAAAAAGTTATTTTGGCTATGGTTTACACTATCAATACGCTAATTTAAAACCAAAATATGACAGAGAATACAATCCTAACTCGATCGACATCAGGAATTACTCATTAAACAACATAGAACTAAACATGCATTATTCCTACAATGACATGGATAAAGTTTTCTTTGCTGAAAACGGAACAATTTTAAAAGCAAATGTAACCCGATCATTGTTTACAGATGTCTATACCTCTCTTAACGATCCAGATCAAACACACATATCTGGTTCGACCAATGGTTACACAAAACTTGGTTTCAGTTTTGAAAAAAGAGCTCTTTTAAGAAAAAAAATAACGGGAATCATAGGGTTTGATTCTTATTTTATTTTTGAGGATAAACTTAGCGACGATCAAATCTCGTTTTCTGATTTTGGTTATGCGGCAAAATATTTCGTAGGAGGAATTATCCCAAGTTCTGGCAGTAATCGCTTTTCATTTCCAGGTCTGCATGAAGACGAACTCAATGTTTCTCAATATATGGGCTTAAAAATTGCTTCTCAAATAAATCTTATGGGAAAAATCTACCTGACTCCACATTTTAATATCGCAACTGTTGGTTTTGAATCTTTTGATAAATACATAAATAAGGCATTTAGTCCAAAAGGAAAATGGGATGATGGCTTTGACCCAAGTCTTGTATTATCTGGAGGAGCTTCTATTTCTTATCAATCGATTTTAGGCCCTATTCATTTTGATACTTCTTGGATAAATAATATAGACAAGGTACGATTATTTTTTAGTGTTGGATTCTCATTCAACCCTTAATAGAACGCTGTAACTAAAAATAGAATTTTCTTTTTTATGCTTAAATTTGAAATCTAATAACTTGCAAAAAAGTAAAATTTTATAAAATAATGATCGAAAATGTTTTATGTGAACTACATGGCTCAAAAGAAATGTCTTTTGGCTGTATTCATATTGCAATGGCAATAGATTCAGACGAAAAAACAGGCTTTTTCTACTCAGAAGCCGAAGAAGATCTTCCACAGATTGCTTGGTGCGGAGAATGTGAACAATATCTATTGGATAATGGTGAAGAATGGACTGATGTTTTTCAAGCTAAAGCTGATTTTAAAATGTTATGCAGCGATTGCTTTGATGAAGCAAAAAATAAGGAATCAGAAATTCATTTACGATAAATAAATCTTATGAAAAAGAGTATTCTTTTTTCTGTTTTCTTCTTTTTAAACGTAACAGTATTTGCTCAAAGCAATGATATCTGGATCTCATTTCCAGATAAAGATTCAACTCATATTGGTTTTAAAGATAAAAACGGCATCATCAAAATTGAGCCAAAATTTATGGGATTTACAATCGCTAATAAATTCGAGAATATTATAGCCGTTACGGAAGGAAACAATCAAAAATGGGAAAGTTATTATTTAACCAAGACAGGCAAAATTGTTGGCCGAGACAGTTTATATATTTTTGACAATGGTCCAGATTGTGAAAATGAAGGTTTTATAAGATTTAGAGATCGTAAAACGGATAAAATGGGAATCTTTAATGGCGAAGGTAAAATCGTAATTCCTGCAGTATACAGCAATTTAACTAAAGTTAGAAATGGAATTTTTATAGGATTAAAAGATGCTGAAAAAGTAAGAGATGGTGAACACTTTTTCTGGACTGGAGGAAAAGAGTTTCTAATCGACATCGATAACAATGTTTTAATTGAAGATTTTGCATACAATGATAACCTTAATTTTTATTCTCTAGAAAAATCGACAGTACCTAGTAAAGATTCAATAAGAGAGTGTTTTCTTGGAGTTGACGGTCATTATTATTCGTTTATAAACTTTGAAAAAGAGTTTAAAGAATGGCTGACAAATAGTTTGCTCAAAGATTTATCTAAAGCTAATATATTAAAACAATCTTTTGACAAAATTACTTATTGGAAAGAACCAATGGGCTGGATAAATAACCCCAAAAACAAGTTCATAAATAATAATTACAATTTTTTAAAACTTAAACTTCAAGAATTAAATACTGCAAAAACAGATTATTTCATTTCTGCCGACGGTTTGAATCAATTTATTTTTGAATCTGCCGAATACGAAATGTATTTCAATAATTGTAATGAATCTAAAGACTGGATTTACCCTATTATGGATATTGTCATCAATTCAAAAAACAAAACAGATTTTGGACAGGATCATTTTGAGTTTTTAAGAACTGAAAATGGTTATAAATTAATAAGTGTTTCTACAAAAAAACATAAACTTAAATAATTGCTGCCTGCTTTGTACAAAACGTAACTTTGTAAAAAAACTTAATTATGAAGAATTTTTTATTTTTATTTATCGCCATTGTCTTCGAAATTATTGCCACGACTGCATTAAAAAAATCGGAGCAGTTTACTCAACTTATTCCCAGTATTATTACAATCGTAGGATACTTTGCTGCATTTTACTTTTTAAGTTTTGCCATAAGAACTATTCCGGTTGGTTTTGCTTACGCTATTTGGTCAGGAGTCGGCATTGTTTTAATTACAACTATTGGCGCTATTTTCTTTAAAGAAATCCCTGATTTACCTGCCATAATTGGATTGAGCCTAATTATAATTGGAGTTGTTGTAATTAATATTTTTTCTAAAACTACAGCGCATTAAATCATTTTTCATCATACAACACTATGATAAATGAAACATCACAATAAATCAACAAATTAATGATTTTCAAAAAAGGCACACTTTCAGACTTAGACGAAATGCAGCAATTGTATATAGAAACCATACAATCTGTCTGCAAGAATGATTATAATCCCGCACAAATCAAAGCTTGGATTTCTGGCATAGAAAACAAAAAACGATGGCTTGAAGTTATCGAAACACAATTTGTTTTATTAGTACTTATTGAAAATCAAATCGCTGGTTTTGGAACGTTAAAAGATGGAAACTATATTGACTTCTTTTACATTCATAAAGATTTTCAACGACAAGGAATTGCTGATAAGCTTTTAACAGAATTAGAGCTCGAAGCCAAAAAACAATATTCCAAAAATATAACTTCAGATATCAGTATTACAGCAAAACCATTTTTTGAAAAAAAAGGATTTATTGCAAAAGCCGAACAAAAAAACATTCGTTACAATGAAATACTTATTAATTACAAAATGGAAAAAGAATTATAGTTTTTTGTTTCAAGTTTCAGGTTTGTGCCAATCTTTGTCGACATACTTTCTGCCCTTCGACTTCGCTCAGGGTGACAATATTGCGTAAAAAAAACTTTGCGTACTTTGCGTAAATCTTAGTGCCCTTTGCGGTTAAAAAAACTCCGCAAGATTCGGATTTTATACCTGCAGAAACCAATCGATATTTGCCTTATAAAATTGAATGAAAATGAACACACAGGAAACCATTAATTATAATCGTATTGCAGAAGCCATCGATTATATCAAAGCCAATTTTAAAGAGCAGCCTAATCTTGATGAAGTTGCCGAAAAAGTGCATTTAAGTCCGTTTCACTTTCAGAAACTTTTCAGCGATTGGGCAGGAACAAGTCCGAAGAAATTCTTGCAGTATACCAGTTTGGAACATGCCAAAAAACTGCTTAAAGAAAATCAGGCAACCGTTTCTGAAACAGCTTACGAAACAGGACTTTCCGGAACAAGCCGTCTTCATGATTTATTTGTAAACATCGAAGGAATGACTCCTGCCGAATATAAAAACGGCGGAAGGAATCTTGAAATAAATTACAGCTTTGCCGAAAGTCCATTTGGTAATATTATTGTAGCCTCTACTTCAAAAGGAATTTGTTTTATGGCTTTCGCCGAAGATGAAACAAACGGCTTAAATGCTTTAAAAGACAAATTCTCAAATGCCTCTTTCTCTAGAAAACTAGATTTAGTGCAGCAAAATGCATTGTTTATATTTCAAAATGACTGGAGCAAATTATCTGAAATAAAACTGCATCTAAAAGGAACCGATTTTCAATTGAAAGTTTGGGAAACGCTGCTAAAAATCCCAATGGGACAGCTTTCAACTTATGGCACTATTGCACATCAAATTGAGAAGCCAAATGCTTCAAGAGCTGTTGGAACTGCAATTGGCAGTAATCCAGTTGCTTTTTTAATTCCATGCCATCGTGTGATTCAATCTTCTGGAATCTTTGGCGGTTATATGTGGGGAAATACGAGAAAAACGGCCATAATTGGCTGGGAAGGCGCGCAGATAAATCTATAATCCAAATTACACAAAACATATCCGTAGAGACGCAAAGTAGTGCGTCTAACGTATTGTTTATTCGCCGCGAATTACACGAATGCTCACGAATTAATTTTTATCAATCAAAATAAAAATTGGTGCAATTCGTGTAATTCGCGGCAAAAAAAATTTCAATCTAAAAATCATTATGCAAAACATACAATCAAAAATTGATTCTCAAAACTGGGAAAGCATCACCGAATCTATACATGAAAATGGATTCGCAATCCTTCCAAAAGTCCTTAATAACGAACAATGTGAAGATTTAAAATTAGATTATGACAATCCTGCTTTATACCGAAAAACGGTTGTAATGGAACGCTATCGATTTGGTCTGGGTGAATACAAATATTTCAATTATCCTCTTCCAGATTTAATTCAGAACATTCGCTCTGCAGTCTATCCCAAATTAGCCCCAATCGCAAATGCATGGATGAAAGTTCTAAATATCAATACAATCTTCCCTGATAAACATGAAGAACTATTAAAACTGTGTCACGATAATAATCAATTAAAAGCAACAGTTCTGATTTTAAAATACGGTAAAGGCGGTTTTAATACGCTCCATCAGGATTTATACGGGGATATTTATTTTCCAATTCAAATTGTACTCTTCTTGTCTGAACCAGATGAAGATTTTACCGGCGGCGAATTTGTTCTTACACAGCAAACGCCAAGAGCACAATCTAAGGCTATTGTTTTGAAACCCAAAAAGGGAGATATTTTGGTTTTTACAACCAATTTTAGACCTGTAAAAGGGTCAAAAGGGTATTATCGTGTTAATATGAAACATGGAGTAAGCGAGGTTCAATCTGGTGAAAGATATACGCTGGGAATTATTTTTCATGATGCGTTAAATTAAGTGACAAAGAGACAAAGAGACAAAGGTTCAAAGGCACAAAGATTGAGAACCTTTGTCTCTTTGTTACTTTGAACCTCTGCAACTAAAAAAGAAATGATTCAACATTCTAAAATTTCAGATTCAGACCTTCGAAATAAAATTAAAAAAGGCGAAATTTGTTTCGGCGGCAACCAAAAACTAAAGATCTACGGAACACTGAAATGCTCTTCCGGAAAAAGAATGAAACGCGAAAATCGGGTTTTCTTTTCTTCAGAAAACGAAGCTAAACAAAATGGTTTCAGACCTTGCGGACATTGCATGAAACTCGAATATCAAAAATGGAAAAATGGACTTATTTAATCCTCAAATAAACGAAACAACAAATCTGCTTCCTAAGGATGGTACGGTTAATTATTATGGAAAATTGTTTTCGAGAGAAAAAGCCGATTTTTATCGTGATATTCTATTGAATACGATCGAATGGAAAAATGATGAAGCGATCATTTTTGGAAAATTAATCTTAACCAAAAGAAAGGTGGCTTGGTATGGTGATAAGGAATTTGAATACACATATTCGAATACGACAAAAAAAGCGCTTCCTTGGACAAAGGAATTACTGGAACTAAAAACTTTTATAGAAGAAAAAACAGGAGAAACTTTCAATTCCTGCTTACTCAATTTATATCATTCCGGCGATGAAGGAATGGCGTGGCACAGCGACGCTGAAAAGGATTTGAAAAAAAACGGAGCAATTGGTTCTGTAAGTTTTGGTGCTGAACGTAAATTTGCTTTCAAACATAAGGAAACTAAAGAAGTTGTTGCTATGATTTTAGAACACGGAAGTTTATTGGTTATGAAAGACGAAACACAAACGCATTGGCTTCATCGGCTTCCGCCAACAAAAACTACTCAGAAGCCAAGGGTAAATTTAACTTTTAGAACTATTGTCAGGTAAGTTATAAAACTCTACTTCTTTTTAGAAGCGACACTTTGGTAGGAAAGTAATAAAGCATCCGCAAACATTTCAGGTCTTACTTTTGAAAGCTCAACAATTGTCCAGCCTTGTTTTCCCCATTTATTAGGTATTGGATAAAAAATCATTTCACTTGAAGCGCAAAATACAGATTGATCTATTTCATTGAATTTTAAAACGGCGTGGTTTTTCTTTTCATCATAAGTGGCGAAAATTTTCTTCTTGACACGAAAAGATGTTTTTTCAAAATGTGGTTCTTCGGCCGCATTTTCAAATGATAAAGCTAATTTTCGGAATGTTTCAATTGACACCATAATCGCAAATTATTTATCAGACTTAACAAATTTTACCAACCTTGATTCAATCCATTTTTCAAGACCTCATCGTATTTTTCTTTATCGAAAGAATATAAATTTGGTGCTTTGTGGGCAACATTACTTTTCTTTTCATCAAGTTTAACCAGAATTCCAATATTAGTTATCTTTCTAAGAAAATTTCTGCGATCTAGTTTTTTATCTAAAATCGTTTCGTATAATTTTTGCAGTTCTGGAATCGTGAATTTCTCTGGTAATAAATTATATCCAATGGGCATTAAATTCAGCTCTATTCTTAAGGTATCAAGAGCTTTATCTAAAATTTCCCGATGATCTAAAATAAGATCTGGAACTTCTTTATGATCGATCCATTCTACAACTTCGTTTCTGTTAATAGGATTAGGAAGTATTTTTAGAAAATCTACTAAGGCATAATAACCAATTGTTACAAAACGCTGCGTAAGCCATTTTCCTTGTTCGGGATCAATATCTAAATGTTTTAAAATTTCATTCCCAAAATGATTATCATTTCGCTTCGTTTTTCCAAATGTAGCAAACTGCCTTAAAAAAACACCTTCAACTCCTGTTCTTTCATTTAAAATGGTAACCGCTGCCGTATCAATATCCTGATCAATTGG
Source organism: Flavobacterium oncorhynchi (assembly GCF_002217355.1). Classification (GTDB taxonomy): domain Bacteria; phylum Bacteroidota; class Bacteroidia; order Flavobacteriales; family Flavobacteriaceae; genus Flavobacterium; species Flavobacterium oncorhynchi. The sequence goes on along the minus strand of NZ_MUHA01000003.1, from coordinate 254,938 downwards.
AATAAATCCGCCTGGTAAAGACCATTTTTCGTTGTGCGGAATTTTAATCAGCAGCACTTTCAATTGGTTATCATGAAAACCAAAAATCACACTATCAATTGACAATCCCGGCTGGTAATTTTTATTATTTTCTAAAATTGATTTCAGCATTGATTTTATAATTAATACGACATTTAGTTTCAATTGTGTACGCAATTTACTTCATTTTTTACAAATCGCATTTATCCATTTTTAAAATCAGAAAAAAAACAAAAGTGTATAAATCACAATTTTTGTTAAAATTAAAAATAAAATCAAAAAAACAAGTACATTGCGTCATAATAACACATTTGATGATTGATTGTGAAAAACAATCAAAAAAAGAAAGAGAAAGAACTGCTTTTATACCACTTATAGTTCTTATCTCAGAAAACAAAATTTAGAAGAAAATGATGGAGAATATGACCACTAATCCGTTAAAAAAAATCAATTCAAAAATTAGAGATAAAATCTGGAGTTCTTTTGGTTTTGTTTCTAAAACGTATCTTTTGGAAGCTTCTTTAAAATACAGTGAAGAGCAGGAAAGAATTTTTAATGAAATGATCGTTGAAACAGAGGCTAAAGATAAAAAAGCAAAACGTGAAGCTTTTGACAAAGCATTGTATGCTTCATACAAAGGAATTGGCGCTATGGATTTTATAAATACGGTTTTAAAATAATTTAGCCTCTTTATAAAATCCATAACGCCAATTCTAATTGACATTCTATATTACTGCACTAATTCAAAATCTGATTTTAGTTTAATATCAGCTGATGAAGCTCCAATCATTACTTCAAAATCTCCTGGTTCAGCAGTCCATTCTAATTTATCATTGTAGAAAGAAAGCTTTTCTTTGTCGATTGTAAATTCGATTGTTTTTGATTCTCCCGCATTTAATTTTACTTTTTGGAAATCTCTTAATTCTAAAACTGGGCGAACCACAGATCCAAATTTATCTTTTAAATACAATTGTACTACTTCATCTCCAGCTGCTTTTCCAACATTTGATAATTGAAATGAAACTTTAATTGTTTCGTTGTTTTTCATTTTTGTTGAAGAAAGTTTCAATCCAGAATAATCAAATTTAGTATAACTCAATCCATGTCCAAAAGCGAATTTAGGTGAATTCTTTAAATCGATATATGCTGAAACATAATTGTTTTGATTTTCGTCTTTGGCTGGTCTTCCTGTACTGAAATGGTTGTAATAAATAGGAATCTGCCCTACTTCTCTAGGAAATGTCATTGGTAATTTTCCTGACGGATTGTAATCTCCAAATAACACATTTGCAATTGCATTTCCTGCTTCTGTGCCTAACCACCAAGTGTAAACAATCGCTGGAACGTTGTCTGCTGTCCAATTAAAAACAAGAGGTCTTCCTGCATTTATTAAAACTACAACTGGTTTTCCTGTTGCCTGAATTGCTTTTACTAAATCTTCCTGAACGCCTGGCAAATGAATATCGCTTCGGCTTTTTGCCTCGCCGCTCATGTCGCGTTTTTCGCCAATACTTAAAATAACAACATCAGCTTGTTTTGCAGTTGCAACAGCTTCTGCAAAACCATCTTTGCTGTCGCCTTCAACTTCACAGCCTTTTGCATAAAGTAATTTAGTATTCTTGCCTACTTTATTCTGTAAACCATCCCATTGCGAAACAATCCATTTATTGTAATCAACATTAGGTAATTCTACAGACCAAAAACCCATATTTTCTTTATACTCTTTTACCATCGGTCCAATAAAAGCGATTGTTTTTAGGTTTTTAGAAAGTGGTAATGTTTGATTTTCGTTCTTTAATAAAACGATACTTTTTTGAGCAACTTCAAGCGCCGCTTTTCTGTTTTCTGGATTATTTAAAGCTTTCTCTGCTCTTTTTTCATCAGAATATCTATAAGGATCGTCAAACAAACCTAATTCAAATTTCTTGCGAAGAATACGTTTTACAGCATCATCAACTAAGCCTATTGAAACTTTGCCTTCTTTTACTAATTGTGCTAAATTATTTTTGTAAGCAACACTTTCCATATCCATATCACTTCCAGCAGTAATTGCTGAAAGTGCTGCTGCATTAAGATCTTTTGAGTAGCCGTGTGCTACCATTTCTCCAATAGAACCCCAATCTGAAACTACAAAACCTTGAAAGTTCCATTTTCCCTTTAAAATGTCACGCTGTAAATGAACATTTCCTGTAGCAGGAATTCCGTTTAAATCATTAAATGAATTCATAAATGTTGCTGCACCAGCATCTAAAGCGGCTTTGAAAGGAGGTAAATAAGTCTCCCACAACATTCTTTCGCTCATATCAACAGAGTTATAATCTCTTCCACCAACTGCGGCTCCATAAGCGGCAAAATGTTTTACGCACGCCATAACAGAGTTTAAATCTCCTAATTTATTTCCCTGAAAACCTTTAACTCTTGCATAAGCGATTTTAGAGGCTAGATAAGTATCTTCTCCTGCACCTTCCATAACACGTCCCCAACGTGGGTCACGCCCAATATCTACCATTGGTGCAAATGTCCAGTGAATTCCGCTTGCAGCTGCTTCTGTAGCCGCTACTCTTGCTGCCAGCTCTATGGCTTCTAAATCCCAACTAGCAGCTTCTGCTAATGGTAATGGGAATGTTGTTTTATAACCATGAATAACGTCCTGCCCAAACAACATTGGTATTTTTAAACGGGATTGCATGGCTAACTTTTGATAGTTTCGAGTAGATTCTACTCCCGTCACATTCAACATTGAACCTACTAAACCGTTCTTAATCTCGGTCTGCTTATTTGGGTTAATGGTTATTGGTCCTGTTATTGAGTTGTCGTTGCTATATTGATTTAACTGACCTATTTTTTCTTCAATAGTCATTTTTTTCAATAAAGCATTTACTTTCTGATCGATTGTTTCCTGCTGTGCAGCCGCAAAAAATGTGACCATCAGCAAGAGGAATGTTGTTGTTGTTTTCATGTGTTTTATTTTAATTACCAAACGTAAGTTGATACTGCTCCTGCGTTTAAAGTAGTTGAGATTTGTTTTTGATTGTATTTTACATTGAATGTTTCAGCTGTATTTCCATCATTTTCAACAATTAAAACAATTTGCCCTGATGGTGTTTTGAATGCAACATTATAAAGGTTCCCGCTTATATTGCTTCCAATTCTAATTGATCCTTCTGGTACAAATTTAGAAGCGTGACCAATAATGTAATAGCCTACTTCTCTTTTTATATTTTGATTTTGATCAATCATTAAAGCTCCTTTGCAAGTCGAACATCCGCCTGGTGTAAATGGCTTGTAAAATTCATCATTTGCTAATCCCCACGAAAGTGCATTTACACTCCAGTTGCGCATCGAGCCAATCACGACATTTTTTACACTCCATTTCAAATCAGATTCAAAACTGCTTCCTGAGCCTGTGTACTGTTCTGTAAAATACAAATCTTTATTTGGATACGCATCGTGAACTTTAGACAGGGCACTGATATCTCCTTCGTATAAATGAAATGCTGAACCTGCTACAAAAGGCAGTGCTTTTGGATCATTTAAGATAGTCAAAGGATATTCTGGTTTATTGCAGTTGTGATCGTAAACTACAATCTTGGTTTTAATTTTTGCTTTCGCGAAAGCGGGACCTAAATGATTTTTTATAAATTCTGCTTGTTGTTCTGCAAGCATCAATAAACTTGGATTGTTACCTGGATGTAATGGCTCATTCTGCGGCGTAATGGCATCAATTACAATCCCGTGCTCTTTCATGGCTTGAATATATTTTACAAAATACTCGGCATAAACCTGATAATATTTAGGCTGTAAGCTTCCGCCTTTTGAGCTTCCATTATCTTTCATCCAAACTGGCGGCGACCATGGAGAACCCATAATTTTTATTTGTGGATTTATAACTAAAATCTCTTTTAATAGTGGTACAACATCATTTAAATCTGGACCAAGATTAAAATGTTCCAACTTTAAATCTGTTTGCCCTTCTGGCATATCATCATACGAAAAAACTTTTTCATTCAAATCTGAAGCTCCAATACTTATACGCAGGTAACTTAAACCAATGGCATCATTTTTTCTAGAAAACAACTCTTGAAGCAGGGCTTCTTTTTTTGCTTTATCCAGTTTTAAAATTGTTTGAGCACTTCCTCCTGTTAACGAAAATCCAAAACCTTCTATGGTTTGAAATTTCTGAGCAGGATTTACTTCAATGGTTTGATTTGCATTAGTTTCTGAACTAAAAACTAAATCGTCCTGTTTTTTAAGTTTTGATGTTTCATCTGTTGTTGTAATCCAAGATTGTGCTTTTCCTGAATTGCTTGCAACATTTTTTGAAGATCCGCATTTTATCTGTACCGCAATAAGAGGCAGTAACAGTAAAATTTGGAGTTTTTTGTTGATGTTTTTCATATTTAATCTACTTCTATTAGAACAGGTAAATGATCTGAAGGATATTTTAAATCTTTAGAATCACTTAAAACTGCATGTTTTTGAACTGTAAGCCCGCTGTTTTTTGAGATAAAAATGTAATCTATTAATAAGGTCACAGGCTCATTGTGTTTGAAATTATTAAAAGTTCCTGATGGCCCAAATGGTTTTTCTTTTGAAACATCTCTGGTGTCGTCCATTACTTTTTTGATTTCAGTAATTTGAGGTGTGTTGGGTTCTGAATTAAAATCTCCCATTAAAAACACCGGATATTTTTTTGTGTTTATTGTTTTTATTTTTTCTAAAACTACCTGTACGCCTTTAACTCTTGCAACTTCTCCCATGTGATCAAGGTGAAGATTAAATACGTAAAATGTTTTTTTAGTTTTTAAATCTGTAAAAAGTCCGTACGTACAAACTCTGTTACAAGCGGCATCCCAGCCTCTTGAAACTACATTTGGTGTTTCTGAAAGCCAGAAAGTATTAGAATCTTGAAGCTTAAAACGATCTTTTTTGTAATAAATCGTGCAGGCTTCCCCAGTTCCTCCTTCTTCTCTTCCTATTCCAAATTTGCTGTATTTCGGCATATCTGATGCAATATCAATTACTTGACTTGGCGTTGCTTCCTGAACTCCAAAAATATCGGGGCTGTAAAATTGTACTTGAGACATGAAATAATCCTTACGATTTGGCCAGGCATTTTCTCCATCTGAAGCAACATTTAAACGAATGTTGTAGGTCATAATTTTTAAATTTTGACCATAAAATGCTCCGCTCACTAAAAGCATCATTACCACTAAAACAATTGTATTTTTCTTTTTCATATTTAAAAAATTTTGATCCGTAAAGCTAATGTTTCCTTAGCCTTAAAGAAAAAAACTTATTTAAAAGTTATGTTAATTATATACGTTAGGATAATCAATATTAAATATATCATCACGTTTTATTTTGTTTCTTAAACAAGAAAATTGATATTTCTTTTTACTTTTTTGAATTTCCTTTTTTATTCTCCGAAAAATCTAAATAGTTTAAATTAAAACCTCCTTTTTCAAAAACGGCTTTAATTTTGTTTTGTCCTGCATTCAGTTCGACATCAGTTAAGATTATGGTTTTCCATTTTTCATTTCCTCCGGTGGCTGGTAATGTTATCGATTTTGATGTTCCTTTTTCGGTTTCTAAATGAATTCTGCCTTCTGCTTTTTCACTTGAATATCGTATAGCAACATTGTATTTATTCTGCTTTTTAACTTCGGCAGTAAACTGCAGCCATTCGCCGTCTTCAATAAATGAAACTTGATAACCGTTTGATCCTGAGTCTTTGCATGGCAGAATATCTACACCGTCATTTCGCATTGTGTTTCCTTTATTCCAATCTTCAAATTTGTTAGTTTCAACTCTGTAGTTCACAAAATCTTTATCGGAGTATGCGTAACCGTTTGTTCCTAAATCATAATGTGTTGCTGCAATTTTTCCGGGAATTATATTTTTCTTGTACGCCTTAGTATCATTTGTGTGTACTTGTCTAAACATCGCATCAATTACATCTGGTTTAACGGTTACGTTTTCCATTTTGTAATTATCTGCCATTTTCATTAATGTTTTTTTAGAAAAATCTGCTGTTGGTTTTTGTCCGCCGTCTTTCCAATATTTCAGTAAAACATCATATTCTGGAATTTTAGTAACTGAGGTTACTCCTGCAATGTTTTCGATTTTTTTCATTGGCCAAAATGCCCATCCAATATTATTGGTTTCCATCAGCGTAAGTGCATCTTTAAACCAAACATTAGAATTTTCTCCGCTTTCTCCTAACCAAATTGGCACGTTGTACTGTGTTCTATAATCAAGCATTTTCTGGATTGATTCTTTAGTATTATAGTTCCAATATTTATGAAAACTCAATGCCATATTATCATCCCATAAAGGAAAAATTCCATTGTAATTATTTCCCCAGCAGTTTCCTTCAATAAAAATCAAATGATTGGTATCGACTTCACGAATTGCTTTTGTAACAGCAGCCATTAGATCTCTCAAAGGTCCGTTTGAGTTTTCATCACAGCCATTTTTATTTGTTCCTGTAAAATTCCAGTTGGGTTCATTAATAATATCATACGCTCCAATCCATGGATTGTCTCTATAACGAGAAGCTAGTTTTTTCCATAAAGCAATCATTTTTTTCTGATTGGCTTCACTTTCCCATAATGATGGTTTTGTCGTATCGTAATCAGAAATTGCAGCATCATTTCCTTGTCCGCCCGGAGCTGCGTGTAGATCTAGAATAAGATAAATTTTGTTTTCGGCACACCATTTCAGTAAATTATCTGTCATTGTAAAACCTTCTTCTATCCAAGTGATTTCACCATTTTTTTCTTCTTCAATTGGCGGTGTATATAGATTATAATGCATTGGCAGACGGATCGAATTGAACCCCCATGCTGCTAAAGAATCTACATCTCGTTTTGTTAATCCGTTTGCTTTGTAAGCCGCATAAAACTCTTTTGTTCCCTGCTCGCCAATAACATCCTGAATTTTCTGTTTTATTATATATTGCGGACTGGCAAAGGGCTGTGTCTGCATCATGTATCCTTCCTGTACCATCCACCCGCCTATACCAAGTCCTCTTAGTAGAATATTCTTTCCGTTGCCATCAACAATTTTCTGCCCATCTCTATGTAAAAAACCTTGTCCTGCAACGGCAATCGAACACAAAAACTGTACTGCTATTATTATTTTTTTCATTTGAAAACTATTTTATTTTTTACTTGATTTTTATTTCCAAGTATAGGTTGCGACTGAACCTGCTTCTAAAGAGGTTGTGATCCATTTATCATTGAACTTGATATTGAAAACTTCTACAGCAGTTCCGTCATTTTCAACTATTAAAACTTTTGAACCTGATGGGGTTAAGAATGCCACATTTTGAAGATTTCCGCTTGTATTACTAGCAATTCTAACAGAACCTGCTGGAACAAATTTTGAAGCGTGTGCAATAATATAATAGGCAACGTTTCGCTGAAAATTTTCGATTGATGTTACCGTTAAAGCTCCTTTGCAGGTGTTACATCCACCAGGAGTATGAGGTTCGTAATTGCTGTTGTTGGCTAAATTCCATTCTAATGCATTCTTGCTGTAGTTTCTCATTGAACCAATAACTACATTTCGCATATGCCATTTTAGATCTCCTCCGAAATTTCCTGTTGAGGCGGTATATTGCTCTGTGAAATACACATTTTTTGTTGGATAAGCATTGTAAACATTGGATAATGCGCTGATGTCTCCTGCGTACAAATGAAAAGCTGATCCGTCTACAAAAGGAAAAGCATCTGCATCTGCTAAAATTGCTTTTGGATAACTTATGTTATCGCAGTTATGATCGTAAATAATAATTTTGACATTTAAATTGGCCGCTTTAAAGGCTGGACCTAAACTTGTTTTTATAAAAGCAGCCTGCTCTGCTGCCGACATATACATACTAGGATTATTCCCGTCGTGTAATGGTTCATTTTGTGGTGTTACGGCATCAATTGTAATTCCTTCAGCTTTCATTTGCTGAATGTATTTCACAAAGTATTTAGCATAAGCATCATAATATTTTGTTTGCAGTTTTCCGCCTATAAAGCTGTCTTTGTCTTTCATCCACAAAGGAGCAGACCAAGGAGTTGCGAGTATTAAAATTTTAGGATTGATTGCTAAAATTTCTTTTAAAAGTGAAATTACTCCTGCTTTATCTTTATCCAAACTAAATTTTACCAAATCCAAATCGGTTTCTCCAGTCGCAAGATCATTATAAGTAAAAGGAGATGCGTTTAAATCTGAAGCTCCTATGCTAATTCTTAAGTAGCTTACTCCTATCGAATTTTCGCCTGAACCAAAAAGTTCTTGCAAAAGAGCACTCTTTTTTGCTGGTGTTAATTGGTTAATTACTTCAGCGCTTCCACCTGTCAGCGTATAGCCAAAACCATCTATTGTTTGATACTTTTGTGATGCATTTACTTCAATATTTGGATAGATATTGTATGTGGTTCCAAATCCTAAAGTTCCAGATTGTTTTGCCAGTAAAACACTTTGATCTCCTTTTGTCAGCCAAAAATCGACATCGTTTGTAACAACAATTGGAGGTACAACAGGCGGTAAAACCAGAGCGGGATCAGCAGCATCATTTGACGAAGAGCACTTTATTTGCGAAAATACTGCCAATATGAAAAACAGTGCTTTTATTGTGTTTTTAAAGTTTAGTTTCATTTTTACATTTTTTTAACCTGATAAACAACATATTACAACCAAATCAACTTGTAATAAAATAACTTACAATCACTTTTACATTACATAAAAAAAGCAATTTCAAATACAAAAAAAATTGAGGGTCGAAATGGATGATTCAAATCAACCCTCTTATTTACTTAAAACACCCTAGTAAACTAGTGTTTGTATGGCGTGAGCTGGAATTTTAACGATTGTTTTTTCAGCTCCAATAATTAAATTGTAATTCAATTCTTTATCTGTTTGATTCATTACAATTGTTGCCATTGTACCATTGGTATTTAAAAATGAAGTACTGAACAATCCGCTTCTGCTTACTGCTGTACTTACTCTTACGGCATTTAAATGGATGAATTTTGAAAAATGCCCAATATAATAATAAGATGGTGTGTAGATTAACTCACCTGTTTTTGTGTCAGCATGAATTGGAGCAAAACAAAAATTCCCAACGTGATTTGGCCCTCCTTTTTCATCTAAAAGAATATTCCAATCCGTCCATCCCGCAGTTCCGTTGTTAAAATCATTCATCATAGAAATTCCATATCTTTCTCCATTTGCCCAAAATTGATATCTTTTAGCATCAAATTTCTCCACACAGCCTTCTGTAAACAATAGTTTTTTATCAGGATATGCCTCGTTTACTTTGGCTACATTATCAAACATTGATGAACCGCCAGACCAGTTTTCGTACCAGTGAAACCCCATTCCCCAAACATATTTTGATGCTTCTGGATCGGAATAAATTACGTTTGCTCTGTAATTCATTAAATCACGATTGTGATCCCATGCAATGATTTTTACGTCACCCAGTTTTTCTTTTTTTAATGTTGGTCCTAGAAAATTTTTAATAAAATCCCTCTCAGCTTCAGCAGAATAAATACATGATTCCCAAGTTTGGGTTGCCATTGGTTCATTTTGTGTAGAGGTTCCCCAAATTGGAATTCCTTCTTTCTCGTATGCTTTTATAAACTTTACATAAAAATCTGCCCATGTTTGGTAGTATTCTGGTAATAAAGTTCCGCCTTTCAAGATATTTTTGTTGCTTTTCATAAAAGCATTTGGCGACCATGGCGCAACGTAAGTCAGTAATTTACCGCCCGCTGTTTGAATGGCTTGTTTGATTAACGGAATTCGGTATTGTTTGTCGTGTTCAATCGAAAAAGTTTTTAAATCTTTGTCACCCTCTTTGATATAAGAATAGCTTTCACTGCTAAAATCAGAACTTTGTATTGTGGTTCTTAGCAAAGAATAGCCTATTCCTTTTTGTTTATCATAGTAGGCATTTAAAAATTCTGTTTGTTTTTCTTTTGAAAGTTTAGCAAAAACTTCAGCACTTGCGTCTGTTATTGCGCCGCCGATTCCCATAAAAGTTTGGAATTTTTTTGACGGTTCAACAAAAACGGATACTTCAGTTTCCAGAGGCTGTTTTGCTGCCGAAAAGGATAAATTATCTGTTGAAGTTAATCTTAAATTAGTATTCTCAGCAGTTGTATAAACCGTAACTTTCTTTCCGTTGGTTGTAAATTCTTTCTTTGCTTTTGTCTGCTGGGCAAGTGCCGACAGCGAGAACAAAAAGCACAGAATCTTTAAACTATTTTTTTTCATTCTTTCCTTAAATTATTAAATTCTAAATAGAAGTTTTTATTTCAGAAGCTCTTTTTCTGACCGTTTAAGGATTTAAAAAATAGCCCATACTCATAAATGATTATGGGCTATTTGCAACCAAACTTAAACTTAACTTAAACTTACTTTCCTCTTAATTCGACACTTTTAATGGTAATTCCGCCTGGAGCGATTCCACCGCCGCATCTAATCATTAGATATATTTTTCCTGTAGTACTAAATTTAACCACATTGCTTACAGCATCTAGTTTTGCATTTTTAGTACACCCGATAGATGATAATTTACCCGAAACAGGGTTCTTACCGCAGCCATCCCAAGTATTTAAGCCCATTACTTTTCCGCCGTCGCTATAATCGCCAGAAACTGTTGCTGGATCTTTTTCGCCTGCATAAACTTCAAACCACATATCTGTAGAGGCACCTCCCGAAACTACCATATCAATAGTGTATTCTTTGTCTTTTACTACATCTATAGCTTGATAAATTCCGGCGTGACCTCCGCTTACAGTTGCTCCTTTATCACTATAAACCCAGTCGCCTGTTGCTTCATAAATAACTTTTTTCCAGTTAGCCTGATCTGCAGCTGTTTTAAAAGAACCGCCTTTTACAAGATTTCCCTTTGCTAAATCAGTGGTTGCAACTACAAGTTGAGAACTTGCGGTTCCTGTAGCTCCGCCTGCACCCACTGCTGTATGGGTGATTGTGTAGGTTCCTGCATCTGGCAATGTAATGATCTCATTCATTTTTCCTGGATATTCACCGTCTCCGGTATTCCATCTTGAAGAGATAACGTTTTTTGTTTGTGCAACTAAAAGATAGGTGTTTGATGCTCCTTGAACTGGAGTTACTGTAAATGCTGCATCAATATTACTTCCTATTAAAACGTTGGCATTACCCGTTTCATCATCACAACTTATTAATGTTCCTAACCCTAATGCCAAAGTCAGCATTAGGAAAGTACTTTTTTTCAAATTTATATTTAGGTTCATATTCTTTGTTTTTGGTTAATTAGTTTCGACTATTGATAATTAGGATTTTGTTTCAATTTAGTACCGTTAAGTTCAGTGTACGGAATTGGAAATATCTCATCTGTACCTGCATCAAAACCTCTATCTGCTAATGCTGCTGGAGCATCTCCCCATCTAACTAAATCAAAAAATCGATGACCTTCACCAGCTAATTCCATTCTTCTTTCATTTTTAATAGCCGCTAATGTTACAGGTATAGAACCTAAACCAACTCTTTTTCTAACGGCATCAAGTAATTTTTGTGCTCTGTCTCCAGATCCTAAAGCTTCTGCTTCCATTAAGTAAGTGTCTGCAAGTCTGATGATATAAGAGTTTTGTTTGTAGTTCAACTCTGCATTACCACCTCCGGTACGAACATCAGATTGTCTTGGCAAGTATTTATTCAAGAAATAGCCTGTGTCTTGATAAGCTGGAATATAGTCGATTTGACCAGCGGCTTTAAGTGCTTTCAAATCTAAAATTGTAGCTCCAAATCTAGGATCATCTTTCATTGCATTATACAATTTTTGAGTAGCCACATTAAAAGCCCATCCGGAAGGAAGATCTGGCGCAGTAGAACCTTCTGTCAACACATATCCTCTTGGTCCAACCATAACGTTTAGAGAGTTTCCTTCATCTTTACCAGTTCCCCAAAATGTCCAGTCAGAATTACCTGCACTTGTATGAGATACTTCTAAAAGTGACTCTGCATTAAATTTCTTTGAAGTGTCCCATAAATCACTAAACTTATCCAGTAACTTATTTCCATATTGATTTTCAATGCCTGGCGTTCCATTTACTTCTGCAAGAACAGTGGCCGCTTCGGCTTTTTTACCTTCAAACAAAAGCACTTTTCCTAATATGGCTTGAGCTGCGCCTTTATTAAGTCTTCCCGCTTCAGTCTCTGGTGTTACTTTATTTGGTAAAGCTGTAATCGCTTCTTTTAAATCTTTTTCTATTTGTGCATAAATTACATCTGGTGTAACTTGTTCTGGATCGTAAATAGTCTGCGTATTTAGAGGTACTAAAACCAATGGAATGTTTTTAAACAATCTTACCAAGTTAAAATAGTACAGGGCACGTAATGCTTTTGCTTCTGCAGCAAATCTAGCTCTTACACCATTATCCATTGTAGCTGCAGGAAGTTTTTCGATCAACAAATTAGCTCGAGACACACCTTGATAGTGGTCATTCCAGTAACTCCCCGGAACACTGATTGAAGTAAGTGAGTGTGTAGAGAAATTCTGAATTCCATTTCCATCTGTTGCACTACCTCCTCCAGCATAAAAATCATCAGATCCAGCGTTTAACATTGCTACTAAATTTTCAAAACCTCCAGTGTTTTTTCTTAACGGATCGTAAACTCCCATTAAGGCTGCATAACATTGCTGCTCATTTGAAAAATAAGTGCTTGTATCAAATTTTCCTTCTGGGTTAATGGTGACAAAATCCTCAGAGCAAGATCCTCCTAGAGCTGCCATTGCTATAGCAATATATATGTATTTAAATTTTATAGTTTTCATAATTCTTTAATTTTTTAAAATTGAACATTCGCGCCAAACAAAATAGATCTTGCTTGTGGATAAACTCCTTTATCTACACCAAATACTTGACCTCCAATTTCTGGATCGTATCCGCTGTATTTTGTAAATGTGATTAAATTTTCACCTGTTAAGTAAAAACGAACTTTATCTGCACCAATTTTAGATGATAAGTTAGTTGGCATTGTGTATCCAACTTGAACAATTTTCAAACGCACGTAATTTCCATTTTCAAGATAAAAATTAGACATATTACTGTAGTTTTTATTTGGATCATCGTTTGTTAATCTAGGATAGTCGTTTGAAGTTCCTTCTCCAACCCAGCGGTCTAAAGCTTTTGTTTGATAGTTTGCATTCAAAACATCAAGTCTTCTTAAACCTTGAAAAATTTTGCTTCCAGCAGCTCCTTGCGCAAATGCCATAAAATCAAAGTTTTTGTAATCTAAATTTAAAGTAAGTCCAAATGTATATTTAGGAATATTTGTTCCTAAAAACTGTTTGTCATCATCTGTAATTGAACCATCTCCATTTGAATCTACCCAGCGGAAATCTCCCGGTCTGGCTTTTGGCTGCATCAACTCTCCTTTTGCATTTTTATAGGCTGCAACTTCTGCTTCATTTTGAAAAATTCCTGCAGTTTTGAAACCATAAAATTCGTTGAATGAGTGCCCAACTTGTGTTCTTGTTACTGGTCCCATAGACTGGAAACTTGCATCTCCAACAATATAGTTTGTAGATGATCCTACGTAAGTGATTTCATTTTTTAAATAGGCAAAGTTTCCGTTTACACCTAAATTAAATTCTCCAAGTCTTTTCTTGTATCCTAATTCAATTTCAAAACCACTGTTGTTCATATCAGCAATATTTGCAGAAGGCGGATCAACAACTCCAACATATCCAGGAATAACAACATCTCTTAAAATTCCCGTTGTTCTCTTTTTATAGTAGTCTACAGAAAGATTAAAATCATTAAAAAGTTTTGCGTCAAGACCAATTGTTGTTTGCGATGTTTCTTCCCATCCTAAATCAGCATTAGGCAGTGTAGAGTTCCCATATCCTGTTGTAATTGCACCTTCATTTCCAACAGAGTAATTGTACCCTCCAACAACTAAACCTCTATATTTGAAATCATTAATGTTATCATTACCAACAACTCCATAACCTCCACGCAGTTTTAAAGAATTAACTACATTATTTTCTTTCCAGAATCCTTCTTTAGAAATTACCCATCCTAAAGAGAATGAAGGGAAAACTCCGAATTTTTTGTTTTCACCAAAACGAGTCGACCCATCACGGCGAACAATTCCTGTAAAAAGGTATTTTTCTTTAAAATCATAGTTAGCACGTAAAAACAACGATGCCAATTTGTGCTCTACAAAATCCTCAGCTGCATTAACCCTGTCTGTTTGTGGAATATCAAAATTGAAAGAAGCATCTTTGTAGCTTGTAATTGGTAAACCAAACATAGTTACACCAATCATACCACCAATGTTTTCAACATAAGCTCCTTGTCCAGCAAGAATGTTTACATTATGATCACCGAATTTGTTAGAATAGGTCAGGATATTTTCAAGAGTCCAAGAAAATGATTTTCTGTTTTCCTGCATGTAGTTGTTTCTATCCGCTTTCATATTTGGATTTAGGAAAAAAACCGGTGTAAAACCTTCTTTCCCCCAATAAGCCAATTTACCGCCAAGTGTAGTTCTAAATTTTAAATGGCTGGTAATATTAGCTTCTAAATAAGCGTTTCCAACAAAATCATCTGACCAGTTAAATGCTCCTAATCTAGTTTGCATGAAACCTAGTGGATTGGTCATTTCTTGTTGTACTAAAGACGAAATTCCGTAAGGACGTCCGTTTGCATCTCTAACTACATTTGGATTTGCATAAAAACCTGTACCATCTACTGCTGGATCAGTAACAACAAGTGGAGTAATTGGGTCTAAGTTAATTGCAGAACTTAAAGGCCCTCCAAATTCAGTATTTGGATTATCAAGACCTTTAGTTTTTTGGTGTGTATAACCAAAAGTTTGTCCAAATGTAAAGTAATCAGAAATTTTGTGTGTTGAATTTAAACGGAAATTTTTCTTTGTATAGTTTGAAATTTCTGTTGCCACAATTCCCTCTTGATCTTGTATTCCGAACGAAGCATAAAAAGTAGATCTTTCACCTCCGCCGCTGATGCTTAATTCATGTGTATATCTAAAAGCTGAATCATTAAAAATAGCATCCTGCCAATCTGTACCTTTTCCTAAAGCAGCAGGATTTGTATATTTAATTGGGCCTCCATCAGCCATTGATTTTTCGTTCATAAGAGCACCGTATTGTGCTGCGTTAAGAAGATCTAATCGTTTAGCAGGAGTTGAAATTCCAGCAAAGCCATTATAGTTTACAGATATTTTTCCTGATTTTCCTTTTTTAGTCGTAACTAAGATAACTCCCGTAGCAGCACGAGTACCGTAAATCGCCGCAGAAGCTGCGTCTTTAAGAACTTCTATAGATTCAATATCACTTTGGTTAATAAAACCAACCGCATTTGCATCTACTGCAATACCATCAACAACCCATAACGGATCATTACCTCCTTCTCTAAAAGTAGTTATACCTCTAATACGAACCTTTGATTTTTCACCAGGTTGTCCAGAAACAGCAGCTACAGAAACACCCGCTGCACGACCTTGCAGAGTTTGTTCGACTCTTCCGTTTGGAACTTTTTCAAGATCTGCCGCTTTTACACTGGAGATTGCTCCAGTAACAACTGATTTCTTTTGAGTTCCATATCCTACAACCACTACTTCATTCAGGGATTGAGATTCTGGTGATAACTTAATTGTAATTTTTGTTCGACCATTTACAGCTTCAGTAACTGTAGTGTATCCAATAAATGTAACTGTCAAAACTCCATTTGAAGGTACTTGTAATTGAAATTTTCCATCAAAATCAGATGCGGTTGACTTAGTTGTACCTTTTAGTACAATTGTTGCACCCGGAACTGGCATTCCACTTTCGTCATTTATTATTCCACTAACTGTGACATCCTGAGCCACCGCTATAACCGAGAATAACAAAGACGAAACACAAAAAATAAGTAATTTTGTTAATTTCATTTTTCTAAAAATTTTGGTTAATTAATTAGTAATTTGATGCAATAATAATGTTAATATTTTACTATCAACAACTAGAATTCCTTACAAAAACACATCAAACTTATTTTTTACACATTACAAAAACACATCAAATTTTACATAAATATTTAATTTTCAAATATTTAAATCCAAAATAAACGATGTTATCAAAATGTTAATTATAAAAATAAACACTACACTATTATAAGATTGCTTATTTTTATTAAAAAAACACTACCCTACATCGTAATAGTACCCAAAAAACAAATATAAAACACTACAAACAAGCACTTTAACACATCTATTCCTTTACAAACCAAAAAAACAACCAAATTGACGAAACCATACATTTATATCATTTTTTTTACATTATTCACAATCTCAATTTTTTCGCAGGTGAAAAATATTGGCCTTCCAGATGTCAGAAATTACAAACGAAACGAATACAAAGGCGGCACCCAAAACTGGAATATTGATCAAGACAAAAACGGAAATCTATATTTTGCTAATAATAATGGCTTGCTGCAATTTGACGGAGCGACATGGCGAAAATATCCTTTGCCAAACTTAACTTCTGTTAGATGTTTAAAAATTGACAAATCAGGAAAAATCTTTGTAGGAGGTTATAATGAGTTTGGGTATTTTAAACCTGATCATAACGGGCGGCTTAAATACACTTCATTGGCTAAAAAAGTGGATAAAAACAAAATTAAAATCATCGATTTTGTCTGGAAAATTCATTCTATTGGTGATCAAACTATTTTCCAATCTTTTGCCAGAGCCTATATTTTTAAAGATGATAAGTTAACCATACTAAAAGCTCCAAAAAGGTTTCAGTTCTCATTTGTTGTTAATGGGAAACTCTATTTTCAAGATGTCGAAAAAGGAATCCTAGAATATAGAAATGGTAACCTTTATGTTTTACCAAATACCACAAGCTTGAACGATACCGAAATTTGGGCCATGCATTCTATTTCAAAAGATAAAATGCTGATTGTTACACTTGAGAAAGGCTTGTTCCTTTACGAAAACAACAATATTGTTCCTTGGAACACTGAAGCAAACAGCTTTGTTAAAAAGAACAATTCATTAGGTGCCGTACTTATCAACAACAAATTTATTGTACTGAATACGGTATTAGACGGAATTATTATCTGCGATTTTAATGGCAAAATAATCCAACATATTAATAGAAAAAAGGGATTACAAAACAATACGGTTTTAACTTCATTTATAGATAATAAAAGTAATCTTTGGCTTGGACTGGATAACGGAATTGCTTTTGTTAACGAAACTTCTCCTTTTACTTATTTCGGATTTAGTTATGATATTAGTACGGTATATGCTTCTGTTATCTTTCAAGGAAATTTGTATGTAGCAACCAATCAAGGTGTTTTTTATCATGCTTGGAACAACAGCTTTAAGGAAGATGTTTTTAAATTGGTTGAAGGAACTACGGCTCAATCTTGGAATGTTCAGGTAATTGACAATGAATTAATATGTGCAAACAACAGAGGCGCCCTCGTTATTAAAGGTGATAAAGTAACTCGTGTAATTGATTCTAGAGGTTATTTTGGTTTTAAAAAAATACCTAGTCACCCGGGATTCTTTATTGGTTCCAATTATGATGGTTTTGCCATTTTTCAAAAAACAGCGAGCGGATTAATATTCAAAAATCAAGTTTCTGGATTTGACAAATCATCAAATAGTTTTGAACTTGATCAATTATATTTCTGGCTTAAAAAAGACGAATCTATTTATAGAATGGCCTTAAGTGAAGACTTAACAAAATTTGCCAGCATTAAAAAAATTGATCAATTGACCCCTAGGTTTAAAAACATAGGAAGTCTTCAAAAAATTGGAGGAAAAATTTATTTTCAAACTAATAATCATTTCTATAAATACTCAAGTGAGCAAGACTTATTTTATGAAGACAAAAACATAACAGCACTCTTTAAAAATATACCTGTAATAAACGCTTTAAGCGAAGATTCTCAATCAAATTTATGGTATACATTTGATGAGTCATTGGGGGTATTAATGAAAGAGAAAAATCACTACAGTAATAGTATTGTTCCTTTTTCAAACTTAACTGGCAATTTAGTGAGCAACCATTTATCAGTAAATACGATCGACTCTAAAAATATTTTTATTGGATTAACCGATGGATTGGCTCATTATGATTTTAGCTTACAAAGTGCTCATAATACTAAACCTAAAGCTTTTATCCGAAGTTTTTCATTTCCGGGTGATACTATTGTAATTGGAAACAATCAAACTAGAATCGAAAATATTCGTATACCTTACGTTTCAAATAATGTTCGTTTTACCTTTTCATCGCCAACTTATGAGAATCTAGAGAATGTCCAGTTTTCGTATCAGCTAGAGCCTTTTGATGACAAATGGAGTAATTGGTCTGTGATATCATTTAAAGAGTACACAAACTTACGAGAAGGAGATTACACAATGAGGGTTAAGGTTCGAAACAGTTACGGAATTCAATCTGATCCATCGGCTGTTACTTTTACCATTTCTCCTCCTTGGTACAGACATTTTTTAGCTTTCATGCTTTATTTTATAGTCCTAATTATAGCGATTTATTTTATTTCGGATAGAATTAAAATGAAAATAAGAAAAAACAAGTATTATGAAACTATTGAACAGCGACGTCTTTATCTTGAAAAAGAATCGAGGATCAGGCAAGAGCAATATGACTTGGAAAAAGAAATCGAGAAATTAAAAAATGACAAACTGCAAATTAAAATTTTGGCAAAAGATAAAGAACTAGTTAACAACTCTTTGCAGGTAGTAAAGAAAAACAAAATTCTAAATGGAATCATCCATAAATTAAAAGAAATAGATGTTGAAGCTTTAGATGATTCTACAAAATTTCAAGTCAGTAAACTTAATAAGAGCATTGTAAAAGAAGTAAACACAGATAAAAGCTGGAAGGATTTAGAAAAACACATTAAGAATGTTCATTTTGAGTTTTTAAAGCGTCTGAAGGAAAAATATCCAACAATTTCACCTCGAGAACTGGATTTATCTACTTATTTATTGATGAATATGTCCACCAAAGAAATAGCCGAAATTATGAATATTTCGACTGGAGGTGTAGAATTAGCCCGATACCGTTTAAGGAAAAAACTGGGACTGAATAAAAAAGAAAAACTAATAGGTTTTTTAATGAGTATTTAAATTGAAAAAGCCATTCGAAATAACGAATGGCTTTTTATTATAAGATATATTCTAATGTACGTTCAAGAGCCATTCCTCTTGAGCCTTTAATTAAAATCGTATTATTATTGAACTGAATTGTTTTTAGATAATCTGCAAACGAATCAAATGATTCAAAAAATTTGATCGTGTCACTCAAAATTTTATGTTCGTAAAATGATTTTCCAATCAAATAACTTAAACATTCGTTTTCTCCTGTCAAAGAATCTACTATTATTTTATGTTCTTTTTGACTTTCATGACCTAGCTCAAACATATCGCCAAGAATCATTATTTTTCCTTTGTTTTCTAATTGTACAAAGTTTGCAATCGCAACTGCCATACTGCTTGGATTTGCATTGTAGGCATCTAAAATAATCTCATTTGAACCTTTTTTCAACAACTGTGATCTGTTGTTTTCAGGAATATAATTCTCAATAGCTTCTTTTACTGCCTTATCGTCGACCTCAAAATATTTACCAATAGTTACAGCTGCATTTATATTATTTGCATTGTACAGACCTATTAAATGAGACTCAACAACAAAATGATCATAAGTAACAATCACAAAAGGATTCGCCGTAATATTTTTAATCTTCAAATCTGCATTCTCTTTATTCACTCCAAAAGTGAATGCTTTTATTCCTTGTGATTTTTCGATTTGAATAGGATCTTCAAGATTTACAAAAACAAGTTTGTTATTTTTTGCCAAATATTGATACATCTCGCTTTTTCCTTGTATAACTCCTTCGACGCCGCCAAAACCTTCTAAATGCGCTTTACCAAAATTTGTAATATAACCATAATCTGGCTGAGCTATTTCACATAAAAACTCAATTTCTTTTTTATGATTGGCTCCCATTTCAACAATTCCAATTTCAGTTTCTCTTGTAAAAGACAAAAGTGTCAGCGGAACTCCAATATGATTATTTAAATTACCAATTGTTGCTTTTGTTTTAAACTTCTTAGACAATACAACATTTATCAGCTCTTTGGTAGTGGTTTTTCCATTACTTCCGGTAAGAGCTATAATAGGCAATTTCAAATAGGTTCTATGATATTTTGCAAGCTCCTGCAAGGTTTCCAAGCTGTTTTTCACAAGGATAGTTCGTTCATCGATCAAATAAGATTCGTTGTCAATAATAACAAATAACGCTCCTAAATCGAGTGCTTTTTGAGTAAAAGTATTGGCATCAAAATTCTCTCCTTTAATGGCAAAAAACATTGATTCTTTTTCAATTTTCCTTGTGTCAATTGAAACTGATTTACATTGTAAAAACAAATTATGAATGTCCTGAATATTCATTTAATTTTTTATTTAATAGACCATAAAAATAGAAAAAAACAATAAAAAAATTCCAAATTCCATACTGAAATATTCAGCTTTTGGAATTTGGAATTTTTTATATTGAAATTTCTAAAACTTAATTTCTAGGTGATTTTTTTCTTTCTGATTTTGCACCTACTCTTGACATAGCACATCTAAATCCGATGTAATCTGTTGCCATATCTTGAGGAAAATATCTTCTTTGAGCTGGATCTAACCAATATGCTCTATCTCTCCAAGAACCTCCTTTGTAAACTCTAACTTTATCATCAATTAAAGTAGTACGTTTACTAGAGTTATCATATTTTCTAATCATTTTACCTAAACTGTCCGTTGTTACGTTATGTTTAGGAGAATTGTACATTGCCTGGTCAGCTTTTGATCCTGATTCAGAATCTCCAAAGTCAAAATATCTTGAAGATTGTTTATCACCATCTCTGTAATTGATATTATTACTTGTACTGAAGTTTTGTCTTAAATATGTTTCTTGCTCATCAACTGGAACCTGAGCGATTTCTCCTGGAAGATTTCTCGCAATTACTTTTCCATTGCTTAATGTGTCATATTTAATAGTAGCAGTTGTAACGATTTCAACTTTACCGTCTTTACCAATTTTGTTTTTAGCATATTGATTTCCTCTATAGTAGTTAAAATCATTTGCTTCATTATCAATAATTGGTCTGTAAACATCGGCAACCCATTCTGCAACGTTTCCTGCCATATCGTATAAACCGAAATCGTTTGGAGCATAACTTTTTACAGAGTTTGTAATATCTGCACCATCATCAGACCAACCTGCAATTCCACCGTAATCACCGTTTCCTTGTTTAAAGTTAGCTAACTGATCACCTCTATTTTTACGTTTCGCTGAACGAGTGTAATCACCAGACCAAGGATATTTCTTTTGTCCTTTGTAAATGTTATATTCTCTTTGTCCAACATCAGCTGCAGCGGCATATTCCCACTCAGCTTCAGTAGGAAGTCTGTATTCTGGTAAAATGATTCCAGAAGAACGTTGTGCGTATACATTTTTCTCTTCAGGAACTACGCCATCTTTTCCAGCTTTTGGTCGTTTTCCGTTTGGATTTTTCTTGATAACAATTTCTTCGCTTCCACCGCGTGAAGTACTAGGAGACATTAAATACCCTTCAGTATTAAATGCATTTTCAGCAGTAACATCACTAGTTTTAGCTCCTTTTTGAAGGTAACCATTTTTCTCTAAAACTGCTTCGTTTACACGGTCAGTTCTCCATTTACTAAATTCAACAGCTTGAATCCAGTTTACACCAACTACTGGGTAGTTTGCATATGATGGGTGTCTTAAATAGTTATTTGTCATCGTTTCGTTATACCCCAAACGATTTCTCCATACTAAAGTATCAGGTGAAGCTCCTTCGTAAATATTCTTGTAATTTTCTTCTGTTGGAGGGAAAACTTTTTTCAACCACTCAAGGTATTCTAAGTACATACCATTGGTAACTTCAGTTTCATCCATATAGAAAGACTGAACGTGTTGCTGAGTAGGTGTGTTATTCCAATCGTGCATAACATCATCTTGTACTTTACCCATAGTAAATGTACCTCCTTCAACAAAAACTAAACCAGGTCCTGCCTGTTGTTTTTTTCCTGCATTTCTAGCAGCAGTTCCATTCTGACTATCTACATCCCAGCCAGTTGCTCTCGAAGCGTGAGTGGAACTCGATTTTTTGCTACAACTAGCCGTGCCCAACATCAATACCATTGACATCATTAATTGCAAGACTACAATTTTGTTTACTTTCATACTCATTCTTAGGTGATAAATTTAGGTGCTGCAATATAATAATTAACATTTAATTAGCAACATCCGTTCTAATAATTTTATTTAGCTGTTTTTTACCAGAAAATAACCTATAGTTACGAACGCAAAAATATACTTTTTATTATTTACTGTAACATGAAATACTATATTTTTACCTACTAATTTTTTTTAAATTAAATTTTGCTTTTTCAGATAATGAAACAGTTTCTAATAGTATACTTTCTATTGCTTCCAATTCTCTCATTCGCTCAGATAAATGGGAGCTTGACACTTGATTGGCAAACCAAAAAGGAGATGAATTACGGCGACTTTAAAACCATAATTCCTTACTTTTCAGGAAATACTTTTCGTTACGACATTACTAAAAAAAACTTAACGCTCCTGCTCAATCTAAATCAGTCAAACATTTCAAATAATTCTTCTGTACAAATTACAAATACCATTTACGAACCAATTTCAAAAGCCGATTTAGGCGACTTAAACCCTGAAAACATCCCAGATAAACTTAACGAATCGTTAAAAAGCACAAGTGCTAGAGACACGAAACAAGCCTTTCTGTTTCTATACCCTATTATAAAGGAAGGAAATAATTTCAAACGTCTGCGATCATTTTCTTATTTCATTACAAACACTGCTTCAAAAAACAGCAATTCAACAGCTTTTCAAAAATCAAATTCTATCATAAATTCCGTATTAGCTTCTGGCGATTGGTATCGTTTTTATGTTGAAAAATCAGGAGTTTACAAAATTTCAAAATCTTTTTTGCAAAGCTTAGGTTTTGATCCCGGAAAAGAAGATCCAAAAAGAATAAAAATCTACGGTAATGGCGGACAAATGCTTCCTTTATCAAACAACATTTATTACCCCGAGGACCTAACCGAAAATGCAATCCAAATTATTGGAGAAAATGACGGTATTTTCAACAACGAAGATTACATTCTTTTCTATGCAGAGGGTGTAGAAAACTGGAACACTGAAAGCCAAACAAACTTAAATCTGTACGATACAAAATCATACTATTATATTACCAGTTCCGGAGGAGAAGGCAAAAGAATCCCAAATGCAAGTCAGCCATCAGGAATCAGTACTTTAGAACTCAATACGTTTGATGACTATCAGTTTCATGAAGTAGACCAAACCAATCTTGTTCATTTAGGAAGGCAATGGCTTGGAGAAGCATTTGACATCAATCAGGAACAAGAGTTTTCTTTTAACTTTCCAAACATTGAGACATCTTCACCAGTAAAAATTGAACTAAATGCAGCCTCGGCAGCCTTTACCCCTACTTCCTTTGTTATTTCTGCAAATGGTCAAAACATTGGAACTATAAACTTCAGCAGCCTTTCAACAAGTTCCGAAATCAAATATCTAACACAAAAATTACCTGCAAATACAACATTTTCTGGTACAGAAAACATAAAAATAAAACTTACCTATAATAACAATGGAGTACCGGGCTCAAAAGGCTTTCTTGACTATATCAATTTAACAGCAAAAAGAAAACTTCTTGGCACAAACAAACAATTCAAGTTTCAATATAACGCTGCCGGCTCGACAATTGGAATTGTAAATTATACTATTGGAAACGCTTCGACAATTTCTCAAATTTGGGATATTACAGACCTATATAATATATCGAAATTTGAAAATCCAAATCAAGTTGTTTTCAGCTTCAAAGCAAACCTTGGAGAAGTTAGAAAATATATTGCACTTGATGCTGCAGATTATTACACTCCTTTAAAAGAAAATCAATCTAAAATTGCAAATCAAAACTTAAAAGGAACACTTTTTAAAAACAATCAAAATAGCTTCCAAGATATTGATTACGCAATTATAACCCCAAAATCATTAACCTCACAAGCAGAAAAATTAGCCGTTTTTCATCGCACAAATTCAAACTTAAATGCAAAAGTTATTACGCTTGAAAATATCTATCAGGAATTTTCATCAGGCAAACAAGACATTGCAGCGATTAGAAACTGCATTAAATACATCTACGACAACGCATCATCTCCAGAAAAAAGAATAAAATACGTAAACCTATTTGGCGATGCTTCTTATGATTACAAAAATAGAATTCCAAACAACACCAATATTGTACCTATTTATCAATCACCAATAAGCAACACAACTGGCGAAGCATCATTTGCTTCTGATGATTTTTATGGCTTAATGGATTCCAACGAAGGAATTGTCGGTTATCCTTTTGGAGGAATTGACATTGCCGTTGGCCGAATGTTAGTTTCCGACAATGTTCAAGCGCAAGAAATGGTCAACAAAGTACTTGAATATCACGACACAAAATCTTATGGAAACTGGAGAAACAACTTCGTTTTAATAAGCGATGATTCCGACCAAAGTTCTGACGCTTCTTTACAAAATCGCCAAAACAATTTAGCAGATGTAATTGCTGCAGAAAAACCTTTTTTCAATATCGACAAAATCATTTTAGACTCTTACACACAAGAAGCTTCTGCCGGCGGATCACGCTACCCAAAAGCTAGAACTGATTTTTTTAACGCTTTTGAAAAAGGAGCTTTAGTTTTTAATTATCTAGGACACGGAGGAGAAGACGGCTTAGCAAGTGAACGAATCTGGGAAAAGTCCGACGGACAAAACCTAAACAATCAATACAAATACCCGCTTTTTATCACAATAACCTGCGAATTTTCAAGATTTGACGACCCGACAAGACCAACTGCTGGCGAATATACTTTTTGGAACCCAAAAGGCGGAGCCATCTCAATGCTCACAACCACTAGAGCGATAGGTCAGTTTAATGCCGAAAATTTCAACGACAATTTAAGTAAAAACCTTCTTTCCTACAGCTCCAATCAATATAACAGCATTGCCGAATCACTGCGGATTTCAAAAAACGAAAACCCAAGTGCCTCCAGCAATATTATCGTATACATAGGCGATCCTGCATTAATGCTCGCTATCCCAAAACCTAAAATTAATTTAACCAAAGTAAATGATATTGCGATTTCGCAGCCAATTCCTGATTTTAAATCATTAGCAAAAATCAAAATCACCGGTGAAGTAACAGACGAAAACAATATTATTTTAAGTAATTACAATGGAGAACTTTCAACTGCCATTTTTGACAAAATGATTACAGCTTCAACATTAAACAATGACGGATACAGCCCTGCAATTTCATTCAAAACTCTTGGAGAAACAATATTTAGAGGAAATGCATCTGTAACTAACGGTCAATTTGAATTTAGTTTTGTTGTACCAAGAGACATTAGAATACCTGTTGACAATGGTCGAATTAGTTTTTATTCAAAGAAAAATCAAGCACTCGAAAACCAAACCGGCAGTACATCTATCATTAAAATTGGCGGTATAAACGAAAATGCACCGCAAGACAATATAAGTCCAAAAGTTAAGTTATATATGAACGATGAGACTTTTGTATCTGGCGGAATCACAAACGATTCTCCCTTTCTTTTAGCATTCTTAGAAGACGAAAACGGCATCAACACTGCCGGCGGAATTGGTCATGATATAATTGCCATTTTGGATGGAGATGTAAACAATCAATATATTTTGAACGATTACTACCAAACAAAATTAGACGACTATACAAACGGAAATCTACGTTTTCCTTTGCGAAATTTAGCTCCAGGTCTGCACACAATTAGTTTCACCGCGTGGGATGTTTACAACAATCCTGTAACAAGCGAAATACAATTTATAGTTGTTGGCGACGATGCATTAACACTAACACACGTTCTTAATTACCCCAATCCATTTTCAACTTATACTCAATTCTGGTTTTCTCACAACAGACCTTATGAGCCGTTGGATGTTCAGGTTCAGGTAATGACAATAACAGGAAAAGTAGTTTGGACAAAAAACCAAATTATTACCACAGAAGGCTTTTTATCCAGAGAAATAACATGGGATGGCAAAGATGATTTTGGCGATCGAATTGGAAAAGGAGTTTACATTTACAAACTTACCGTTCGATCTAATTTAACAAATAAAAAAGCAGAAAAATACGAAAAACTTGTAATTCTATAATAATATATATATTTGTAACATAAATACCTTTATCCCCACAAATGAAAAAAATATCGTTTTTAGTAATTTCTTTATTAATTATTTCATTCGCAAAAGCCCAAAATATTGAACGCCCCATTACAACAGGAGTACCCTTTTTATTAGTTGCTGCAGATGCGAGAGCTGCCGGTCTTGCCGATCAAGGTGTTGCTACTTCTGCCGATGTTTTTTCTCAACAATGGAATCCCGCCAAATATGCTTTTTCTGAAGACGCACAAGGTTTATCAATCAGCTACACACCTTATTTAACAGATCTAGCCAATGACATTTCACTTGGACAATTAACTTATTACAACAAAATAAACGAACGAAGTGCTTTTGCAGGAAGTCTTAGATATTTTGGTTTTGGAGGAATTGAACTAAGAGAAACTGGAGATCCAAGTGAACCTACCAGAGAAGTAAGCCCAAATGAACTTGCATTTGACGGTTCTTACTCATTAAAATTAAGCGAAAAATTCTCGATGGCAGTTGCCGCACGTTTTATCAGCTCAAACCTAAAAATTCCATCTGGAGAAGTCGATGCTTCTGCCGCTAGATCATTTGCTGTAGACGTAGCTGGTTTTTATCAATCAGAAGAAATTGCATACCGTGATTTTAACGGAAGATGGAGAGCAGGTTTCAATGTTCAAAATTTAGGCCAAAAAATAAGCTATGACAACGACGATTTAAGCTCAAACTTTTTGCCTGCAAATTTAAGAGTTGGTGGTGGATTTGATTTTATTTTTGATGATTACAACAAATTAGCAGTTTCTGTAGAGCTGACAAAACTTTTAGTCCCTACACCTCCTGGACCTGGAACACCTGTAGATACAAATAGCGATGGCGATTTTACAGATCCTGAAGACATCTCACAAGAAGAAGCAAATTCTATAAACTATAAAAACTACAAAGATACAGGCTGGGTATCAGGAATATTCAAATCATTTGGAGATGCACCGGGAGGCTTCAGTGAAGAGATAAAAGAAATAACCTACAGTGTTGCTGCAGAATATATGTATCAAGATGCCTTTGCTATGCGTTTAGGTTATTACCACGAAAGCCCAATGAAAGGAGCAAAACAGTTCTTTTCTTTAGGAGCAGGATTTAAATACAACATCATGAAAGTTGACGTGTCTTATTTATTCTCATCATCAAATGTTAAAAATCCTTTAGAAAACACACTTCGCTTTTCTTTAACCTTTAACTTTGGAGACAAATACGAAGTATATTAAAAAGATCAAATAAAAAACAATCACAAATCCAAATCTCTAAGTTTTTAGAAATTTGGATTTTTTTTCCCATAAAAAGAAATGAAAGAAATAAGCATTACATCATCATTTACAGTTTATGAATCGATAAAAGAAGTTTCAGAAGAAATTCAAGATTTAATGACACAGGCGGTAGAAATTCGTAAAAAAGCATATGCGCCCTATTCTCAATTTAGAGTTGGAGCCGCTTTACTTTTAGACAACGGAAAAATAGTTTTAGGCTCAAATCAAGAAAATGCTGCCTATCCATCAGGATTATGTGCTGAAAGGGTTGCTATTTTTCATGCAGGAAGTATTTATCCAGAAGCCAAAATTTTAAAAATAGCTATTACAGCAGCTTCAGACACCAATCAAACCAAAGCACCGATTCCGCCTTGTGGATCGTGTCGACAATCTATTGCAGAATACGAAATCAAACAAGACACCCCTATTGAAATCTATTTTATGGGCGAAATTGGCGAAGTTTATAAATCAGCATCCCTAAAAAATTTACTCCCTTTTATGTTTGATAAAAAGTTCTTGTAAAAAAAAGCCAAAAAGTGCCTTTTAAATTTTACTTCTTAATAGGAATGTCTTATTTTTGCATCCCGACCTTTCGGGCGCAAATTTGTGGGAGGAAACTATTTTGCGTTATAGGCAACAATTGATAACACAAACAAACTTTAGCAAAAGAAAGAATTCAGATGAAAGAAGTTACAAAAGAAGTATATTTAAAGTGGTACGAAGACATGCTGCTTTGGAGAAAGTTTGAAGACAAACTTGCAGCATTATACATTCAACAAAAAGTTAGAGGTTTTTTACACCTATATAATGGTCAAGAAGCTGTATTAGCAGGTGCATTGCACGCTATGGACTTGACTAAAGACAAAATGATTACTGCATACAGAAACCACGTTCAGCCAATTGGTATGGGAGTTGATCCTAGAAACGTAATGGCAGAACTTTTAGGAAAAGCAACAGGTACCTCTAAAGGCATGGGAGGTTCTATGCACATTTTCTCTAAAGAACACCGTTTTTACGGAGGGCACGGAATCGTAGGTGGACAAATTCCTGTGGGAGCTGGTTTAGCTTTTGCAGATAAATATTTCAATACCGGCGGTGTTACCATGACTTACTTTGGTGACGGAGCTGCTAGACAAGGTTCATTACACGAAGCTTTCAACATGGCTATGTTATGGAAATTACCAGTTGTATTTATCGTTGAAAACAACGGTTATGCAATGGGAACTTCTGTTGAAAGAACTGCAAATCATACCGACATCTGGAAACTTGGTTTAGGTTACGAAATGCCTTGCGGACCAGTTGACGGAATGAATCCTGTAAAAGTTGCCGAAGCAATGACCGAAGCAATTGACAGAGCTCGTCGTGGAGACGGACCAACTTTCCTTGAAATGAAAACGTACCGTTACAGAGGACACTCTATGTCTGATGCACAATTATACCGTTCTAAAGAAGAGGTTGAAGAGTACAAAAAAATCGACCCAATTACACAAGTTCTTGATGTAATCTTGGATCAAAAATACGCTACTGAAGAAGAAATTGAAGTAATTGACCAAAGAGTTAAAGACTTGGTTGAAGAGTGTCAGAAATTTGCTGAAGAATCTCCATATCCAGACTTACAACAATTATACGACGTAGTATACGCACAAGAAGACTATCCATTTACACCTCATAAACTATAACATCATGGCGATTAAAGTAACTATGCCTCGTTTGAGCGATACTATGACGGAAGGAACGGTAGCAACTTGGCTTAAAAAAGTAGGCGACAAAATCAGCGAAGGAGATATTCTTGCTGAAATTGAAACAGACAAAGCAACAATGGAGTTCGAATCTTTTAACGAAGGAACTCTTTTACATATTGGAATTCAAGCTGGAGAAACTGCTCCTGTTGATTCATTATTAGCAATCATTGGTAAAGAAGGAGAAGATATTTCTGCTCTTTTAGCTGGTGGTGACGCTCCTGCTGCCGAAGCTCCTAAAGCGGATGCTTCTGCTGCTGAAGCAAAAACAGAAACCGCTGCTCCTGCAAAAGCCGCAACTGAATTACCAAAAGGTGTTATCGTTGTAACTATGCCACGTTTGAGCGACACTATGACCGAAGGTACAGTAGCAACTTGGTTGAAAAAAGTTGGCGACACTGTAGCTGAAGGTGATATTTTAGCAGAAATTGAAACAGACAAAGCTACTATGGAGTTTGAGTCTTTCAATGCTGGAACATTATTATACATCGGAATTCAAGAAGGAAACACTGCACCAGTTGACAGCTTACTAGCAATCATTGGACCTGCAGGAACTGATATTTCTGGAATTGCCGACAATTATACCGCTGGAGGCGCTGCAACTGCAAGTGCTCCTGCTGCAGAAGAAACAAAAGCTGCTCCTGCTGCTGCTCAAGCAACTGAAACTGTTGCTGAAACTTCAAACGGAGGAAGAATTTTAGCTTCACCTTTAGCTAAGAAAATTGCTTCTGACAAAGGAATTCAATTAAGCCAAGTTAAAGGATCTGGAGAAAATGGACGTATCGTGAAAAGCGATATCGAAAACTTTACTCCATCTGCACAAGCACAACCTGCTGCTTCGACATCTGCTGCTAAACAAGAAGCATCTGCTGCTAAACAAGAAGCATCTGCTCCTGCTGCACCAAAAGTATTTGTTCCTGCTGGTGAAGTTTACACAGAAGAGATCAAAAACTCTCAAATGCGTAAAATTATTGCAAAACGTCTTGCAGAATCTTTATTTACAGCTCCTCACTACAACTTAGTGATCGAAGTAAGCATGGACGAAGCAATGGGCGCAAGAGCTACAATCAATACTGTTCCTGATACAAAAGTATCTTTCAACGATATGGTAATTAAAGCTTGTGCTTTAGCATTGAAAAAACACCCAAAAATCAACTCTCAGTGGAAAGAAGATGCAATCATCATCAACCACCACGTAAATATTGGTGTAGCTGTAGCTGTTGAAGACGGATTAGTAGTTCCTGTATTACGATTTACTGACGCCATGAGTTTATCTCAAATTGGTGCTTCAGTAAGAGATCTTGCAGGAAGAGCTAAAAACAAAAAATTGGGACCACAAGAAATGGAAGGAAGTACTTTTACAGTATCTAACCTTGGAATGTTTGGTATTACTGAATTCAATTCAATTATCAACCAGCCAAACTCTGCTATCCTTTCTGTAGGTGCAATTGTTGAGAAACCAGTAGTTAAAAACGGTCAAATCGTAGTTGGAAACACAATGATGTTATCATTAGCTTGTGACCACAGAACAATTGACGGTGCAACTGGCGCTCAGTTCTTACAAACATTAAAACAATACATCGAAAGCCCAGTTACAATGTTGGCATAATTTACATATGTCAGCCTGAGCGAAGTCTAAGGTTATATTTAATAAAATCCCGTTTTGTTTATTCAAAACGGGATTTTTTGTTTAATTTTCGCCCACAAATTCAATACTTGATAAAATGAAAAAACTAATCCTTGCAACTTTATTCCTAGCAGCAATCGCCTGTCAGAAAAAAGACCAAACAGAAAAACCAGCAGTCGTTACAGACGAACACAGCTATTCTAAACCAGAACTAGCTGTCGTTAAACATCTAGATCTTGACATAAAAGTTGATTTTGATACGCAGACTATTTCTGGAAAAGCATCTTGGCTAATTGACAACATCAGTAAAGGAAACGAGATTATTTTCGACGAAAACACTTTAAATATTACCAAAGTAACTTTAGGTGATGATGAAAAAGAAACTAAGTTTGAACTTGGAAAGGATACTGAATTTCACGGAAAACCACTTCATATCACAATAGAACCAAATACAACAAAAGTAAACATCTACTACAACACCACTAAAGACGCAGTAGCTTTACAATGGTTAAAACCAGAACAAACAGCAGACAAAAAGAAACCTTTTCTTTTCTCTCAAGGAGAAAGCGTTTGGTCACGTACTTGGATACCTTGTCAGGATTCACCAGGAATTCGTTTTACTTATAATGCAAAAGTTACAGTTCCTAAAGATTTACTAGCGATAATGAGCGCTGTAAATCCGCAGAAGAAAAATGACACTGGAGTTTACACATTTAAACAAGACAAAGCAATTCCATCTTATTTAATGGCAATTGCAGTTGGAGACATTGAATTTCAATCTATCGACAACAGAACCGGTGTTTACGCAGAACCATCAATGCTGAAAAAATCAGCTTGGGAATTTGCAGAGCTTGGAAAAATGGTTGTTGCTGCCGAAAAACTTTATGGCCCATATCGTTGGGGACGTTACGATGTTTTGGTTTTACCACCAAGTTTCCCTTATGGCGGAATGGAAAATCCTAACTTAACATTCTTAACTCCGGGGGTTATCGCAGGAGATCGTTCATTAACCAGCTTATTAGCTCATGAATTAGGTCACAGCTGGAGCGGAAATTTAGTTACAAATGCAACTTGGGATGATATTTGGTTAAACGAAGGTTTTACAACTTATGTTGAACATCGAATTGGCGAAGCAATCTTTGGTCAAAAAGAATTTGAAATGCAAAACGTTATCATTCGTAAAGAATTAGTTGATAATGTAGCTGAATATGGAGATACAAATCCTGATACGAGACTAAAAGTGAGCCTTACAGGAAGAAACCCTGATGATGGAATCAGCATGATTCCATATGTAAAAGGATACGCCTTTTTGAGAGTAATTGAAAACGCTGTAGGACGCGAAAAATTTGATGTTTTTATCAAAAACTATTTTGATGCTCACGCTTTCAAATCAATCACTACCGATGATTTTATCAAATATTTTAACGAGAACCTTATTAAAGGAGACAAAGCTCTTGCTGATAAAATAAAACTGGAAGATTGGATTTTCAAACCTGGAATTCCATCAAATATAACTCCTGTAAGCTCTCCCGATTTTGACGCTATTGATAAAATCCAAAAAAGCTGGCGAGAAACCGGCGTAAAAGGTTTAAGCGAAAAAATTAAAACAACTACAGAAAAACAACATTTTATAGATCATCTTCCAACAGATATTACACCAAAAGAAATGGAAGAACTTGATAAGGAATTCAACTTTACAAATGGCGGTAATTTTATCATCAAGCGCCAATGGTTTGTTCAGGCAATTCGCCATCAATACAAAGCTGCTAATCCTGCAATCGAACAATTTTTAATTGGAAGCAGCAGAACCGGATCTGTAATGATGCTTTATAAAGAAATGGTAAAAACACCTGAGGGAAAAGTTTGGGCAAACCAAATTTTCAACAAAGCAAAATCCGGCTATCATGCCACAACTATTCAAGATATAAAAGGCACTTTAAAATAGTTTTCAGTCTGCATTAAAACTCAAAACTCCCAATTACAATTGTAATTGGGAGTTTTTTTCTTTAAAACTAAACATTAGTTTTAAAGAAAAAAACTAATGTTTAGTTTTTATTCTTAGCCTCAATCCATTTCGACATGTACATTGTACTTCTGTATGCATGATGCTGCAATAAATTCCCCATAAAATTATGCAGACGATGCTCATCAGAATTCATCAATAGTGAATTTACCTTTATCATTAATTCATCGGCATAATTATCTTTCTGATAACATTCATTTATAATCACAATACCATTTTTTTGAGATTGTAACCAGAGATTTTCGTCTTGATAAAGTGCGATAGCTTTTTTTGCAAATTCCTGCGGATCGTTCTCTATAAATCCATTCCAATTTAATACTCCGCTCATTGCTTCTGCACCAATAGTTGTGGTTACACTCGGAGTTCCGCACTGCATAGCTTCCAACAACTTTCCTTTTAAACCAGCTCCAAAACGAATTGGCGCCAAAACTACTCTTGATTTTTTTACAACTTCATTAGCATTTACAGCCCTTCCCATAATAAAAAACCCATTCTTAGGCTGATGCAATTGCAATACTTTCTGTGACGGATAAGCACCGTAAACCTCTAAAACTGCCTCTGGAAAATCCTTTTTTAACAAAGGCCAAATAGATTCTTTTAAATATTGAACCGTATTCCAATTTGGTTCATGAAGAAAATTTCCAATAAAAACAAAATGCTTTCGATCTTCAAAAGAAGGTAATCTCAACAAACTTTCTTCAGTCATTTCATCAACTAAAAACGGCAGATAAAACAACAAACTTGGGCTGATTTTAAAAACATCTTTTAAAATATCCATTTCAAACTGAGAAATCATTAAAGAAAAATCACATCTTAAAATACTGGCGATCTCCCGTTTTGCGACTTCTTCAGACAACAAATCAGTAAGCTGAAAAACCCTATTTTCCTTAAATGCCTTTTGCCTTGCCGTCCTTAAACAATGTAAATCTTCTGTATCTAATAATCGAATTGTATTAGGGCAATTTTCCGTTACGCGCCAGCCAAACTGTTCCTCAATCATAAAACGATCAAACAAAACCACATCTGGATTTAATTCAATTATAAAATCATCAAAAGTTGAACTATTTAATTCGATACTCTTTTTTTCGACACCAAACTCAGACAAGTCAACCATATATTCGCTGTCTAAAGCCGGGCTTGCAAATGTAATTTGATATCCATTTGCGATAAAAACAGAAATCAACTGCATCATTCTCCCACCCGCAGCAGAAGAATTTGGCTCAGGCCAGACAAATCCAATTATTAAAAGTTTTTTTATCTGATTCATCATTTTTTTTTCAACTTACAAAATAATGCTTTTTTGAGCGTATTTGAACGATATTTGCTGACTTTTCGTCATAAAAAACACTAATTTTGCAAGAACTAAAAATGCAAGGAAATTATGTTGGGATTAAAATTAGCTACAGACCCGCGCTGGGTAAATATTGTGGAGTCGAATATTGAAGAAATTTTGACAGATCACGCCTGGTGCGAACAAAAAGCCGCTTCGAATGCAATAAGTATTGTTACTTATAATTCTGAATTAGAAGAATTGGTAACCGAAATGCTCATAATTGCACGCGAAGAGTTGGAACATTTACAAATGGTACATGATGTTATAAAAAAACGCGGACTTACTTTAGGACGTGAACGCAAAGACCACTATGTAAATGAGCTGTTTAAATTCATGAAAAAAGACGGAAGCAGACGTGATGCACTATGTGACCGTTTATTATTCTCAGCAATGATTGAAGCCCGAAGCTGTGAACGCTTTAAAGTTCTTTCGGAAAATATTAAAGATGAAGAATTAACCAAATTTTATCGTGATTTAATGATTTCTGAAGCGGGACATTATACTACTTTTTTAGGATTTGCAAGAAAATACCAAGACAATATTGACATCGATAAACGATGGAAAGAATGGATTGAATATGAAGGTTCTATTATTACCAATTATGGTAAAAAAGAAACTGTACACGGATAAATAAACTCTTTTTTTGACATTATTATTTTACTAAATACCACAAATTACTATGCAAAAAAGTAAATCCAAATCGATCGTATTTAAAATTGCCAAGTATTTAGGGATAACTTTCGCCGTTATTATAGGATTGTTATTTTTAACACCTATTGTTTTTGAAGATCAAATTAAAGATCAAATCAAAAAAATTGCCAACGAAAGACTAAGCGCCGAACTCAATTATTCTGATGTTTCGGTTTCTTTTTTTCGTCATTTCCCATCTCTTACATTAACCCTGGACAATTTAAGTCTTAACGGTTCAGCTCCATACACAAACGAAAAGTTTATTACTGCCAAAGAAGTTTCTTTTGGAATAAATGTTGCCAGTTTAATTTTTAGCAAATCTGTAAAAATTGATCAGATTTATCTATCGGATTCCTTTATAAATGTAAAAGTAAACCCAAGCGGAGAAGCAAATTACAATATTTACAAATCACAGGCCGCAGCCACAGAAGATAAAGACAGCACAGAAACTGCCTTGAAATTAGAACGAATTGAAATACTGAACAGTAAGATTATTTACGACGATCAATCAACAAAGATTCACTTCGACGCTTTTGGATTCAATTACTTAGGAAAAGGAGATTTAAATAAAGCTGTTTTTGATTTATACTCAAAAGCTAAAATTGAAAAACTAAATATCGTTTACGAAAATGAACCTTATTTAATGAATAAAAAAGTCAATGCTGATCTAATTACAAAAGTCAACATTAACTCCTTATCGTTTTTCTTTCAACAGAATAACTTAAAAATAAACCAGCTTTTAATTGATTTCAAAGGAAAATTTGATTTCTTAAAAGACGGCTACAATATGGATTTTGTAATAAAATCTGACAACAGCGATTTGCACGATGTTTTCACTGCTTTTCCTCCTAAATACATTACTTGGTTATCAAAAACCGAAATAAGAGGAAACACCAATTTACTTCTAACTTTAAAAGGAGATTATATTGCATCAAAAAATATAGCTCCTGACTTGAATCTTGACCTAAAAATAGACAGTGGATTTGTGAATTACAACAAAAGTCCTTTTCCTGTTTCAAATTTAAACTTAGATGTAAAAACTAAAGTTCCGTCTTTAAACCCTGATCTTTTAACGGTTGACGCAAAGAACTTATCGCTAAACATGAACAAAGATTATTTGAAATCTAAGTTTCATGTAAAAGGCATAAACACTCCTGAAATCAATGCTGATTTTAAATCTAAAATTGATCTTGAAAAGCTGACTAAAGCACTTGGAATTCCAAAAATCGAATTAAAAGGAGCTTTGACAAGTGATGTAAAAGCCAATGGAAAATTTGATTTAAAAAACAAACTTTTACCTGTTACTAACGGAACTATCGATTTAGAAAACGGATATTTAAAAACACCTTATTATCCAAATCCAATTACCAATATCACGATAAAATCTAAAATCGATAATCCAAAGGGAACTTTTGGCGACTTAAGTGTTAAACTAAAACCAGCTCAATTTACTTTTGAAGGAAAACCTGTTTTTGTTGAAGCAGATTTAAGCAATTTTGATGATTTAGCTTACGACATCAAAGCAAAGGGCGAACTTGATGTGAACAAAATATATAAGGTTTTCTCACAAAAAGGTCTTGACCTTGACGGTTTCGTAAAAGCTGACGTGGTGTTGAAAGGAAAACAAAGCGATGCCGAAAAAGGAAATTACAGCAAACTATACAACAAAGGAACGCTGGAACTTAGAAACATCGGAATTACATCTGAATACCTGCCTAAAAAATTCATTATTAAAGAAGGAATTTTCAAAATCAATCAGGACAAAATGTCTTTCAACAACTTTTTGGCAGCCTATGGCCAATCTGATTTTAAAATGAATGGATATTTACAGAATGTTTTTAACTATGTAACAACAAATACAGGTGTATTAAAAGGCAAATTCAAAGCCACTTCGCGATACATTAATGTTGATGAATTTATGTCGAACACAAGTGCAGAAACCTCTGTAACACAAAATTCATCGCCAAAAACAGAAACAAAACAAGCAGAAAATACACAAACAGGAGTTATTATA
This sequence comes from Flavobacterium oncorhynchi, assembly GCF_002217355.1. GTDB lineage: Bacteria > Bacteroidota > Bacteroidia > Flavobacteriales > Flavobacteriaceae > Flavobacterium > Flavobacterium oncorhynchi. The sequence goes on along the minus strand of NZ_MUHA01000003.1, from coordinate 217,860 downwards.
ATTCCAACAAATTTGAATTTACAGTTTAACGCTGTCGCTCAAAAAGTAAGTTTTGACAAACTTAAACTTCAAAATGCAGTTGGTAATTTAAGCATGAACAAAGGAAAATTATCAATGCAGAATACCGGATTTAATTTAATTGGCTGTAATGTTTCTATGAATGCAAATTACCAAGCTGTGACGCCTCAAAAAGCCAATTTTGATTACGCGATAAAAGCAGCTGATTTTGACATTAAAAGAGCTTATAATGAAATTGAGGTTTTTAGAAAAATGGCAAGTGCTGCTGAGAAAGCTCAAGGTATTGTGTCTTTAGATTATCAACTAAAAGGGCGTTTAAATGGTAAAATGGAACCTGTTTATCCATCACTTTCTGGAGGTGGAATTCTTTCTGTTAAAGATGTAAAAGTAAGAGGTCTAAAAATGTTCACCGCCGTTAGCAAGGAAACAAGTACAGAAGCCATTAAAAATCCTGATCTTTCTAAAGTAGATATTAAGACTACGATTAAAAACAACATTATGACTGTTGAACGTTTTAAATTTAAATTTGCCGGTTTCCGACCAAGAATTGAAGGTACAACAAGTTTAGACGGAAAACTGAATTTAAAAATGCGTTTAGGCTTGCCTCCATTTGGAATATTTGGTATTCCACTTACAGTTACAGGAACTCAAGACAATCCAAAAATAAAAGTTGGAAGAAAATCTCAAGATTTAGAAGAAACTAAAGACACGGAAGAATAGAAGGATTAAATTCCAATCTCACCAATATTAGCCTTTGTCAAAATTTTAAACTTTGACAAAGGTTTTTTTATTTATCTAAAATCTAATCCAAATCTTGTCATTTCGACCGGAGGGNNCCCTCCGGTCGAAATGACAAAAAAATGAACCAAATAAAACAAAGTAAACGTAAATCCTCTTACACAACTTATATAGTAAAACTTATATAAAACAAAAAACCCGATCTTTTCAGAACGGGTTTTTTATAAATAGTAATCTAATGATTATGCTTCGAATGGAAGGATAGATACATAAGATTTATTATCTTTTTTCTTTTGGAACTTAACAACTCCTGCTACTCTTGCGTGTAGTGTGTGATCTTTACTGATGTAAACATTTTCACCTGGATTGTGTTTTGAACCTCTTTGTCTAACGATGATGTTCCCAGCAATAGCAGCTTGACCACCAAAAATCTTAACGCCTAAACGTTTTGATTCTGATTCTCTACCATTCTTCGAACTACCGACACCTTTCTTGTGAGCCATGACGTATGAGTTTAAATATTGTTATTATTCTTTAGTAGCTTCTTTTTTTGCTTTTGGAGCTGCTTTTTTAGCTTTAGGAGCTTCTACTTCTTCAGTAGCTGCATCTTCTGCTACAACTGCTTTTTTAGCCGCTGCTTTTTTAGTTCCTCCTGCTGCAGTAATACCTTCAATTACAATTTGTGTAAGATATTGTCTGTGACCATTTCTCTTTTTGTATCCTTTTCTTCTTTTCTTTTTGAAAACGATAACTTTATCACCTTTTAAGTGTTGTAACACTTTAGCTTCTACTGAAGCACCTTCTATAGCTGGGGCGCCTAAAGTTACATTTCCGTTATCATCTAATAAAAGAACTTTGTCAAAAGAAACTTTTGAACCTTCTTCATTAGCTAAACGGTGAACATAAACCTTTAAGTCTTTGCTTACTTTAAATTGTTGCCCTGCTATCTCTACGATTGCATACATACCAAATTGATTTATTGATTTTTAAGGTTGCAAATATACAACTATTAATTTACTGTGCAATTCCTAATTCTAAAAATATTTAATTTACCCTAAAGTCTCTTTTTCAAGCACTTCAACTGCTATTTAAAACCACAAACAGGTGTAAAATACTGTTAAATTAATCATGTATCGCTTAAAATTTAAAAAAAGTACGCAAAAAAAACTATTTTTGATGTAACTATAATTAATTCAGGACTACCTATTATTTAGGTAAATAAAAATTATTAATCTCTATGAAAAATTCAATAATGATGTTAAGTGCTGCACTAATGCTTGGCGGAGTTGCTCATGCTCAAAAAGTAGTTTTTGAAGAATACAATTTAGACAATGGCATGCATGTAATTTTACACAATGATCCCTCTGCTCCTGTTGTTATCACTTCTGTAATGTACCATGTTGGTTCAAAAGACGAACGCCCAGATCGTACTGGTTTTGCACATTTCTTTGAACATTTATTATTTGAAGGAACTCAAAATATCAAACGCGGAGAATGGATGAAAATCGTTACCGCAAATGGCGGTGTCAACAACGCCAACACTTCGGATGACAGAACTTATTATTACGAAGTATTCCCATCTAACAGTTTAGAACTAGGTTTATGGATGGAGTCAGAACGTTTAATGCATCCAATTATCAATAAAATTGGCGTTGAAACACAAAATGAAGTTGTTAAGGAAGAAAAAAGGATGCGTTATGACAACCAGCCGTACGGAAACATCTTACCTGAGGTTAAAAAGAACATGTTCAAAAACCATCCATACCGTTGGACTACAATTGGCTCTATGAAAGATTTAGATGCTGCAACTCTTGAAGAATTCCAAGCATTTAACAAAAAGTTCTATACTCCAAATAATGCTGTTTTAGTAGTAGCAGGAGATTTTGACAAAGCCAAAACTAAAGAATGGATTCAAAAATATTTTGCTCCAATTCCAAGAGGTGAAGAGGTAAAAAAACAAACTTTTATCGAAGAACCAATTACCAAAACAATAAAAGCAACTTACGAAGATCCAAACATTCAAATTCCAATGATTGTCGCTTCATACAGAACACCATCTATGAAAACGAGAGATGCTAGGGTTTTAGATCTAATTTCTTCGTATTTAAGCGACGGAAAAAGTTCTAAGCTATACAAAAAAATAGTTGACGACAAAAAAATGGCACTTCAAATTGGAGCAGTCGGCTTCAGCCAGGAAGATTACGGAACATATATTTTATATGGCCTACCAATGGCACCGCATACAACTGCAGATGTTTTAAAAGAAATGGACGAAGAGATTGTAAAAATTCAAACTGATCTGATTTCTGAGAAAGATTACGAAAAACTGCAAAACAAATTCGACAACAATTTTGTAAACGCAAATGCAACTGTTGAAGGAATTGCTGAAAATCTAGCTTCATATTACTTACTTTATGGCGATGTAAACCTGATTAATACTGAAATTGATCTTTACCACTCTATCACAAGAGAAGAAATTAGAGAAGTTGCCAAAAAGTATTTAAACCCAAATCAGCGTTTAATTTTAGATTACATCCCTTCAACTAAAGTTCAAAATTAAGAGCCTCGAATCATGAAAAAAATACATACAGTTTTAATCCTTTTATTCCTAACTGGAATTATGCAAGCACAAGATCGTCCACAACCAAAACCAGGAAATCCGCCTGTAGTCAACATCAAAAAACCGCAAACTTTTGTTTTGGCAAACGGAATGAAAGTTTTGATAGTTGAAAATCATAAATTACCTAGAGTAAGTTTCAATCTTACGCTGGACAACGCGCCTTTTGCCGAAGGAAATAAAAAAGGCGTTGATGAGCTAACCAGCAGTTTGATTGGCAACGGAACCAAAAAAACTACAAAAGAAAGTTTTAATGAAGAAATAGATTTTTATGGCGCCAACATTAATTTCTCTTCATCAGGAGCCTATGCCAGCTCACTTTCTAAATATTCAGGAAGAGTTCTTGAACTTTTAGCCGAAGGAGCTTTACAACCTAATTTTACTCAAGCTGAATTTGATAAGGAAAAAGCAAAGCTGCTAGAAGGTCTTAAAGCTGACGAGAAAAGTGTTCCCGCAATTGCTAATCGTGTAGTTGACGTTTTGGCTTTTGGAAAAAACCATCCTTCTGGAGAATATTTATCTGAACAAACGGTAAAAAATGTAACACTTGCTGATGTTCAAGCCAATTACAATACTTATTTTGTTCCTGAAAATGCTTATTTGGTAATTATTGGAGATATTAAATTTAAAGAAACAAAAGCTGCAGTCGAAAAACTTTTTAGTGGTTGGAAAAAACAAGCCGCTCCAAAAAACACTTATCCAAATCCAGAGAATGTTTCTAAACTTCAAATTGATTTTGTGGATGTGCCAAATGCCGTTCAATCTGAAATTTCATTGGTAAATACCGTAAATTTAAGAATGAGTGATCCTGATTTTTTCCCTGCCGCAATTGCAAATCAAATTCTGGGAGGTGATTTCAACAGTTATTTAAATATGAATTTACGTGAGAAGCACGCTTGGACCTATGGAGCGAGCTCAAGTATTGGAAGCGGAAAATATGTAACTAAATTCAAAGCTTCATCTGCAGTTAGAAACACCGTTACAGACAGCGCAGTTGTTCAATTTATAAAAGAAATAAAAAGAATCAGAACTGAAAAAGTTTCTGAAGATGTTCTTAAAAATGTAAAAGCTGGATACATTGGCCGTTTTGTAATGCAGGTCGAAAAACCGCAAGCCGTAGCGCGCTATGCTCTAAACATCGAAACAGAAAAGCTTCCTGCTGATTTCTACGAAAAATACATCCAAACGATTAACAATGTTACTGCAGATGATATTTACCGTGTAGCGAATAAATATTTCTTACTGGACAATATGAGAATTGTAATCGCTGGAAAAGGTTCTGATGTAATTACAGGCTTGGAAAAACTTCAAATTCCGATTTATTATTTTGACAAATACGGAAATCCGGTTGAGAAACCAGCAACAAAAAAAGAGGTTCCAACTGGGATCACTGCTAAAACTGTTTTCGAAAACTACATTAAAGCAATTGGTGGAGAAAAAGCAGTAACAGCTGTAAAAACCCTTTATATGAACGGAACTACAACAGTTCCGCAAGCTCCATCTCCACTTACTTTTACTTCAAAATTAGATTCAAAAGGAAAAATGATGGTGTCTCTTGCAATGGGACCAATGAATTTAATGAAACAAGTTGTAAACGACAAAGGTGCATATATCGAACAACAAGGAAAACGTAAAAACCTTGAAGGAAATGATCTTGCCGAAATGAAAGCCAATGCAGCTCCTTTTGAAGAATTACAGTTAGTTAAAAGAGCAGATTTGAAAGTTGAAGGTATTGAACCAATTAACGGAAGCGATGCTTATGCAATCAAAGATGGAAAAACAACTTACTTCTACGATGTAAAATCAGGATTAAAAACTGCAGAAGCTAAAACTCGTGAACAAGACGGAAAATCAAATACACAAATAACAAACTTTAACGACTACAAAGAGGTAAAAGGTGTAAAAGTTCCTTTTAACTTAATACAAAATGTAGGTTTTGAATTAGACATTAAAATGTCTGATATCAAGATCAATGAAGGTGTTTCGGATGCAGATTTTCTTTAGAAAGGTTCTGAGCCACTAAGTCGCTAAGGCTCTAAGATTTTTTCAAAGCTTTGTCAAAGTTTAAAACTTTGACAAAGCTTTTTTATTTCTCGTTTTGTCACCCTGAGCGAAGTCGAAGGGCGTAAAAGACTTCGACTTCGTTCAGCCTGACAATCGATATCATCTCACATCTACTACTAAAAGCCTACTTCTTAGCCGATAAATAAACACCAAGCAAAATAACAAATGCTCCAAAAAACTGAACTGGAGTCAACATTTCGTTATCTAACAATCCCCAGAAAAAAGCAACTATCGGAATTAGATATGTTACTGATGTTGCGAAGACAGGTGAAGAAATTTGAATCAGTTTAAAAAACAAAACATTAGCAATTCCAGTTCCTAATACCCCAAGAATCATTACAAAAAATATTGAATGCTGTGCGGTTTCAATATCTATTCTATGAGAAATATCGGTCGTGCTTAAAATGATTAATGCCGGTAAAAGCAAAACCATAAAATTTCCAGTTGTGATACTCACCGAATTTAGATCTGACAGATATTTTTTGATTAAATTGACATTTATCGCATAACAAATAGTTGCAATCACTACTAAAATAACATAATAGTAATTTTGTCCTGGATGCGATGAAGCTCCGCTTAAAACTAATAACAAACATCCGATTAATCCAACAAAAACACCTAGAACCTGACGTTTCTGGAATTGGATTCCGAAAATAACAATTCCCAAAACCAATGTATTTAAAGGCGTTAGAGAGTTTAAAATCGCTACTATAGAACTATCAACTTCAGTTTCGGCAATTGCAAAAAGATATGCTGGAGTAAAAGTTCCAAAAAAAGATGTTATTGCAACAAATTTCCACTGACGGCGTGAAATTTTCTTCAAGCTCTTAAACCCGATAATAAATAAAAATAAGGCTGCAAAAATTATTCGGAATGAACCAACCTGAACTGCCGTCAAACCAACTAAACCTCTTTTAATTAAGATAAAAGAACTTCCCCAGATCAACGAAAGCACCAGTAAATAACCCCACTTCAACTGTTTTGCATCCATAAATAGTATTTTACTGCAAATTTGTAATTATTTTACGAACTAACCTCTTGGTTTTTATTAATTTTGCAACAAACATATCAAATATCTTAAAATCATACATAATGAAATTCACAAAAACTATAGCTGTTATAGCAATTGCAAGTTTAGCATTTGTAAGCTGCAAAAAAGAAGAAGACAAAAGCTTAAGCTTAATTAAAGCTCAAGCCGAAAAAGAAGCTCCAAAAGAGCACAAAGCAATAGCGGCTGAGAATGTACAAACTGCAAGTTTTGAAATCGAAGGAATGACTTGCGCTATGGGATGTGCAAAAACAATCGAGAAAGAACTATCTAATTTAGAAGGAGTAGAAAAAGCTGCTGTTGATTTTGACAAAAAAACGGCAACTGTTACTTTTGACAAAACTGTTCAAAATCAAGAAAACTTAACAAAAGTTGTTCAAGAAACTGGTGACGGAAAAACATACAAAGTTTTAAATTTCAAATCTTAAGTTTAAAACTTACAAGTAAAAACGGCGTTCAATTGAACGCCGTTTTTATCTCTTCTTACTTCCATTTTAATGTTTCCATCAATCGCTGCATATCATTTTTGATATAGCTGGCAGCCGGCATAATCGAATCAAAGTTTGGTTTTGCATAAAAATAAACAGAACCTATTACAAAATGCTTTGTACTATCTGTTACATAAAATTGTGAGTTTGTAGCAGCATTTCCGTCAACCTGATAAAACATTCCATATACTTTTTTCTCAGGATTTAAATAGGGCTGTTCTAGAATATCATCAGCTTTTATAACATGCTCATAAGTAAGTTTCTGAGCATCTCTCAAAAGCTTGTCAATGTTTCCATTTACAGGCTTGTAGGTCAAATAAATTGTCGCTTTCATCTTTGGATACGTAATTGCAAATCCGCAGTCTTTTTCGCCTTTAATTACAGCGTCTTCATTCATTTGAAAAGCAAAAGGGCAATTGTTTTCAAAATTGACATATTTTGCCTCTGGGTAATCTAATCTAAGGAAACTTGCAGGTTTAGGCAAAACATCATCTTTACAGCTTACAACTGTTAATGCCAGCAAAATTGCAGTTACCAAAATTATTTTTTTAAACATTATTCTATTGTTACTTTTATTTGTTTAACACGTTTTTTATCAACTGTTTCAATTGTAAAAACACAGTTTTCGAAAATCACTTTTTGATCTTTCTTTGGGAAATTTCCTAAAATTTCTAAAATAAATCCCGCCAATGTTTCCGCCTCACCTTTGCGAGATTCAAAAACATCTTCGTCAACATCAACAATTCGATAGAAATCTTTTAGATTTATTTTTCCTTCAAAAAGAAAATTCTTTTCATCTATTTGAGAATAATTTAAGTTTTCATCATCAAATTCATCACTAATATCGCCTACAATTTCTTCTATAATATCTTCTAAAGAAACCAATCCAGAAGTCCCGCCGTACTCATCAACAACAATAGCCAAATGACTTTTTAAGCTCTGAAAATCTTTTAATAAATTATCTAGTTTCTTGTTCTCAGGAACAAAAAAAGCTTCTCTTATTAATGAAGTCCAATCAAAATCATCTTTATCAATATGCGGCAGCAAGTCTTTAACAAACAAAACACCTTCTATTTGATCTATATTGTCACGATATACAGGTATTCTAGAAAATCCTTTCTCGATAATCTTCGGACAGATAGCTTCAAATGACTCTGATATTTCCAAAGCAAAAATATCAATTCTCGGACTCATAACCTGCTTGGTATCTGTATTTCCAAAAGAAACAATTCCTTCTAAAATTTTCTGTTCTTCTGTTGAAGTTCCTTCCGAATCAGTTAATTCCAAAGCTTGAGAAAGCTGATTAATCGAAAAGTTATTTTTTTGTTTCCCTAATTTATTATGCAAATACAAAGTAAGACTGCGCATAGGAAGACTAATTGGTGTAAGCAATTTGTCTAAAACTGAAATGGGATAAACAAAACGATTAACAAACTTTATATTGTTTCTGCTTGCATACACTTTAGGCAAAACTTCTGCAAACAACAAGATTAAAAAAGTAACTAAAATGACTTCTAAAATAAACTTAAGAACTGGAGAACTAACACCATTAAATAAATTTCGGCCAACGAAAGAAAACAATATAACAACTCCAATATTCAAAAAATTATTGGCAACTAACAATGTTGCTAATAGTTTTTTGGGTTTATCTAAAAGATCAGAAATGATTTTTCCCTTTGAGAAATTTTCCTGCAGTGTTTGGTCGATATCTTTCTGAGACAAAGAGAAGAGTGCAACTTCGGCTCCTGAAACAATGGCCGATAGAAAAAGTAAAATAAATATTCCGACAAAACCAATAATTAAATTGATGTCTAAAGTTGAAGTAAAAAGTAAACTGGGCTCCGGGTCCAAATTAAAATAAATTAGTTAAACAATCAGAAGGGCAGATCATTTATTGGCAACCCTTCATTTGAAGCATCAAAGTTAGTATTTTTTGCGGATTCTGAATCTTGATTTGGTTTATGATTTGCAGTTTCTTTTTTTGTCGTAAGAAAAGTAAACTCAGTAACTTGAATTTCGGTCGTATATTTTGTAGTACCATCCTCAGCTTGCCATTGTCTGGATTTTATACGCCCTTCAACATATATCTTATCTCCTTTTGAAAGATATTTTTCACAAATTTCAGCTGCCTTATTACGTACAACTAGATTATGCCATTCTGTTGAAGTTATTTTTTCATTGGTTGTTTTATTAATATAAACTTCGTTTGTCGCCAATTGAAAACGCCCAATACAGTTTCCTCCATCAAAATAATGCATTTTTACATCATCGCCTAAGTGCCCAATAAGCATGACTTTGTTTAATGTTCCATTCATAATAATAGCGGTATTTCTACCAAAGATACATTTTATTTAGCAAATTAATTCCTGCTTTTCTAGAAAATTATAAATTACAATAGGAAAAGGAAATGCTTTTACATCTACCATATTAACACCCTTTTCTATTACCTCCTCAATCTTTATTTTCCAAAATTGAATATGCAAATGCTGATGCGAAAGCTTGTGCACCAAAGCCGCATTATGATATTCCTCTATACCTATAATAGTATAAGAACAAAAAAGATCATTTTTTACAGCTTCTGAAACAAAATCAAATCCTTCAATTTCCTTTGTTTCAAGAAGAGGAAACTCATACAAATTATGCCAGATTCCTTTTGCGGTTCTTTTTTGTATCTGCGTATTTCCTAAGGCATCTTCTAAAATTAAATAATTAAAGAAACGATTGGTAACTTTTACTTTTTTTGATTTTACAGGCAAATCCATAACCTTCTTTTTTTGAAGCGCTGCACAACTATCATTAAAATCACAAATCGTACAATTAGGACTTTTAGGCACACATTGCAAGGCGCCAAACTCCATTATCGCCTGATTAAAAATTGCCGGATTATCTTTTGGCATCAATTCGTATGCAAGTTCAGTAAACTCTTTTTTAGTAGCAGGAATCGCTATATCAGATTCAATATCAAAATAACGCGAAAGTACTCTAAACACATTTCCATCAACAACCGGAACCGCTTCATTATAGGAGAAAGAAGCTATAGCAGCCGCTGTATACTCGCCTACCCCTTTCAAACTTAAAAGCTCTTTATAAGCAGCAGGAAAACTTCCGCCTAAATCAAATGCCACATATTTTGCCGTTTTATGTAAATTTCGAGCACGTGAATAATAGCCAAGTCCCTGCCAAAGTTTCAAAACCTGCTCTTCAGAGGCATTTGCAAGATCAAAAACAGTAGGAAACTCCTTAGTAAAAGCAAAAAAGTAAGGCATTCCTTGCGCAACTCTTGTTTGCTGCAGCATAATTTCTGAGAGCCAAATTTGGTATGGATCGGTCGTATTTCGCCATGGAAGATCACGCTTGTTTTGTAAATACCATTTTATCAGTGTGTTATGAAAATCCATATTAAAATCCTTAAAAAGCAAAAGTAAATGTTTATGTAATTAAAATTTAACGAATTAGCTTGATTAATTATTTTTTTAATTCTTATATTTGCAACCTCAAAAAAATAGTACACCATTATAAAATAAAATAGGAAAGAAAATGACGAAAGCAGATATCGTAGCGAAAATTTCAGAAAAACTAGGTCTTGAAAAAGGAGATGTTCAAGCAACAGTAGAAACGTTCATGGAAGAAGTTAAGACTTCATTAGAAACTGGAGACAATGTTTACCTAAGAGGTTTTGGTAGTTTTATTGTAAAAACCAGAGCTGAAAAGACTGGTAGAAATATCTCTAAAAACACTACAATTAAAATTCCTGCACACAACATCCCTGCGTTTAAACCTGCAAAAGTTTTTGTAGAAGGAGTAAAAACGAACAACGAAGCAAAATAATATTAATTAACATAAATCTGACACAATATGCCAAGTGGTAAAAAAAGAAAGAGACATAAGGTAGCTACTCACAAACGTAAAAAAAGAGCGAGAGCTAACCGTCACAAAAAGAAAAAGTAGTTTTAAACTACTTTTTTCTTTTTAAACGTTCATTGAAATTGAAAATTAGTATCCAGTCATCAGTATTTAGTCTTCAGTCCACTGATTACTTAAAACTGCAAACTGCCAGCTAGTTTTCTCCGGGTTCAATACCTGTTAAAATATTGTTTAATCCATCCTTGTAGAAGTTGATGGTTCTTGGTTTTTGGTTTTTGGTTATTTTTACCAACAACTATCAACAAACAACCGACAACCAATTCACGGATAAAAATTTACAGTGTGAATAAAGAATTAATCATTAGATCGAGTTCTGAAGCCGTAGATTTTGCCTTATTAAAAGATGGAAAACTAATTGAATTACATAAAGAAGAAGAAAAAAGCAACTTTCAGGTTGGTGATATTTTTATTGCCAAAATTCGAAAACCAGTTGCTGGACTTAATGCTGCTTTTGTAAATGTAGGCTTCGAAAAAGATGCCTTTTTACATTATCACGATTTAGGTCCAAATTTAGCTTCTCAACTGAAATTCATAAAACTTGTAAGCGCAGGTAAATTAAAAGATTTCTCCCTAAAAACCTTTCAGTTTGAAAAAGAGATTGACAAAGATGGCATCATTACTGATATTTTAAGTGCCAATCAATCTGTTTTAGTTCAAGTAGTTAAAGAACCTATATCGACCAAAGGCCCAAGAATAAGTGCTGAGCTTTCTCTTGCCGGAAGATTTATCGTTCTAGTTCCTTTTTCTGATCGTGTTTCTATTTCTCAAAAAATAGAAGACAAAAAAGAAAAGGATCGTCTAAAAAAACTTGTTCTATCGATCAAACCTAAAGGATTTGGTGTTATTGTTCGCACAGTAGCCGAAGGCAAAAACGTAGCCGAATTAGAAAAAGATTTGCAGAACCTGCTTGGCAGATGGACTGCAATGTGTAAAAAATTACCAACTGCTCATCATCCATCAAAAGTATTAGGAGAGCTTAACAGAGCTTCTTCGATATTAAGAGATGTATTCAACGATACCTTCAGCGGTATTCAAATAGATGACGAAGAGTTGTACCATCAAACGAAGGAATATCTGCAAGAAATTGCACCTTCAAAACAATCGATTGTTAAGTTTTATCAATCAAATGACACTCCAATTTTTGAGAAATACAATATAGAGAGACAAATCAAAACTTCTTTTGGAAGAACAGTATCTATGAGCAAGGGCGCTTACCTTATCATCGAACATACCGAAGCTCTTCACGTTATTGACGTAAACAGCGGAAACCGTTCGAATAAAGCAACCAATCAAGAAGACACTGCTATGGAAGTAAACATGATTGCTGCAGCAGAAATCGCCAGACAACTTCGTCTGCGAGATATGGGCGGAATCATAGTAGTAGATTTTATCGATATGTCGAATCCTGAAAATAGGAAGGTTTTGTTCGACTTCTTGCGAGAAGAAATGAGCGACGATAAAGCAAAGCATAAAATATTACCGCCAAGTAAATTTGGTTTAGTCCAAATTACAAGACAGCGTGTAAGACCAGAAGTTAACATTAAGACCAGAGAAGAAGATCCTAACAAAGAAAATGGTGAAATTGAAGCACCTATTTTAATTATTGATAAGATCACCTCTGATTTAGAAAGACTTTTAAAAACCCACAATAAAGTTGTGCTTAACACACATCCGTTTGTGGCTGCATACCTCAGCAAAGGTTTTCCATCATTACGTTCAAAATGGTTTTTTGAACATAAGAAATGGGTGAAAATCATACCTCGTGACGCTTACACGTATTTAGAATATCATTTCTACGACAAAAAGGGAAATGTTATTACAGAATAAAATAAAAACCGCCCCGATGCATCGGGGCGGTTTTTTTTATGCCTTTTTTTTCGCCACGAATTACGCAAATGAGCACGAATTAATTTGTGATAATTTGTGTAATTCGTGGCGGATATTTTTAATCAAAAGCAATTTCCAGCTATCCGCTTGTATCTTTTCTTGGCTAAAGAAGCCAGAAAAAGGATGCCGCTTCTATCTGGGCTAGGTATTCGTTTTCATTAGAATATTTCTTTTCACTATTTCATATTAAAGCTCTTTATAACATAAAAAAAACTTAATAGAGCTACTGAATTATTTATATTTAAATATTTTTATGAAAATTTCAATTTTAATACTCTATTATGCCTTTTAGCAGTTTTCATAAATCATATTCAGGAAAATTAGGTATTTATTGTGTACTACTGGCCTTATTTTCTTTCAGTGTAAATGCTCAAAATACCAAATCTGATTTTACGTTTGAGCCTATTTTCTATATAAACTATTCAGTAGCAAACAAAAGCCTTCTCACTGGCGGACTAGAATTTTGTTTGGACTGCAAAAATGAAAACAAACTCTTTCTGGGCGCGGGATATGGTGTCACAAACAGTTACAACGGAAACTATTATGGACTTCCTGATGTACATTTATCCTACAGCAAGGAATTACTTTTTATAAAAACAGGAAGTTCTCATAAAAATGCCTATGCAATAGGCGGATTTACTTTTTTAAATAGATTTGATTTAGGTTTTGGATATTCCCTTCCCTATAATAATGAAAAAACATCTGTATATAAAGGCTTTACTACTTCGCTCACTTTACGTCTAACAAAAAATGAAAAAGCGTACCAAAAGTTTAATATTATACAATAAAATTATTCCCTCACAATTTCAATTTTTCGCCTAATTTCATTTCCTAAAGCATCTACAACTGTAATATAATGTATTCCTGTTGTCGGTGTAATTGGCAGTTCATGAAAGGTTTTTGTTGTGGCTTTGTAAACATCATCAACATACCAAAACAATTCTTTATCTCTTTCAGAATAAGCAACTTTTAAAATTACAGGTTGTACTTTGCTATTAAAATCTTTAGTCAAATATATTTTGCTGTTTGCCTTTGGATAAATAAAATCCATAACTGAGGTTTGAGTTCCCTCGCAGCCTTCTTTAAATGGTGGTAATGGTAAATATTCAATATGCTGGCTTTTATAGTACCAAGCCATAACTGGAGGCAGAACAAACCAATTTTTAGCAATAATATTTTCAACATTTTCACAGCTGCTGTTTACCTGAAACTGTTCTGTTTTATCTAAATGAATAGTTCTGTGATACGGACAAACTTTTGTTGATTTTCCTTTTTTAGAAACCCATTGTTTAATTTTCGGACAATTCTCTTTTGCCAAGTAACCACTTAAACGACAAACCTCAACTTCTGCTAAATCTTTATAAGGAGTATCAAACCATCTTTGCCTTGGTAGTAAATTAAAAACGTCGAATAAAATTGGAGCTGCACTCGTAACTCCTGTTAAGGTTGGCCTTCCTTCTCCAGTAGCATTTCCAACCCAAATTCCAACCACATATCTTGAATTAGTCCCAATGGCCCATGCATCTCTATTACCAAAACTTGTTCCTGTTTTCCATGCAATTTTCAAAGAACTGTCGTAGAACTTCCAAGCTTCGTCTCCTTCAGGTCTATTAACTTCTTCCATTGCATTATACGTTAACCAAATTGATCCTGCACCCAAAATATTCTTTTGATCTGTTTCAGATCCAAAATCGGGCTTAAAATCATTTTTATAATTTAATTCTGTAAACTCATTTGTTCTGTATTGATTTTTATTTTTAGTATAGAAATTCAATGTTGAAGACAGATTTGCATAAGTTCTGCATAAATCCCATAAATTGCTTTCGGCACCGCCTAAAATAAGCGACAAACCATAATGATCAGGAGTTTTATTAATGTTCTTCAGCTTAAATTTTTGAAGTTCTTCGTAAAATTTATTGACTGTAAATTCCTGAAGCATTAAAACTGCTGGAATGTTCAACGAACGCGACAGTGCACGATGCGCCGGAACAGCGCCATCAAATGTTAAATTGAAATTTTGGGGCGTATATCCTGAAATCTGCGTAGGAACATCGGCCACTAAAGTATTGGGTAACAATTCACCATCATCTAACATTGCACCGTACAAAAGTGGTTTTAAAATACTTCCTGTACTTCTAGGAGCATCAATAATATCAACATCTTTTTGATGATCTTTATCTGTTGGAGCATTTCCAACGTAACTCATTACATTTCTATTCTGAACGTCAATTACCAAAATAGCTAGATTGTGAACTTCATTTTGCTTGTACTGATTGTAATAATATCTCGCAATTTGATTTACACGATTTTGCAACGCATAATCAATTGTTGTTTTTACTCTTATTCCTTCTTCATTTTTTGCCACTCTCTGCAATAAATGTGGTGCAATTTGAGGGAGATCATATGGCTTTTGAGGTAAAGGTTCTTCTATAGAAAGTTCATAAGTTTGCTTGTCGATTATACCTTCCTGATGTAATTTTAGTAAAAGTCGGTTTCGTTTATTCAATAATTTTATCTGATTTTTTCCGGGATAAATTAAACTTGGTGCATTTGGTAAAACCGCTAAAACTGCATTTTCAGCCCACGATAATTGATTGGACTGTACTCCAAAATAACGCCAAGAGGCCATTTCTAACCCAACAACATTCCCTCCAAATGGTGCGTGAGCGGCATACATTTCGAGAATTTCATTTTTTGAATATCCTAATTCTAATCTTGTGGCGAGAATAATTTCAATTAATTTTTCAAAGTAAGTTCTGTTCTTCCCTTTTCGGGATAATCTTATAACTTGCTGTGTTAAGGTACTGCCGCCTCTAACGACTTTACCTGCTTTTCTATTTTGTTTAAAAGCATTTATCATCGCTCCAGGATTAAATCCTGGATGTTTGTAGAAATACTCGTCTTCAAAATAAACAATACACTTCTTGAATTTATCCGGAACGCTGTCTTGCGAAGGAAAACGCCATTGTCCGTCACGGGCAATTTTAGCTCCTAATAATTCGCCCTCTTTGCTTTCAATAACGGTTGAATAAGGTTCTTTGAATAAAGTTCGAGGTATCGAAAAATAGTAAATCAGCAAGAGCACAAATGCAATTGCTGATTTTATTTTGTTTCTTTTAATCCAGTTTATAATGCGTTGAAAAAACGCTGTAAGTTTATTTTTCAATACTTGTTTTTTAACTGCAAAGATGCTATCCCGACAGCAATCGGGACGCAAAGTTCGCTAAGTTTTTTTTTTAGCCACAGATTACACTAATTATCACAAATTTTTAAAAATCCTTTTAATCCATATAATCTGCGGCTAATAAATTTTATTTCACAACCTCAACCCAGAATCCTTTTGTTCTAGCTAAGAAAGTATTATCATACATGGCTTCGCATTGTAAACCAGGTAAATAATAATTACCTAAATAGGATGCATTTAATAGAATTCTAAAAACTTTAGTTTCTCTGGCTTTCATTCCAAAATAGAAATTCGTTCTATCGTCTCGTATATCAATATAATCAGCAATGTTGTTTACGGCGTCTCCGTAATCTGTAAAACGGGTGTTTACAATTTCAAATCCTGAAGGCAGAATTTGTGATAACGCTACATTTTGAATACTTTCTCCTCTTTGATTTTTAACCGTAACTTCGGCGATAAACTCAGTTCCTTGGTTGATTCTTGAAACATTGATTACACTTCCTTTTCTGTTTTTGAAAACAATACTTGCCGAAACATCGCTTTGAACAGCATTCTCTTGTCCGATTGGTAATATTCCTGTATTCAATACGCGAACATAAACTGTATTTGCTTTATTATTTTTCAACGTAATACTATTTGCTCCAGAAGTAGCAGAAATACTACGATCTGCAATTGATTTGCTTGTATTTATTGTCTCGCCTTTTCCGTTTTTACTAAACTGAATATTGATTCCTTTTGGACCATTGCTAATTGCAAATTTCGACATCGCGTACAAGCAATAAGCCGTTGTCTGCGTACTCATCCATTGATTGGCTGACATTTCTTTGGCTAATTTTGCCGCCATAGTAAATGCTTTTTGTGTTTGTCCTAGAAGTAACATTGTTTCTAGAGCCATTGCTCTGTTTCTTTCGCTTGAACCATAATAGTAATAACTATATCCATCTGAATCTCCGTCAATGCTTGTTTTCAGGAACAAACTTTGTC
Source organism: Flavobacterium oncorhynchi (assembly GCF_002217355.1). GTDB lineage: Bacteria > Bacteroidota > Bacteroidia > Flavobacteriales > Flavobacteriaceae > Flavobacterium > Flavobacterium oncorhynchi. Next base: position 200,908 of record NZ_MUHA01000003.1, on the reverse strand, counting down.
CCGCCGATTTTTGTCCTGCTAAAACATATGCTGCTGCTAGACGAAGTTTACTTTCGTTTGAAATGCCTTTAGTTTCTCTAAGTCTGTTCATTGCGGATAAATCAGCATTTCCTGCTAAAGCCAGCGTATACAATCTATAAGCCTGAGCCATATCGTTACCGTATTTCGGTTCAAAACGCCATTGCTTTGCTTCTTTTTGCTGATAAGACAGCCATTTTGATTTGAAATTAATTGGTAGAATATATCCTTTTTTCTCCGCTTCAATCAAGAAATGTCCTGCGTATGAAGTTCCCCAATCATCTGCAATTGTGCCTCCTTGCCAATAAGGTAATCCACCATTTGATAATTGGAAATTTCCTAATCTAGCAATTCCGGCTGCAATATTTTTTTGAATAATCTCTTTCCGTTTCGCGTCAATATCAGCCACATCGCTTAAATACAATTGAGGAAAAACCGAAGAAGTAGTCTGCTCTACACAACCATGTGGATACTGAATTAAAAATTGCATTCTTCCATTCAAATTCATTGATGGCATAGACGAGACTTCTAATCTTGCTTTATTACTTCCGGCAACACCAAATGTTTTCCATGAAATTGTTTTAGTACTATTTGGAGACAAAACAACATCTGTAAAAGTACTTGTAACAGGATTTGGATTCGTCATATCAATTTCAACATCGTAAACTGATTTCTCGCTTCCAGATGTTGCAATAACCTGAACTTTTGCAATTCCAGTTGCAGCACCTACAACTAAATTGAAATAAGCCATCTTTTCGTCTGGCTGAGCAAAACTCAGTTTTTGAACGGCACTTCCCATTACTTTCAATCCGTTGCTTGTTTTTACCTGAATCGAAACATTTTTGATTTTATTTTCAGTTGCAAAAACAGTTACTGGAAGTGTTACTTTTTCTGATGGCGAAATCTTTCTAGGCAGTGAAGCTAAAACCATCAACGGACTCTTAACTTGAGTTGCTTTTTCAACGCTTCCGTAAGCACTTGTATTTGCATCTCCTGCCACAACCATTGTTCTAACAGAACCAATATATTTTGGCAGCTTTAATTCGTGTGATTTTGTTTGTCCTTTTTCCAATTTAAACGGACCATAATACAATACTACTGGTTTAAAACGATTGGCTTTTTTAGCTTTTCCACCTCCTAAATCCTGATCTCCGCCTATACTGAAAATCTGATTTATTTTTCCTCCATATGCTCCAATTACATCATCGTAAATATCCCATGTTTTTACTCCAAGAGCTTCACGAACATAGAAACTATCCCATGCATTTGGTGTTTTAAAACGAGTTAAATCTAAAAGCCCTTCATCGACAACCGCAATGGTATACGTCATTTCTTTACCCGTTTTTTCACTCACTTTTACTGTAAATGGTTGTTCTGGTCTTAAAACATCTGGCATATTAATCGTTGGTGCCAAAATCGTGTTTTTATCCACAACTTCAACAGGAACAATTCCGTACATACGAATTGGCGAATCGTTCTTAGTTGTTGCGTGAGGCTGTAATAAAGTGATATTAAAATAAACATTTGGCGCCATTGCTCCCGTAATAGGAACATCAACTTTTGTTTCACCTTTTTGCGTTTTTGCCCAAATTGTCTGAATCACACGAGATCCGTTTTCAATAGAAATTAAAGCACGCCCGCCTTCACTTGAAGGGAAAGAAATTTGTGCTTTTTCTCCAACGGCATAATTCTTTTTATCAGTAGAAAAAACTAACATGTTGGCTGTTGAAGCATCTCTGTTTCTTGTTTTTCCGGACCATATTGGCCAATCAATATTTACTGTTAAGGCAGTTGCATGCCCGCCGTTTGTATCTTCAACACGAATCAAATAACGCCCCCATTCTTCATCGGTTAAAGCAAATTGAAAACTTCCTTTTCCGCTTGAATCCGTGTCAATTATAATAGATTTATAAGCTGTTGTTGAATTTGATGAATTATAATTCGACAAATTATCGCTTGATGAATCCCACCACCATCTCCAGTCAACTTTATAAATTCTTACTTCAAGATTTCTAACTGCTCTTGGTCTTCCGTTTTCATCAACTGTAACTACTTCAAAACGATTATTCGCTCTAGTTTCAAGCATATTATATCTGTTCAATTCAGGCGATTTTATTCCCACATAGGTTTTGTATGGCGAATAAGTTGTTGACATAACATCGGTACTAAAATCACCGCCTTCTTCATATACTTTTGTGATGAACGAAGCACGTAACATTCCAGGTGCTTGACCTTGTAATCTTGGTTCGATATTTACAGAAGCTTTTCCGCTTTCATTTAATTTTCCAGAGAAAACATTAATTTCTTCCGTACTAAATTGACGAACGATATCATCAAAACTAAATTTTTCATATCCTTTGAACGTGGTGGTTTGCTGCGAAAATTTAGCTTGCATTTCTACATTCAGATTTTTCGCAATTGCGCCGTGAAGCCAAGTCACTTCAAGATTATCTGTATTTGGATAAGATGCCGATAGCGTTTTTCTGCTAAAAGTATTCTTGATTTTTAAACGATTTGGCTTAATCGTTTCAATTTTAATGCTTTTATAAAATTTAGCACCTCCAACACTTACCATTGCTTCCCAATTTCCTGTTGGAGCATCTTGATTTGTCGGCACTATAAAGGCATAATGATTTAAATCGTTTATTTTTTGAACGGTCTGATAAACTGTTTTACCATTTGGATCATTTAATCTGAATTTTATTGGATGCGATTTCGGAAGTTTATTGGCTGCATCATTTAAAATAAAAGACAAATACAAATTATCTCCCGGACGCCACACGCCTCTTTCTCCATAAATAAATCCTTTTAAACCTTTTTGTAAAGTCTCGCCGGCAACATCAAAATTACTTACAGATAATGAAAGCCCGTCGTCAAGCTTTACATAAGTCGATTGATCGCCTAAAGTAACAATCGCAAAATATGCGAATTTATCTAATTGGAAAGATGCAATACCTTCACTGCTTGTTGCCTGTGTACCAATTTTTTGCTGTTGGAAATTATATAAATCAACTCTTGCATTTGAGACTGGCTCTGTTGTAACGATATTATTTACAGCAAATAAATACGACTTGTTTTCACCTCTTTTCGCAATAACTCCTAAATCTGAAGCTAAAATATTAGTCGCAATTCTTGCATTATAATAATACGATCCCGAACAAGGATCCTCACTTTCTCTCCAGTTATAATCATCATAGTAATAATAATCATCATACGAATTACCACTATAATTCACATCATTTTCATCTACTTCCTCCTCTTCTGCTTCATCATCATTTCCATTGGATGATTCGCACTTATAGAGAGAATATTTCTTTTTATATACAAACTCTACTCTATAAATTGCTCCTGGTTCCGGTTTTATTATTTTAGATAAATCTAAAGCATATGTATTCCATTTTGTCAAATTTACAAGTGTGCTTTCTCTTAAATTCAAAGTGGTTTTGGCAATTGGCTGTGCGACTTTTTTGAGGTTTTGCCCGCCGTTTAACTGGTTATATTGAAGAAACTGAAGTATATTGTTTTTGTAAATCTTATATACTTTTACATCAACAGCGCTTAAATTTACTGCTTCGAAATTCAATTTTAAATTATTTGAACTCGGCAAAATTGTTCCGTTTTTAACAAAACGAATACTTGGTTTTATCTGGTCGAAAGAGATTTTTTCAGAATAATTTGATTCTAATTTTTTACCATATTGACTCTCGATTCCTTCAAAAACTTCTAATAATAATTCACCAGTCACAACTTGTTCAGGTTCTTCGTCCGGCACATATTCAACCGCATTATCTGTAACTGCGACTGCTGAATCAACCGCAACAGCTGCTGAATCTACTACCACTGCAGCCGAATCTACTGCAATAACCGCTGATTCTTGTGCAACTACTGCAACCGGTTCTTCTTTTTTAGGTGCATTTTGATTCGTAAAATATACTTTTAATAAATTTCCTTGAGTAGAAAACTTAAGATTATTGGTATTTTGAATTGAAACCAATCCGGCAAAATCTTGACCTTTTTCCAAAGGCTCAGAAAAATTAATTAAAACCGATTGATTGTTCCCATCTGGAACTTCAACTTTTATAACTTTAAATTCATTTATGCTTGTAATAGGAAAATCAATTTGTCCTTTTTGGTCAATATCAAAATCATTTCCATCATATAAAATCTCAACATTAGAAACTTCAGAATGACGCTGAATACTGTCAATTATAAAACGAAATTCTTTCGCAGGACCTGCAGTTTTCTCAAACTTAATTTTAAGATTATTACCTTTTTGTTTCGCTTCAACCAATTTTTGAGCCGTTTCAAGATCAATATTATCTGCCGTTTTCAAAACGCAGTTTAAATACTGATATTCTTTGCTGTACGACTGAATGTCGCCAGTATTTATGGTAAAATCTTGTTTAACCGTTTTAACTGTAAAATTGAATTTGGATAGTTCCTTTTCCTTCTCTTTTGGAATGGCAGTAAGTTTATCTAAGTTTAAAGTAACCTGATATTCTGTTCCAGGTTTTAGTTTTTTCTCTGGAATAAAAGCTAATGTATTGGTCGAAAGTGCCACCACTTTTCCATGAACGTTTGGCGAAATATCAAACAAATCATCATCTAATTCCTGATTGGGTTTCCAATCATTCTTATCAAAAGCCAAAACCACACGAATATCAGAATCCGAAGAAACGATTCCTCCCGTAAAACTGGTTATATAATCTTTAAATAGTGAAAAATCTGAATTGAAATCTGCAGCTGATTTTCTACCGCAAGACTGAAAAATAAAAAACACAAAAAATACGAGACTTAATCCTTTTACTTTCACTTTTATTTAGAATTAATGGTTAGCAAATTAAAAACTAGTAGGATTTACTGTTATAAGCGATAACAGCAAATTACAAATTAAATTGCAATAAAAGTATAATATTTTTTGGTTTTATTAAGAAGAAAATTCTTTATTTTGTTTTTTTAACTTTTGCTGAAGTTTCACAAAAAGAAATCATTAAATTATTAAATTAACGTTTCTAAATTTAAAAAAGAATGCCCAAGAACTCAAACAGATATTCTTCTGAAAATGAATTTATTATTAAAAACAAAAACACAATTATACATCTGCTGCGTGTCATAACATTTTTTATTTTGATCGCTTTTGCAGATTATTATGTTTTACCCGCGTCAAAAGCTAATGATGTAATTACGCATTACACTATAAGAACTTCTGGAAAATCTAAACAAAAAGTTTCTTATCATTATTTTACGCAAAAAGGATTTACTTTCTCTACAGCAAAAGAATTTATTGATGAAAATAATATTACAATTGAAACTTCTTTATTATTTAAATCTGTAACAACCATTAAATCCAAAACAAAAAATTATACGAATCTACTTTCCAGCGGTCTAAGCAGCAATGGAATTCAATTTTATACTTGCCTAATCCTGCTTTTTTCAATCGGAATAAGTATAAAGATATTGCTTTCGAAAAAAGGTTTTTCTGAAAACACATTTTACAATATTGTCTGCTTTAATTCTTTTATGCTCTTTGTCTGTGTTTACACAGGAGGATATTTATTTTAACTACTTACGCCTTTCCAAGAAAAAACGTTTCATTAAATCAGCAGCTTCATTTGCCATTATACCTGAAACTACTGTAGTTTTTGGATGTAGTTTTGTTCCCATTGTTATAAAACCTCTTTGTTCGTCTCGTGCTCCAAAAACAATTTTCGAAATCTGACTCCAATATAAAGCTCCTGCACACATTTGGCAAGGTTCCAGCGTTACATAAAGTGTACAATCTTTTAGGTATTTACCGCCAAGAAAATTGGCAGCAGCGGTTATCGACTGCATTTCGGCATGAGCCGTAACATCATTTAATAATTCTGTTAAATTATGGCTTCTTGCTATTATTTTATCAGCCACAACAATTATTGCTCCAACAGGAATTTCGCCTTTTTCAAAAGCCATTTCAGCTTCCTGCAAAGCTTTTTTCATGAAATATTCGTCGGTAAAGGGATTTATCATAAATGCAAAAATAAGAAGATTCCATTAAAACTCCCCATTCTATATATAGATCTCAAAAAGTAAAATTTAAATTTAAAACCGTAAATTTGCTTTTTTCCATACAATGAAAAGCAATTTACTTTCGAACATATATAATCCTGCTGATTTACGCGCACTTTCTGAGGCACAACTTTTACAAGTTGCACAAGAATTACGTCAATTTATAATTGATGTCGTTTCTGTAAAAGAAGGTCATTTGGGAGCTAGTTTAGGTGTTGTCGAACTTACAATTGCACTTCATTATGTTTTTAATACGCCCGATGATTTGTTGGTTTGGGATGTTGGTCATCAGGCTTACGGACATAAAATCCTGACGGAAAGAAGGGAAATTTTCCATACTAACAGACAAATCGACGGAATATCAGGCTTTCCTAAACGAACAGAAAGTGTTTATGATACTTTTGGTGTTGGACATTCTTCGACTTCAATTTCTGCAGCATTGGGAATGGCGATTGCTTCAAAATTAAAAGGTGATTTCGATAAACAGCATATTGCAGTTATCGGCGATGCTTCTATTGCAAGCGGAATGGCTTTTGAAGGATTAAATCATGCAGGAGTTACTGATGCCAATTTGTTGGTTATTTTAAATGATAATGCAATAGGAATTGATCCAAGTGTTGGGGCTCTTAAAAATTATCTTACTGCTGTAAAAGAAGGAAAAAACCCGAAGAAGAATAACATGATCAAATCTCTAAATTTTGATTATTCAGGGCCAATCGACGGACATGATCTTCCGAATTTAATCAAAGAATTGAGTCGTTTAAAAAGCATAAAGGGGCCAAAATTTCTTCATATTGTAACCACAAAAGGAAAGGGTTTACAGCAAGCTGAAGAAAATCAGGTAAAATATCATGCACCCGGAAAATTTGATGCTTCGACAGGAGAAATCATTTTAAAATCTGAAGAAAATTTACCGCCTAAATTTCAGGACGTTTTTGGTTTAACGATTTTAGATTTAGCTAAAAAGAATGAAAAAATAATTGGAATCACACCTGCAATGCCTTCTGGTAGTTCATTAAAATTTATGATGGACGAATTACCAGAACGTGCTTTTGATGTGGGAATTGCCGAACAGCATGCTGTAACACTTGCAGCTGGGATGGCAACTCAAGGCATGATTGTATATTGCAATATTTATTCGACTTTTTTACAGCGTGCCTATGACCAAGTTATTCATGATGTGGCTTTACAAAATTTACCTGTTATTTTTTGTCTGGACAGAGCAGGTTTAGTTGGCGAAGATGGCGCAACGCATCATGGTGTTTTTGATATAGCGTATCTGCGTTCTATTCCAAACATGATTATTTACGCACCTATCAATGAGATTGCTTTGCAAAACATTTTATATACGGCTCAATTAGGTCTAGAACACCCAATAGCAATTCGATATCCAAGAGGTCGCGGCGTGCTGCCAAATTGGGAAGTAGAAAATTTCGGACATTATGAAAAAATTAAAATCGGGAAAGCAATTTGTTTAAAACAGGGAACAAAAACAGCTGTTTTATCAACTGGAACTATTGGAAATAATGTAATCGAAGCTCTACAACAAAGTACAAATTTAGAAACTATTGCGCATTACGATTTCCCTTTTATAAAACCCTTAGACAATGAGGCTTTACACTCGATATTATCTTCATTTGATAACATAATTACAATAGAAGACGGGGTAAAAAATAGTGGTTTTGGAAGCGCTATTTTAGAGTTTGCAGCCGCAAATAATTTTAAAAACAACATCAATATTTTAGGAATTCCTGATGAGTTTATTGAGCACGGAACAGTAAACCAGTTACAACAATTGTGTAAAATTGACGTTAAAAATTTAATAAATCTTTTTTCTAATGAGCCAAAATAATTATTTTGCGGCACCAAAATATTAAAATAAACCTAATGAAATTAATACGTTCCACTCTTTTTATTCTATTGTTTTTGTGTACAACTAAAAACTCTGCCCAACTAATACAAACAACAATAGATCCTAATAAAGCACCAAAACTGCCTTCAAATTGGGCCAAAAAAAATCAAGTAGGATTTGACATTTCAGAAATTGCATTTGTGAATTGGAGTGCGGGGGGAACAAGTTCTATCTCTGGTTTGTTTAAAGGAGAATTTGGAAGAATTTACCAAAAAGGAAATCATAAATGGGCGAATGAGCTTATTGTAAAATACGGATTAAACAAACAAGACGGAACTGAATTGCGTAAAACAGACGATGCTTTTCAACTAAACTCAACTTACGGATTTAGAAAAGATACTGTTTCAAATTGGTTTTACTCGGCAAAGTTTAATTTTAATACGCAGTTTACCGATGGTTATAACTATCCTAATCGTGATATTGCTATCTCGAAACCTTTTGCACCTGCTTATATATTTCTTGGAGCTGGAGCTGAAAACTCGAATAAGAAGAAAAACAGAACTTTTTACTTCTCTCCTATTACATTAAAAACTACTTTGGTATTAGATCAATATCTTGCAGATCAAGGTTCTTTTGGTGTTAAAAAAGCTGTTTATGCTACTGATCCTCTAGATCCAAATAATAAAATATTAATTGAAAACGGTCAGAAAGTAAAAGCCGAATTTGGTATTCTTATGACAGCCTATATGAAAAACGAAATCTATAAAAACGTTTTCTACGAAAACCGATTAAGTTTATATACCGATTATTTAAACCGATTTGGTAATGTCGATATTGATTATGATACTCGTTTAGACCTTGTTGTAAATGCTTATGTTAAAGCAAATATTGGTGTTCATTTAGTTTATGATGATGACATTAAAACCAAAAAAGATGTAATTGATCCTACTACAGGCGCAAAATCTCAGGTAAACGACGGACCTAGAATGCAATTACGCCAAGTTTTAGGAGTTGGCTTAGTTTATGCTTTTCAATAATAAAAAAACTTAATTCTCAATCATGAGAAAATGAAACACCCCATAAATGATCTTTATGGGGTGCTTTATTTTGAACAATAACATAAAATGCTTCTATTTAATTCTTCTTACGTCCTTGAATAGTTTCATATAATTCTAACGCATTTCCATCTGTTAGTAATGAAACGTAATGACAGATATGCAGTAAACGCTCATACAAATTACCTTTATCTAAATGATGTTTTTCTGGCAGCATTTTCAAGATCAATTTATCGTAGTTTGATGCTGTACCTTCAAATTTATTATTGAAAGCCGTTATAAATTTATCCAGCAAAGTTTGAATAATTTGATAACCCACGATTTCTTTCTCGATTACTTCGCGGCTCTGGTAAATTTTATCAACACTTAACTTGATAATATCATTCATCTGCGCTTTGTATTTACTTTTGTCTGTTAACGCAAAAGGAAAATTTCCTGCTAGAATAGCTTCTTCGTTTTCAACAAATACATCTACAGCATCATTAATCAAAGCTCCAATTGCTAAAGCTCTTAAATAACTAATTCTGTCTTCTTTTGTTTCCAGCAATTTATATTTAGAAACACCAATATTATCTTTTACCAATTTTATAAGATATTCTAAAGCATAATCTTCTGAAACTAAGCCAAGATTTATTCCGTCTTCAAAATCAATAATAGTGTAACAAATATCATCTGCAGCTTCAACTAAATACGCCAAAGGATGTCTTTCAAAACCAATATCACCCTCTTCTTTATTTGCGATCATTCCCATGTCATGGGCAACTTCTTCAAAGAATGACTTATCTGTTTGGAAGAAACCGTATTTTTTATCGGCAATATTACTAGTTGGCTTTTTCGGAAGACTTTCTTTAGGATATTTCATAAAAGCGCCCAAAGTAGCATACGAAATTCTAAGTCCGCCTTCAATTCCTGGACGACTTGCCGTTAATACTGAAAATCCGTTAGCATTTCCTTCAAAATCAATTAAATCCTGCCACTGTTTTGCTGTAAGTTTATCTTTGTACTTTAATCCCTTTCCGCTCGAGAAATACTCTCCAATTGCTTTTTCTCCCGAATGTCCAAAAGGCGGATTTCCAATATCATGAGCCAATGACGCTGCGGCAACAATTGCCCCAAAATCATTCATATGATAACCGTGAATTTCTTTTAAATAAGGATATTTTTCGATGATTTTTTTACCAACCAAACGTCCTAAAGAACGCCCAACAACAGAAACTTCTAAACTATGCGTAAGTCTTGTATGTACGAAATCTGTTTTAGAAAGCGGAATTACTTGTGTTTTATCTTGTAAACTTCTAAAAGCAGCCGAAAAGATAATTCGGTCATAATCGACCTCAAAACCCAATCGCGTGTCATCTTGTTCTACACGTAATCTTTTGCTTGTATCGCCTTGACGTTTTAATGATAAAAGTTGTTCCCAGTTCATTTTGATTTTAGATTGTAGATTAACGATTTTTGATTTTTGATCTAAATTGATGATTTAAGATTTCAAAAATACATTTTATTTTAGGATAATATTGAATAAAAATAGGCTGCCAATTATTTTGATTTAAAAGATTAAATCCTTTGTTTGCCACGAATTTCGCGAATTTCCACGAATTAATTTAAGCTCAATGATTTGTGTTAATTCGTGAAATTCGTGGCAGAAAAACTCTAAAACTCTAATGCAGTACTGTGTTTGATTTCTCCCATAACGAATATACTATTTGTGTTCCCGATGTTTTCAATGGTTGATAATTTATTCATTACAAAATCCTGATAACTAGCCATATCCTGAACTAGAATTTTAAGCATAAAATCATAATCGCCGGCAATGTTATAGCATTCTATAATTTCAGGAAGAGCAACAATATCTTTTACAAAATTGCTTCCCACGTTTTTTGCGTGTTCTTTTAGTCGAACATTACAAAAAACAGTCATGCCGCGATTCATTTTTTTTCTATCAAGCAATGCTACATATTTTGTTATAAATCCGTCTCTTTCCAGTCTTTTTATACGCTCATAAACTGGCGTAACAGTCAGAAATAATTTACTGGCAAGGTCTTTTGTGTTGATATTTGAGTTCTCCTGAAGGTGCTTTAAGATAAGCAAATCGGTTTTGTCTAGATTTTCCATAGTTTTTTTTACGGCTGAAAGTTCGTTTAAAAGATATTCACAGTAATAAAATCTTTAAAAATGTAATTTTAAAACACATTTTACTGAAATAATCATCAAATATAAGTTATAAAATCTAATACAATAAATTTGCTCAGTAAAAAATACTGAAATCAAAATGAAAACAAATAATTTAGGTTATCCAAGAATTGGGAGCAACAGAGAGCTCAAAAAAGCCAGCGAACTGTATTGGGCAGGAAAAATTTCGGCAGACGAACTTATTGATGCGGGAAAAGAAATTCGAATTCAAAACTGGCATTTACAAGCTGAATCCGGAGTTGATTTAATTCCGTCTAATGATTTTTCTTTTTACGATCAGGTTTTAGATTTAACCTTGACAGTTGGAGCAATTCCAGAACGTTACCATGAATTGGCCAAAACAAATTCTTCTTTAGATTTGTATTTTGCAATGGCAAGAGGCGCACAAAAAGACGGTCAGGATGTTGTTGCAATGGAAATGACAAAATGGTTTGACACAAACTATCATTATATTGTTCCTGAGTTTACAAAGAACCAAAAATTCGAATTGTTTTCAGAAAAAGTAATCAACGAATTTAAAGAAGCAAATGCTTTAGGAGTTGCTACAAAACCAGTTTTAATTGGACCTATTTCGTATTTACTTTTAGGAAAAGAAAAAGAAGAAGGTTTTCACCGAATTGATCTTATTGATAAATTACTTCCTGTTTATTTTGAAATTTTCGAAAAGCTTCAAGCAGAGAATGCGGCATATATTCAGCTTGACGAACCTTTCTTAGCTTTAAATTTAACTGATAAAGAAAGAAACACTTTCACAAAAGTGTATAACGAAATCAATACTCGTTTTCCAAAACTTAAAATCATTTTAGCGAATTATTTTGACTGTTTTGGCGAAAATTTAGAAACGGCTTTGGCTTTACCAGTTGATACTTTCCATTTAGATTTAGTTCGCTGTCCGCTGCAATTAGGGGATATTTTAGAATCTGGAAAATTAAATCCAAACGTAAATCTTTCCTTAGGAGTTGTTGACGGAAGAAATATTTGGAAAAACGACTTCAAAAAATCATTAGAATTAATCAAAAAAGCAACTGATGCCTTAGGCGAAAATAGAATTTTAGTAGCGCCGTCTTGTTCTTTAATTCACAGTCCGTGCGATTTAGATCTAGAAACAAACGATCAAACTCTTACGCCAGAAATTAAACAATGGCTGGCTTTTGCAAAACAAAAAATCAACGAAATTGTACTTTTAAAACAATTTGCTTCAAACGAAGTTGATACTAAAAATTCAATTGATTTTGGGCAAAATGTAATTGCAAACGAAAATCGTAAAACTTCAAAATTAATTCACAATACTGAAGTTAAAAACCGTGTTGCCGGAATTACAGCTTCAGATGATAAACGTAAAAGTATTTTTGCTGCAAGAAGAAAAAGTCAGATTGAAGCTTTAAATCTGCCATTATTTCCAACAACCACAATTGGATCTTTCCCTCAGACAGCTGAAGTAAGAAGCTGGAGAGCAAAATTCAAAAAAGGAGAATTAACGACTGAACAATACAACGATTTAATCGAAAAGGAAACTGAAGCTACAATTCGTTTTCAGGAAGAAACTGGAATTGATGTTCTGGTTCACGGAGAATTCGAGCGCAACGATATGGTGGAATATTTTGGAGAACAATTAGCTGGATTTACGTTTACCAAAAATGGCTGGGTTCAAAGTTACGGAAGCCGCTGCGTAAAACCGCCAGTTATTTATGGTGACGTTTCAAGACCAACTCCTATGACGGTAAAATGGTCGAAATATGCGCAGTCCTTAACTTCAAAATGGGTAAAAGGAATGCTTACAGGTCCTGTAACAATTTTACAATGGTCTTTTGTTCGTAACGATCAGCCTCGTTCTGAAACATGTACACAAATCGCATTAGCAATTCGTGATGAAGTTGTGGATTTAGAGAAAGCAGGAATCAAAATTATCCAAATCGATGAACCTGCAATTCGAGAAGGCTTGCCTTTAAGAAAAGAAGAATGGGCTAACTATTTAGATTGGGCTGTAAAAGCATTTAGAATTTCGGCAAGCGGTGTAAACGATGATACGCAAATTCACACACATATGTGTTACAGCGAATTCAACGACATTATTCAGAACATTGCTGATATGGATGCCGATGTTATTACAATTGAATGTTCTCGTTCGCAAATGGAACTTTTAGATGCTTTTGCCAACTTTAAATATCCAAACGAAATTGGACCTGGAGTTTACGATATTCATTCGCCTCGCGTTCCTTCAAGCACAGAAATGGTTCGTTTGTTAGAAAAAGCTTCAGCTGTAATTCCAGTAGATCAGCTTTGGGTAAATCCAGATTGCGGTTTAAAAACTCGTCATTGGGATGAAACTAAAAAAGCTTTGATCGAAATGGTTGCTGCTGCTCAGGAAATGAGAGCTGCTGTTGAAAATCCTGTTGTGTAATAGTTTTACCTAGAATATATTTTTGTTTTTTATGCCAGCAAGTGAGGCCGAATTTAGTTATGATTCGTTTCGGTTTCACTATTGCCGGCATTTATATTTAAACAAAAAAGCATCCGCCGCTGCGGATGCTTTTCTCGAAATTGAATATATATTTCAGATTAGAAATTCTTTGAAATTCCAACAGAAAATGCTTTTCCGAAAGTGAAATTGAAGTTTTTAACATTGTCTCCATTTCCATTATTTCCGTCATAATTTAAAGTATTGTACCCTAAACCTCCAATATTGAAGTTTAATCCAAATCCTTTATTAACATTAATGAAAATTGCCGGCGTAACTCCAACATAAAAACCGTCACCTTCATTTATTGTTGATAATGGTCCAACAGTGTTTGTTGTTTTTCTGCTTTGGTATCCAACTCCTAAATCAGCATAAGCAGAGAAAGTTTGGTTTAATGGTTTTGAGTAACGTAAAAAACCTCCTAAAGAGAAATTATTTAATTTGCTCTCTGTATTATTACTAAACTCTCTTTTAGCAGTACCAACGCCAGCTTCGATACCCGCTGTCCAGTTTTGGTGAAATTGATATCCTACTTTAGGCGAAAAAGTAAAAGAATTAGTTTTGTCTTCTGATCCAGAATTTGAAACGTTTTGAGAATTGTACTCAATACTTCCCATTACTAAAATGGATCCTTTTTTTTGTGCAGTTGCAAAAGTGCAGACAGCCAAAGCGGCTATCACTAAAAATTTTTTCATGATTTGGGTTTATTTTAATTTAGCATTGCTTTAACAACAACAATGCCGTGAATCTATTGGGTTTTATTTATTTTATGGTTTCTTTAAAAGACAAATTTTAGCAATCAAGATTATTTCTGTTTACTTTTGTAGCAAATAAAAAGTCTATGTCGATCGAAGTTAACAACATATCAAAAAGTTACGGAACTCAAAAAGCACTGAACGAAATTTCATTCTCTATTCAAAAAGGAGAAATCGTTGGTTTTCTTGGCCCAAATGGTGCAGGAAAATCTACTTTAATGAAAATTTTGACTACGTATTTACTTGCCGACGACGGCTCAGCCCTTGTAAACAGTCACGATGTCATGACGAATGCAAAAGCGGTTCAGCGTTCCATAGGATATTTACCAGAACACAATCCGTTGTATTTAGATTTGTATGTTCGTGAGTATTTGGCTTTTAATGCCGATGTTTATCAGGTTCCAAAATCAAGAATCGAAGAAGTAATTCAACTGACAGGACTGTCAACCGAAAGCCATAAAAAAATAGGACAATTATCAAAAGGATACCGCCAGCGTGTGGGACTTGCCAATGCTTTACTGCATAATCCTGATGTTTTAATTTTAGATGAACCAACTACTGGTCTAGATCCTAACCAGTTAATGGAAATACGAAATGTAATCAAAAATGTTGGTAAAGATAAAACTGTTTTTTTATCAACTCATATCATGCAGGAGGTTGAAGCTATTTGCGATCGTGTCATAATTATTGACAAAGGAAATATTGTTGCTGACAACAAATTAGATCATTTGGTTACTGCAAATAAAGAGCAAGTTATTGAGGTTGAGTTTGATTATCAGGTTGAAGAGCAGCTTTTAGCAAGACTTGAAAATATTGCTTCTTATAAAAATACGCATGACATGACGTGGGAACTTACTTTTGTTACTGAAAAAGATATGCGTCCTGCCATTTTTGATTTTGCCAATGAAAACGGCTTAAAAACACTGCAATTGAATCAAAAAAATAAAAATTTAGAAGCTGTATTTAGAGAAATTACCAAGTAGTTTTCAATCTCGGATTTCAGTTTCAGCTTATCCAACAAAACCAGTTTATTCTTTTACAGAATAAACTGGTTTTTTGTTTTATTAAATCTACAAAAAAACAATAAAGCTGCTCTAATTCCATTATTTACGTGTTCTGAAGTGCAAAAACAACATTGAAACCTAATTCATCTTCTCTCGTTATCAATGGTTTACAATTAAAAGCATCAAATTTGAATTATTTTTATTTAGACTTGATATAAATAGTGTTATATTTGCAGGATCAATCTCAATAATACTGCACAAATGCCACATTTATTTCACTTCATAATGTCTCTTTTTTATTCCTTTTATAATTATGTTGAACGCTTCACGAAGCTACTTTCAGATAAAATCGAACAAATCGTTTTACATTAAAAAAACAACTCATTTATAAAAGCACAAAACGACATGAAGAACATTTTAACCTCTATTATGCTCGCGTTTTCAGTATACTCCTATTCACAGACAGAAAAAGAAAAAGACAGTCTGGTTGAAACATCTATCAATGTTTTAGATGAAATTGTAATTACAAAAAAGAAAGTTTTATATACTCAAAAATCAGATCGTCTGGTTTTTAATGTTGAAAACAGCATTGTATCTGAAGGCGGTACAGCACTGGACGTTTTATCTCGCGCTCCTGGAGTAGTAGTTTCTCAGGACGGCGATTTATCTATTCGAGGACAACAGGGTGTTGCCGTTATGATTAATGGTAAACTAACACAGCTTTCTCAAAAAGAATTGGCTAATTATTTAAAATCAACCACTTCTTCAAATATTAAACAAATTGAAGTTATAACGAATCCTTCTTCTAAATATGATGCAGCCGGAAAAGCCGGAATTATAAATATTATTCTAAAAAAACCAAGTACTTCGGGGATAAAAGGAACTGCGTTTGCGAGCTATGGCCGTGGACGAAAAAACAGAACTAATTCTGGGGTTAACTTAAGTTATAATAAGAACAAATTTGGCGTTTATGGTAATTACAGTTACACTTTTAGAGGTGAAGAGGAACGCAAGGAATTTAATCAAACGCAATATACAGACATAACGCGTCAGCAAATTGATACTAAAAATCATCAAACCTCAACCACAGACGAACCGCTTACTTCAAATAACTTTAAAATTGGAACTACTTATGAAGTTTCTCCTAAAACGAATTTAGAGTTTTATGTTGATGCTAAATTGGGGCGTTATGAAAATATGGCCAACGGTCGAAACTCTTTGAGTAATGCCCAAAATCAACTGCTTTTTGATGCTTCAACATACAATGACAGTAAAGAAAAATGGAATGATTACACCTATGCGTTCTCTGGAGTTCATAAGTTTAATACGGAAGGAAAAAATATGTCTTTTGACTTTGAATATGAAACTTCAAAATTTAGATCAAATCAATTTCAGAGTGCACAAAATATAGATCCTTCAAACCCAGCCAATATTAACGATCGAAGAGGTTTTATTCCGTCACAATTAAAAGTTTTTACAGGAAAAGTAGATTTTACTAATCCATTAAAAGAGAAACAATCTATTGAATGGGGTTTTAAAGCGAGCTTAAAAAACAATGATAATCCATCGGTTTATGAATATAATGACAATAACCAATGGATAATTGATCTTAACTCAACCAATCATTTTGAGTACAAAGAACAAATTTATGCTGCGTACGCCAATTATAAACATCAAATTGGAGATTTAAATATTCAAGGCGGTTTACGTTCTGAATATACGGCAATCAATATTTTGCAAAGAACTTTAAACGAGGAGCACAAAGACGATTATTTAAAATGGTTTCCGAGTCTTTCTTTAAAATATGAACTTACAAGCAATCATTCTATTCATGCTTCTTATAGTAAAAGAATAAACAGGCCGAGCCAATTTGACTTGAATCCGTTTCGTTTTTATGATGATTCGTTCAACTATTCTCAAGGAAATCCAAATCTAGTTCCTGAAATTACACATGCCGCCGAAATTGGATATGCTTGGAAAAGCAATTTCATGTCTTCGTTGTATTTCAACAGCACTAAGGATGTTTTTACGGAAGTTTATACTTATGATCCGAGTACTAACACAACGGTTACTTCTCAGATAAATGTATCAAAATCTTACAATTATGGGGCAAACATTACTCATACAGCCGAACTTTACAAGTTTTGGTCTATAAACACTCTTTTTAATATTTTCGAAAATAGATTTATGGGCAACATTGTAAACTCTGATACGATTGATCCAATTGTTACGCTAAACTTAAGTGTACAGAATTCATTCAAAATAACTGAAAGTCTTAAAGCTGAAGCTAACGCTCAGTATCAATCAAAATCGAACCTTGGCGTTTATCAGCGTGATGGCTTTTTTGATTTCAGCATTGGGATTTCAAAGCAGGTTTTAGCAAACAAAGGCAGTATAAAACTAAATGTTACTGATATTTTTAATACTAACAATTTTTACATTAACTCAACAGTTGGACAAACTGCTATTAATAAACGATACGATCTAGATAACCGCATTGCGACATTATCTTTTACTTATAGAATTTAAGATCCCTTGAATTTGTTTTTGTTTTTTATTTTTTTTTGAATGAGAGGAGCCTGCTAAAAGCAGGCTCTTTTTGTTTTTAAGGATATTATGCAAAAGCAGTAAACAATCACACCTTTATAAAGCCGAACGAAGTCGAAGAGAGAGTTATGAGGCTGAGCGAAGTCGAAGCTCACGTATGCTAAATCACTTTGCGGGGCTTCTACTTCGCTCAGCCTCATAATATGATTGTTTATTTTCTTTATTTAAAAACAAAAAAAAGTCTCTTGCAGAATATTATTTCTTGCAAAAGACTTTCAACCAACTAACCAAACAAATAGAAACTTAAAAAGTATTCAATGTTATTTTTTTTGCTTTTTCTTTCTTCCCCACCAGATGTAAAAACCTGTAATAGGAAGACTTGCACATATTAAACTTGCTGTAAAATAAATAATCTTTGTAGTCAATCCGCCTATTGCGCCAATATGCAGACTGTAATTTGATCTCATTAACCAATCTGAGAAACGTTCGTCACTAATATATTTTTCAGATTTTGGAAGTAGTTCTAATGTTTTTGAATCAAAATATAAATCTCTCCAAATTCCTTTATACATATCTGTGCAAGCATAATAATCGTCTTTTGGTTCATCCGGAAAATGAATGATAACAGCTTCTTTATTTTCCTTAGCAATTTCCGTTCGTACCTTTTTCCAGATAAAATCGGCTCCAGCCAGTTTATCGATTTGCTGTTTAGAAATGGTATCATTTTTAACCGAAACAATTTGTTCTTTTTTGTCCTTTTCATCAGCCCAGCCGCCGCTTATCCAATAGGTGCTTTCGCGCAGCCAGTGAAAACTCATTAATAATCCTGTAAAAGAAATCAGTAAAGCTAAAATGATGACATAAAATCCCATAACGTTATGCAAATCATAATTTAGACGTTTGAGTTTGGCGCTCCATTTTATTTTAAAACTGTTGTTAACCGTTGTTTTATTCCATTTTTTTGGAAACCAAAGTATAAGTCCGCTTATCAATAAAAAGAAAAAAATGAAAGTTGCCCAAGCTGTTATCTGTGCTCCTATTTCACGCTCTAACCAAAGATTTCGATGCCCTTCGTCGATAATATGAAAAAAATCTTCGTGATCGACCATTCCGGTAATTTTACCGTTATACGGATTTACATAAATCAACGAATCTGATTCAATATCAACTTTAACTGATTTATCTAAACCATTATACCACACTCCATGAATTTCTTTATTTGGCAATACTTTTTGAACTGCGGCGTAAATTTTTGAAGGCGGCAGCAGTTTTTCCGGGCTTTGCGCTTCAACATTTAAGTATGGTGAAGTCAACTCTTTTATTTCGTGTTCAAAAACTAGAATGCAGCCTGTAATTGCCATTATGAACACAATTATTCCTGAAGCAAGACCCAGCCATAAATGCAGCCAGGCATTAATTTTACTAAAACGTGATTTTCCTTTATTGGGCGGTTTACCCGTTCGGCTTTTAATAGCAGTCATTGAAATTATAATTTAATAAAAAGAAAAAAATGGCTTGAGCATCTTTTAAGATACTTCAAGCCATCTATAATAGATTAGAATTTAGAAAGTAAGTTTACCAATTGTTGGTAAATAAAGACCTTCTTTAATAAGAGCTCCAGCTTTTGCATTACCTGTTGCAATATCAATTTGATAAACACGAGCTTCATTACCGGTTACGAAACTTTTGTAAGCTTTTCCGTTTTCAACAAATAAACTTCCAACTCCAAAAAATTCATCACCGCCATGATCAGGTAATCCTGTAACCGCTAAAACAGTTTTTGCTGATAAATCAAGAATTGCCGACTTGAATATGGTTTGTGTGCTTAAGAAACTGTAAACTGATTTTTCTGGATCAAGAGAAGCAGGAATATAAGAGATAAAAACTTTCTCTCCGCCTAATGGATATGCTGCTAAAACTTTTCCTTTAATAGTACTTGCTTCAAGATCAAAGAAATATCCTGGATCAAATTTAGCATCTCCTTTTTTAATACGTAAAACTCCTGAAGCTGCAGCTGTAACTGGATAACCTCCTGCACGAGCATTAGATGAAAAAGTATAAATATCTCCAGATTCCGTTTGTACAATTCCTGTATTAGTATAGTACATTCCAATTGCAGTTGTTCTAGTATCTTTTATTGTTGTAACATATTCTAAAGAAGGGTATTTGTAAACTCTCACAACTGCATCTGAAGATAATACTACATTTTTCTTCTCGCTTACATCTTTAGTATAAACAGGAACAAAAAGTTTGTCGCCAGAAACTGCAGCTCCAGTTGGCCAATATAAAATGTTTTTATTTCCAGGAGTTACACTAAAGTCATTAAACTTACGACCATCGATTGAAACCGTTGTCGGGTTGTAAATCATAAGTTCATAATCTGACGAACTTCCGTCCCAAGTAGCGCCAATATTGATCATTTTTTTATCATCAGTATAACCTACAGCGTAAGACGATTCGAAAGCTAATTTTCCGCCTGGAACTAGTTTTCCTGCGTTGTTAAGGTGAAATGAAACTGATCCTTCATCTCCTGTACTCAATGCAAAAAAAGTATTTTGTACTGGGAAACAACTTCCTTCTTGCTCAATTCCAACTCCTTTGGCGCTGATTTCGCCAGTCATTAATTGATCTGTAGAGTTAAAATCTAATATATATTGTGTGTAATCGTCTAACCAATATGATGCAACGTATTTTGCACCATTTACTGCTGACTCTTCTTTTGAAGATGAATCATCGCTGCTGCATGAAAAAATAGATAATGACAGAAAGCCCAATGCAAAGCATTTTGCGAATTTGTTTACTAACATGATTATAATTATTAAGGGTTATTATTAAAATTTAATTACTGAAGAAAATATCTGAACTTAACGGCAAAAGCACGTCCTGGCTTTTGAACTTTAAAGTAGTCGTAGACCTTAACATCAGTAATATTTCTACATTCGAATGCGAGATTGTATTTTCCTTTCAAAAATGAATAGGCAACCATTGCATTCTGGGTAAATTGTTCAGGAATAGCTTTTTTAGTTTCTAACTCACCTAAAACCGGCCAAGTCAGATAAAAAGCATCGATATAATTTGCGCTTACATTCAAAGAAAGTTTGTCTCCTTGATATTTGACATTTTTAAAATTAAAAGTCAAATCAGCATTTCCATAAAAAATGGGAACGTTTGGTAACTGTGCATCATACAACGCATCAGGACTTGTTGTTCCTGTTTTGTATTTGTTTTTGTTAAGGCTTTTTTGGTATGTTGCATTTACCTCGAACGTAAGTAAATCGGTGTAACCGTATCGAAGAACTCCATCAATACCTGACACTTGTACATTTTGCAAGTTTTCAAATACTGTTTTATCGCCATCTTGTCTTTCTCTAATAAAATCTTTTGCTTCTCTGTATATTAAACTGGTTTCAGCATTAAAGTGATTTTTTCCTTTTTGAAGAATAAAAGCAAGTCCTAAATTTGCATTGTCACTGCTCTCTGGTTTTAAGCCAATATTGCTGTTTACAGTTAAACCATCTCCAAGCATTTCGATTGCAGCCGGCAAACGATATGCATGCTCATAAGATCCTTTTATTTGTAATTTATCCGATAAATGATAAGCTGTAGTAGCGCCATAACCATAATTAGTCGATGTCGTTGATTGCGTTATTCCGCCAGAAAGCATTTTGGTTTCTAAATCAAACATTTTTCCAAAAGCAGAAATAGCCAATCGATTATCTATACCACTGAAGTTATACCCCAATCCTAAAATGTTTTTATTAATTGTAGGCTCGCCAAGCTCAATTACCGTTAAATATTCATCTGTTTCTTTACGTTTATAACCTAAATAAGAATAATTTACAGCCAGCGAATGCTGCTCACTCACTTGGTATTTTAAATTAGTTGTAAGCTGCGCATTTTCTTCATCATAAACATAAATACTCTTGTTTCCCAGTTCTCCTTTATCGCTGTTTCCTGCAAATTGTCTGTATACGTAATTCCCTGTCCAGTCATACACTCTTGACGATGTATCTACAGATCTGTTGTTTACCAAAGCGTACGTACTATTTACATTTAGTGATAATCCTTTAGTAAACAGATTATCTTTTTTATATTTTAAAGAAGTAATAAAACTTTCACTGTCTGTAAATGCCTGTCCAACCACTTTTTGCATTGATCTTCCCTGCTGAATTTCCTTTTTATTGCCAGACATTGCAAAACCAACAAGCAAATAATCCGCAAAACTTTTGTTCTTAAATCCTGCCTCAGCCATTATAGTTCCTGACTTGTAACCGTCGTGAAAGTGTTTGTATTTTTGTTCTGGTAAAAACTTCGAGGTGTTTTTATCAACTACACTTACATCTACTTTATAATCGTTATCTGAGTAATTTGCAAAAGCATTAATATTAGCAATAAACCCATCTTTACCAGAAAATCTAGTGTTTACAGCCGCTCTATGAGTATTAAAAGAACCATAACTGTAAGAAGCATCGATGTAGCGGTTTACGTTTTTATTTGTGATAATATTTACTGCGCCTCCCAAAGCGTCTGCGCCCAATTCTACAGGAACAACACCTTTGTAAACATCAATTCTTTCAGCCATATTTACGGGAATATTATTTAAGGTAAGCGACGAACCATAACTATCCATAGGCACTCCGTCAAGAAAAAACTTAACCTGATTTCCTGAAAAGCCATTTAATGAAAAGTTAAACGCAGATCCCAATCCTCCATATTCACGAATACGCACTCCCGTAGTTTTATTTAAAACCTGATTTAAATCGGCAGTTGTATTGTATGTTTTTTTAAGATCGACAGAAGTAATGTTGTATGCCTGCTCTCGGGCGCGCTGTACTTTCGACTTTCCTTTTACAGCAACTTCGTTTAAAGCTGCCATATCTTCCTCCATTGTTATATTCTGAGTTGGTTTGCCGCCTTGTTTAAGCGAAACTGCCGCTTCTGTAGTTTTAAAACCAACATGAGTAATCAATAAAATATAGTCTCCGCTTTCGGCATTAATTTTATATTCTCCTTTAGTATTAGTTAATGTTGCGTAAGTCGTTCCTTTTAGTGCTACTGAAACGCCTTCAGCTGGCTTGCCTTGATTTGTTAAAATAACTCCGGTTAAGTTTACTTTGTTTTTTTGTGAGTACCCTTGAAGTGAGGTGAAAATAATCGTGATCAAGAGTAATAATCTACTTATTTGCATCAGATAAATATGGTTTGAAAATTAAATTGACAACAAACTTAGCCTCTTTCAACAGCTTTTCCAAACTATTTTTAATTATTCTAAATAAGAATAATAATTAACTTTTAAACTTAAGAATCAATAAAAAAAACAGCATTCCTTAATCAATAATTAACTTTAGCTTAAGATTTGATTAAGATTTTCAATCATAAAAGTTAAATTACAGAACACTTTTTTAAGAAAAAACAGAATTTAGCGCATAAAAAAAGCCCGCTTAATACATAAACGGGCTTTAAAAATTCTATTTTAAGACTTATAAATCCAAATCTGAAATTATATTTTTCATTTCTTCTATTACAATTTTAATATCTTCTTCGGCGGTTCTCCAATTTACAAATGAAGCTCTAATGCCTTTTTTATTTTGATAAACAGTTGGTGTCATAAATACTTTTCCCGTATCATTTAGCCGCATTAAGAATTGAGCAACTTTATCTTGATTTTCATCTCCTTTTAAAGTAAAACAAACATTATTTAAACGAATTGGAGCAAGAAGTTCAAAGCGGCTGTCTTCAATAAGCTCATTTCCAAAATGCAGCGCAAGTAAAGCACTTTTTTCAATAATGTCGCAAAATCCTTCTTTTCCGTAAGCCACTAAAGAAAACCAAACTGGCAAAGCTCTTAAACGACGTGAGTTTTCTGGAAGAACATTTAAATAATTAAAATTTTCAAGCGGGTTTCCTAAATAAGGTGCATTCGAATTTTGAAACGTTTCAATTTGTAGATTAATATGCTCTTTTTTTACCAAATAAAATGCACTTTCATAAGGAACATTCAACCATTTATGGCAATCAACAGCAATACTGTCTGCACCCTGCCAGCCTTCTACATAATGCTTATATTTCTCTGAAACTGCAGCGAAACCGCCAAAAGCTGCATCAATATGCCACCAAAAATTGTATTTCGATTTAAGAGCTGAAATCTCCTTAAAATCATCAAAATCAGCTGTATTTACGGTTCCTGCACTAGAAATTAAGATAAAAGGTTTCCCATTTAATTCTTTTATTTTTGTTTCTAAATCATCAATATCAATTGCTTCACGGTTACCTTCACTTGTTTTTACAACTGTATAATTCTGACTTCCAATTCCTAACATTGATAATGTTTTTAAAGAAGACGAATGCGGCATTGCTGTCAATATATTGATCGTCTCCGAAATTCCATTCTTAGCAAAATCTTTACCCAATTGTTTTCCAAACCATTGTCTCGCTACTCCTAAACAAGTAAAATTTGACATGGTTGCTCCAGTAACAAAGCCGCCCATGAATGTATCAGGAAGTTCTAGTAATTGAAGTAATAAATGAATGGTTTCAAATTCTATTAAAGCTGAATTTCCGCCTTGTGCCGCGACTGCCTGTGTATTCTGATCGTAAATCGACGACAGCCAATCGCCTACAATTGAAGCAGGAGTTGATCCTCCAGTTACAAAACCCCAATAACGCGGGCCTGGCGAAGAGACTAATAAAGGAACCAATCTTTCATTAAATTCTATTAAAGCTTCTTCAGAGCCCAAACCTACTTCATTTAAAACACGGTTTGTATCTACTTTATTTTTGCTTGAAGTTGGAATATTTTCAAGATTATTCAAGAAATCAATTCCTTGTTGTTTTGCTTTTTCTAAGATAACTTCGAAATTTTTTAGATCATGCTGCAGTATTGAATTCATATTATATAGTATTGATTTTCATACTGATTTTTCAGTAGAAAACAGGTTAATTAATATTTAATGTGAAAATGTAAAACGTACTTAAAAAGCTACCATTTGGTCTTTTCTGAAAATCTGGAAACCATCATAGAACAAATTACGTCGCCGTTTGCATTTAGTAAAGTAGCAATTGGATCAACCAGAGTTCCCAGAATCATGGCAACTGGCAACGCCTGTTCCATTGGAAAACCATAAACGGTGATGGCTAAAACTTCTCCTATATAACCTCCGTTTGGAATTCCGCCTTCGACAATCGAAACAATAATTGTAATTCCAAGTGCCAAAAGTATGGTTGAAGGTTCTGTAAAATCTTTCCCAAACATGGCAAACAAAAAGGTTATTTTTAAAATAGATGACATACTCGAACCATCTTTATGTAAAGGTGCTCCAAGCGGAATCACCAAATTACGTACATGCGCAGGAATTCCCATTTTTTGCGCAGCATCGAGATTTGCTGGAATCGTTGCAATACTGCTGCAAGTTCCAACTGCCGTTAATGAAGCGGTTACATTATTGCTCCAAAAAACTTTGAAAGCTCTTTTTCCGCCGGCAACAATTGCATACAAACTAAAAAACACAAAGAAATAAAAGATGCATGCAGCATAATAAACAGCCATAGGTTTTGCATAAACTCCGAACAACTGCGGTCCAAAAATACCAACTTGATAAGCAAAATAAGCTCCTAAACCAATTGGAG
The DNA here is from genome assembly GCF_002217355.1 of Flavobacterium oncorhynchi. GTDB lineage: Bacteria > Bacteroidota > Bacteroidia > Flavobacteriales > Flavobacteriaceae > Flavobacterium > Flavobacterium oncorhynchi. The sequence goes on along the minus strand of NZ_MUHA01000003.1, from coordinate 175,355 downwards.
CAAATTTCATTATAATATTCAAAAGCTGTTTCATTACCTCGTTTCCTGAATCAAGAAAACTTTTGAAAGTATTTCCTTTTTCACCAGATTGTAATGTGGCAAAGCCGATTAAAAAGGAGAATATAATAAGTGCCAGCATGCTTTTTCGTGACAATAACTCGAAGAAATCATTTGCTGTAAGCAGCTTTGCAATTTGATCTCCAGCTGATCCGGATTGAATGTTTTCAAACGGAACTTTGGTAATAGCAATATCCTGATGAATTGGAAAAAGATAAACGGCACAGATCATTACAATGCCAGAAATAAGAATTGTCGCGAGAAAAACCAATATCATTATAACAAACAGCTTTCCAAGTTTCTCTGTTCTTTCCAAATTGGCAATTGAAGAACCAATCGTAAAAAAGATAAGCGGGATAATTGCCGTAAAAAGTAAATTCAGAAATATATCGCCAATCGGTTTTATTATCAGAACTTTTTCTCCAAACACCAATCCTAAAATACTTCCTATAATAATACCGCCAAGAAGCAAAAGTATGCTGCTGTAACTCTGTAAAAAATTGATTTTCTTAACTTCCATAAATTTTAAGGATTATAATTCAAAAAGATTAAATAATAACGTAATGAAAGTACTCAAAAAACAGCGAAGATTTTTTTTTGCCACAGATTAAAGGATTAACACAGATTAAAAAATCCTTTCTAATCTTTTTAATCTGTGGCAAAAAATCTATTTCTCCAGAACAATCGTAGTAAAAGCTCTGTCGACTAATTCTCCTGTTTTGCTTTTTATTTTTTCGGTTTGGGTTTCTGTATAAACGATTTTAAAAGGCGTTTTCTTAATCAATTTCTGCGCTTTTTCTGTGCTGTAAAGCTCAAACTCAAATTGTGTAAATGGAAGCTGCTTCATAAAATCTTCCTCAGCAAAAGTCAAACAGAAATTTCCATTTGGCTTTAAAACTCTATAAATTTCTAAAAGTAATTCTTCAGGTTTCAGCCAAAAATAAATTGTATTTACTGTAAAAATTTTATCGAATAATTCAGCTTCAAACGGAATCGTATTTCCGTCATAAAGCGAAAAGAAAGCCTGTTTTTGAGAAACAAAATTTCGGTTAATCTGTCGTGCTTCCTGAAACATCAATTCCGACATTTCGAGTCCGTAATATTTTAAATTTTTGGCTTGTTCAAACAGAAATTCAACGTGTCCTGCATTTCCATGACCCAATTCCAGAATTCTGTTTTCGTTTAATATATTCAGATTTTGAATCGAATGTTTGGTCATATTGATGTTTGTTTCGTTCATCATATTTCCCATTTCGATTCCTTTTTCTCCTGTTGGAAGTTTTAACTGAGAGGCTATGGCTTGTAATTCTTCGTTTTTCATAATTTTTAAATTAAATTCCAATAAAAAAAATAACAAATTCCAAGCTTTTTGCCATTTCGACGAAGGAGAAATCACACTAGAAACTCCGCAAAGTATGGCATCCAACCTTTGTAGACATACTAGCGTGATTTCTCCTTCGTCGAAATAACAAGTTTGAGTAGAATTCCTTAAAAAACCTGACTTGCGATCTGACGAATATTCTCTGATTTACCCATTGAATAATAATGTAAAACAGGAACTCCGGCAGCTTTTAATTCAAGTGACTGCTGAATCGCCCATTCGATTCCGACTTGCTTGATTTCTGCGTTATTTTTGCATTTATAAACTGCATCGATTAAATCTTCAGGTAAATCAATTCTGAAAATTTGAGGTAGAATTTGCAAATGTCTTTGTACCGCAATTGGTTTAATTCCTGGAATAATTGGGATTGTAATACCGATTTCTCTTGCTTTTTCTACAAAAGCAAAATATTTCGAATTATCAAAAAACATTTGTGTTACCACATAATCTGCTCCTGCATCTACTTTTTCTTTTAATCTTTTTAAGTCAGATTGTAATGATGGTGATTCTAAATGTTTTTCAGGATAACCTGCAACACCAATACAGAAATCGGCCTTGTTATCAATATCCATCACTTCATGAAGATATTTTCCACAATTCAAATCATTAATTTGTTTAACCAAATCAATCGCAAAATGATTTCCGCCGGCTTTTGGCACAAAAGATTGTTCATCTTTCATAGCGTCGCCACGAAGCGCCATCACATTATTAATTCCTAAATACTGACAATCAACCAGCATATATTCTGTTTCCTCCTGTGTAAATCCGCCACAAAGTAAGTGCGGAACAGTATCAACATTGTATTTATGTTTTATAGAAGCGCAAATTCCAAGCGTTCCCGGACGCATACGAGTCAGTTTTTTATCTAAAAGTCCGTTGCCCTTGTCTATGTAAATATATTCTTCACGCGAAGTTGTTACGTCAATAAACGGCGGTTTAAACTCCATCAACGGATCAATATTATCGTATAATTCCTGAATACTTTTTCCTTTTTGAGGCGGAATAAGTTCAAATGAGAATAATGTATTTCCTTTGGCGTTTTCTATATGCTCTGTTACTTTCATTTCTTAAGTTATGAGTTATGATTATGTTTTTGAATCGTTTGTGTAAAAAATCTGAAATCAAAAACTTAAATCAATCTTTTTGTTTGTTTCAAGTTTCAGGTTTCAAGTTGCTGTAGAGAACCTGAAACCTGAAACAAAAATAACTTTTCGTTAATCTGCTATATTAGGGTTTAACCATTTCATGGCATAATCCGTTGGAACATTGCGTCGTTTGGCGTAATCTACTACCTGATCCTCTTTTATTTTTCCGAGTCCGAAATACCTGCTTTTTGGGTTTCCAAAATAGTATCCTGAAACAGATGAAGCCGGCCACATCGCCATGCTTTCTGTCAAAGTAACTCCAATTTCTTCGGCTACATTTAAAAGTTTCCAAATCGTTGGTTTTTCCAAGTGATCTGGACAAGCTGGATAACCTGGAGCAGGACGAATTCCTTTATAATTTTCTTTAATCAATTCTTCGTTGGTTAAAGATTCGTCACTATCATAACCCCAGAAATCTTTACGCACTTTTTCGTGAAGATATTCAGCGAAAGCCTCAGCAAAACGATCAGCTAATGCCTTAACCATAATCGAATTATAATCGTCTAAGTTCTTCTCATATTCTGCTGCCCATTCATCTACACCAAAACCAGTTGTTACGCAGAAAGCTCCCATATAATCTTCGATTCCGCTTTCTTTTGGCAGAATAAAATCGGCTAAAGCGATATTTGGAGCGCCTTTTGTTTTTTGTGACTGCTGACGAAGCGTTAAGAATTTCTCCAGAACTTTTCCGTTTTCATCACGCAATTCGATATCGTCGTCGTCAACCTGATTCGCAGGAAAAATTCCGTAAATGCCTTTTGCTTTTAGTTTTTTCTCTTCCAGAATTACTTTCAGCATTGCTTGAGCATCGTTAAAAACAGATGTCGCTTGTTCGCCCACAACCTCATCCGTTAAAATCGCTGGATATTTTCCATACAATTCCCACGTTTGAAAAAATGGTGTCCAGTCAATATAAGGAACCAAAACATCCAATTCTATTTCGATTGTTTGTGCGCCAATAACTTTTGGTTTTGTTGGTGTATATTCCGACCAATCCAATGGTAATTTATTTTTACGCGCATCTTCTATCGTAAGGAAGTTTTTATCTCTTGAACGATTTAAAAATGTTTCTCTAAAAGAATCATATTCTGCACGAATATCGCTTGCATATATTTTACGGTTATGATCTAATAGATTTCCTGCTACGGTAACGGCTCTCGAAGCATCATTTACGTGAATTACAGTTTCTCTATATTGTGGCGCAATTTTCACGGCTGTATGCGCACGCGAAGTCGTTGCCCCGCCAATCATAATCGGGATTTTAATATCTTGTTTGTCTAATTCTTTGGCTAAATAAACCATTTCGTCAAGCGAAGGCGTGATCAGTCCACTTAACCCAATAATGTCTACTTCATGTTCAATCGCGGCCGCGATAATTTTTTCAGGAGGCACCATAACACCAAGATCTACAATCTCGTAATTGTTACAAGCCAAAACTACCGAAACGATGTTTTTACCAATATCGTGAACATCTCCTTTTACAGTTGCCATAAGGATTTTTCCGTTTCCTTGTTTGTCTCCGGCTTGTTTGCTCGCTTCGATAAAAGGTAATAAATAAGCCACCGCTTTTTTCATTACACGTGCCGATTTTACAACCTGAGGCAAGAACATTTTTCCGCTTCCGAATAAATCTCCAACAACATTCATTCCCGTCATCAAATTGATTTCGATAACTTCAATTGGTTTTGTCGCAGCCAAACGAGCTTCTTCAACATCTTCTTCAATAAAAGCATCGATTCCTTTTACCAATGAATGTGTAATACGCTCCTGAACCGTTCCAAAACGCCATTCCTGAACTACTTTTTCATCGCTTTTTGCTTCGCCTTTTACATTTTCTGCAAAATCCAAAAGTCGTTCTGTGGCGTCGTCGCGTCTATCTAAAATTACGTCTTCAACGTGTTCTAATAAATCTTTCGGAATATCATCATAAATCGTCAGCATCTCCGGATTTACGATTCCCATCGTCATTCCGTTTTTAATCGCGTGGTATAAAAACACCGAGTGCATCGCTTCACGAACCGTATCATTTCCTCTGAAAGAGAATGAAACGTTACTCACTCCACCACTAATATGCGCGTGCGGAAGGTTTTCGCGAACCCATTTTGTTCCTCTAAAAAAGTCCAAAGCGTTCAAGCGATGCTCTTCCATTCCCGTTGCAACTGGGAAAATATTCAAATCGAAAATAATATCCTGCGGAGGAAACCCTACTTTGTTTACCAAAATATCATACGAACGCTGACAAATCTCCACTCTACGATCGTAATTATCCGCCTGACCAACTTCGTCAAAAGCCATAATAATTGCCGCTGCTCCGTAACGTTTGATTAATCTTGCGTGATGAATAAAGGCTTCTTCGCCTTCTTTTAACGAAATCGAGTTTACAACGCTTTTTCCTTGTACTACTTTAAGACCTGCTTCAATGATTTCCCATTTCGAGCTGTCGATCATAATCGGCACTCTCGAAATGTCTGGTTCTGCAGCGATTAAATTCAAAAATTTAGTCATTGCAGTAACGCCATCAAGCATTCCTTCATCCATATTAATATCGATGATTTGTGCTCCTCCTTCTACCTGTTGTCTTGCAATATCAAGTGCCTCGTCATATTTCTCTTCCTTGATTAATCTTAGGAATTTTCTTGAACCTGTTACATTCGTACGCTCGCCAACATTCACGAAAACACTTTCCGGCGTAATAATCAACGGTTCTAATCCTGATAATACAAGGTCTCTTCTTTTTTCTGTCATTTCTTTTTAAAGTTACTGAGATTCTAAGATGCTTAGATTCTGAGTTTTTTTATTCTATATTCTTTCCTGCGAGGTTTTTAAAACCTTGTAGGTATATTCGTTTTCAATATTTTAATTTGGGCGTGTCCTTCGGCCGGGCTGTCCGTTACAAGTCCTCGTCCAATTCCGTTTCACTGCATTGGTCTGCGGGCTTTTCACTTCTATCCCTCACGCAAACTCGGTTTCATAATAACCTTTATATTTCTTTTGCTTTTCAATTATCTTTCTACTTTCCATGCATCATATAAAGAACCTTCCCGTTTTTTGCTGAGATTTTAATATCAAAAACACCTCCAAAACCAATACTATTAAAAGTCCCTTCAATATGCCAAATAGAATCATTTTCTATTTTTACTGTATAAGGTCTTTGATCTTCTATTTGATCTTTACCATATGATTCAAATAAAATAGGTTCCGCTATTCCAACAGCCGTCTCTTCTTTTGTAACTAAACAATCTTCACATTTAATGCTTTTCTGAAAAACTGTATTTGTTGTATAATTACAGCTTACAAGTGTCAAACTAATTAGAAACAAAACTCTCTTCATATTTATTGAAAAATCATCAAAGAAGTTAAGCAATAACCGGCGCCACTCTAGGCTTATAATCCTTCGCAACCTCAGCCATTAATCGAATATGATCTGGCGTTGTTCCACAACAGCCACCAATTATATTGATTAAATTATCCTCTAAATATTCTTTAATGAAGGCTTGAGTTTGTTCTGGTGTTTCATCATATTGTCCAAATGCATTTGGTAATCCTGCATTTGGATGTGCCGAAACATTAAAGCTTGTATTGTGAGCTAATGTTTTTAAATATGGCTTCAACAAATCGGCTCCAAGGGCGCAATTGAATCCTACGCTTAATAACGGAATATGCGAAACGGAAATCAAAAACGCTTCGACTGTCTGTCCTGAAAGCGTTCTTCCTGAAGCATCTGTAATTGTCCCTGACACCATGATTGGAATATCAATATTGCGTTCTTCTTTTACTTCTTCGATTGCAAAAAGTGCTGCTTTTGCATTTAGCGTATCGAAAATCGTTTCTACTAAAAGCAAATCACAGCCACCGTCCATTAAAGCTTCTGCTTGTTGTTTGTACGCAATTCGTAAATCGTCAAACGTTACGGCTCTGTAACCTGGATCGTTTACGTCTGGAGACATACTTGCGGTTCTGTTTGTCGGCCCGATTGAACCGGCTACGAAACGTGGTTTGTCTGGATTTTTTGCAGTAAACTCGTCGGCTACTTGTCTTGCAATTTTAGCCGATTCGTAGTTTAATTCGTAAACCAAATCTTCCATGTGATAATCGGCCATACCGATTGTCGTTCCTGAGAAGGTATTGGTTTCTACAATGTCTGCGCCTGCTTCGTAATACGCAGCGTGTACATCGCGAATCGCTTGTGGTTGTGTTAGGGATAGTAAATCGTTGTTTCCTTTTAGTGGATGTGGGAAATCTTTGAAACGCTCTCCTCTGAAATCTTCTTCTGAGAAATTATAGCGTTGCAACATTGTTCCCATTGCTCCGTCAAGGATTAGGATATTTTTTTTTATTGCTTCTTGTATCGTAATTGCCATATTTTTTTGTTTTAGCTACTAAGACGCTAAGGTGCTAAGATGCTAAGTTTTTTTTATTATGATTGTGAAGTTTAACCTAACAGGTTTTAAAAACCTGTTAGGTTTGCTTCGGATATTTTTTTCACATTAATTCCAAAAGTGCACTATTGCCGGCTCATTAGCCCCGATGGAAGCAAATATCTTTTTATTCTGGGGTTCAGAATAAAAGATATTTGTGTACAGCGGGAACTTTTGAAAGCAAAAATGCGCCAATGATTCGCTCCTGATACAGAATCTGTTTCAGTAAATATTATATGTTATCGAGAAAAGTTTTGAGAAATACGAGTATGTATTTGTGTTATCTATCTTTAATACTGGAAAATGTCGTATAAAGTAGAATTTAGCACCTTCTTTATGATAAAGGGTTGCTAAGGTTTCATCGGGTCTATCCCTCCGCCTTTCGTGATAACTGACAATAATTTTAAGAACAGTGCAAAGGTATGAAATAGGGTTTCGATTTGCAAATGTTTTTTTTCTAAGGTTCTGAGGTTCTAAGGGACTAAGATGCTAAGGTTTTATCTTTTACGCGATTTAGCTCCAGAGGAGCATAATATTTATAGAAAAACAATCATCACAACATAAAAGCTCCAGCGGAGCGACATATTATTTCGCTCCACTGGAGCTCTTTTGCAAACGGATATTTTTTTTCTATAAATATTTCATCCCTCTGGGATTAATTAAAAAAGCCCAAACTAAAAGTTTGAGCTTTGTATATAAAAAACCTTAGCATCTTAGTCCCTTAGAACCTCAGCATCTCAGATTAAACAATCGCTTTAACAACTGCTTTTGGAGCTTCTTTACGAGTTCCGTCGAAACCGTCTACTCCAGAAACTGTTGTATATTTCAATACGTATTTTTTACCTGGATTGATGATTCCGTATGCGGCCTGGCACATTAAAGTTGCTTCGTGGAAACCACAAAGAATTAACTTTAATTTTCCTGGATATGTGTTAACGTCTCCAATAGCAAAGATTCCCGGAATGTTAGTTTGGTAATCTAATGCATTATTTACTTTGATGGCATTTTTCTCGATTTCTAATCCCCAGTCTCCAATTGGACCTAATTTTGGTGTTAATCCGAAAAGTGGGATGAAATAGTCACATTCGATTTTACGGTGTGCTCCGTTTTCTTCTATATCTAATGATTCAACATGCTCAGCACCGTTGATTCCGATAACTTCTGCTGGCGTAATTAATTTAATTTTTCCAGCTGTTTTTAATTCCTGTACTTTTTCTACAGAATCTAAAGCTCCTCTGAATTCGTTTCTTCTGTGAATTAAAGTTACTTCTGAAGCTACGTTTGCCAAGAAGATACTCCAGTCTAAAGCTGAATCTCCTCCTCCTGCAATAACAACTCTTTTGTCTCTGAATTTCTCTGGATTTTTGATGAAGTATTTTACTCCTTTATTTTCATAAAACTCAATATCTTCAATAAGTGGTTTACGCGGCTCAAAACTTCCTAAACCTCCAGCAATTGCGATAACTGGCGCATGAAATTTAGTTCCTTTATTTGAAGTTACGATAAAAGAACCGTCTTCTTGCTTTTCGATTGTTTCCGCACGTTCTCCTAAAGTAAAGCCTGGCTCAAATTGTTTGATTTGCTCTTGCAAACCATCAATTAAATCTCCAGCTAATACTTCTGGGAATCCCGGAATATCGTAAATTGGTTTCTTTGGATATAACTCTGACAGCTGTCCTCCTGCTTGTGGAAGTGCATCTAAAATGTGGCATTTTAATTTTAACAATCCTGCCTCGAACACGGCAAATAAACCTGTTGGTCCTGCTCCAATTATAAGTATATCTGTTTTAATCATTATGGTTGTTGTTTATAATCATTCTTAATAATACAAAGAAACGAATAATTTATTCTACTAACAATGATTTTTATCATTATTCATTTCTCTTATATGTTACTCTTTATTTTTTAATGAAGATGTGATCTCGTTCATTCTTTTAACCTTTTCTTCAAAATTACCTTTTAAGGTTTTTCTGTATTCATTTAGGTTTTCAACCATTTGGTTAATATCCTCAGGAATTACTTCTTCGAAAAACTCCCGAAGCCTTTTGGCTGTTGTTGGCGATTTTCCATTTGTTGAAATCGCGATTTTCACATTTCCTTTTGTCACGATTCCGCCTAGATAATAATCGCATAAATCTGGTGTATCGGCTATATTGCAAATCAAATAACGTTTTCTGGCTAAATCGTAAACCCTTTTATTCACTTTTAAATTGTCAGTACAGGCAATTACCATGTGACGTTTTTTGAGCATTTTCTTTTTGAACTTCGCTTCTGTCAATTTGATTGAAGGATGATTTTCGGCTAAAACTTTAATTTCTAAATGAAAATCCGGTGCTACAACCTCAACATTTGCATTTGGACTTGACTTTAGCAAGAAAGAAAGCTTTTCCAAACCTACATTTCCTCCGCCCACAATTAAAACATTCAGATTGTGAAGTTTTAAGAATATGGGATATAATTCGTTCTGTTCCATTTTAATTTATTTTCATCTAATCAAAATTAGATGATTTTTTGATGCGTATTGAATTAAATATCCATTCGTTCTCAAGGTTGAAACCGCGAGCTATGTTTTAATTATCTTGCGATTTCTTTCGTCAAAAATTCTTCGTAGAATCCTTTTAATTTATTGCTTTCTCTCACAACTTCTCCAAGAACAATAATCGCAGGAGAACCTAATTCTTTTTCTTTTACAATATTTAGAATCGAATCGACTGTTCCAACACCAACTTTTTCGTCTGCTGTTGTTCCGTTTTGGATGATTGCAACGGGTAAATTTCCTTTATCTTCTTTTTGAAACAAATCGATGATTTGAGGCAATTTGTGCATTCCCATCAAGATCACAACTGTTGCAGAAGATTTGGCTGATAACGCAATATCCGAAGATAATTTTCTATCAGAAGTTGTTCCGGTAATGGCCCAAAAGCTTTCCGAAACTCCTCTTTTTGTTATTGAAATTCCCTGACTTGCAGGAACCGCAACTACAGATGAAATTCCTGGAACTACGATGGTTTCAATTCCGAAACTTTCTGCAAATTCCACTTCTTCGCTTCCTCTTCCAAAAATAAACGGATCTCCGCCTTTTAACCGAACTACGTTTCCGTACGTTAAAGCATTATCGACAATCAATTGATTGATTTGATCCTGAGTATAAGCATGATTTCCGATTCTTTTTCCAACAAAAATTCTAATAGCAGTTTTGGGTGCGTAATCCAGAATTTCTTCATTGGCTAAAGCGTCGTATAAAACCACATTAGCTTCAGCCAATGCCTTTACAGCTTTCAGCGTCAGTAAATCGGGATCGCCCGGACCTGCACCGACTAAAGTTATTTTGGGTTTTATATTAAGCATTTTCTAATTCCTGAGCTCTGAAAGTTTCGATTTTATCAAAGAAAACAGTTGCTTGTGCAATGTAACCTTTAGCGAAAGCTTCAGATGGTTCATTTTTATTGATTTGGTAAACCAAGTCTTTAAAAGTTGAGTTTAATTCTATTTTATTTGTGTCGATGAAAACAGTATCAAACAAATCTACAATTCCTGCGTGGTGATTTGTTTTTTGGTTTTCTGACAATAACAATGCTTTTGCTCCATTTACAAATCCAGCGTAAGCGTGGTAAATAGCATCTGACCATTTTTTCTCGTCGAAAGATTCCTGAGCCAAGATCAATTTCTCTTTAGCTTCAAACAATAATGTTGCTACTAAATCGATTACCACTCCGGCACATTCTCCAACTCCAACTGCTTTTACGTAATTGTCTGCGTTACCCCAATCCACAAAATCAGCTTCTGTTAAATTGGTTACATCTGCAAAAGGTTTTAAGATTTCGTAGAAATATTTTTCTCCTTTTGTATCATAATAATCAAGGAATTTTTGTCCGCTTCCGTTATTATCAAAATCATTTAAAATGGTACGCAATGCATCGGGACCTCTACGACTCGGTACTTTGATTACTTTATCAGCAAAACGTCCTGCCCCGTTTCCTAATCTTCCTCCACCTAACAAAACTTGCAAAGCTGGAGCAACCAATTTTCCTGAGTTAATAGACATTCCTTGGAATCCAATTGCAGACATATTGTGCTGTCCGCAGGCATTCATACAGCCTGAAATTTTAATTTCGATTTCACGGTTGTTTAAATATTGAGGATATTCAGCAGTTAAAACTCTTTCTAATTCTTCTGCAATACCGGTACTACTTGCAATCCCCAAGTTGCAAGTATCTGTACCCGGACATGCCGTAATATCTCCAACTGAATTATATCCCAGCTGAACAAAATCCAACTTCGCTAATTCTTGATAAAAGAATGGTAAATTCTCTTCTTTTATGTTTCGTATTACAATATTTTGACGCAATGAAAAACGTAATTCATTTGCTCCGTAATTCTTAATTAAATCGGCTAATAATCTTGCTTTATCCGTATAAAAATCTCCTAATAAAACTTTGATTCCGATAGCATAATAACCGTCTTGTTTCTGTTTGATTACATTCGAATTTTTCCACGCTTCATACGCTTTTTTATCTTCGATTGTAACTTGCGGAACTTCTAATAACGGTTCCGTAATTGGACCATCAAAAGCGGTTGTATCAATTTCGTAAGTTTCAAAAGCGATGGCTTTTTTCTCTTGTTCAACCAAATCAAGGAAAACATCTCTTCCCATTTCTTTGATTAAGAATTTCATACGGGCTTTCATTCTTTTAGCACGTTCTCCGTATCTGTCGAAAATACGAATGATTCCTTCTGCAGTTGGAATGATTTCGTTTACCGGAACAAACTCCGAAAGTAATTCGGCATGCGCTGGCTGAGATCCTAAACCTCCTCCGAACATGATTTTGAAACCTTTTTGACCGTCTTTAATTTTCGGAATAAATCCTAAATCGTGTAAATAACTCAAAGCGGTATCTTCATCTGAAGATGAGAACGAAATTTTGAATTTACGTCCCATTTCCTGACAGATTGGGTTTCTTAACAAATATTGAAAAAGTCCGTGCGCATAAGGCGAAACATCAAATGGTTCGTTTACGTCAACTCCAGCTAATTCGCTTCCTGTAATATTTCTAACCGTATTTCCACAAGCTTCACGAAGCGTGATATCGTCTTTAGCCAAATCTGCCCAAAGTTCAGGAGTTCTGTCTAAACTCACATAGTGAATCTGAATGTCCTGACGTGTTGTAATGTGCAAACGTCCTGTAGAATATTCATCAGAAACTTGTGTGATACGCACCAATTGCTCGCTGGTCACTTTACCGTAAGGCAATTTGATACGAATCATCTGAACGCCTTCCTGACGCTGACCGTAGATTCCGCGCGCTAAACGAAGACTACGAAAACGCTCATCATCAATTTTTCCTCCACGGAATAAATGAATCTTTCTTTCTAATTCGATAATCTCCTTCTGAACTACCGGATTTTCTATTTCTGTTCTAAAACTTTCCATTTCTCTTAGTTTGTAGTTAGTTGTTGATTGTTTATAATTAGTTGTTGACAGCAGAACTATCAACTAAAAACTACAAACTATCTAATGAAACCTACTCCTGCTGTTGTGTTTGTTGCTGTATCAATTAAGATGAAAGCTCCGTTTGATTTGTTTTCGTTGTATGAATCAAAATATAACGGTTTGCTTAATTTGATCGTTACTTCTCCAATTTCGTTGATTGCTAATTGTGAAGCTTCTGTCGTTCCTGAGTAATCTGTAGCAATTGTATTTTTGATACTTTCTACTTTTGCTAAAACTCTGTTTGTATTATGTTGTACCAAATATTTAGTTCCCGGAACCAGTTTTTTACTGTCCATCCAGCAAACTGTTGTGGTAATATCTTTTTCAATTTTTGGAAGTTCATCTGATTTTACAATCATATCACCTCTAGTTACATTGATGTCATTTTCTAATTCGATTGTAATTGAAGATCCTGCAACAGCTTCATCAAATGTTTTATCGAAAAAGTGAATTTTAGATACTTTAGATTCTGTTAAAGAAGGAAGAACTGTTACAGCATCTCCAACTTTAATTGAGTTTCCGTATAACTTTCCTGCGTAACCTCTAAAATCGTGGTATTCTTCTGTTTTTGGACGAATTACGGTTTGAACCGGAAAACGTGCTTTTCCTGCTTCAAAAACATCATGAGCATGTAATCCTTCTAAATGTTCTAAAACAGTTTGTCCATCATACCAAGGCATATCTTTTGATTGATCAACCACATTTCCGCCGTTGATTGCACTTAACGGAATATAACTTACGTTTTGTTCCTTGAAAGTACTTTTTGCATTTAATGCCTGAAAATCAGCTTTGATTTTATTGAAAACTTCTTCAGAATAATCAACTAAATCCATTTTGTTAATCGCAACGATTACTTCTTTTACTCGCAATAAATTATTGATGAAAAAGTGACGGTAAGTTTGTTCAATAACGCCTTTTCTTGCATCAATCAAAATGATAGAAACCTGAGAAGTCGAAGCTCCTGTAACCATGTTTCTAGTATATTCTACGTGTCCCGGAGTATCGGCGATAATGTAACTTTTCTTTGCAGTCGAAAAATAAATGTGCGCAACATCAATCGTGATTCCTTGTTCTCTTTCTGCTACCAAACCATCTGTAGCCAAAGAAAAATCAAGATAATCGTATCCTTTTTGTTTACTGCTTTTTTCGATTGCTTCTATTTTGTCAGTCGTCAATGATTTTGTATCGTACAATAATCTTCCGATCAAAGTACTTTTTCCGTCATCTACACTTCCTGCTGTTGCTATTTTTAAAACGTCCATTCTATTTTATGTTGTTTCAGGTTTAAAGTTTCAGGTTTCATGTTCTCTCGAAACTTATAAATCTGTATGTTTTTGTTTTCTTGATTTCTGTTGTTGATATCTTCCAATCAACTTCTAACATCTAACTTTTAACTTCTTACCAAAAATTAAAAATAACCTTGTTGTTTTCTTTTTTCCATTGCAGCTTCAGAACGTTTATCATCAATTCTGGCTCCTCTTTCAGAAATTGTTGATTCTCTGATTTCACCTACAACTTCTTCGATTGTTGCTGCGTAAGATTCAACAGCTGCTGTACAACTCATATCTCCAACGGTTCTGAAGCGAACAATTCTTTCTTCGATTTGTTCGTCTTCTTCTTGGTACACAAAAGGAGAATGCGACCAGATTAAACCGTCTCTCAAAAAAACTTTTCTTTTATGTGAAAAATAGATTGACGGAATCTCGATATTTTCTTTTTCGATATAACTCCAAACATCTAATTCTGTCCAGTTTGAAATTGGGAAAACACGCACGTTTTGACCATTTTCAATTTTTCCATTCAAAATATCAAACAATTCTGGTCTCTGATTTTTCTCGTCCCATTGTCCGAAATCATCACGTACAGAGAAAATACGTTCTTTAGCTCTTGCTTTTTCTTCATCACGACGTGCACCGCCGATACAAGCATCAAACTTAAATTCTTCAATTGCATCTAAAAGTGTTGTAGTCTGTAAACTGTTTCTACTAGAATATTTCCCAGTTTCTTCAACCACTTTTCCTTCATCAATAGCATCCTGAACATTTCGAACGATCAACTCTAAACCTAATTCTTCTACTAATTTATCTCTGAAAGCGATTGTCTCAGGGAAATTGTGTCCCGTATCAACATGCAATAGAGGAAACGGAATCTTAGCAGGGAAAAATGCTTTTTGCGCCAAACGCACTAATGTGATAGAATCTTTTCCTCCTGAGAAAAGTAAAACCGGTTTGTCAAACTGTGAAATTACTTCTCTGAAAATGTATATCGCTTCACTCTCTAAAGCGTTTGTTTTTAATACTGAACTCATTGTTTTTTTGTTTGATATTTTTTAGTTTCAAGTCTTAGGTTTTAAGTTGTGAGTTACTCTAAAACTTTACACTATTTATTCTATTTTCTATTCTCTTGCCTCTAACTTCTTGCTTCTAGAAATCTCGACTTACTCTTTCTTAGCACTATGCAAACCACACTCTTTATGGCTCGATTCCCAATACCATCTTCCTGCTCTAATATCTTCTCCTGGAAAAATTGCTCTGGTACAAGGAGCGCATCCAATACTTACGAAACCTTGTTTGTGCAATGCATTTTGCGGAACATTGTTTTCAGACAAATACGTTTCAACTTCTTCTAACGTCCATTTTAGCAACGGATTGAATTTGATTATTTCGAAGTTTCCATCGTATTCAAACAAATGCAAATCCTGTCTATTTTCTGATTGTTCGGCTCTTAATCCCGTAATCCAAACTGAGTTTCCTGCCAAAGCTTTTCTTAACGGAACAACTTTTCGAATAAAACAGCATTCTTTTCTGTTTTCAACTGAATCGTAAAAGCTGTTTGGTCCTTTTTCTTTTAGTAAATTTTCCACCGCTGTTGCTTCTGGAAAATAAACCTCAATAGGTCTTTTATACTTTTTTAATGTTTTGTGAAAAACGTCGTAAGTTTCCTGAAACAGTCTTCCTGTGTCTAAAGTAAAAACAGTGATATCAGTATTGCTTTTTGCAATGAAGTCTGTAATCACTTGATCTTCCTGACCAAAAGAGGTCGAAAAAATTACTTTCCCCGGAAACTCTTTTGCTAAAAAAACTAAGGTTTCATCAAGCGAAAAATCTTTAGTTTTCTCTAATAATTCTTGTACAATAATCGCACTCATAATCTCTCTTCCTTTCTAAAATTATTTTTACAATAATTTAGATAATGTTTTTAAACTCAATACTATAATTAGAACTCCAACCGCAACCATCATTGGTTTTCTTTTGATTTTATTTACCAAATATGCGGCTAATGGCGCTGAAATAACTCCTCCTAAAATCAATCCGATTATAACCTGCCAGCCGTGGATTCCTCCAAAAAGCATAAACGTAATACCACTTGCAAATGAAATCGCAAACTCAGCTGCATTTACTGAACCAATTGTATATCTTGGATTTCTTCCTCTTCCTAATAAGGTTGAAGTTACAATTGGTCCCCAGCCTCCGCCGCCAACTGAATCCATAAAACCTCCAAAAACAGCTAAATAACCCAGTTTTTTAGTTTTCTTTTTTACAATACTTTTCTTCAAGGCTTTTTTAATAATAATGACAGCCAAAACAATCATGTATACTGCAATAAATGGTTTAATAATATCTCCATTAATAACATCTGCCAATAAATAAGCTCCCGTTATTGAACCTAAAACCCCTGGAATCAATAAATGTTTAACTAGCTTTTTATTGATATTTCCAAATCTGTGATGCGAAAGAGCAGAAGCTCCCGTTGTAAACATTTCAGATACGTGAACCGCAGTACTGCTCACAACCGGCGGAACTCCATAGGCTAATAAAAACGACGTTGAAGTCGCTCCATATCCCATTCCTAAAGTACCGTCAACCAATTGAGCAAAAACACCAATCGCAAAAAACACTAAAAATTCCTGATTGAATCCTGCTATAAAAGCATCTACAGAAAAATCAGCATAATGATTATAAATCAATGTTGATAATAAACCTACTAATAAAACTACTGGAATTACAATCCAAAGCTTTTCTTTTAATGAAGCTTCAGACTTCACATCAATACTATTTATTTTCAGTTCTTTCTCCATATTAATACTATTTGATTTATTATCAAACCTATTACCCTATCGGGTTAATAGATTACTTTGCAAAAGTACTACTTATTTCTAAAAATCAAAGCAATATTTTATTTTTTTTAAAGCTCTAATTATCTACAAATTACTGCTATAACCTTTCAATAAATTAATTTAACAAATGAAATCAAAACGCATCGTATTTAAACAACATCTCACTTGAAATGATTTGTTTTTTAAATACATTTTTTAATCTCTACAATATCTATAGGATAATTATAAAATTGTTGTTACTTTAGCGCCAAATTTTTTTTAGTTATGGATTTTCAAATAGGCCTTGTAATTGCAGGTTTAGTCGTTGGTTTTATTGTAGGACTAACCGGCGTTGGGGGCGGCTCTTTAATGACTCCAATTTTATTATACTTTGGCATTCCGCCAACTAAGGCCGTTGGAACCGATTTGCTTTACGCTGCTTTTACAAAAGCCGGCGGTATATTTGTTCACAACAAAAAAGGCAATATCAACTGGAAAATTACGGGCTGGCTTACTTTAGGAAGTGTACCCGCTGCTTTAGTGACTTTATGGATATTAAACAGTATTAAAACAGATATAGAAACTATCAATCGTGTAATTAAGTATAGTTTAGGCTGGGCATTATTGTTTACTTCAATAGCTATTATATTCAAAAAGAAACTTTTAAATTTCTCTCAAAAACATGCGGGAGATAAATTTCACAGCGAAAGTACTACTCAAAACATGCTTACGATTGGCATCGGAATATTATTAGGCGCGACCGTAACTTTAACTTCTATTGGAGCTGGTGCGTTAGGAACTGTAACTTTGTTTTTCCTTTATCCGCTCTTACCAACACCTCGTTTGGTAGGAACCGAAATTGCGCATGCTGTACCTTTAACACTTGTTGCGGGTCTTGGTCATGCTTCGATGGGAAATTTAGATTTAGCTTTATTAGGTCAATTATTATTAGGATCGCTTCCAGGTATATATTTAGGAAGCAGTCTAAGCGGAAAAGTTCCTGATGCATTTCTTAGGAATTCGATTGCTGTAATGCTTTTCCTTGCTGGATATAAACTTATTTTTTAGAGATCATAGTATTACAATAAAAAATCATTAAAATGCAATATCGGCTAAAGAATTACTTTCTAATATTTTGAGTGTATTATCTCTAACCTCGGTCATTAAACGTCGTGCAGCACAAGAATCTTCATCGTCACAATCGTCACATTTTTCATAAAAATTATGGCTCGCACATGGCAGCAACGCAATTGGACCTTCAAGAATACGGTATACTTTTGCCATGCTGATATCTTTCGGGTCTTTGATTAAATAATAGCCCCCGCCTTTTCCTTTTTTTGCGCCCAAGAAACCTGAATTTCTAAGAAGCAATAAAATACTTTCTAGAAATTTAATCGAAATATGTTCGCTTTTCGCAATTTCAGCGATTTGTACAGGTTCGTTGTTCTCGCGTCTGGCCAAATAAGTTAAAGCTTTAATTCCGTATTTTGTTTTCTTTGAAAGCATTTTTATATTTTAGATTGTAGACTGCTGTTTTTTAGATTCTCACTAAAACAAACAATCTTCATAGTTTTTCTGCAACAAAAATAGACTTTTTGAACGAGATTACTAACAGAATAAAAAACTATATTCTACCAAAACAGTATAGTTTTATTGATTTACTTCTTGAACTCCTATTAAATTGAATTCATGGAATGATTTCACTTCTTCATCTAGTGCTTTTTTACTTACAACATAGGTTCCTGATATTGAATCATGCCATCCTCTAGAGCCTCCTAAAAAAGTAAGCGCATCAAAAGGTATTAAACGGCAAAAACTTCTTTTTACAATAGTTCCAAAATCAGGTTTCTGACCATTTTCATCCACAACAATACTTCCTGTAATAAATTTTCCTATTGTTCTGCCTAATAAACCTTCCATAGCGATATAGTAAATTAAAGAGACAATAATGGCAATAAGATTCCATCCTAAATCACCTAAACCATTCATCCAATCTGACAATGCAGTAACATCAAGTAAGGCCGAAAGAACACCTATTACCGCTCCAATAAGGATTAAAATGATAAAAAAAGCTAAAAGGTCAATTATATAATGTAAAAAACGTGCTCCAGCTGACACCAATAATTTATCATCTAAAACGTAAGTAGAATTGCTCATGTGTAATGTGGTTTAGTAGTTGATTATTAATAACTTTTGATTTTGTAATTAACAAAAATATACTTTTTACCGACATCACAAAAAAAAAGAAAGACCATTTTNNAAAATGGTCTTTCTTTTTTTATTCTAAAATCTAGATTTTAGTCAAGCGCTTGCTTTAAATCGGCAATTACATCTTCTACGGTTTCTAAACCTACAGAAACACGTACTAAACCTTGCGTAATTCCAACTGCTAATTGATCTGCTTCAGATAATTTGCTGTGCGTTGTTGATGCTGGATGTGTTACAATTGATCTAGTATCTCCAATATTAGCTGATAATGAACAAAGTTTTATTGAATTCAGGAATTTTCTTCCTGCCTCAATTCCGCCTTTAATTTCAAATGCAATAATATTCCCGCCAGCTTTCATTTGCTTTTTGGCAATTTCGTACTGCGGATGCGATTTCAAGAAGGGATATTTTACACTATTTACATTCGGATGACTTTGTAAAAACTCTGCTACTTTTAATGCATTTTCGCAGTGCCTGTCTACACGAACTGCCAATGTTTCTAAACTTTTTGAAAGAACCCATGCATTAAACGGTGATAAAGCCGGCCCTGTATTTCTTGAAAACAAATAAATCTGTCTGATTAAATCTTCATTTCCAACCGTAATTCCGCCTAAAACACGTCCTTGTCCGTCAATTAATTTTGTAGCAGAATGTATAACCAAATGTGCTCCAAATTTAATTGGCTGCTGTAAATATGGTGTTGCAAAACAGTTGTCAATAATTAAAATCAGATTGTGTTTTTTGGCAATATCACCCAACAATTGTAAATCGATTACATCAACTCCAGGATTTGTTGGCGACTCTGCGTATAATATTTTTGTATTTGGTTTGATGAAACTTTCTATTGTTTCCGGCTTGTTGATTTCAAAATATGAAGTTTCGATATTCCATTTTGGAAAATAAGTCATAAACAAAGCGTGAGTAGATCCAAAAACGCTGCTTGCAGAAACGATATGATCGCCTGAATTTAACAATGCTGCGAATGTAGAATATACTGCTGCCATTCCAGTTGCGAATGCATAGCCAGATTCAGCACCTTCCATTTTGCAAATTTTCTCTACAAACTCTGTAGTATTCGGGTTGCTGAAACGGCTGTAAATATTTCTTTCTTTTTCTTCTGTAAAAGAAGCTCTCATATCTTCGGCATCTTCAAATACAAAGCTTGACGATAAGTATAATGGCACCGAATGCTCTAGATACTGAGATCTTTCTAATTGTGTTCTTATGGCTTGTGTTTCAAAACCAAATTCTTCTGTATTCATTGTGTGTTGTTTTTTGTTTTTTTCGTTTCAAGTTTCAGGTTTCAGGTTTTAAGTTTTAAAAACTAAAATCTAAACTAAAAACAAGTCAACTATTTATGCGCAATCTGAGCATTTTCTAATTATCTAATTGACTAATTATCTAATTTTATAAAGCCTCGTTGTTTAAAACGACTTTGTATTTGATTGTTGCTGTTGGCTCAACTGTTTTAGCAACCGAACAGTATTTCTCGAAAGAAAGCTGTGCCGCTTTTTTAGCTTTTTCAGGATTGATATCGCCTTCTAAATAAAAAACCACATCAATTTCTTTAAAAGGCTTTGCTTCGCCAATTTGCACACGCTCACCTTCAACCTCAGCATTAAAAGATGTAATTTCCTGACGCTGCTTCTTTAAAATCGAAATCATATCAATCGCACTGCATCCGGCAACGCCCATTAAAACTAATTCCATTGGACTAGCTCCTAAATCGCTTCCGCCAAATTCGGCTCTGCTGTCAACATCAACTACATGACCTCTTTCATTTTTTAATTTAAAATGAAACGCGTCGTTTACTCTGTTTAACGTTACTTTCATGGTATTTTTCTTTTTTTTTATTCTATATCAAAATCAATATTTCTTGATTCTAAAACATTGATTTTACTTTCTATATCTATATGAAAACAATTGCTAAATAAAATCGCAAAACCTACTATCCATATTATAAAAATAATCCAAGTAGCTTCTTTCGCCGTAAATCTAGGTTCATTATTTTCATCAACACCTTTTATTACAAAAGGAAGTATGCCTAAAACTACAATAAATGAATTCCATAATATCGTAAAAATTAATAAACCAGTAATCGAATCATTCATTCCTGGAACGATCACGCTTTCTTCGTTATTTGAAGGATTCACGTAAACCAAGACTTTTTTACTGTTTTCTAATTTAGAATACAATCCGTCATGATCGTCAATATTGTTCATACCATAACCAAATGCAATTCTATTTCCTGAATACTTTTTCCCTTCAATAACATAAAAGTACCTAACAATAACTTCATGCGATACTGTACCTTTATTCGAATGAGAAGTAATATCTGTTTTTTCAATATTGGCAGAAACTGGAATCCATCCTTTAGCTTGTACAGCTTTAAAAATATTATACGAACTAAACAATAAAGTTCCCAATCCTATCAATAGAAAAGGAATAATGAATATTAATCCACAACCCCAATTTTTTAAAAACTTTTTAATATTTATTAAATTTAATATTTACGCCTAAAAACAAATAGAGATCTTAAATCACTTGTCTCTTTTATCTAATTTACTCCAATATTCTAATACCTGTTTTTTAGAATCTGCATCTAATGATTTAAAATTATCCGAGAATTTATCCGTCTTAAAATCATCCGAAATATTGGATTCAATGGTATAGAATTGATCTTTTTGCGAAAAAATCAAATGAACCGACTGTTGTTTAAAAGCGGCATCATACAATCCGTAAATAAAAAGAGCATCAACACTTTTATCTTTATTATAATCACCAAAGGCTTTTCGGCTTCCCCAAGCTGAAATGATTCCGCTGTGATTAACTTCAAGAATAGCTTTTACAATCCATTTATCATTGACTTTTGTAAATCTTTGAAAATACATTTTGTCAGGATTGGCATTTTTTTCAATTTTTGAAAAAATAAAGACATTGTCTTCCTTTCCCACAGCACTAACTTCATCTATTTGAATTGCCCGAACTCCTTTGTAAGGAAAAATTTCTTGTGTATAACTGTCTTTATTTCTGATAACATTAGAAATCTGAGCGGTCAAAATATTTGAAAAAAGCAGTAAAATCAGTAATTTTTTCATTCAATAAATGTACATTAATTGGCTTTTAATAAATCTAAAATCTGCAACTCTAAAATCAAATTATCCTTTATCTGACAATCTCAAAATATCTCCAAAAACTCCTCTTGCTGTTACTGCAGAACCTGCACCGGCTCCTTGAATAACAATTGGACGATCTCCGTATGATTCTGTATAAATTTCGAAGAAAGAATCTGAACCTTTCAATCCGCCTAAAGCTGTATCTGAAGGTACTGAAACTAATTTTACTTCTAGATTTCCTTTGTCATTTTGCAAATCTCCAGACAATTCACCAATGTATCTTAATACATGATTTGGCTTCTGATCGGCTTTTATTTTGTCGTAAATTGGGTCGAATTCTTTTAGTTTCGTTAAGAAATCAGCAACATTTCCTTCGCGTAAATGTTCTGGTATTAAATTTTGAATTGCGATTTCTTCGAACTCATTTTGTAAATCTAACTCTCTTGCCAAGATCAATAATTTTCTTCCTACGTCATTTCCGCATAAATCTTCACGCGGATCTGGTTCTGTATATCCGTTATCAATTGCTTCTTTCAGAATTTCGCTGAACGGAACATCTTTAGCAGAGAAATTATTAAATAAATAGCTCAATGTTCCTGAAAAAACTCCTTTTATTTTTGTGATATTTTCTCCAGAAAGGTGCAATAATTTGATCGTGTCAATTAATGGTAATCCTGCACCAACATTGGTTTCATACAAATAATTCTTTTGATTTTCAGTTAGCGCTTTTCTTAGTTCTTTATAAAAACCATAGCTCAATGTATTAGCCACTTTATTAGACGAAATTAAATCGAAACTGTTTTCTACAAGCGGAATATAATTTTCGACAAAACTTGCACTTGCAGTATTATCAATTGCAATTAGATTCTCTAAATGATGCTCATTTGCATAAGTGATAATGTCGTTTATGGTGTAGTTTTCTCCTTTTGTCTGAATTTCATTTTTCCAGTCTGAATTTACGCCATTTTTATTTAAAAGTACTTTTTTAGAATTTGCAATTGCAAAAACGTTCAATTTAACATCTTTGCGTTTTTCGATTGCTGATGCCGATTCTAAAATCTGATTGATTAAAGTTCCGCCAACTAAACCGTGACCGATAATTGCAATATTGATTTTTTTAGAAACTCCAAAAATCTCACCATGAATTACGTTCAACGCTTTATTAAGTTCTGATTTTTTGACAACCAAACTTACGTTTTTACCTGTAACGGTATTGTTGAACAATATTGGAACTATTTTGTTTTTTATTAAAGCTGTGTACGGTTTGTGAAAAGTACTTAAGTCCTGCCCAATAATCGAAATTACCGAAACATTATCTGTTACTGTAATCTGATTTACATCTTTTGAATAAAAGTCGTTTTCGAATTCTTTTTCTAATTCAACTACAGCAGTTGTAGCTTTATCAGTAGCAACAACAAGTCCAATTCCTCTTTCTGAAGATCCTTGCGAAATAATGCTGACGCTGATATTATGATCGCCCATTACTTTAAAAATTCTGGCATCAACTCCAGATTTCCCAAGCAATCCGCGTCCTTCAAGATTTACTAACGAAACGTTTTCTAAAACTGAAAGTGTTTTAATTCCTTCTTTGGCAGAATCTGAAGTAATTAATGTTCCGCGATTTTCATGATTGAAGGTATTTAAAATACGAAGCGGAATATTTTTTTCTAATAATGGAATAATCGTTTTGGCATGCAGAATAGTGGCTCCAAAATTTGCCAGCTCATTTGCTTCGTTAAACGATAAATATTCTATTTTCTTAGCATCGGCAACTAAATCTGGATTTGCTGTGTAAATACCGTCTACGTGCGTGAAATTTTGAAGTTCTTCGGCATTTAGGTAGTTTGCAATTAATGAAGCCGTGTAATTGCTACCGTTTCTTCCTAAAGTTGTTGTGTCGTTATTGTTGTTTGAACCTATGAATCCTGTTACAATATTAACAGTTGAACCATTGTGTTCTTTAAAATAATTAATTACGTTTTTCTTTGAAAGCTGTTCTAAAGGCTGCGCATCTCCAAATTTTGAATCGGTTTTAAGCAAATCTCTTGTATCAACGAAGTTGGCAGGAATTCCTTTTTCAAGCAAAATAGCCGTCAATAATTTAGCCGAAAGCAATTCTCCTTTGGACAAAATTTGATCTTTAATTTTTTTGCTGTAATCTCCAATTAAGCTTACGCCTTCAAAAAGCTTATCTAAAACATTAAACTCTTCAGATAAATCTACTTGCGGATAATCTGAGATTTGATATTTTTTAAAATTCTCTAATAATTCTTTATAGCTTCCATTTTTAGCAGCGATGCTTAAAATAAATTCCAACTCGTCTGTTGCGTTTCCACGAGCCGATACCACTACAGCAATATTTTCGCCTTGACTTACTTTATCCGAAATGATTGAAACAACTTTATTAAGTCCTTCTCCGTTTGATAATGATTTACCTCCAAATTTTAATACTTTCATTTTATTTTGCTATTGTTTCTGCCTTAAAAATATCGGCAAGTAAATGATCTAATTGTTTGTACTCTATTAAAAAAGCGTCATGTCCGTGAACAGAATCTATTTCGCTGTAGGTGACATTTTCTTTAAACTTTTTTAATTCATTATAAGTTTCCAGATTTTCTTTTGGTGTAAAAAACAAATCTGAATTGATGGCTACGATATGAATCGCTGCTTTAGTTTTAGACATTAAAGTTTCGAAATCTTCGCTGTCTCTTGTAATATCGATGGTTTTAAGCAGCTGATTCATCAATTTATAAGATGCCAATTGAAAACGCTGCTGTAGTTTTTTACCATGATGTGCCAGCCAGCTTTCTATATTAAAAATCAAGAGATCTTGATTGATGGTGCGTTGAAACTTTTCTTTGAATGATTCTGGAGAGCGGTAACACAACATTGCATGAATTCTGGCATCTTCTATTGGTTTTGAAGAATTGTTCAGGATTTGCTCTTGCAGATAGCAATTGGCGATCATCCAGTCTGTCGATTTCCAATCAGTTGCTATCGGAATTAAATGTTCTGTGATATTTGGTTCTAAAGCCAAAATTTCCCAAGCAATTCCTCCTCCAACAGAGCCGCCTATTATTGTAAATACCTGTTCAATATTTAGAGCTTCAAGTCCTTTTATAAAAATGCGGGCAATATCTCTAGTAGTAAAGTCTTGATAATTTTCGATTATAAACGAATCATTTCCGTTTCCTGGAACATTAAAGGCCAGAACGGTGTACTTGTTGGTGTCGATTGTTTTTTCTTCACCCACTAAATCATTCCACCATCCATTTTTTCCTGTAACCTGTGCATTTCCTGTTAAGGCATGATTTACCAAAACTATAGGAGCAGTATGCAAAGGTCTTCCAGAAAGCGTAAAGCTTAATGGTAAGGATGAATAAAGTGCACCACTTTCTGTGATGAAATCTTGAATTATAATGGGATTGGGTCTATTTTCCAATTTCAAATCTTTTTATTTTGATTTGTATGTGGAAATATTAGAAAGAAAGTCTAGAGTGAAACTAGAAAAATTCTTGTTGTTATCTTTCCACGTTTGGGCGTGGTAGAATGCAGCACCTTCTTCGATTTAACGAAGGGTTGCTAAGGATTCATCGGGTCTAATCCCTCGTCCTTTCTTTATAACATTTTCAATACGTTTTTGAACTTAAAGGTGCAAATTAACTACTAATTTCTTAAACAAGCAAATTTTATCGAAATTGATTCTGCAATTTCTTAAACATAATTCAACAAAACTATTGTACGCAAAAAATTACCGAACAAACTGCCCAGTAAGTTTATGCAGGTTTTACCCTATTTTATAACACTTTTTGATTTAGATAAAAAGCGTTTCATTTTCTTTTGAATACATCAAAAACAATAATGAGTTCGGATCTTTTTTCTCCGTTTTTTTATCTGTCTCGTTTATACCGAATCTTGGATGTACCAATTCATTTGTCGGCGGCGGCAAATTGTTTCTTTTTGTTCTTATGCTTTTCAACGTTCTTGTTAAGTAGTTTAATGTGCTCATGATATTTAAGTTTAAGTTAGTTTGCGTTTTATAATCTTTACTTTTTCTTTAATTCTTTGTTATGGTAACCAAATGGAATAAAAAAACCCTTTTGGGTTTTTAATACCAAAAGGGTTTAAGTTTTATTAGAACTTATATATACTTTTAGTATCAACAGACGCATACACAAATACGTGCGACATTAAACATCTTGTTCATCTGTAGTGACTTATTCATTTGCGATTTGACTGTTATTTTAAAAAATTCTTGCATTTGTTTGTTTTTATAAGCTTCTCGAAACTGCTGAAAATACTTCTATTGATTTTAAAATTTATTCAGCGGTTTTAACCGATGTGCATAACTATTAATTAGATTGCTAACTTATTGTATTTGATAGTATTTAGGGTCTTACAAATGTGCGAATATTTTTTCAATATCACAAGCATTTCAAAAGAAAAAAGTCTTAAAAAACGTTAAAAAACAACCTTTTATCGTTAAAAAACACCCTACAAAATTGCGTTTCCATTATTTACAGGTTTAATCTTACAAAAATTTAACTAACTTTTCTGTTTCAATCTATCAAAGAACTATTTTCTAACATTAACTTCACTTACAGCCAAACGGCTTCTTTATTTTTAATTTTCTCAGATACTTTCAAAATATCTGTAATTATACCTCTGGAAATTGCCTGTCTGCATGGCGCTGCACTTTGTATTACAATTGGGGTATTTGAATAGGATTCTGTATAAATTTCGAAAATAGTATCAGATCCTTTTAACTGTCCTATTGCAGATGTTATTGGTTCTGAAATTAATTTTACTTCTAATATATTTTTCTCAACATCATATTCGCCAACATATCGTAAAACATGATTTTCTGCCTGCGCAATTTTTTCTATTCTAAAGGATTTGTCGATTGCTTCTCTATTAAGAACTCCATTTTTCTCTAAATGTTCTTCTTTTATAAGTGGGTCAATCTTTATATCTGAGAGTTCAAATTCTTTTCCTATTTCTCTAGTTAAAATCAGCAGTTTTCCTGCCGTATCATTTCCTGATAGATTTTCTTTAAAAGTAGAACGCATTAATCCTAATAAACCTGCATCTTTTAAAATAGAAGAGAATGAATTGTCTTCTGTCGAAAATCTATTAAATACGTAACTGAGGTTATCTGAAAATACGCCTCGAATTTTGGTGATTTTTTCTCCTGAATAATAAAGATCTCTTAAGGTCTGCAAAACTGGAAAACCAGTATCAACAGAGGTTTCGTATAAAAATTCTTTATCGTATTTTTTAAGATTTTCTCTAATTTGTTTGTAAAGGTCTATCGAGAGTGTATTTGCTTTTTTATTTACCGCAACAATATTAAATCCGTTTTCGATCAATGTATTGTAATGACCAATAAGTTCATCGCTTGCTGTTGCATCTACTGCAATTAAATTCTCAAATTCATTTTCCTTGGCAAATTCGACAATATCCTCAACTCTAAAAGGAACTGCCAATTCTCTAAAATTGGTTTCCCAAGCATATCCAACGCCTTCTTTCTCGAAAAAGGCAACTGTAGAATTGGTAATAATTGGAAAATGAAAATCAATATTTTTACTCTGAAGGAAAAACTCCTGACTTTCGATAATCTGATTGATTAAAGTGCTTCCTATATTTCCTATTCCAAATAGAATAATATTTATTTTAAGCTTTGACATAATTTTTAGTGTTTTAAAACTATAAAGAGATTTCATTATAAAAAATCACCTCTAGCAGAACTCACGCTGCTAAAGGCAATTTTTCAAACAAAAAACAAAAAAACCTAATTTTTACTGATATTGTACTGCGTTTTAGCTACGTTTTCAAAAACCGATTTTAAATCGGCAATCAAATCCTCAATATCTTCTATTCCAACAGAAAGTCGGATTAAATCTTTTGAAACTCCAGTCGATAATTGATCTTCTTCAGACAATTGCTGGTGTGTTGTGCTTGCAGGATGAATAATCAATGATTTTGTGTCACCAATATTTGCCAAAAGCGAGAACAGTTTCGTTTCGTCAACTACTTTTTTGGCCGCTTCAAAACCTCCTTTTAATCCAAAAGTAACAACACCGCTTTGTCCTTGCGGCAAATACTGCTGTGATAAATCATAATATTTACTTGATTTTAAACCTGGATAATTTACCCACACAACCTCATCTTGTTTTTCTAACCATTCGGCTAGAGCCAAAGCATTTTCGCTGTGTTTTTTAATTCGAATTGGCAGCGTTTCTAATCCTTGAATAATTTGAAAGGCATTGAACGGACTCAAAGCTGCTCCAAAATCACGCAATCCTTCGATTCTTGCTTTTGCTATAAAAGCTGCATTTCCTAAGGCTTCGTGATATACAAGTCCGTGGTATCCTGCAGAAGGCTCTGTAAATTCAGGAAATTTTCCGTTAGACCAATCAAAAGTTCCAGCATCAATAATAGCACCGCCTAATGAAGTTCCGTTTCCGGCAATATATTTTGTCAGGGAATGAATCACAATGTTTGCTCCATGCGCAATTGGATTCAATAAATAAGGTGTAGCAACTGTATTGTCTACGATAAATGGAACTTTGAAGTTTTTGGCTTCGACCGAAATTCCTTTTAAATCTAAAACATCTAATTTTGGATTTCCAAGAGATTCTACAAAAAATGCTCTTGTATTTTCTTTAGCTGCTTTTGTAAAGTTTTCTGGTTTTGAAGGATCTACAAAAGTTGTTGTAATTCCTAAACGCGGTAATGTTACACTTAATAAATTATAAGTTCCGCCATACAAACTATTTGAAGCTACAATATGATCGCCGGCTTTTAGCAATGTTAACAAGGCTGTAGAAATTGCTGATGCTCCCGAAGCTGTTACTACAGCTCCAATTCCGCCTTCAAGTGTTGCTAAACGCTGCTCTAAAACATCGTTTGTTGGGTTGTTTAATCTTGTATAGATAAATCCTGCTTCGGCAAGACCAAATAAATTGGCCGCATGATCTGAATTATTAAATACATATGATGATGTTTGATAAATAGGCACTGCTCTTGTTCCTGCGTTTTTAGTAACATCGTGTCCTGCGTGTAATGCGTTTGTTGCAAATTTTTGTGTACTCATGATTTCTTAGTTTTTTAGGTATTGTTAATACTATTATATATTGTTATTTGATTTTGAAATTGTAATTTAAATAAAAAGATCTTCATCTTCTAGATCATACATTTGAAACAGCAGCGATTTTTGATTTTTTATATTCTGCTCTGTATTTATTCTTACAACTTCTTTTGTTAGCTCTTCTGATATACTATTGTTATTTTGAGAATCGTTTCTCAGTAAATATTCTATTGCGATTGAATTTAGTGTTTTCATAATTTTAATTTTAAATGCGTGAATTAAAAAAAAGCCCTTTCGGATGGCGACCAAAAGGGCTTATAGTTCTAACTATAACAAAGATTTTATCTTTCACTTTTGGCAACAGCAAGTTGGGATGCACATTTGCATCATTCTACAACACATCATATTTTTTCTTGCTATTGTTTTCATTTTAATTAAAATTTAAGTCTTATTTTAAATTCTACTAATTCGATAGGGTAAATGTAATAAGTATTTATTTAACTACCAAATTAAAAATTGATATTTTATATTTTTTTTCTTTTTGCGCTGAAAATCAAATAATCAGTATTAAAAATCAAGATTAAAAAGTTTAGCCGCTCGCGATAGCTATCGGGATAACAGATTACAAAGATTCAAAAAAATCAATGCTAATTCGGTTAATCCGTATATCCCGATAGCTATCGAGAGCAGCCGACTCTTTCAACTTTTAAAATTTAAAGCTCAAACGAGCAAAACCAAACCTGCCGTTTAATCCAAATTGAGATACTGCTCTTGAGTATGCGAATTGATTTGCGTTGCTCAAATCTGTGCTTGGCGCAGGCGACAATGTTGGAGTTGTATTTGTAAATGCAGGAGTTGCAGGATTATTTCTATCTGGATAAACATCTCCTATATTATTAAAGCCAATTGTTGCTCTAAAATGTTCATTGATTTGATATCCTAAAGATAAGTCTGTAACAAGTTTTGCACTATATTCTGGATGTTCGTATACTGATGAAAATCCGTCTAAGTTTACATCTGTCGCGCCTGGATCTGTAACTTTTCCAAAATAGCTGTTTCTTAAATAAATATCTAATTTCTTAATACTGAATGTTGTCATTAAATTTGCTTTCAACTTCGGAATTGCTTCTTCTAAATAAATTCGGCTTGACTCAGGAAAAAATGAATAAATATAAGGATCTCCACCTGCATCAATTATAGATTTTGGAATATGTAAATCGCCTACTCTCTTGGTTTCATTATAACTTAATGCTAAATCGTTTCGAATGATGAAATCCTGAATTACATCGTATTTTTGAGAAATTACTAAATCAATTCCTTTCGTTTCAGAATCAATTCCGTTTGTCCAAAACGAAGCTCTTTCTACACCTTTAAGGTCAAACGCTTGTTGAAACAATGTCAAGGCGTCTTTTTGACTTTGTGAAGTTGCCGCATTTATCTGTGCATCTGTTGGTCTTGCATATTGTCCTGACAATACAACTCGGTCATTAATTCTGGTAAAGTAAGCATCTGTTGCAATTGTAATATTGGCTGCAGGAATTTTAAATGTAAATCCTGTACTGATACTTTTTGATTTTTCTGGTTTCAAATTTTCTACTCCAATGCTTTTTGCAGCCTGCGAATCATTTGTAAAATAACCTACTTGATAAGGTGAGCCATTAATAAATTGTGTTGAACTTGATTCAAAATATTTTTGTTGTAATGAAGGCGCTCTAAAACCAGTTTGTCCAGAAATTCTCCAATTTATGTTTTCATTTAATTTTAAAAGAGAAGCTAATTTAAAAGTAACTGTACTTCCAAAATCTGAATAGTTCTCATAACGTGCTGCTCCGTTTACAAGCCATTTTTCTGTAGCATTCAATTCTAAATCTATGTAAGCTGCTCCACTTTTTCTATCTCTTTCTTTAGCATCTGAAGGTTGAAATCCAGAAAATCCTTGTGCTCCAGCACCGCGTTTGTTGCCAAAAAAGTCAGTAACGATTAAAGGTGAATTACTTGGAAGAATTCCAGAAACTACATTTCCGTTTACATCATACAATCCGTATGAAGCTTCTTCTCCTTGTTTAATTTGGTAATTTTCATATCTAAATTCTCCGCCAAAAGCTACATTCAAACCTGCTAGAACATCATACTTTCTACTAAAATCTAAATTTGTTGTACTTTGTAAAAATGAAACTTTACCAGCATCAAAACTAAATGGTGAATTGGTTCCTAAAGTTGCATTAATAGTATTGTTTACATCATACTTAAAAGAGTTTGTTCCAAGGTTTGAACTCAAATCTGTATCAAAACCAAATAATTCTGTAGTAACACCTACTGCAGCCGAAGCATCTAGAATGTCTGATTCGATCTCAGGCAAGAATCCATTTTGGTATACTTGTGTAAATGTTCCTGAACCATTTGGAAGTCTGTTAAAAGCATACGATTTACCATTTCTATATGAGATACCACCAAATGAATATAAAGATGTGATTTCACTTAAAGGATATTTTGCATTATAATATGCTTGTCCTGACGCTAATTCTGACTGACCAACACTCATATTATAGTCACTTCTTTGCTGACCTCTGTATGCCAATTCATTATTAGTTACATCAAAATTAAGCGCCGTCTGCATTTGCGTAAGCGTTGATGCTGAAGCAATAGCGCTTTGCTGTGCCGGCGTAAAGTAACTTACTTGCGGCGCATATTGTTTTAATGATGTTAAGATTTGCGCTGAATTTGGAGTTGTATTTATATTACTAAACAGCGAGTTAATTTCAACACCGTTTTGTGCAGCTCTGTTCTCGACAGCATTATAAGCATTAAAAATAGCGTTACTTCTAATTCCTGCTCGGCTTGTTGCTTGTCTAGTCACAGCTGTTCCAGTAATATTTAAGAAACTGCCAGGTTTTCCTAAAGAAGTTCCATAATTTAGATCAATCTGTGCAGTTTGTCCGTCAGCACCTCCTTTAAAGTTGTTAGATCCTGAAGATAAATTTGCACCGTACTGAATACCTCCTGATAGATAATTGGCATTCTTTTTAAGTACTATATTAATTACTCCGGCAATAGCATCTGAACCGTATTGAGCTGCCGCACCATCTCTTAAAACTTCGATTCTTTCGATTGCAAAAGACGGAATTGCATTTAAATCGGTTCCTACTGAACCTCTTCCTGGTGATCCGTTTATATTTACTAAAGCACTTGTATGTCTTCGTTTTCCGTTTACCAAGATTAAAACCTGATCTGGTCCTAAACCTCTTAATTGAGCAGGATCAACGTGATCTGTTGCATCTGCTGTAGATGTTGCATTACTAGTAAACGATGGTGCAACATAATTTAATATTTGAGTTACGCTGGTTTGCGGCGCACCTTTTGTTATTTCTGATATGTTAAAAACATCAACCGGAACCGGCACATCTGTTTTAACTCTATTTTTACTTCTTGAACCTATTATAGTAACTTCTGACAATTCATTGTTTTTCAAGCTATCCTGCTCTTTTTTATTTTCCTGAGCATGAATGCCTGAAAAAGTCAGCAGACCTAAAGCGATTAATACATTTTTTTTCATTGTTTTTCTGATTAATTAGTGTTTTGTTTGGTTTTAAAAAAGAATTACAGTCGTTCTTGTGCAAAAAAAAACCTCTGCAATCTGCAGAGGTTCTATGTATATATTTTTGAAAAAAAACTACAATAGTATCTCTGCGGATAACTCCGGCATCTTACAAGAAATCATATTGCAAACTGTTGTTTTCATTTTTTTGTTATTTTGATGGGGCAAATGTGCGAACTATTTTTTAATCAGCCAAACAAAAACTAAAATATTTTCCATTACCCTATCAAATTAGTATATTAGTGTT
Source organism: Flavobacterium oncorhynchi (assembly GCF_002217355.1). GTDB lineage: Bacteria > Bacteroidota > Bacteroidia > Flavobacteriales > Flavobacteriaceae > Flavobacterium > Flavobacterium oncorhynchi. The sequence continues at coordinate 142,511 of NZ_MUHA01000003.1, read as the reverse complement.
AAATTTATGCTATAAAAAATAAAAAAAGTTGAACTTTAATTTGCAAATCAAAATGGTTTTATACCTTTGCACCCGAATACAGAGGAAAAATTTGAACTGATTGCAACCTCTTCATAATGAAACGGTTCGTTATGGATGCTGAAACAAATATTTCAGTAGTAAAAAATGCTAAAGCAGAAACTCTTCTTTAGCCCTTTTTAGCAATTATTTTTCTCGCTTAATTTTAAATTTAATACATTATTATGGCTTATTTATTTACGTCAGAATCTGTTAGTGAAGGGCATCCAGACAAAGTTGCAGATCAAATTTCGGATGCATTAATTGATAACTTTTTGGCATTTGATGCTGACTCAAAAGTAGCTTGTGAAACTCTTGTTACTACAGGTCAGGTAATTTTAGCTGGTGAAGTAAAATCGAATACTTATCTTGATGTACAGCAAATTGCACGCGACGTAATCCGTAAAATTGGATATACTAAAAGCGAGTACATGTTTGAAGCAAATTCTTGTGGAATTCTTTCTGCAATTCATGAGCAGTCTGCAGACATTAATCAAGGTGTTGACAGAGCTAAGCCTGAAGAGCAAGGTGCTGGTGACCAAGGAATGATGTTTGGTTACGCTACAAACGAAACTGAAAACTTCATGCCATTAGCGCTTGATTTATCGCATAAATTATTACAAGAATTAGCGATCTTAAGACGCGAAAATAACGAAATCACTTATTTACGTCCAGATGCTAAATCTCAGGTAACTTTAGAATACAGCGACGATAACAAACCAACTCGTATTGATGCGATTGTTATCTCGACTCAACATGATGATTTTGATGAAGAAGCTGCAATGCTTGCTAAAATCAAAAAAGATATTGTTGAAATTTTAATTCCAAGAATCATTGCTAAAAATCCAGCTCACGCACATTTATTCAATGATAAAATCAACTACCATATTAACCCAACAGGAAAATTCGTTATTGGAGGTCCTCACGGAGATACTGGTTTAACTGGAAGAAAAATTATCGTTGATACTTACGGTGGAAAAGGTGCTCACGGTGGTGGTGCATTCTCTGGAAAAGATCCAAGTAAAGTAGATAGAAGTGCTGCTTACGCAACTCGTCATATCGCTAAAAACTTAGTTGCTGCTGGTGTTGCTGACGAAATCTTAGTACAAGTTTCTTACGCAATTGGAGTTGCTGAACCAATGGGTATTTTCATTGAAACTTACGGAACTTCTAAAGTAAACTTAACTAACGGTGAAATTGCTAAAAAAGTAGAAGCTATCTTTGATATGCGTCCTTACTTTATCGAGCAAAGATTAAAATTAAGAAATCCTATTTACAGTGAAACTGCTGCTTACGGACACATGGGACGTAAACCAGAAACGGTTACTAAAACTTTCTCTGCCCCTGGAGGAAACACAAAAACAGTTACTGTTGATTTGTTTACATGGGAAAAACTTGATTTTGTTGACCAAGTAAAAGCTGCATTTGGATTGTAATTTTAAACTACTTAGACTAACTTAGATTGTTAGAGTTTTAGACAACTACTTTATTCTTAAACATAAAAAATCCCGATTTCTAAAATTAGAAATCGGGATTTTTATTTTAATACAATCTCAACTTTTATCTTTCTAATTGCACATTTGGTAACGTTTTAGGACGATTGGCATCATTTGATAAAATCCAACCTGTACGATACATCCATTCTGTCATTTTGCGCAGTTTTACGTAATCAATGTTTTCTGACTCATCCATTGGAGTATGATATTGACTGTGCAGCACACTTGTAAAGAAAACTGCAGGAATTCCTCTTTTAGCATAAGGCAAATGATCTGAACGGAAATAAAAATACTCTGGATGTTCTGGTCTGTCCCAAAGTTTATCCAAATCAAATTTTGGTCCTTCGTCATTTGCTTTTTTTGCAATTGCCACCAAATCAGATGAATTTTCATGAGGAGAACTAGAACCAAGTAATGCCGCTTGATTTACATTGTTTCTTCCAATCATATCACCGTTTAAAACTGCTACAATGTCCTTTTCGGGAACTGTAGGATGTGCTGCATACCATCTCGATCCTAGCAATCCGCGCTCTTCAGAACCATGAAATACAAACAAAGCTGTTCTTTTTCCCGGCTGTTTTTTATACGCTCTTGCAATTGCCAGCATTGCTACACAAGTACTTGCATTATCATCTGCTCCATTATAAATAGAATCTTGACCGTATTTTTGACGTACTCCGTCATGATCTTGATGGCCGCTGAAAAGTACATATTCATTTTTCAATTTAGGATCTGTTCCAGCAATTGTACCCACAACATTTACTGAAGGATATTTATAGGTTTCAGAAACTACTTCAGTAGACAAAATATCTTTTGTCGTTTTTAAATATTCTAATTGATCTCCGTGTACCCAAAAAACTGGCATTGTTGCACCTATTTTGTCACGGAAACCTTCAATTCCGTAAATTCCTCTTGTCATTTGTGGTTCAACTTGAGACCAGCTTTGTTCTGCTAATTCGTCAGCAACCATAATAAGCGCTACGGCACCTTTTTTCACAACAAGATCATAATATTTATTTCGTACTAAACCTGGATACCTTCTGTCGAAAAGCGAAATATCATCAGCAATTCCTTCTTTTGAAGCCAGTAAAACAACTGCTTTTCCTTTAATGTCGGCTTTTTCGATTTCTTCTTTTGTTGCTGCACCTAAATATAGTAAAGAACCTTCAACTTTTACATTAGTTGTTTCTGCAACTAGAACGTCTTGCCATAATTTATATTCTTTCTTGCCAATTTTAAATTTTGTATTTGGCGTAACCTGATGTCTGTACAAATCAAAAAACTGAAAATAAGTTCCATCGTCTCCAGCTGGAGCCATTCCGGCTTCTTTGGCTTTATTAGCAAGCCACATCGATACTTTTAACTCATCAAGTGTTCCGGCTTCACGACCATTAAAATGATCTCCAGCCATTTGATACATATCGGTTCTAAGATCTTTATCTGTTATTGCCGAAACTAACGGTTTTTTAATTGCCTGTGCAAAAGTCAGTGCGCCAGAGGCAAGTAAAACAAGGAGCATTTTGTTTTTCATACATTTTAATTTAGTATCCCAAACTTAAGCATTTCGAGGCAATTTTTTGATTTTTTACAGCAAAAACAGCAAATAGCAACGATTAATAAACAAAAATGGCTGTCTATATTGACAGCCATTTTTGTTTTCTCAACTATTGATTTTAATACGTTCCGTTTTGCATTTTAGTTAATGTCTCTTTAATTTCTGCAGCAGTTTCTGCTTCAACCTGAGCATTCAAATATTTCACAGCCAATTTTTGCGTTTCAATTGCTTTTTGTTTCTGACCATCTTTATAATATAGTTGCGCCAAAGTGTCTAAATAGTAGGGATTGTTTTTGGTTACAATCAAACTATATTCTGACCAATTGATTGCTGATTTAATATAGTCCGCATTCTCAGGCTTTAAAACAACTGCCCATGCTGCCGAATTGCAAAGGTTTGAATTATATTCTTTGAATGAATTCCATCCGTTATACGAATAATCAGAATTATAATCGATTGTTGCAAATAAATCGTCTAATCGCTGAATTGCATTTCCTTTATCTGTCGACAAATAAGTGTCAAAATAAGCGCTGAATTCTTTTAAAAGAGCAGCATCATTACCATTCTTTTCAGCCTCTTGACTTAGATAGTTTAAATAATTTTTATAGCAGTCAAAACCACCTTTTCCTGCTGCAATCAACTTTTTATATACGGCAATAGCTTTATCTTGACTTGTCTTCCCTTCGGTTTCATCTTGTGCCGCATAAGTATCTTGCTGTAAAGCAAATGAAATTTCGGCGCTTAGGTTTCCTATTTTCACTCCGTCAGCCGATTCGACTGTACTGTTGTCAACCTCTTTGTTTATTTTTTCAATAGCATCATAGTGTTTTATCAAATAATCTATTGCTAAGAAATCGGTGTCGTTAAGGATCTTTTCTTCCTTAAAAAGCTGTTTAGTAAATCCTTGATCTTTGATTTCTTTTAAAATCGCTTCTACCAAAAGCATATTTGGTTTGGCATCTTTTTGATGTGTTTCAATAAGCTTTTTCCAAATCTTTTCAATTCCTTTTTTATCTTGGACTGCTTTCGTTACTACAAAATCTGTTGAATTAGGATCTGTTACATCATTAGTATCATAATCGTATGAAATTTCTAAAGCTGAAACTTTATTAAAAGCATTTATCAAATCTGCATCTGTTGCTTTTTTATTTTTTATTGCTTTATCAAAAACTAAAAAAGCATCTGCACGTTTTAACTGACGGTAAAAATCACTGTAATACCCAAATTGATATTCCTTGCCTGCTAAATCTGATTTTGCTTGTGCTAATACTTCTCCATCACCATTCAAAACTATTACAGCAGGATCGTTTCCAATTTTATTGTTTTTCAGCCATTTTTTATCTTCGGCTCCTGCCAAATAAAAATTGTACACATCATATTGAGGATTGTATTCGGTATACATATTATATCCAATCTGTGTTTCCTGACCTTTTATAAAGAAATCAAAATCAGTTTTTGCAGAATCTTTGCCATTCACTACAACTACTAAAAATTTATCTTTGACTTGTTTGGTTGCAGCAAGTGCATTTTTTAGATTATTTTCTATCTTTAACTTAAAATCTACTTGGCTTACCGCTGCAATACTATCAAGGGAAAAAGGTGCTGCAACGCTGTCTACTGCAGCTGATGCTGCTAAAGCTTCTTCTTTTCCTGGATAAGTCCAGTTTGAAACAGTTTTACTTTCGAGTGGAATAACTTTTTGAGATTTCTCTGGCTGAGCATTTTTTTCATTAAAAAATGTCAATGGATTTTTTCCTCCTTTTTCAGAAATTTTTAATCCGTTTGTGCTTTTATCAAAAAAACCAGACAGCCTTAAATCACCTAAAACTGGTAATTCATACTTGATTGTTATTTCTGAAACTTCTTTTGGTAAAGCATATTTATAAACACTAGAATTTCCTTCATATCCTTCATACACTAAATACAAAAAATCGGCTTTATCAATTTCAAACTCTAAATCGGCTTTGATCCAATTAGGATCCATTTTAGTTTTAATATCTATCAAACTTTGATATTCAACTAAATCTGATCCCTTTTGAGTTCCGATATAAAAAGGATAATAGGCAGGATCTATAAATTTTACTTTGATCTTTTTTGCTTTATTATTGTTTACAAAAGAAAGATCAAAAATGTTTTTGTCTTTTCCATTTTGTATAAAAAGTAATGAATCTCCCTTGATTTCATAATCGCCAGAATATAAAATCAACTCATATTTATTATTATCTAATAAGTTAAGTTTGATTTTTTGACCTTTATCTGTAGACAGATACGATCCTTTTTCAATTGTTTTTGTCTGGGAGAATGCAGACATTCCGATAAACAAGAGCATTAAACTCCAAATAAGATTGCGCATGACTAAAATTTTGTGGTTAATTTTGTTGCGCAAAGGTATCTCTTTCTTGTCTGAATCGGAACACTTAAATCTAAAATAATGTAACTAAAATACTATAAATTGTATTTCATTGAGAATATGATATATCGCGGCTGAACGGCATATTGAGAAACCCTTGTAGAGAACTGCGAGAAGCTGTCGTCGTTAAGATATTTTGTATTTAATAAGTTTGTTGCAGAAACTTTGTACTCCCATTTACTATTCCTTTTTTGATAAATTAAACTCGCGCTTAAAAAGTCATATTCGTTATCTACCGTTTTATTTCCGTTATAATAATGATAGAATTCATATTCTGAAACAAACGAAAAACTTTTTAAAAAGTAGTAATCTAATCGAGCAAAAGGTTTGTCTGTATAATAAGTAGAACCGCTGTATTTATTGATTAAGGCATTATAACCAAATTCAATATTGGGAAAGTTTTTATAATTTGTTGATGCTTTTACGGTATAGCTCTGAACAAAACTTTCGGTCGCTGCCAATTTATCATTTTGAATATTGTTGAATTTCGACCAATTTAAACTTGCACTTGCCGATGCTTTATAATTTTTCAAAAATGAACGTCCGTAAGTTCCCATTCCGCTAAAAGTTTCATCGGCTAAATTTGAATTGTATGGCGACGATGATTGATTAATTCCTTCAAAATTGGCTTTGGTTTTTATGGCATCTACTTTTTTTGTGTAGGATGCATTGGCAAAAATATTCTCAAAATTAAACATGTTGTATTTAAAGTAGCGAAGCGAATGCACTTGAGAAGTCGCATTTTCCAGAAATCTATTACCGCGGAATAAACTGCTGTAATCAGACAAAACATAACCCGCCGCTAACTGATTAATATCTGTAAAATCATTGGTTAAAGAGAAATTATAGGTCAGTGTTTCTGATTTTTTGATTTGATATAAAGCGAAGAAATCAGGCAGTACTTTTACAAAATTTTGCGAGTAGTTTGTACCTAACTGCGTATTTGTCATTTGGTATGAATGTACGCTTACTCCGGGAGTCAAAGTAAATTTTCCTGTTAGAATTTTATAATGGAAACCTAGAAAGACATCATTAAAATTATAATTTACATCATTATTATTGGCCGCATCATTCAAATCATTTTTATCTCCGTTATCCAACATCTGAAAAATATGAGAATTAAAATCTTGATACGAATAGGTATTTCCTAAAGTAATATTGATGTTGCTTTTTGGCGTTACCATATAATAATAATCCAATTTAGCATCCAGTTTATTAGTCTTTACAAATCGGTTTTGATTGAGATCATTCCTTTTTTGACCCGAAATATAGCCTGACAAATCAAATGGCTGCGTGCGCAAATTGGCGTTGTAAAATGGGTTTTCATCTTGATATAAATGCTGCATTTCAAAAGCAAATATATTCTTGGCGCTTTGTGTATAATACAAACTCAAATTTTGGTTTATTGAGGTCGGATCTTGTTTTTTGCCAGTCAAAATAGTTTCAACTGTTGAGGCATTATTTACAATTGATTCGCGCAGCAAATCAGTATCTTCATTTTGTTTTGACAATTTGGTTAAAATATCATAATCAAACTGAAATTTATCATTTGGTTTATAGGTTGAACTTAATTTAAAAAGTCCCAAATTATTCTTTTGATGCGTTAATTCATCACGTTTTTGCTGATCTCCAGAATCAAGAATTGTAGTCTGTGATTTGGTTTCAAGATCTGTTTTTGAAGTCGAAAGTATTCCAAAACCGCTAATATTCCATGCTTTTGAAACGGAATAAGCGAAGTTTGTTGCTCCAAATTTGGTTTCAATTTCTTTGGCGCGATTATTTCTTAAAATAGAAATTCCTAAATCATTTGAAGAAACATTAAAAGAACTCCCTCCCTTTTTCATCATATTTTTAAAACCGCCGGTAAACTTAAAATAATCTTGTGCGGTAAGCGGCAGCTCTCCAATATTATTAAAATTGGTGATTAAATTAATGCTGTATTTTGGACTGTAATAAAACAATTTTGGGTTAATAATATATCGGCTGTCTAGTTCTGCAACTCCAATTCCTGCGGTAACATCTCCAAACCAAAAGTTTTTCTTTCCTTCTTTTAGTTTGATATTCATTGCAACATTATCTTGATCGTTTTCTAAGCCTTTTAAAGCACTTACTTCGTTATAATTTCTAAGAACCTGCACTTTATCAATGGCATCTGCGGGAATATTTTTAACGCCTAATTTCGTATCACCATCAAAAAAGTCTTTGCCTTCAACCATCAATTTGCTTACTTTTTTTCCCTCAACTTCAATTTCTCCATCGGCATTTACTTCAACTCCCGGCAGTTTTTTCAAAACGTCTTCGAGTTTTTTTTCTGTACCCGATTTAAACGAATCGGCATTATAAACAATGGTATCACCTTTTATAGAAACGGGCATTTCACGCACAATTTCTACTCCTTCCAATTCAATTCCTGCGCCGTCTAGAACAATATTCTGACTGATGTTTTCAGTTTTGGTCAAAACAGCAATTTCCTTAGATTTCATTCCAAGATAACTTACTTTGATTGTATAAGAGGTATTCGATTTTAGAGTAAGCTGAAACTTCCCTTTATCATTCGTAATCCCATAAGAATCCATTGCTTTTGTGCCACTGTTAACCGCCATAATATTGGCCATTTCCAACGGATTTTTTTGTTCATCCTGAATAACCCCATCAAAACGAATACTCTGCGAAAAGGATATAGAAGTAAAAAATAAGGCGAATAAAAAAAGCGTCTTGTTCATCAAGAAAATAATTAGGATAAATATTTAGAGTTAGCGTTTTATCGCCTGATCATTATTGTATTTCCTCCACCTGGACCACCTTCGCGTCCGCGATTCATTTCTCTAAATTCTTCCATTTTTTTAATCACTGTTGCGTCGTACTCTTTTTGGGAAATAACTTTTCCTTTTTTTGAGGGTTTTATCTCCACTTTATCTTTGGAATTCAAAACTATTTTGGAACATAAAATGGTAGTTTTGCCATCATTTACTTCTAGAATTAAACCCGGAAGTCCCCAATAATTTTCTGGTCCTTGATTAACTGGAATTTCTGGTGTATACCAAGCGGTAACAACGATTTGTTTAGGAATTTCAAAATTGTCTTCAAAATTTGTTTTAGTTTCTCCTGACGTCTTTTTCACCTCTTCCTTTTTATCATCATTGTTTTTAGCTCTGAAGTTTCTAAAATCAGTTTTACTGGCTTCTTTAACCGCTGTTGCTTTAAAACAGTTGTAACCTCCAATTTGTTTGGTTTCTTGTTCTAGTTTCCATTCTAATTTTGGCAGGGAATCTACAACTAGAAATTCTTTTCCCATAAATTCCTTATCAACCGTGTACGATTTTGTTTTAACATCTTTATAAAAAGTGCCACCGCCGCCCATAAACGAATTCATCATAACTCGCATTCCGCCGCCTTGCTGTCCGGGAGTTTCGAGTTTTTCTTCTTCTTTATAAATGGATGCCGCTTTGTCAAAATTTAAAATAAATGTTTTCTCGAGCATTTTTTTCAGACGCTCTTCCATACTTTTTTGCATCTCTGGCGTAATATCGCGATTTCCGGTTCTCACACCTTCAAATTTAGGCGCTTGAGTTTTAGATTCATAAACCGCTAATCCTTGAAAATCTTTTTGTGCTTGTACTTGACTAAAAACAAGAATCAAAAGCAAGTAAAATCCTTTTTTCATTTCTTTCTTTTTGTAATTCAGTAAACTCTTTAAAACTTACACTCAAATGTATTATTAATTTTAAAATACTGAAAATTAAATATATTAATCTTAAAATGTCATCGACAAAATTAAGTTTTTGTAAGACTATTGGAATTTAGAAAGGTTTAAACTCTAAAATAACTAAAACTCTACTTTTAAGAGATTCTTTTACACAGTTTTTGTACTTTGGCATTTCGAAACCAAATCTTTTATGAGCAAAATTCATCGTCATATTTTTTTACTGCTGTTTATTTCGTGCTCGTTTTCGACTTTTTTTGGACAAAACCAAAAAATAAAACCTGATCTTGTTTCTAAATTTGAGGCTGATGTTGATGACTTTATTGGCTTTGATTCTTTTGGGTATGGTTATGATATAAAGAACAATGTTTTTAGAAAAGTAAAAGGCAGTGAAATCTTTGAATATAAAAATGTGTCTTTGGGAAACATCACCAAAGTTGACATTCAAAATCCGCTTAAAATTGTATTATACTATGAAGACTTTAATAGCGTTGTTTTATTAGACAATCAATTAAATAAAATGACCGAAATTAATTTTTCTCAAAATTCAATTCCAATAATAGCTGGTGCAATGGGAATGTCTACCCAAAATCAGCTTTGGATTTTCAATACTTTAAATCAGCAGATAGGTCTTTTTGATTATTTGAAAAATGAATACAAAACAGTTTCAATTCCGCTGACTGAAAGCATAAAGTATTACCAAACTGATTTTAATACTTTTTACTGGATTGATAAAAAAAACAATTGGTTTTCGTGTGATATTTTCGGAAAAATTTCAAGTTTAGGAAATGTGCCAGACTTTGATAAAATTGAAATAATAAGCTCTAAAAAATACATTTACAGCAAAGCTAATTTGTTGTTTTTTAAAGACATTAGCAAAGTAAATACAGGTCAAGATTTTGAAATTGAAATTTTAGAAAAAACGTTTAACAAATTCTATTACAAAGACCAAATTTTATCTATTTTTACAGCTAAAGAAATTGCAAATTATAAAATCGTAACACCGTAATGCACATAGCAATAGCAGGAAATATAGGCGCAGGAAAAACTACTTTGACTAAATTATTAGCAAAGCACTTTAAATGGGAACCCCATTATGAAGATGTTGTTGATAATCCGTATTTAGATGATTTTTACCATCAAATGGAACGTTGGTCGTTTAATTTACAAATATATTTCTTGAACAGTCGTTTCCGTCAGGTACAGCAAATTAGAGAAAGCGGAAAAAAAATCATTCAAGACAGAACGATTTATGAGGATGCTTACATTTTTGCTCCCAATTTATATTCGATGGGATTAATGACAAGTCGTGATTTTGAAAACTACACGTCTTTGTTTGAATTAATGGAATCTTTGGTAAAAGCACCAGATTTATTAATTTATTTAAGAAGTTCTATTCCTAATTTAGTTGGACAGATTCACAAACGCGGACGCGAATACGAAAACTCAATTTCTATTGATTATTTAAGCCGTTTGAACGAAAGATATGAAGCGTGGATTCAGACTTATACTAAAGGAAAATTATTAATTATTGATGTTGATAATATCAATTTCGTTGATAATCCAGAAGATTTAGGAAACATTATCAATAGAATTGACGCTGAATTGAACGGATTGTTTTAGAACAAGAATTACACAGATTTACATGAAATAAAAAAAATGCCTCTAATATTATTAGAGGCATTTTTGTTTTTAAGAAACTTTGTCAAAGTTGTTAATATACTTTATTTTGCAGCATCAATTTTTGCCTGAACTTCTTCTTCGGTTCCTTCATAAACTTCTGTGGTTGTTTTACCATTTTCGGTTTTTGTTACAGTTCCTTTCGTTTTTCCGTTTACGTTTGTAATTTCAACTCGAACAGATTTTTTCTCATATTTACTAGTATCAAAACAATCTGTTTTTTGATACTTTCCTTTTTGATCAAAATGAGCCAAACATTTTGCAGTTTCTTCTTCAGAACATCCTTTTTCTTTGCACATTGCAATGCATTCTTCTTTTGTCATTCCAGACATATCGCCGCATTTAGAATTTGCTCCTGCATGCATTTCTGTTTTAGCGCAGCAAGAGCCTTTTCCTGCTATTCCAGCATCAGTATGTCCTGCTCCTAAAATTGGCGCAATTACCAAACCAATTAAACAAGTTAACTTAATCAGGATGTTCATTGACGGTCCAGATGTATCTTTAAACGGATCTCCAACTGTATCTCCAGTTACAGCTGCTTTGTGAGCATCAGAACCTTTATAAGTCATTTCGCCGTTAATCATAACTCCAGCTTCAAAAGATTTTTTAGCATTATCCCAAGCTCCTCCGGCATTGTTTTGAAAAACAGCCCAAAGAACTCCAGACACGGTAACTCCTGCCATATATCCTCCTAACATTTCAGCTATTAACTGATTATTGTCTGCATAAACTAATTTTCCTAAAAGTACAATTGCGATTGGAAAACCTATTGTCAAAATTCCTGGCAGCATCATTTCACGTAAAGCTGCTTTTGTAGAAATCTCAACGCATTTTCCGTATTCAGGTTTTCCAGTTCCTTCCATAATTCCCGGAATTTCTTTAAACTGACGACGCACTTCGTATACCATATCCATCGCTGCTTTTCCAACAGAATTCATCGCTAATGCTGAGAAAACTACTGGAATCATTCCGCCTACAAATAACATCGCTAAAACTGGTGCTTTAAAAATATTAATTCCGTCAATTCCTGTAAAAGTAACATAGGCTGCAAATAAAGCTAATGAAGTTAATGCTGCGGAAGCAATTGCAAAACCTTTTCCTGTTGCTGCAGTTGTATTACCTACAGAATCTAGAATATCTGTTCTTGTACGCACTTCTTTAGGCAATTCGCTCATTTCTGCAATTCCTCCAGCGTTGTCTGAAATTGGTCCAAAAGCATCAATTGCCAATTGCATTGCTGTTGTTGCCATCATTGCCGAAGCCGCTAAAGCAACACCATAAAATCCTGCTAAAGCATATGAAATCCAAATTGCTCCACCAAATAAAAGTACTGTTGGAAAAGTAGAAATCATTCCAGTTGCCAAACCAGCAATTACATTTGTTCCTGCTCCTGTTGAAGATTTTTGAACAATTGCCAAAACTGGTTTTGTTCCTAATCCTGTATAATATTCAGTTACGGATGAAATAGCTCCTCCCACAACTAATCCCACTAAAGTAGCATAGAAAACACGCATTGAAGATATCTGCTGCGCTCCTTCTCCGAAAAATTCCATTGTCATTACTTCTGGAAGCATATGTTGTACTAAAAAGAAACAAGCAACAGCTGTTAAAGCAATAGAAATCCAGTTTCCTATATTCAATGCTTTTTGCACTTGAGCTTCTTTAGCATTATCATCCGAAATTTTTACAAGCATTGTTCCAATAATCGAAAATAAGATTCCGAAACCAGCAATTGCCATTGGAAGTAAAATTGGTCCAATTCCGCCAAAAGCATCATTGATACTTCCACCCATATCTTTTATTACATAATTACCAAGAACCATTGCTGCTAAAACGGTTGCTACATAAGATCCAAATAAATCAGCTCCCATACCCGCAACGTCTCCAACATTATCTCCAACATTATCTGCAATTGTAGCAGGATTACGAGGATCATCTTCTGGAATTCCGGCTTCAACTTTACCTACTAAATCAGCTCCAACATCGGCAGCTTTAGTGTAAATTCCACCTCCAACTCTCGCAAATAAAGCAATCGATTCAGCACCAAGTGAAAATCCAGCTAAAGTTTCTAAAACAACAGTCATCGTTTCAGTATCTTTCCAAACTCCATCAGAAAAAAGATTAAAGAATAATATAAAAAAAGTCGTTAAACCTAAAACCGCTAAACCTGCAACTCCTAATCCCATTACAGTTCCACCTCCAAAAGAAACTTTTAATGCTTGCGGCAAACTTGTACGAGCAGCCTGCGTGGTTCTAACGTTTGTTTTAGTCGCTATTTTCATTCCAATATTTCCAGCATAAGCAGAAAATAAAGCTCCAAAAATAAATGCAATTACGATTAATAAATGAGTTTGTACTCCTGGAATAAAAGTAATTCCTGCCAAAGCAATACTGGCAATAATTACAAAAATGGTTAATAATTTATATTCGGCTTTTAAAAAGGCTAATGCTCCTTCATAAATGTAATCTGAAATCTCTTTCATCTTACCGTCGCCCGCATCTTGTTTTAAAACCCAAGCCCTTTTTATTCCCATGAAAAGTAATCCTAAAATTGCCATAACAATTGGCAGGTAAATCATAAATGAATTCATAATATAGTAATGGTTTTTGGTTAATAGTCAACAATCTAACTAAAACGAATTTAAACAAAAAAGCAATACTCCTGACGGTAGTATTGCTTTTTTTATATTAGAAAAGGGTTAAAATTATTTAATGCTAAATAATCCCTCTGGTTTATTTTCAATATCATCGAAACGTTTTGTACACTCAGCAATAATTGCATAAGCTTCGTTTACGTCTCCCCAACCTTCAACATCTACTTTTTTGTTTTCAAGATCTTTGTACACTTGGAAGAAATGCTCGATTTCTTTTACTAAGTGAGGATTAATATCTGAAAGATCTGTCAAAGAATTCCAAATTGGATCTGAAACTGGTACACAGATAATTTTTTCGTCTGGTCCTTTATCGTCTGCCATGTGGAAAACACCAATTGGTTTTACTTCCATAACACATCCAGGAAAAGTTGGTTCGTTTACCAAAACCAATACATCAAGAGGGTCACCGTCAAGAGCTAAAGTTTCAGGAATAAATCCGTAATCAGCAGGGTACATCATTGAAGAGAATAACATTCTGTCGAAACGCATTCTTTTGATTTCAAAATCGTACTCATATTTATTTCTGCTTCCTCTTGGTATTTCGATTAATACATCGAAAGTTGTTAGTTTGTCTGCGGTCATTTTCGTTTTTTATTGTTTCTATAAATTCGGTTGCAAAAGTAACTAAAGAATCCTTTTTTCACAATAAAAAACTGCATTAATCTGCCTAGTTTTGTTTTAAAAAACAGGCAGTTAATAGGTAATCTTACGATTTCGTTTATTTAAGTAATAATGCCACAGTAAATATGTTGCATATGACCTGTACGGACTCCATTGCTGCGCGTGAATTTCCATTTCTTGTTTGTCATGAATATCAAGTAATTCTTTAATAGTATTAACTACTGCAATATCACCAAGCGGTATTAAATCGGGCTCTTGCAAACAAAACATTAAATAAATATCAATAGTCCAATTTCCAATTCCTTTTAGTTTAATAAGTTCTTCTCTAACTTGAACTGCAGTTTTTAGAGCTAAACTTTCAATATCTAATTCTTTGTTTAAAACGGCTTCTGCTAAAATTTTAATGTATTTGGTTTTCTGACGGCTCACACCAAGATTCCGAAATTCTTCATCTGATAAAACCGACATCATTTCTGGATTACACGTTGTATAGGCTTTAATTTTTAAGAATGTGGCTTTCGCCGAATCTATCGAAACCTGCTGCTCGAGAATCAACAAAACTAAGGTCTCAAAACCTTGCGGACGTTTTGGAATTGGAGGCAATCCGTATTTTTCAATAATTTGAAGAAATACTGGATTTTTAGCAGATAGAAAATCAATGGCTTCTTGCATAAAATGGTTTTAAGTCCATTTCAAAATTAAACAAAAAGAATCTCGCAAAGACGCAGAGACGCAAAGTTTAAGTTCACGCAGATTTAAGCAAAAAAAAAGCCGCAAAGAATTTAAACCTTTGAGACTTTGTAACTTTGATGCTTTGCACCTTAATATTATTTAGAAATAGAATCCGAAAGATCCTTTTACAGCAAATTTATTAGCATCTGGAGTGTTTAAGTAACTTCCTCTCCAAGAGAAATCAATTCTAAATACTTTAAAAATATTACCAATTCCTGCATTATATTCCCAATACACATTTTCTGGCGCATTATAAGGCTGTCCCGAAGCGTTTATGGCGCGATTCGCATCTGAAATGGTTCCGTGAACTGCTTTTATACCAACAAATTCTCTCCAATTCAATTTTCTCATAAAAGGAACTCTGGCAAACAACCTTCCTCCAAAATCATGATTCCATTGTAAAGTCGTGTATTGGTCGGTAATGAATTCATAGAAATTCAAGTTACTAAACGTATTTTCAATAGTGAAATAAGTCTGATTTCCAGGAATTACACTCATTAATCCTAACGGAATCGTTCCCCATGTTTTTCCAGTTTCAAGAATAATATTTGATCTGCCTAATGGTCCGATAATAATAGGCTGTTTATAAAATAATTGAATTTTTTCGTAAGCAAAATCACTGTCAAAAACGCCTTTAATACCATAACTAAAGTTAACAAAGAAATGACTAAAAGGGCTGTCAACTAAGCTGCGTTCAACTCCGTATCCAATTGTTTTACGATTTGGCATATATTCAAACTGAATATTTGCTTCTGACTGTTTTACCATACTTTCGACCACACCAGCAGGATTTGCTGTACTTGGTAATGTCGTATAATAATCTAAACTAAAAGTCTTTGAAGCTGATTCTAATGTTCGATACGAAAACCCTGCTTGAACAATAAAATTCTTTTTAGGTTCCATTTCAAAGGAAACATTACTCAGATTAATATTGGTTAATTTTCCGTTGCTTCCTGTTGTAAATAATGCTGATGATGCAAAACTTCGTCCTAAAATATCATTTGTTGTGGTTAAACTCGCTCCAATTTGTTCAATATCACGCCTGTTTCCTCCAGAAATAATGATCCTGTTTTTTTTGTCGATCATCCATTTTCCTGAAACACCATATTTGAATTTATTATCGTCAAAACCGTAAGCTGTATATGCCTGCAGACGCCAAGGGTCATTTGGTCCAAAATAAGTTCTTCCTCCCGCTCTTATTCGTATACCTTCGACTTCATTATAGCCAAACGTAGAAAAAATAGGTCCAAAATCGAAATTTTTAAATTCAACATAACCACTTCCTAAAATCGAGACGAGACTATACAACTGCTTAAATCGCTTAACGGTTTGCAGTGTATCAAGCATTTTATAAATACCTGCTTCATCTTTATTTAGTTTCTCAAATCGATTTTCTTCCCAGAACTCAGGTGGTCGTTCATAAACAGCATTGTCTATAAAGTTAACTTCTTCTTTGTAAAATTTCTCCGGTTTCTGAATATTGAATTTATGGTTTCGATATAAAGTGGTTCGTTTTCCGTAAACTCCTTTTGATTTTTCTTTTTTGTTTAAAGCAAAATCAGACATCATATAATCACGAGTTAAAAGAAAAACCGAATCGTTTTCTACTTCAAACTCCTGCTCAATATAAATATCTTTTACCCAGTTAATATTGGCGCTTTTAGTAACACCCATATTAATTTTCTTTATTGCAAAAGTAGAATCGTTTACCCAAAAATCTCCTTTAAAAGTTAATTCGTTTTTACGTCTTGGGTAAAAGACAATATTATAACACCACTTTTTGTCGATATAAGCACTGTCTTTTAGGACATAATTATATACATCAATTCCAGTTCTTGAAAGCGGACTCGTAAAACTTTTATCAAAAAACTTAAGGTGATTATCGTAAATATTATAATCTGAATAAAGATCTTTTACAAATGATAAAATCTGCTGATTACCATTAAAACCAGACATTTTATTTCCGGTAAGATTTTCTTTTACTTTCTTTATTTTATTATCGCCGTAAACATCATAAACTGATTCGTTGATAAAAATTGGCAGATAAGTTTTTCCTGTAACATCTGATGTATCAATATGATTAAAAACAAACTCCATTCCTTTAAAGAGTTTATTTTTCATAAAAGCACTATCGATTGTGTTCATGTCGAACTCAACTTTCTCGTACTTCTGCATCTGATATTGATTGAACTGGTAAAGTCCGTTTTTACGCTTTCTTTCCCATATTTTTCGAAGAATATCTAAGGCCGGATTATTCTTTTTAGATGTTTTTCCGGTATAAATTACAACTTCGTTAAGCACTTCGGCTTCACTCAAAACTATTTTAAAATCGTAATTTACCGCTTTTTCCAAAGGCACTTCACGATCTGAAAATCCTGCAGAAGAAACCAATAAAGCCGTATAAGTATTGGGAGATTCTAGATAAAAACGGCCGTCTTCATTAGAAACTATTCCTGTATTTGACCCTTTAAAAACAACATTTGCAAACGGAACCGGCTGATTAGATTTATCTAAAACAATTCCACTCACTTTTGTCTGTGCAGCAGCAATATTTACAAAAGCAAATACAAAAAACAGGCTGAGTAAAATTATTCTTTTCATAATCTGGTAAAAAAAGCTTCATCAATAAAAAAGCTTCATCAATAAATATGACTGATGAAGCTTTATGTGTATTTTATATGTGTATTATTTGTACAATACTTTTTTAACTGCTTTTACTACATCACCTGCATTTGGCAACCAATCTTTTAATAAAACTGGAGAGTAAGGTGCTGGAGTATCTGCTGTCGTAATACGCTGAATTGGCGCATCAAGGAAGTCGAAAGCCTGCTCTTGAACGATATAAGTAATCTCTGAAGAGATACTAGCAAAAGGCCAAGCTTCTTCAAGAACTACTAAACGGTTTGTTTTTTTAACTGATTTAAGAATTGCATCTTTATCCATAGGACGAACTGTTCTTAAGTCGATAATCTCACAAGAGATTCCTTCTTTAGCTAATTCATCAGCAGCGATAAAAGCTTCTTTGATGATTTTACCAAAAGAAACGATAGTTACATCTGTTCCTTCACGTTTAATATCAGCAACTCCTAATGGAATAGTGTATTCTCCGTCTGGCACTTCACCTTTGTCACCATACATTTGCTCAGATTCCATGAAAATTACTGGATCATTATCGCGAATTGCAGATTTTAAAAGTCCTTTTGCATCATAAGGAGTTGACGGTACAACAACTTTAAGACCTGGAGTATTTGCAAACCAGTTTTCTAAAGCTTGAGAGTGTGTTGCTCCTAATTGACCTGCAGAAGCTGTTGGTCCGCGGAAAACGATAGGCACATTAAATTGTCCACCTGTCATTTGACGCATCTTAGCAGCGTTGTTTATAATTTGATCAATACCTACTAAACAGAAGTTGAAAGTCATATACTCTACAATCGGACGACAGCCGTTCATTGCTGAACCTACTGCAATTCCTGTAAAACCAAGCTCAGCAATTGGAGTATCGATTACTCTTTTTTCGCCAAACTCAGCAAGCATTCCTTTTGAAGCTTTGTATGCTCCATTGTATTCTGCAACTTCTTCGCCCATTAAATATATGGATTCATCGTGACGCATCTCTTCGCTCATCGCTTCGCAAATGGCCTCTCTAAATTGTATTGTTCTCATATTTATATTGTATGTTGAATTTTCTGAAGAGCAAAAATAAATATTTTAAATCACTTAAAAGCATAAATTAAGTTTAAAATCGCATGAACTTCTTTCTCTCTATAGGTTTTAACTTTTTTAGCTTTATTGTGATATTTACGAAATCGATATAATACACGTAAAACTCACACTTAATCTTTGTAAAACTTTTTTAGACAAACTTTAAGTTTTTTGTTAATTTCTCCTAATCAAATTCTTTCATCAAAACGGTTTAAATCTAAAATTATTTCAATAAGTAATAACCTTTTATTAAAATTGAGTTTTTTCACTTGGGTTATTCTTTAAATATACTTTACTTCGTAAGTATAATCTTAAGACTAAAAATCATGAAAATAAACCTATTAGTATTTTTTATTCTATTTTTTTCAATCGAAGCAAAATCTCAGAGCCTGGTTGGCACCTACACTAGACAACAGCTAAAAACAAAGGACGGGAGACTTCTAGAAAAAGCTAAAACTCCTGAAGTATTCAGCTATACTTATTCTAAAAACAAGTCGATACAAAGACTAACTACTATTCAAAAAACAACAACAGATAACACTGTCATTGAAAATACAGGAGGCAAAATTTTTGCAAGCCGGACTATTCGTCGATCATCAGAAGTAATTAATTACAAAGATTTTGACTCCAAAACATACAAAGTTCTTATGACAAATGACGGGATTGATTCAAATGTAAAAACAAAACTTCCAACATATACATGGGAGCTTTTACCAGAAACCAAAATTATAAATGGCTTTTCTTGTAAAAAAGCGACAACAAAAAATACTGCATTTATTGCGAAACAAGATATTACAGCTTGGTATACCGAAGAAATTCCTATAAAAGATGGACCAATGTTCTACAGTGGATTGCCAGGTTTTATTATTCAACTGGAAATTGACGACAATTCTATTTTAGTATTTCAAGAACTAGCTTTTAAGAATGAGAATACCGAAATTGAAATACCAAATAACAGCGCAAAGGAATTAAGCTTTGAAGAATACCAAGCAAGTTTAAAATAAATTAACGAATTCTAATTTTTCAAAAAAACAATTGAAGCAACTCATTTTCTCTATTAAAAACAAGAAATCATTAATAGATTTTGACAATCTTCGAAATCGTAATAGTTTTTAAAAATATTATGCATGCATAGTATAATTATTCCAAATTAAATTCTAAATTTGTAAAAGCATATTATAAATTCAAAATATATACTTATGAAAATACTAGTTTGCATCAGCCATGTGCCTGATACTACTTCAAAAATTAACTTCTCCAATGGTGACTCTGAATTTGATACCAATGGTGTACAATATGTAATTAACCCTAATGACGAATTTGGATTGACTCGTGCAATCTGGTTTCAAGAGCAGCAAGGTGCAAATGTAACAGTGGTAAATGTTGGAGGTCCTGACACTGAACCAACTTTACGTAAAGCTCTAGCAATTGGTGCAAACGAAGCAATTCGTGTAAACGCAAACCCAACTGATGGCTTTTTTGTTGCAAAACAATTGGCTGAAGTAATTAAAAATGGTGGTTACGATCTTGTAATTGCAGGAAAAGAATCTTTAGATTATAATGGCGGAATGGTTCCAGGAATGATCGCTGGTATTTTGGGTTACAACTTCTTAAACTCTTGTACTGCAGTAACTGTTGACGGAAATAATGTAAAAGCGGTTCGCGAAATCGACGGTGGAAAAGAAACTGTAGGCACTACTCTTCCTTTAATCATTGGTGGTCAAAAAGGACTTGTTGAAGAAAAAGATTTACGTATTCCTAACATGAGAGGAATTATGACAGCAAGAACTAAAGCTTTAACTATTCTTGAACCAGTTGACGCTCCTGTAAATACAAAAGCAGTAAAATTTGAAAAACCAGCTCCAAAATCAGCAGTAAAATTAGTTTCTGCAGATAATTTAGATGAGTTAATCAATTTATTACACAACGAGGCGAAAGTAATCTAGTATTCAGTAATCAGTTTTAAGTATTCAGTTTCAATCTGAATTCTAAAATCTAAAATCTAAAATTATTATGTCAATATTAATATACGCAGAATCTGCAGAAGGAAAATTTAAAAAAGTAGCTTTCGAATTAGCTTCTTATGCAAAAAAAGTAGCCGAAAGTCTAGGAACAACCGTTACAGCTTTAACTGTAAACATCAGTGATGTAAGCGAATTAGCAAAATACGGAGTTGATAAAGTTTTAAAAGTAAACAACGATAAATTAGCTGGTTTTACTGCTAAGGCTTACGCCGATGTAATCAAACAAGCTGCTGAAAAAGAAGGGACAAAAGTAGTTTTACTTTCTTCTACAACAGACAGTATTTATCTTTCATCATTAGTTGCAGTAGCGTTAAATGCTGGTTTCGCTTCAAATGTTGTGGGATTACCAGTAAGTACCTCGCCTTTTCAAGTAAAAAGAAATGCTTTTTCAAACAAAGCTTTCAATATTACACAAATCGATACAGATGTAAAAGTTCTTGGTTTAGCTAAAAACTCTTACGGAATTTTTGAAAGCGCAGGAGCTGCAGCTGCCGAAGATTTTAATCCATCAATTGGAGACAACGATTTTGGTGTAAAAGTAGAATCTGTAGAAAAAGTAAGTGGAAAAGTTTCTATCGCTGATGCTGATATTGTAGTTTCTGGCGGACGCGGATTGAAAGGTCCAGAAAACTGGGGATTAGTTGAAAATCTAGCTGAAGTTTTAGGCGCCGCAACAGCATGTTCTAAACCAGTTTCTGACTTAGGATGGAGACCTCACAGCGAGCACGTTGGACAAACAGGAAAGCCAGTTGCAACAAATTTATATATTGCAATAGGAATTTCTGGAGCAATTCAGCACATTGCAGGTATCAACTCATCAAAAGTAAAAGTAGTTATCAATAACGATCCAGAAGCTCCTTTCTTTAAAGTTGCTGATTATGGTATTGTTGGCGACGCATTTGAAATCGTACCTCAATTAACAGAGAAATTAAAAGCTTTCAAAGCGCAACATTCTTAATTCAAGAATTCTCTTTAAAAATATAGCTGCCTAAAAACAAGATAATCGTATCTTTGTTTTAAGGCAGCTTTTTTGTTCCATATTTTTTGATTAAAATTGCACCTTTATTTTTCAATCAAAAAAAGTATTAAAATGCGGTGCTAAGTGCCCGTTTTACAAACATATATGAGTCTAGTAAAATTATCCATAAAAGGAATTTCATACAGTCAAACTCAAAATGGCGCGTATGCCTTGATTTTGAATGAAGTTGACGGCGAACGAAAATTACCTATTGTTATTGGCGCTTTTGAAGCCCAGTCAATTGCTATTGCCTTAGAAAAAGAGATAAAACCTCCTCGCCCATTAACTCACGATTTATTCAAAAACTTTGCTGAAAGATTTGACATTGTTGTAAAACAAGTCATTATTCACAAATTAGTAGACGGCGTTTTTTACTCAAGCTTAATCTGCGAAAGAGACAAAATTGAGGAAATCATCGATGCTAGAACATCAGATGCTATTGCTTTAGCATTACGTTTTAATGCTCCAATTTTTACTTATAAAAACATTCTGGACAAAGCTGGAATTTATTTAAAATCAAATACAGCCGAAACAGATCAAGGCTCTCAGGAAATTGACGACGTACTTTCTAACCCAGAAACTTTTGGACATGAAGAAGAAACTAATCAATCTGGAGATGTTTATGCAAAACACAGCCTGCAAGAACTAAATGAACTTTTAGATCAGGCCGTTTCTCAGGAAGATTATGAAAAAGCTGCAAAAATTAGAGACGAAATCTCGAAAAGATAGAAATATTGTTTAATCGTTGATTTGTTTATTCGTTAAATCGATCAAACAAATTCACAATTAAACAAATCCACGATTAAACGATTAAACAACAATGAAACAATACTTAGATTTAGTAAAACACGTTTTAGAAAACGGATGCCAAAAAGGAGACCGAACTGGAACTGGAACCAAAAGCGTTTTTGGATACCAAATGCGTTTTGATTTAAGTGAAGGTTTCCCAATGGTTACAACAAAAAAATTACACTTAAAATCGATCATCTATGAACTGCTTTGGTTTTTAAAAGGCGATACGAATATTAAGTATTTACAAGAAAACGGAGTAAAAATATGGGATGCTTGGGCAGACTCTAACGGAGATTTAGGACCTGTTTACGGACATCAATGGCGTAATTGGAACAGCGAAGAAATTGATCAGATTTCGGAATTAATTACGGAATTAAAGACTAATCCAAACAGCCGTAGAATGTTGGTATCAGCATGGAATCCATCTGTTTTGCCAGACACAAAAAAATCTTTTGAAGAAAATGTAGCCAACAATAAGGCAGCATTACCGCCTTGCCATGCTTTTTTTCAATTTTATGTAGCAACACCAGATTTAGAAAAAGGAGAGACAAAAGGAAAACTATCTTGTCAATTGTATCAACGAAGCGCTGATATATTTTTAGGCGTTCCTTTCAACATTGCATCCTATGCACTATTAACTATGATGATTGCACAGGTTTGCGATTTAGAACCAGGTGATTTTATTCATACTTTTGGTGATGCACACATTTACAACAATCATTTTGAACAACTGGAATTGCAATTAACTCGTGAGCCAAAACCGCTTCCAAAAATGATTCTAAACCCAGCTGTTAAAAACATTTTTGATTTTGATTATAATGACTTCACACTTGTGGACTATGAACCGCATGCGGGCATAAAAGGAAGTGTTGCTGTATAAAAACAAAAAAAAATCCGCTTAAAATTTTAAGCGGATTTTTTTATACTACTAAAACACTGTTTTCACTGCCAGCGAAATCATTCCATTTATACGAATCTGCTTCAGGATCATTAATGTAAATACCGTCGATTACATATTTAAATTCATAAATGGCATCTTTTACTAAGTCATACGTAGCTTTAAATGTTCCATTCTTTAGTTTACTCAAAGTTCCTTCTTCAGGATTCCAGTTATTAAAATCTCCAACAACCGCTGCCGAATCAGCATCTTTGGCATCTATAGAAAAAGTAACTTTTACAACTGGTTTTGTTTTGATAAATTGTTTCTTTAAAGACATAACTGTTTAGTTTTTAGATTTATAGAAACTAAAATTACATAAATTCAACTAAACTTTTCACTATCCAATTCCGATTTGTGATAATAGCAAAAACAGTCCGTTTTTTTAATTGCATCAACAATTTAAAGAGTATATTTTTTTTGTATATTTATTTACAACTCATTTTCAAACAAATATTCTGCAGTCAAAATACGGTGTTTTAAAAATAAATTCTAACTTTATAATCTCATTTATATCGGTATGGAAAAAGAAGTGCACGAACAATACGAGTATGCAAGAAGACGTATAAGACAAAAAAAAATCCTTTATTTTCATTTTGTACTTTTTCTACTAGGAAGTTTATTTATTTTCATTGCAAATAGATTTTTTGGTTTTGGAGCTTCAACAGAGCAAAACTGGTGCTTATGGGGCATTACCTTATGGTTCTTCATTTTTATACTGCACTTTATAAAAGTTTACATTACAGATCGATTCATGAACAAAAAATGGGAAAGGGAACAAATTGACAGATTAGTTGCTTTACAGCAAAAAAGAATCAGTCAATTAGAATCTAGGATCAATGAGGATACCGAAAATAAAATTTAGTTTTAGCACATTATGATTATAATGATCGCGGCTGTTGCCGAAAACAATGCTCTTGGAAAAAATAATGATTTAGTATGGCACCTGCCAAATGATTTTAAAAGATTCAAAACACTAACAACAAATCATCATATTATAATGGGAAGAAAAACATTTGAAAGTTTTCCCAAACCATTACCTAACAGAGTACATATTGTTATTACCAGACAAAAAGATTATGCCCCTGAAGGCTGCATAGTTGTAGACAGCATAGAAAAAGCTATCGCATTATGCCCCGAAAATGAAGATTCATATATTATTGGAGGCGGCGAAATTTACAATTTAGCTTTACCTTATACTGATATAATCGAAATAACTAAAGTGCATCACACATTTGATGCTGATACATTTTTTCCTAAAATCAATAAAAGTGAATGGTTATTAGTAGAATCTGAAGAAAATTTTAAAGATGAAAAACATCTTTACGATTATACCTATGAAACTTACATTAGAAAATAAATAAAAAAACATCCTCTTTTGAAGGATGTTTTTTAAAAATGACTGATTGTTAGCCTTGACTAATTCAAGAAATAGTTTTTGTAAAAATCACAAATGCAAAGGGCATCTGAAATAACTGAATAACATTTACTGTTAATTGAGAACGAATCTCAATATAAGCCTTTAATAACAAATACCACTAAGATATTAAAGGCAGAAAATTAAAATTTCCAAAAACAAATTTAATCCTAAGAACGTATTTCGCACTTTAAAAATAGTATCCCCCCAAGAACAATACTTTTAAAACTACTTACTTGAACAAATTAACTGCCGTGCAAAAAACAGTGTTTGATTAAGTCAATATGATAAATCAATCATTAAATTTTTATCATTTTTACTTTAACAAAGTTGTACATAAAATACACATCATACAATACCCACTTTTAGTGATTTTTTAAAAATACCCACTTTTGGTGATGGTAAAAACTTTTACTAAAAGTGATTTTTATCCTCCATTTCAAAACATTTAATTTACACTTTAAAAAACTCAACTACAGTTAAAGCAGATTGTTTATATTTGCGTAAATAAAAATAATGTCTGAAAAAATAACCCCATATAAAGATTCTTCTTTAGGTAAAAAAGAACAAGTAGCCCAAATGTTTGACAACATTTCTGGGAACTACGACAATTTAAATCGTGTAATTTCATTTGGCATAGATGTCAAATGGCGAAAAAAAGTATTAAAAATAGTTTCAGATACTAAACCAAAAGTCATTCTTGACATTGCTACAGGAACTGGCGACTTAGCCATTTTAATGGCTCAAACTAAAGCAGAGAAAATTATTGGTCTGGATATTTCTGCAGGAATGCTTGAAGTTGGAAAGAAAAAAGTAGAAGAAAAAAACCTATCTTCTGTTATAGATTTAGTATTAGGAGATTCTGAAAACATCCCTTTTGAAGATAATTATTTTGATGCCATAACAGTAGGTTTTGGAGTTCGAAACTTTGAAAACTTAGAAAAAGGTTTTGCTGAAATCTTAAGAGTTTTAAAACCAGACGGTCTTTTTGTGATCTTAGAAACTTCCAATCCAGATAAATTCCCTTACAAACAAGGTTATAATTTTTATAATAAAAATATATTACCGCTTATTGGAAAATTATTTTCTAAAGATAATCACGCTTATGGTTATTTATCTGAATCTGCTGCCGTTTTCCCATATGGAGAAGCATTAAACAATATTTTAAGAAAAACTGGGTTTATAGATGTTGTAGCAATGCCTCAGACTTTTGGTGTCGCAACCATTTATTCAGCATCTAAAAAGTAGTATGAAAAAAATTGTAATCTTATTTTTATTAGTCTTATCGACAAAAGGATATTCTCAATTTGCTAAAAGCATGTTTAGCAAAGATCCTATTATAAACCTTGAAAACTGGCAAAAACAGCGTGTTTACTTTGGCTATTACTTAGGTTTCAACAGCTTTGACTTTAAGTTTGATTACAAAAACGTCGTAAATCAGGATATTCAAGTTAAAAAAACAACTGGTTTTAATGTAGGTGTAGTCGCTGATTTAAGATTACAAGAGTATATTAATTTGCGTTTTGAACCAGGTTTATATTACACAAAACGAGATTTATACTATCCTAATTTTACTTCTAAAACTGATTATTTGAGAGAAGTAAACAGCACCTATATCCATTTTCCATTGTTATTGAAGTTTTCATCATTACGTACCGGAAATGTTCGTCCTTATTTAGTTGGCGGAATGTCTACAACATTAAACCTATCGAGCAACTCTAAATCTACGGATGACAATGCTGAAGGAAAATTCAGAGTAAAACCATGGACTGCTGCTTATGAGCTTGGCTTTGGAATAGATTTCTTTACGGAGTATTTTATTTTCTCTCCTTCTATCAGAGGTATGTTTGGTATTACAAACGAATTAGTACAAGACAAAGATCCATTAAGCCCTTGGACAAGCAACATCGATTCTATGAAATCAAGGGCTCTTTTAATAAATTTCACCTTTCACTAAAACAAAATCTTAACTATTTCGTTTAAACTCACTAAGAATAATCGCGGTTGCTGTTGCTACATTTAAACTTTCTGTTTTTTGCAGCTCTCCAAACCTAGGAATTGTTAATCGTGTGGTAACCGTTTTTTCAATTTCTGCCGAAATACCATTGGCTTCATTACCCATAATAATGATTCCGTTTTCAGGCAGATTTTTTTTATAAATAGTTTCGCCATCCATAAAAGTTCCAAAAACAGGAAGTTTTGTTTGACTTAAATACGTTTTGAGATCAACATAATTTACATTTACTCTGGTAATAGACCCCATTGTGGCCTGGACAACTTTTGGATTGTAAATATCGACTGTTTCTTTAGAACAAACAATTTGTTTAATTCCAAACCAGTCGCAAAGACGCAGAATAGTTCCTAAATTTCCTGGATCACGAATATCATCTAAAGCGAGGATTAAACCGTTATTATTAATTTCGTTTTCGACAGGCATTTTAAAAACTGCTAAACAAGAATTTGGAGTTGTCAGCGCGCTTATTTTTTTTAGTTCTTGATCATTAATAAGAGTTCGCTTTGAAGTTTGAACTTCTTGAAAATCATTTAATGTGGTGTATAAATGCTCTAATTCAAAATTGGATTGCAGTAATTCTTGAATTACCTTTACCCCCTCGGCAAAAAACAATTGATTTACAAAACGCTGCTTTTTTTGATGCAAACCTGAGATAAGCTTTATTTGGTTTTTAGTAACCATAAAATAATGTACTTTTGAATTAAATTTTTAAAAACACTTGAAAAAGAATTCTACAAAAATAACAGCATTTATTCTAATAGCAATACTTATTTGCGCTTGTAATGCTGTAAAAAGAGTTCCTGACGGAAAAAACCTTCTTGTAAAAAATAATATTCTTGTAAACGGGAAATCTACAAATGATGAAACGGCTTTAAATCAAATGTATCAAAAACCTAATGGTAAACTGTTAGGATACAAACTTCGTCTGAATTTATACAACTTAGCAAACTTAAATCCAGACTCAACTTATAAGGCTCAATTTATAAAACACCCACACAGATATGAACGCTGGTCTAAAGTATTATCTGCAAAGCAAGTTGATCGACTTGGACAATCTTTTTTAAACAAAGGACTTAATGAGTTTTTAAAAAATACTGGTGAAGCACCAGTAATAATTGATACCGCAAAAGCAAAAAAGTCATTGTTACGCTTAAAATATTACTATTTCAACAATGGTTATTTTAATGTTTCTACAGATTATTCTATTGACAGTATTGCTCGAAAAAAGGCTCAGATAAATTATAAAATAACTACCGGCCCTGGTTATACCATAGACACTATTCGAACTAAAATAATGACCCCTGCCCTTGATTCATTATACAAAAACAATCCAGAGGCTTCGGTTTTAAAATCTGGAAATCAGTATAAAACTTCTGATTTCGAAGAAGAAAAAAATCGTATCACAACTTATTTTAGAAATCACGGTGCTTATTTTTTTCAGCCTACTTACATCACTTTTGACATTGATACAATTGGCAAAAAAAACAAAGCTAATGTAACTCTTATTATCAACAACAATAATATACAGGAAAAAGACTCCAGCAGAACAGAACCTTTTAAACTATATACAATCAGCGATGTAAATATTTTTACCGATTACTCTGCTGCAAATGCTAAAAGTAAAATCAGTGACAGTACTACTTATAACAACTTCAATTT
This sequence comes from Flavobacterium oncorhynchi, assembly GCF_002217355.1. Lineage (GTDB taxonomy): Bacteria > Bacteroidota > Bacteroidia > Flavobacteriales > Flavobacteriaceae > Flavobacterium > Flavobacterium oncorhynchi. The sequence continues at coordinate 114,040 of NZ_MUHA01000003.1, read as the reverse complement.
ATACAGTTATAAAAAACTAAAATATAAGCCTCGCGCCATTACCGATGCCGTTTTTATAAATAAAGGAAGTACTTTTTCTGACACTAGAACAACTCTTTCATCACGATATTTAAATAATCTTAAAATTTTTAATTACCCATCAATACAATATGAGGTAGATAAACGCGACTCAACCGCACAGTCTTTAATTGCAAAAGTTTATTTAACTCCTAGAAAAAAATATAGTTTTGGTACAACTTTAGACGTAACGCACTCCAATATTCAAGACTTTGGTATTGGGGCCAGTATATCCGAAACTATACGAAATGTATTCAACAGAGCTGAAACTTTAGAAATATCGACCCGTTTAAACATTGGATCTTCTAAAGACATGGCTAATCCAAACGATAACTTTTTTAACGTTTCTGAATATGGGGTTGATTTAAAACTTAACTTCCCAAGAATTCTAATGCCTTTTGGTACTGAAAAAATTATTCCAAAAAGAATGATTCCATCTACCAGTATTTCGGCAGGTTTTTCAAAACAGCGCAATATTGGTTTAGACAAAGAAAACTTTACAGGAGGAATATCTTACAACTGGTCACCAAAGCGACATAATTCTGTAAAATTTGATCTGCTTAATGCCCAATTCGTTAGAAACTTAAATCCTAACAATTATTTCAACGTTTATACTTCATCTTATGACGAATTGAACGGAATTGGTAAAGATTATAATATAAATCCAAACTTCTGGGGAGAAACACCAGAAGAACAAATTAGAAAAGATCTGACTATTCCAAATGGAACGACAGGTTTTACCAGTGATGTATTGAACAACAAAACGGCATTACTTCCTGGCGACCCACAATATAAAGATGTAGAAAGTATAGAAGAAAGAAGGGTTCGTTTAACTGAAAACGATTTCATTTTAGCAACCAGCTACACTTTTACTAAAACAACTAAAAAGGATTTAGCAGACAATACTTTTTATCAATTTAAAACTAAAATAGAATCAGCTGGAACTTTATTATCAGCCATTTCAAGTATAGGAAACCTGCCAAAAAATGGAAATGGTAATTACGAAATTTTCAACTTAGAATACTCCGAGTATATAAAAACTGAGTTTGACTATATCAAACACTGGGATTTTGGAAAAGAGAAAGTATTAGCTGTTCGAAGCTTTTTTGGAATAGCAGTTCCTTTTGGAAATTCAAATTACATTCCTTTCTCACGAAGTTATTACGCAGGGGGATCAAATGACAATCGTGCTTGGCAGCCTTACTCTCTTGGACCTGGAAGCACGAATGCTGTAAATGATTTCAATGAGGCAAATATGAAAATTGCTTTTAGTGCAGAATACAGATTTAAAGTCTTTGGAGATGTTAAAGGAGCCATCTTTGCAGATGCCGGAAATATCTGGAATGTGCTCGATAATGTCATCGATGAGAAGGCAAAATTTTCTGGCGTAAACGATTTAGCTGAAATTGCTTTGGGTTCAGGATTTGGTTTACGATACGATTTAAGCTTTTTTGTTATTCGTTTAGATTTAGGCTTTAAGACCTATAATCCGGCACATGAGAAGGGTGACCGTTGGTTTAAAGAGTACAATTTTGGGCACTCGGTTTTAAATTTTGGAATAAATTATCCGTTCTAATGCTAATTAATTCTTATTTTTGCAACCTAAAAACTAAAAACAACTATAAAAAAAATTACAATGGCACACAATATTAAACCCGGAGTAGCTACAGGAGATCAAGTACAGGAGATTTTTAATTATGCGAAAGAAAAAGGATTTGCTTTACCTGCTGTAAATGTTACAGGATCTAGTACTATCAATGGAGTTCTAGAAACTGCAGCAAAATTAAATGCACCGGTTATCATTCAATTTTCTAACGGAGGAGCACAATTTAACGCTGGAAAAGGTTTATCTAACGCAGGCGAAAAAGCAGCAATCGCTGGTGGAATCGCTGGAGCGAAACACATTCACACTTTAGCTGAGGCTTATGGTGCAACTGTAATTTTACATACTGACCACTGTGCAAAAAAATTATTGCCATGGATCGATGGTTTATTAGATGCTTCTGAAAAACATTTTGCAGAAACAGGAAAACCATTATTCAGTTCTCATATGATCGATTTGTCTGAGGAGCCAATCGAAGAGAACATCGAAATCTGCAAAGAATATTTAGCTAGAATGAGCAAAATGGGAATGACATTAGAAATCGAACTTGGTATTACAGGTGGAGAAGAAGATGGCGTTGACAACTCAGACGTAGACAGCTCAAAATTATATACACAGCCAGAAGAGGTAGCTTATGCTTACGAAGAATTATCTAAAGTAAGTCCTAAATTTACAATTGCTGCTGCTTTTGGAAACGTTCACGGTGTATACAAACCAGGAAACGTAAAATTAACTCCAAAAATCTTAAAAAACTCTCAAGATTTCGTTCAAGACAAATTCAAAACTGGTCACAATCCAGTAGATTTCGTTTTCCACGGAGGTTCAGGTTCTACACTTGAAGAAATTAGAGAAGCTATTGGATACGGAGTTATCAAAATGAACATCGATACTGATTTACAGTTTGCTTATACTGAAGGAATCCGTGATTATATGGTAAACAATATTGAATATTTAAAAACTCAAATTGGTAACCCAGAGGGAGCTGATGTTCCTAACAAAAAATACTATGACCCAAGAAAATGGGTTCGTGAGAGCGAAGTAACATTCAACGCAAGACTTGAACAAGCTTTTGCTGACTTGAATAACGTAAATACACTTTAATTTTTAGATTTCTGATTTTAGATTTCAGACTTCTAAAAAAGCCTGAAATCTAAATTTTGAATCAGATTGAAAAATCTAAACTTTAAAATCTACATTCTAAAATTAAAAAAATGGCTTGGTTTAAAAGACAAGAAAAAGGAATTACGACCGCGACAGAAGATAAAATGGACGTTCCGAAAGGATTGTGGTACAAATCTCCTACTGGAAAAATTATTGATGCTGACGAATTAGCAAGAAACTTATTCGTAAGCCCTGAAGATGATTTTCATGTTCGAATTGGAAGCGCAATCTATTTTGAAATTTTATTCGACAACAATGAATTTGTTGAGTTAGACAAAAACATGACATCAAAAGATCCTTTGCATTTTGTGGACACAAAAAAATATGCAGAAAGATTAAAAGATGTAATGGAAAAAACTCACCTTAAAGACGCTGTACGTACGGGAGTAGGAAAATCTAAAGGAAAAGAACTTGTAATTTGCTGTATGGATTTCGCTTTTATTGGTGGATCTATGGGAGCTGTTGTAGGTGAAAAAATCGCAAGAGGTATTGATCACGCAATCAAAAACAAACTGCCTTTTGTAATGATTTCTAAATCTGGCGGGGCTCGTATGATGGAAGCCGCTTATTCTTTAATGCAATTAGCAAAAACTTCTGTAAAACTAGCTCAATTAGCAGAAGCAAAATTACCTTATATCTCACTTTGTACAGACCCAACAACGGGAGGAACAACTGCATCTTATGCAATGTTAGGAGACATTAACATCTCTGAGCCAGGCGCTTTGATTGGTTTTGCTGGACCGCGTGTTGTACGTGACACTACTGGAAAAGATTTACCAGAAGGTTTCCAAACTGCTGAGTTCTTATTAGAGCATGGTTTCTTAGATTTTATCACGCCTAGAAAAGAATTGAAGGATAAGATTAACTTATATATCGATTTGATTCAAAACAATACTATTAGATAGTTTTTAACTCTCTAAAACAAAAATCCCAAGAATTACTTCTTGGGATTTTTTTATATCCAAAAGTGAATATGTATTATTGTTATGGAATTTAAAAAAGAAAAAACTTGTAAAATTCCAGAATTATATAAAGATCTAAAATTAAAACTTAGTCCCTTTACCTCTCTGAACCTTTGACCCTCAAAAAAACTACATTCCAGTTCGGATTGCTTCAACTGGATCTAAATTTGCTGCAGAAATTGCTGGAAGAATTCCTGAAATTAATCCAATAAGCGCCGCTAAAGTTGTTCCTAATACAATATTCCCAAAACTTAAAACAAATTCAAAATCGAGTGCTTTTGTCAAAATAAGAGCAATTCCCCAAACCATCAACAAACCAATAATTCCACCAATTACTGAAAGAATTATTGCTTCAAATAAAAATTGAAATAATATAAACCTGTTTTTAGCTCCCAATGATTTTTGAATCCCAATTAAGTTCGTTCTTTCTTTTACCGAAACAAACATAATATTTGCAATTCCGAAGCCTCCCACCAAAAGAGAAAATCCGCTGATAATCCAGCCTACAACATTCATCTGCCCAAGAATTCCGTCGATAAAATCCGTAAAACCGGAAAGAACATTTACAAAAAAATTATCAATCTCTCCTGCTTTCATTCCTCTAGTCGCTCGAAGTTTTTGTGCAACTTCAGCTTTATAAGCATCCATATCAATGCCTTTCTCTGGTTTCAAAACAATTACCGGGGTCATCGCATCGCTGTCACCATACATTTTACGTAAAAAATTAGCTGGCAAATACACCGACGTATCGTTGCTATCTCCAAAAAAACCTGCTCCTTGTTTTTCAATTACACCAATTACAGTAAAACGCTGACCATAAAGCCGTATGTTTTTGCCAATAGGATCGCTACTGCCAAAAAGCCCTTCGGCAATATCATATCCTAGAACTATTACTGCAGTTCCTGAATTCGATTCAGATTCATTATAAAATCTTCCTTTGTCAAAACTCAATCCGTCAATATCGACCATTTCGCTTGACGACGGCACAATATTCACATCACTGACGGTTTTTGAATCGTATTTTAAACTTTCATGATTAACAAAAAGCTGATACGCAACCTGATCTGTATTATTAAGAGAATTTTTTAAAGCGATATATTCATCATACTTCACATTTGGAAACTGTTCCCTCTTCCATTGCGGAATTTCGGAGGGTCCAAAACAGTATTTCATTAAATAAATCGTATTTTTATCTAAACTGCTCAAATCTTTTGAAATTTTTCTATCTAAAGAATCAACGGCAGCTAAAACAGCAATAATTGAAAAAATACCAATAGTAACACCTAAAAGCGACAATAAAGTTCGCAGTTTATTATTTCGCAAGGCGCTTATAGCAAAGCTTAAACTTTCTTTTAATAATCTTAGATAAAGAAGCATATAGTAGTATTTTTCAACAAAGTAAAATTCAATAATTTAAAAACAAAAACCTAATAAAAGTTAACTTACTCATCAGTAGATTTTTTTAGCATAATGTTACATTAATTTTCTTTAAAATAATATATAAAAAAACTACTTTTGCAGTCTCAAAAATCATAACTACACAATGAGCACAACTAAAAAAATACAATCGGCATTAATTTCTGTTTTTTCTAAAGATGGATTAGAACCAATCGTTAGAAAATTACACGAACAAAATGTTACACTTTACTCTACTGGAGGAACTGAAGATTTCATTAAAAACCTTGGTATTCCTGTAGTTCCTGTTGAAGACATTACCTCTTTCCCTGAAATTCTTGGAGGAAGAGTAAAAACTTTACACCCAAAAATTTTTGGAGGAATCTTGAATCGTCAAGATAACGAAAGTGATGTTCAACAAATGAAGGAATTTGATATTCCGCAGATTGATTTAGTAATTGTTGATTTGTATCCTTTTGAAAAAACAGTTGCTTCTGGTGCAAGCGAGCAAGATATTATCGAGAAAATTGACATTGGCGGAATTTCATTGATTCGCGCTGGAGCAAAAAACTTCAAGGACACAGTCATTGTTGCTTCTGTTAATGAATACAGTTTGCTTTTAGATATGATTACAGAACAAAATGGTTCTACAACTCTTGAAAACAGAAGATTGTTAGCTACTAAAGCTTTCCACGTATCTTCTCATTACGATGGAGCTATTTTTAATTATTTTAATACAGACGAAACGATCTACAAAGAAAGCATTGACAATGGTCAGGTTTTAAGATATGGCGAAAACCCGCATCAAAAAGGCTTCTTCTTTGGAGATTTTGATGCGATGTTCAATAAAGTTCACGGAAAAGAATTATCATACAACAACTTGCTTGATGTTGATGCTGCAGTAAATTTAATTGCTGAATTCAAAACTGACGGACCAACATTTGCGATTCTAAAACATAATAATGCTTGTGGTTTAGCTTCAAGAAAAACAATCAGCGAAGCTTATTTAGCGGCTTTAGCTTGTGATCCTACTTCTGCTTTTGGAGGAGTTTTGATTTCAAACACTAAGATTGATTTGGAAACTGCACAAGAAATCAACAAATTATTCTGCGAAGTAGTTATTGCTCCAGCTTATGATGATGAAGCAATTACAGTTTTACAAGAAAAGAAAAACAGAATCATATTAGTTCAAAATGAAGTTGAATTACCTTCAAGACAAGTAAGAACATGTCTTAATGGTTTGTTAATTCAGGACAGAAATAATATTACAGATAATAAAGAGCATTTAAAAACCGTTACAATTACAGAACCTACTGCTCAAGAGATAGAAGATTTGATTTTTGCATCAAAAATTTGCAAGAACACAAAATCAAATACAATTGTCTTTGCAAAAAACGGAACTTTAATTTCATCTGGTACAGGTCAGACTTCAAGAGTTGATGCTTTAATGCAAGCTGTTGACAAAGCAAAAGCTTTTGGATTTGATTTAACCGGCGCTTCTATGGCAAGCGATGCATTTTTTCCATTTCCGGATTGTGTAGAATTAGCCAAAAAAGCAGGAATAACTGCTGTAATTCAGCCAGGAGGCTCAATAAAAGACGAATTAAGTATAAATTATTGCAATGAAAATAATGTTGCAATGGTATTTACAGGAACTCGTCATTTTAAACATTAATTTGTTTAACTTTGTTCGATAAATAATTTATAACATTTTAAACCCCTAAAAAACTTATGGGATTTTTTGATTTCATGACCGAGGATATCGCGATAGACCTTGGTACCGCAAACACTTTAATCATACATAATGATAAAGTTGTTATTGATAGTCCATCTATAGTTGCACGTGATAGAGTATCAGGCAAAATCATTGCTGTTGGTAAAGAAGCCAACATGATGCAAGGTAAAACGCATGAAAACATCAAGACCATAAGGCCTTTAAAAGATGGTGTAATTGCTGATTTTGATGCTTCGGAAAAGATGATCAATATGTTCATTAAAAGCATTCCTGCATTGAAAAAAAGAATGTTTACTCCAGCTTTACGTATGGTGGTTTGTATTCCTTCTGGTATTACTGAGGTTGAAATGAGAGCGGTAAAAGAATCTTGTGAAAGAGTAAACGGAAAAGAAGTTTACTTAATTCACGAGCCTATGGCTGCTGCAATTGGTATCGGCATTGATATTATGCAGCCAAAAGGAAACATGATTGTCGATATTGGAGGTGGTACAACAGAAATTGCTGTTATCGCTTTAGGCGGAATTGTTTGCGATAAATCTGTAAAAATTGCAGGTGATGTATTTACAAATGACATCGTTTATTATATGCGTACTCAACACAATTTATTTGTTGGAGAAAGCACTGCTGAAAAAATAAAAATTCAAATTGGAGCGGCTATCGAAGATTTAGACGGTCCGCCAGAAGATATGTCTGTTCAAGGTAGAGATTTGCTTACAGGGAAACCAAAACAAGTAGATGTTTCTTACCGCGAAATCGCAAAAGCATTAGACAAGTCGATTCAACGTATTGAAGATGCTGTAATGGAAACATTATCTCAAACACCTCCTGAATTAGCTGCCGATATTTACAATACAGGTATTTATTTAGCTGGCGGGGGATCTATGTTAAGAGGTCTTGACAAACGTATTTCTCAAAAAACAGATTTACCTGTTTATATTGCCGAAGATCCTTTAAGAGCTGTTGTTCGTGGAACTGGAATGGCACTTAAAAACATTGCAAAATTTAAAAGTATCTTAATCAAATAAGATTCAAAATAGTAATCAATTTACTTTTATTAGAGTCAAATTTCACTATTTGACTCTAATAAAATTTGAAACCAAAAGCATATCCTGAAACAAAATAACCAAACAAGAAATGCAGCAAATTTTTAATTTCCTTATAAGAAACAGTAATCGATTGCTGTTTTTGCTGCTTTTAGGTATTTCGTTGACGCTCACGATTCAGTCACACTCCTATCACAAAAGCAGAGTAATCAGTTCCGCTAATTTTTTAAGCGGCGGAGTTTACGAAAGAATTAATCACATCAACGAATATTTGAATTTAAGATCTGAAAATGACGAACTTGTACTTGAAAACGCAAGATTAAAAAGTCTTTTATTCAACAAAGAGGATACTACCAAAATACCTTTGGCCGATAGTATAAAAGGAGTAAAACCTGCAGATATTATTGTATCTAAAGTAATTCACAACTCTTATAATACTCACGAAAACTATATCACTTTAAACTCTGGAGCAAACGACGGAGTTAAACAAGATATGGGAGTAATTAACAGTTTAGGGATTATTGGAGTTGTAGATAATACATCACCAAGATATTCGACTGTTGTGAGTATTTTGAACATGAAATCTCAGATTAATGCCAAAATCAAAAAATCAAATCATTTTGGTTCTTTAACATGGAATGGAAAAAGCACAGGATTTGCGCAACTGGAAGATGTACCTAGACTTGCCACTATTAGAAAAGGAGACACAATTGTTACCGGAGGACAATCTGTAATTTTCCCAGAAGGAATAAACATTGGTACAGTTGAGAAAATATACATTAAAAAAGGCACCAGTTATTATGTTATAGATGTTAAACTTTTTAACGATATGACAAATCTAGGGCATGTTTATATTATCAAAAGTAAAGACAGAGAAGAACTTATTAATTTAGAAAACAAAAACAAGGAAAAAGATGAATAGCGCTTTATTAGTCAATATTCTTCGTTTTATTATGTTACTAGCAATTCAGGTTGTTATTTTCAATAATATGAATTTTTTAGGGTATATAAGTCCCTTCCCATATATCTTGTATATTATATTATATCCTGTAAACAGCAATAGAGCAGGATTAATTATCTCTAGTTTTTTGCTAGGATTGATAATGGATATGTTTTGTAACTCTGGCGGAATTCATGCAACTGCTTGTGTAATTCTTGCCTATTACAGACCTTACATCTTTAAATTTTCATTTGGTTTAAGTTATGAATATCAGACCATTAAACTAAATGAATCTTTAACACCTGAAAGGTTTTCATTTATTCTAGTATCTGTTTTATTGCATCACATTATACTATTTACATTAGAAGCTTTTCAATTTAAATTTATACTAGACATTTTACTGCGAACCTTGTTCAGCACCATTTTTACAATAATCACTTCAATTATAATAATTTATCTTATTAAGCCCAATAAACGATGAGAAAAGTTCTGCTGCCCTCTTTAATTATTATTGCAGCATCTTTGCTAGTAATGCGGATATTTTATCTGCAGATCATTGATGATTCGTTTAAATTGAAATCAGAAAATAATGCCATTAAAAAAGTCTACGATTATCCAGAACGAGGATATATCTATGACAGAAATGGCAAATTACTGGTTGCCAATCAGGCTTCTTACGATATCATGGTAATTCCTAGAGATATTAAAGAAAATCTTAATATCCCAGAGTTTTGCGCATTACTAAATATTACTCCCGAAGATTACGAGAAAAGAGTTGCTAAAGCAAAAGTTTACAGTCCACGATTACCATCTGTATTTTTATCTCAGTTAAATAAAAATGAATTTGCTGCTTTTCAGGAAAAAATCAGAAAATTTGAAGGTTTTTATTTTCAGAAACGTTCACTTCGTGACTACGAAGTAGATTATGGCGCTAATATTTTTGGTTTCATTACACAGGTAAATGAGCGCCAAATTGCAAAAAATCCATATTACAACAGCGGTGATTTAATTGGAAAACAAGGAGTTGAAGAAAGTTACGAAGAGATTTTACGTGGTATAAAAGGAGTAAAATACATTCAGAAAGACAAATACAATCGTGAAATTGGCTCTTATAAAGAAGGTAAATATGACACGATCGCTGTTGCTGGTGAAGATATCAATTTAACAATCGACGCTGAACTTCAAAAGTATGGCGAAGAGTTAATGATTAATAAAAGAGGTGGAATTGTTGCTATAGAACCAAAATCTGGTGAAATTTTAGCATTAGTAACCGCTCCATCATATGACCCGGGAATTCTAGTTGGAAGACAACGTTCTAAAAACTATACTCTTTTGTATCATGATTCGATTGCAAAACCACTGTATGACAGAGGTCTCTTGGCTGAGTATCCTCCTGGTTCTCCTTTTAAAATCTTAACAGGTTTAGTGGCTCTGCAAGAAGGCGTTATCAACGAGCAAACTACTTTTATGTGTCATCATGGATTTAGTTATGGACGCGGTCGCTTTATGAAATGTCACGGATTTGGACCTCATCAATTACACAATGGTATTTACAACTCTTGCAACACTTACTTTGCACAAGCATATATGTTAACAATCAACAAATATGCAAATCCAGGTAAAGCAGTAGATGTTTGGAGTGATCATATGAGAAGTTTTGGTTTAGGTCAATTTATGGGGTATGATTTACCAACAGGAAAAAGAGGTAATATTCCAAATTCTAAAACCTATAAAAGAATTTATCCTAACGGAGGCTGGAGAAGCACAACAATTGTATCGAATGCAATTGGTCAGGGAGAGGTTTTAATGACACCTATTCAGCTTGCTAATATGATGGCAACTGTTGCAAATCAAGGATACTATTACACGCCTCATATCATTAAAAAAATTGAGGGTGAAAAAATTGATTCAAAATTTACAACTAAACACACCACCTCAATTGATCAGAAATATTTCCCGCCAGTTATAAGCGGTTTATTCGATGTATACAATAAAGGAACTGCACACGCTTTAAGAGTTGAAGGAATTGACATTTGTGGAAAAACGGGTACAGCTGAAAACTTTGCAAAAATTAACGGCAAGAGAACACAACTAAAGGATCACTCCATTTTTGTGGCATTTGCACCGAAAGACAATCCAAAAATTGCGATTGCGATTATGATTGAAAATGGAGGTTTTGGAGCTACCGTGGCAGGTCCAATTGCGAGTTTAATGATAGAAAAATATTTAAGAAAAAAAATAACGAGAACTGATTTAGAGATTCGTGTTTTAAATAAAAGTTTAGCGAGCGAATATGCTAAACTTGGAGGAATGAACGAAGCCAGCGCAATCGAATCTACACCAAAAGATTCCCTTTTAAAAGCTAAAATCATTGCCCCAAAAACAACAGCTCCAAAAACAGAGGCTAAAAAAACAACAATAGACACTACTAAAAAGAACTAAGAAAGATTATTTCAAATGAAAAATCAAAGTGTAAAAAATAACATTGACTGGATAAGTGTCTTTATCTATATTGCATTGGTAATACTAGGGTGGCTGAATATTTATTCTTCATCACTATTATCAACTGATGGAACATATCAAAAACAATTAATCTTTATTGGATGTACCATTCCTTTAATTTTTGTTGTGCTTTTTGTTGATGGAAAATTTTACGAAAAATACGCCAGCATAATATTTGGCGTATCCTTATTATCATTAGCCGGATTGTTTCTGTTTGGAAAAACCATTGCAGGACAAAGATGCTGGTATGCAATCGGAAGCTTTACTTTACAGCCATCTGAGTTCGCAAAAGCAGCTACATCATTAGCATTAGCTAAATATTTAAGTGACACCCAAATTAACCTTAAAGAAACCAATAGACAGCTGCAGGCACTAGCAATAGTTTTTTTACCTGTAATGTTAATCCTGCCTCAACCCGATCCAGGAAGTGCCTTAATATACAGTGTTTTTATCCTTGTTTTGTTTAGAGAAGGATTGCCTTCTTGGTACGTTTGGACAGGTTTTATTACTATCCTTTTATTTGTATTAACGCTCGTTTTAGAACCTTATGCTGTTATTTTAATAGCTTTAGGAGTGCTAATTATTATACATTTTAAAGGACGGGCGGTAGATCGAAATATTATTTTGAGTGCTATTTTATTAGTTGTTATTTCGGGCTTTGTACTCTCTGTTGATTATGTTTTTGACAACGTATTTAAACAACACCATAGGGACCGTTTCAATATTCTTTTAGGAAAAACTGTAGACATGAAAGGTATTGGCTATAACACTAACCAATCCGAAATTGCAATTGGATCTGGAGGATGGATTGGAAAAGGCTTTTTAGAAGGAACTCAAACTAAAGGAGGATTCGTTCCTGAACAGCATACCGATTATATTTTTACAACTGTAGGTGAAGAATGGGGATTTGCAGGTTCTTTAGTCGTTATTTTGCTTTTTGTGGGCTTATTTTTAAGAGTAATATATCTGGCTGAAAGGCAAAAAACCAAATTCAGCCGCGTTTACGGTTATTGTGTTGCAGGAATTTTGTTTACCCATTTCTTTGTAAACATTGCTATGGTTATTGGTATATTTCCAACCATAGGAGTCCCATTACCCTTCTTCTCTTATGGAGGTTCTGGTTTATGGGGATTCACTATCTTATTATTTATTTTCTTAAAGATGGATGCTAATAAGGTAAATGAATGGTAGATTAAAAATACCAAAAGCCAAATAAAAATACCAAATTCCAATCGTAGAAATACCTACAGCATAACAATAAAGATTTAATCTAAAGCTACAACTCTTGTTTTTCAAAACTGAGTTACAGCTTTTTTTATCTCTCTTATCATTTCAGTACATAATCATTTCCAGCGGTTTCACTCGTTGTAATCTATTAAATAATAGTTTTCATGCCTTAATAACAGACATAAAAAAAGCCCGAAGTTTAATGCTTCGGGCTTTTTTTGGTGTTTATAGATTTTCTTTAGATTTTCTCAGCTGGCCTTTTCTTTAAAAGCTTAACCAAAACTGGGAAAGTAGAAATGATAACGATAATAATGATAATGTATTCAATATGGTGTTTTAAGTCAATTCCTTGCTTCAAGAAGATACCGTATAAATAATGTCCTGCAAAAATCAAGATAAACGACCACAAGAAAGAACTTAAAATATTGTAAAACATAAATTTCTTTTTATCCATAGAAACTATCCCCGCAACAATTGGCGCGAAAGTTCTAAAAATTGGCAGGAAACGAGCATAAATAATTGCTTTACCACCATATTTTTCAAAGAAATCTTTTGACTGTAACAAGTATTTCTTTTTAAACCAAAATGAATCTTCTTTTTTAAATAAATAATAACCGCTTTTGGCACCAAACCAATAACCTGTCATATTACCCAAAACTCCCATTACAGCAACCCCCAATGCAAGCAAAAATACATTTAAGAAATCACCTGGAATATATGCCACATTTTGAATTAAATCACGGCTGTAAATACCTGCTAAAAAAAGTAAACTATCTCCCGGCAGAAAAAAGCCTGCAAAAAGTCCTGTTTCAGCATAAACTATAAACAGAACTATAAATAACCCAATCTCAAAACCACCAATATTTAACGTTATATAAAATTCAGGGTTTATTAACTGCGTCCAATCAAAATTATTCATAAAAAGAATTTGGTTATACTTATAAGTTCGTGAAATTAACAATAAATTGTTTTAACCACAATTAAATGCCATATTTTAAAGATAAATTAACTATTAAAAGTCCAAGATTCACTTGGGCTCTTAAAAGATTCTGCTATTCTCTTACATACTTGCAGCAAGAATGTAAAGCCTCATAATCTGCATCAGTTGCTTTAACCTCTTTCGTGTCATGCCCAACCTTTGCAATAGCTGCATTTAAATCTGCTGTTGATGATTTCTCTTCGTTTAAAATCACTGCAAGCTCATGCGAACCAATATCCCATGTAGCCATTTTTACACCTGGAACATTATAAGCCGCTTTTTCAATACGTTTTTTACAAAGTTCACAACTGCCGTTTACCTCCGTTTTGTATTTTAAATTTTTATTCTTTTTAGATTGCGCTTGAGCTGAAAAACCTAAAAAAACCATCATTACAATTAATACGATATTTCTCATTTTTATTTATTATTTATATTGAAATTTTATTTTATTCTAAAACGTAAACCTGCGTAATACATTTGTCCAAAAATTGGCGCATATGCAATAGAAGCATCAAAATTTGGTCCAAAAGGATCATTGGCTCCAAGAATAGCTTTTTCCTGTTTGTAATTACCAATGTTTTCTCCACCTACATACACTTCAAATACAGGAGAAAAAACTCTTGTTACCTGAACATTCATTACTGCATAAGAAGGCGAGTAATTAGGAAACTGGTCCGCAGTTGGATTTGATGCGGTATAAGGTAATTGCTGTTTACCCGACCAATTGAAAGTGTAATCAAATTTCCATTGCTTATTATTATTTAAATTAGTTTCGTATTCAAGATTTCCTAAGAAACGATGTTTGGCTTGAAGCGGACGCTGAAATGTACCTCTCAAATAATCTGTTTGGATATCATAATATTTATATGCCGTTCTTAAATTCAAATTATGAATCAACTCATAATTAAACTCAACCTGAAGACTGTTTGCAAATGAACTTCCTTTTAAATCATAAAATAAAACTTCTTGCGGGCTCTGCATTAAGTCAACAACTGCCTGATTCTTAAAATCGGTACGATAGATATCAAATCCTGCCTCTGCATTTTTATTGAAAAGACGGAATTTTTGTGAGAAACTAACACCGTAATTCCAAGCAATTTCAGGATTTAAACCGTAAATTTTCCCACCGTTGTCTAAAATCGAAAATGTTCTTGAACTTGCAAAAAGCTGCTGATTTTCGGCAAAAATATTAGCCGAACGTTTTCCTCTACCAGCAGAAAAACGAACTACTCCATTTTTCCAAGGATTATACCTCATATGTAATCTTGGCGTTACGAAAAAACCAAGTCGGTTATGATTATCAACTCTTCCTCCTAAAACCAAACTAAAATTATCTGTATTATCATAAGTATATTCAAAGAACGCTCCAACAGAATTATCGATACGACTGTAATCATTTACATTTACAAACTCCTGATATTGATCGTATGTAAAGTTTAAACCCGTTGCAAATTTATGCATCGTATTACTGATAATCGAGTTGAAAATTAAATTAGAATAAAAACTATTCTGCTTAATATTGTATTGATTTAAGCCAAAGTAAGAGTTTTGATTATGAGTATTAAAGGCATTTTGAAAACCAATACTTTGATAAGGCATATCTTTAAAAACATATCCAACCTTTGTAGAAACATCAAAACGTTCAGTATTGATTTCTGATCCCCAATGATTTTTTGTGCCACGATCTGTGTCTTTATCAAAATCCAATTCGCCGGTCTGTTTTTTATCATTCATATATCTGAAATTGATAAAACTAACAAAGCCGCTTTCTGGATTAAAATACTGGTAACGATTCAAAACATTGATTTGTTTTCCTAACGGATTATCTAAAAATCCATCGTTATTCATATCATTTTTAGCTACACGGGCATTTCCATGAACAAATAAACTTGTTGCCCATTTATCAGATATTTTTTTATTAAAATGAGTATTTAATTCAAAACGCGCATCTGTAGAACCATAAAAATTTAAAAAGAAAGGATCGTCATTTAAAGGTTTTAAAAGCTCTGTATTTATTTGCCCTGAAATACTTTCAAAACCATTTACAACGCTTCCTGCTCCTTTTGTAATTTGAACACTTTCAATCCATGTTCCTGGGGTAAAAGACAATCCGTAAGCTTGAGAAGCACCTCGAACTGACGGAACATTTTCCTCAGTAATCAACAAGTAAGGACTTGTTAAGCCCAACATTTTTATCTGTTTAGTTCCAGTTAAAGCATCAGAGAAATTAACATCAATTGATGGGTTAGTTTCAAAACTTTCAGCCAGATTACAACAAGCGGCTTTTAAAAGTTCTTTACTTGTTATTAATGATGTATTTGCGGTAAGAGTATAAGACTTTTTAAGTCCTTTTTGCTTTTTTGTAATTTTCACTTCCTCAAGGTTTTCCTGCGCAAATGCAGAAATCGAAAGCAACAACATCACAAAAAGCGTGATATTTTTTTGCATAAAAAAAGATTTTAATATTATTTAGAAATTTCTGTTTTAGTTTCAATGAGAAACAACAAAACAGCACATAACAAGCCACATGAGCTTGATTCTAAATATTAAAATCAGGAATAAAAAATATATTGATTGTATAATTTAAATAAAGGGGGCGCATTCGCATCAGAATAATAAGTAGTTATCTGATTGCTTTTGAAATTTGGAATAGACAAAAATACGACTGGATCATACTCTTGAATTACAGCTGGAGCTATAAGTTGAAAAAAGAAGACTTTGAAAGTTGCGTTGTCAGATTTTTTCTCAAAATGAACAACTTTATCTTTACAACAAGATGATTTTTCTTCTTTCGTTTCACAACATTTCTTTTGCGGTGCTGCAGAAGCAGTAGTATTTAAAGATACTGAAGCTACCTCTCCTCCACAATAATGCACATCAAAAGCAAAACCTGCGTTGGAAACCAACAACAAGAACGCTAAAAATAATACTGTGCACTTTTTTAAATTCATACTGCAAAAGTATCCAAAAAGTCTCGGATTAAAAACTTAATAAAATGTTATTTTTTTTAATCTTGAAGCTGATAGTAAAATGCAGGAATAAATAACAACACTAACAATGGCTGAATAATAAATCTTCGCACATAAAATAAAACCCAACTGCTGTCTTGAAAATACTGGATAGCTATAAAGAACATCGAGAAAAGAATCAAGAAAAAAAACAAATACAAATAAGTCGTAAATTTTAGAATTTCTAAATCTTTAAACAGTACATAAATAAGCACTAGAGATAAAACTGTATTTAAAGCAAAACGAAACAAAAGATTGTAAAAAAGCTTAAAAACATCAACATTAGGTAATTGAGCATTACTAAAATCAGACTCGAAATATTGCAAAAAAGGATCATAAAACAACGATGTTTCAAAAGCTCTTATCAGCACAAAGCACAGCACTATAACAATAGAAACCAATATTTTAGATCGATGTTCTTTAAATCTATTTAGCATACTTAGAAAATTTGTTGACCCAAATAAACCATAAGATAAAAACAGAACTATATATAATCAATGGAAAGAGAACTCCGTGTAAAAAATGAGCGTATTGAGAAAAATAAAACAGCAAAACCGTCAATACTGCAATTCGCAAAACATTCAAAATGTAAATTAATGCAACTCCAAACAAGGTATAAAGTACTGTAAACTTGAATTTTCCAGAAAATGCAATTATAAAGGAAACAAAAAGAATCATAATACTTACGGCATTACAACCTTCAATAATACGAACTACATCTTCATTATTTAAAAAAACTTCTAACCAAGAACCTGAAGAGTTTTTCAAAACTTTGGCATCATAATTAAACGCTCGTAATACTTGTTCAACATTGCTACCAACAAAACTGGTAATCCCGTCAACTTCATAAGTTTTAAACTCATTCAAATATACTTTGTACAATAATGTCAATAGAATATAAACCGAGAAAAAAGTGCTCAAAAAAACTAAAAAAGGCTTGAACTGAATTAAATATTTTTTCAACAGATTTTTTTTTCAAATTTATATCTTTTTTGAGTTCAGCTTTAAATACTTTTGTATAAAATTTTCAAATTATGACTTTTCAAGAATTACAACCAAAAATAAGCGCTATAGTATCTGACAACAAACTTGTTAGAGATGAAAAATTACTAGCAATCTGTCAATTATTAAATGAAAATGTAGAATACTATAACTGGGTAGGTTTTTATTTTGCAAACCACGAAAACAAAACGCTGCATTTAGGTCCATATGTTGGAGCTGAAACTGACCACACTGTAATTCCTTTTGGAAAAGGAATCTGTGGACAAGTAGCCGAAAGTAATGCCAATTTTGTTGTACCTGATGTAAAAGCACAAGATAATTATATTGCTTGTAGTTTTACAGTAAAATCTGAAATTGTTGTTCCGTTGTTTGTAAATGGAATTAATATAGGACAAATAGATATTGACAGTCACGTGATTGATCCATTTACTGAGGCTGATGAAAGATTTTTAGAATTTGTAAATAAAGAAGTCGCTTATTTATTCTAAGAAAAACATTTTAAATCAAACATTTGCCTTAAACTTTTATGAAACGATTTCTACATTTCTTACTGTTTCTTTTTACTGCAGCAAATATGTTTGCTCAAAACTCGATTTCGGCTAACAAGTTAATTTATCTCGACTCTTTATGGACGCCAAGTACTTCTGAAAATTACAAATACACTCGTCTTGTTGTAGATTATTATTCTGAGAAAAAAACTTATGTCTACAAAGACCATTATAAATCTGGTGCGATAAAATACATTGCAAATACTACAGATAAAGATGTTATGATAAACGAAGGACAATCTGTTTCTTATTATGAAAATGGAAATAAAAAAACCACTGTATCCTATGTCAATGCTAAAAAATCTGGAAAAGAATTTAATTGGTATGAAAATGGAGATCTAAAATCTGAAATTGAATACACTGAAGGAAAAAAGGGAAAAGTAGAACGTAAAATCAATAACTTTTGGAATCCGCAAAAAGAACGAATTGTTATAGACGGAAATGGAGACTATGCAGATAAAACCGAAAACTACGAAGAAGAGGGCAAAATGAAAAATGGTCAGCCTGATGCTGTTTGGAAAGGAAAAGACTTCAATAAAAAATTAAGTTTTGTCGAGAAATATGAAAATGGAAATCTGATTTCGGGAGTAACAACCGATTCTTTAAACGTAGAACATTTTTACACCACAAAACAACAGCAGCCCGCCCCTAAAAAGGGAATCAATTCTTTTTATAGCTACGTTGCAAAATCAATGCATATCCCTGCATTAGCAAGAAATAAAATTTCTGGAAAAATATATATGACTTTTATTGTAGATGAAGAAGGAAATTTAGTAGATCCAAAAATAATAAAAGGTGTTGGTTACGGATTAGATGAAAATGCAATTAAACTCATTAACGAAGCGCAAAAATGGAATCCAGGTGTATATCGAGGCATTCCCGTAAGAGTACTTTATAAGCTGCCAATAACAATAATTACAAAATAAGATTCAATACTATTTATTTTTCAAAAAAAAGTTGTATTTTTGCACCCGTCTTACAAAAGTTGTATTGACATACATAAAAATCATTAAATAATATTGGAATGTATTTAACTAAAGAAAAGAAAGAAGAGATTTTCGCACAACACGGTGGTGCAACAAACACTGGAAGCGCAGAAGGTCAAATTGCATTGTTCACTTACAGAATTTCACACTTAACTGAACACTTGAAAAAAAATCGTCACGATTACAACACTGAGCGTTCTCTTGTACTATTAGTAGGTAAAAGAAGAGCGTTACTTGATTACTTGAAAAAGAAAGAGATCAACAGATATCGTGAGATTATCAAAGTATTGAATATCAGAAAATAATCAATATAGAAAAGAGGTGCGAGAGTGCCTCTTTTTGTTTTTTACAGAATTGTATTTAATTACAAGCATTTATAAGAAAAAAAGTTTGGTTTTTCATTGGGTTTTAGAAACAACAACTACACACAACAACAACTACAACACAACTAAAACCCATTGTATAACCAATAAGGAAAAATTATGATTCCACAATTATTTGTAGAAAAGATCGATTTAGGTGATGGCAGAAGCATCACAATCGAGACGGGTCGTTTAGCAAAACAAGCTGACGGTTCGGTAGTAGTAAGAATGGGCGACACTATGATTCTTGCAACAGCAGTTTCAGCTCGCACATCAAACCCTGGCGTTGATTTTTTACCATTAACGGTAGATTACCGCGAAAAATTTGCAGCAGCAGGTCGTTTCCCAGGAGGTTTCTTTAAAAGAGAAGCACGTCCAAGCGACAGCGAAGTATTGACAATGAGATTAGTTGACCGTGTTTTACGTCCGCTTTTCCCAGACGATTACCATGCTGAAACACAAGTTATGATTCAGTTAATGTCTCATGACGAAACTGTTATGCCTGATGCTTTAGCTGGTTTAGCTGCATCTGCAGCATTAGCTGTTTCTGACATTCCTTTTTATAACTTAATTTCTGAAGTACGTGTTGCACGTATCGACGGAAAATTAGTAATCAACCCAAGCAGAGAAGAGTTAGAAAAATCTGACATCGACATGATGATTGGTGCTTCTATGGATTCTGTTGCAATGGTTGAAGGTGAGATGAAAGAAATTTCAGAAGCTGAAATGATCGAAGCGATTAAATTTGCTCACGAAGCTATCAAAGTTCAAATTCAAGCTCAATACCGTTTACAAGCTGCTTTTGGTAAAAAAGAAATTCGTACTTACGAAGGTGAGAAAGAAAACGAAGAAATTTACAAAAAAGTAAAAGCTGCAGCATACGATAAAATCTATGCTATTGCAAAAGTTGGATCAGCTAAACACGAAAGAGGCGCTGCATTTGCTGAAGTAAAAGAAGAAGTAAAAGCTTTATTTACTGAAGAAGAATTAGCTGCTGACGGTGATTTAGTTTCTAAATATTTCTACAAAACAAACAAAGAAGCTGTTCGTAATGTAGTATTAGAATTAGGTGTTCGTTTAGATGGTAGAAAAACTACAGATATCAGACCAATCTGGTGTGAGACTGATTATTTACCAAGAGTTCATGGTTCTTCTTTATTTACACGTGGAGAAACTCAAGCTTTGGCTACAGTAACTTTAGGAACATCTAGAGAAGCAAACCAAATCGATTCTCCATCTGAACAAGGTGAAGAGAAATTCTACTTACACTATAACTTCCCTCCTTTCTCTACTGGTGAAGCAAAACCATTAAGAGGAACTTCAAGAAGAGAAGTTGGTCACGGTAACTTAGCTCAAAGAGCGTTGAAAAATATGATTCCTGCTGATTGTCCTTATACAATTCGTGTTGTTTCTGAGGTTTTAGAATCTAACGGTTCTTCTTCTATGGCAACAGTTTGTGCTGGAACAATGGCTTTGATGGATGCTGGAGTTCAAATGGTAAAACCAGTTTCTGGAATTGCTATGGGATTAATTACTGACGGAGAGAAATTTGCTGTATTGTCAGATATTTTAGGCGATGAAGATCACTTAGGAGATATGGACTTTAAAGTAACTGGAACTGCTGACGGTATTACAGCTTGTCAAATGGACATCAAAATTGATGGTTTACGTTATGACATTATGGAGCAAGCTTTAGCTCAAGCTCGTGATGGACGTTTGCACATTTTAGGAAAATTAACTGAGACAATCGCTGCTCCAAGAGCTGACGTTAAAGCTCATGCACCAAAAATCATCACCAGAACTATTCCTGGAAACTTTATTGGAGCTTTAATTGGACCTGGTGGAAAAGTAATTCAAGAATTACAAAAAGCTACAGGAACAACTATTGTAATCAACGAAGTTGACGAACAAGGTGTTATCGAAATTTTAGGTACAGATCCAGCTGGAATTGAAGCGGTATTGGCAAAAATTCAATCTATCACTTTCAAACCTCAAATGGGAGAAGCTTACGAAGTTAAAGTAATCAAAATGCTTGATTTTGGAGCTGTAGTAGAATATACTGCTGCGCCTGGAAATGAAGTATTACTTCACGTATCTGAACTAGCTTGGGAACGTACTGAAAACGTTGCTGACGTAGTTAAAATGGGAGATGTTTTCCAAGTGAAATACTTAGGAGTTGACCCTAAAACTAAAAAAGAAAAAGTGTCTAAAAAAGCACTTGTTCCAAGACCTCCACGTGAGGAGAAAAAAGAGTAATCAGATCTTAGTTTACTAAAGGTTTATTCATAGAAAACCCCGATTCATTTAGTTGAATTGGGGTTTTTCGTTTTTTATCTCAAAACCAATCAAACTTCATTATTGTCTTTTCAATAAAAAAGTCATGCTCATAACTATTTTAATGAGCAAAAAACAAAAACAAACTAAAAAACACCTCTTTTTCCTCACTTTATTAAAAGAAAAAAAATATCTTTAACTACCAATAACAAATAATTAATCCTAAAACCATAATTATGGCCTATAATGTAATACAAAACACCAGAATTAATTCTCAAGATTTTATTTTTT
Source organism: Flavobacterium oncorhynchi (assembly GCF_002217355.1). GTDB lineage: Bacteria > Bacteroidota > Bacteroidia > Flavobacteriales > Flavobacteriaceae > Flavobacterium > Flavobacterium oncorhynchi. The sequence continues at coordinate 91,965 of NZ_MUHA01000003.1, read as the reverse complement.
TAGATCCAAAAAATGTTACTTATCCGGTTCCTCCTTTAGTTTCAGTAAAATTATATGAACCAAATGGAGTACCAACCTTAAAAATTAGAGCTACATTATACATCAATTCTCTAGACCCAAACAATCCAACTGTAGAAGAACCAACTGAAATTGAAGATGCTCTACAAGTTTATTTTGATTATGATTTCTCTGAAGAAACACCAGAAAGCTGCGACGTTTGGTACGTTGAATTAGATTATACCTCAGATACTGTAACCAATATTACAGAGGTAGTTTCATACTTAAAAGACATTGATCCTGAAACTTCGCGAGGAACAAAAACAGGTGTTGGCAGTTAAAACCATAAATAAAACAATATGGCGCAGCAATTTATTTGCTCGCCATATTTTAATAATATCAACTAAAATATTGTAAAATGCACAAACTTAAAACTATTACCCTTTCAGTTCTGTGTTTATTTTTCATCTCATACTTTGCCAAAGCACAAACCAATATCTCCTCGTTTAACGAAACGCTTAAAAAACACACTATTCATTTTAAAGAAGATATAAACTTCTATAAAGCGCAACATTTTTTTTCTAGCAAAAAATGGGATTCTACTTTAGTCTATTCCATGAAACAACTCAGCTCTGGAAAAAATCGAGAACTCGCTGATTACTGTCATTTTTTAAGAGGGTGTTCCTTTAGAGAATTAAAACTGTTTAAGGAATCAAAAACAGAAATGAGTTTAGTTTCAAAAAAATTCTCATTTTATCCGTTAGTAAATAAAACTTTAGGTGAAGTCGCATTAGAACTCAAAGAATTTAAAAAAGCAATTGGCTATTTTACAGAAGTCGAAAAAAACTCAACCAACAACAACAATCAAGATTACAAAATAAGTGTTGTTTATGAAAATATTGGAGTTTGCTATTTGCATCTTAATGAATTCACAAAAAGCGAAAATTATTTACTAAAAAGTAAAGAAATAAAAGAGAAAGAAAACGACACAATCTCACTCATACTATTGTATCAAAATATTGCTAATTTATATTATTCCCAATACAAAGACAAAGAGGCTATTCCGTATTTTGAAAAAGCATATTTACTTTCTAAAAAAACAAAAGACTTTGACAAAAAGGAAAACGCCGCATTCAATATGGCAACTGTAGAAGAAAACAGAGGCAATTTTAAAAAAGCTTTAGAGTACAGAAAAGAATCTGAACGATGGAAAGATTCCCTAAACAATCAGAGTAAAATTTGGGCAATAGCTGATTTTGAAAAAAAATTCGCCGTTGCTGAAAAACAAAAACAAATAAAAGTACTCGAGATAGAAAACAAACTAAAAAACTCACAACGTAATGGTTTGTTTTTCTCTGCAATTGGACTACTGTTAATTATAACCGGAGGAGTTTATCTCTATGCCCAAAAAGTAAAAAACAGTAAAATCATTCTACAGCAAAAAAACAAACTTGATGAATTAAATGCAGCTAAGGATCAACTATTTTCAATCGTGAGTCACGACTTGCGTTCATCTGTAAATGCATTAAAAACAAGCAATTCTAAATTATCTGCCACATTAGAGACTAAAAATTACGACGAGTTAAATCAATTAATTATCCAGAACAGTAACATCGCAAACGGCACTTACAGCTTATTAGATAATTTATTGCACTGGGCCTTGTTACAAACAAAACAATTGTACTTTCATAAAGAATCTGTTCATTTATACTCTATAATTCAACAAATCGAATACAACTACAAACCTTTACTTTTAGACAAAGCAATAACATTTGAAAATTTGGTCTCGAAAAGCATTTTTTTGTTTGTAGATCTTGATTCATTAAAAATTGTATTCAGAAATTTATTAGACAATGCCATTAAGTTTAGCCATCAAAATGGTCAAATTAAATTTTACACTAAAGAAATAGATTCCGAATTTTGCGAGATTATAATTGAGGACACTGGAATTGGAATGAGTCAAAACAGCATTGATGAATTACTTCAAGATACCGACTTATTATCTAAAAAAGAGAACTCCGAAATTATTGGAACTGGATTAGGTTTACAATTATGTAAACAAATGATCAAAAAAAATGACGGTACATTTTTTATTGAAAGCGAAGTCAACAAAGGAACTAAAATGATAATGAGATTACCTAAAACAAAATAGTATGGATAATATTAATGTTTTAATTATAGAAGATACTCCAGAACAAAGTGATGCTTTAATAAAAGTACTGCTTGAAAACAATTATACAATTGCGGGAGTGGCAAGAAATTTTACAGATGCTTTACAGCTCTTTTACGAGAAAGCGGTCGACATTATTGTAATTGATGTTTTTCTAGATGGAAAACCAGACGGAATTACTTTTGCAGAATCAATTAATATAATTCCAAATGCATCGAAGCCATTTGTGTTTTTAACAAGTTCTCAAGACCGACAGATTTTTGAAAGAGCAAAACTCACAAAACCTTTTAGTTTTTTAATGAAACCTTTTAACGAGCTGGAAATTCTATATGCTATAGAAATGGCAGTTGAAAAGTTTTACGAACAAACGAATGTTTTTTTGAGCGAAGAACAAGATACTGTAATCAGTAACGACTTTTTGTTTATCAAAAAAAAGAACACTCTGAAAAAAGTTGCTCTAACTGATATTCTCTATATAGAAGTTGAAGAACGTTACTGCAATATTATAACTGAAAAGGAGAAATTTGTAATCTTGATTTCGCTTACCAAAATCAGTGATTTATTAGATAAAAACAAATTCATAAAAACGCATCGCAACACAATTGTAAATTCAGAAAAAATAGAAGAAATCATTCTTGCCGATAATTTGATTATTTTAAAAGGAAACCATAAAATAACCTTGAGTGACACCTATAAAGATTTCATAAAAAAGATGAATGTTTTATCATAATTAAAACTTTTAAAATAAAATATACCTCTCCAAAATCCTCTTTATTTCAAGAGGATTTTTTCGTTTTTACTGCCTATTATTCCTTCGAAAGCACATACTGCACTTTTCATGACAAGAAAAACGGCTTTCATGACATTTTTAAGATAAGAGCTTAGAATCGAAAGTACTTTTACATCAAGAAACTAATAAAAAAGTAGATGAGAATCACATTAAATCAGAAAACCGAAATGAAACTTTTACCAACCATAAAAAAGATAATAAATAATCCTTGGATTGGGGTCGCAGTTTCTTTAGTCATTATTATTCCATGCTTATATCGAATACTAGACGACATAACTGTTTTAAGAATAGAATATGTATTACTAGCACTTTCATTCCCTCTTTATTTAAAATCATTAAAAAAGATATTTGATGAAATCCTAGACAGTACGGATGATTCTTACGAATAAATTCCTTTAAACGATAATATTTGCCCTCAATTCATTAATGCCAAAAACCCTATTCATTAGCTTGATTAGGGTTTTTATTTATATTGTATGTCTTAAAAAAATTGTTATAATATTCTGCAAAATCACAAAAAGTAAATAAATTATCACAATTTAACAGAAATTCTAAAAGGTTAACATATTTTTTTTGATATATTTGGCTCCAATCAAAAACAAATCATCAAAACCACAAAATCCTTTGAAAAATCATCAAAAAAAGGCTTTTTATCTACTGATATTAAGCACATTACTCACGACCTCTTATTCCTATTGTCAGTCCAATGACCAATCATCATTGTATGATTATTTTGACAATGCCGTTGGAAAAGACAACTTAAACATTAATAATGGAGTTTTGCACAGCGAGCCGCTTCGTCCAATTGCAAACAAGCACAGATATTATCTGGACGAATTCACCATTGGCGATATAAGCTTTGAAAAAGAAATTTATTCCAACTCTTATCTTAAATACGATATCCTTAAAGACGAGGTAATTTTCAAGCATAAAGAACAAACAGATAACTTAGCTATGAATATTGTTAAGGACAAAGTTGATTTTTTTTACATCAATAATAAAAAATTTGTCAATCTAAGATCTGAAAGCATTGAATTTCCAAATATTGTAAAAGGTATTTACGAAGAAAAATATGTTGGCAATGATGTTTCACTCTTCATTAAATATCATAAAGAAAAAATAGAAGTTTTTCAGACAGATGGAGTCTATTACAATTTTATTGAGAAAATAAATTATCTCCTAAAATACAATGGATTTTTCTACAAAGCTGACTCACAAAAAGATGTAAAAAGAATCTTTCCTTCTATTAAAAAAGAAATTAATAATTACTACAACGCAAATAGAAAGTTAGCACGATTAGATAAAACTCAATACATGGAAAATCTAACGAAACAAATCAATAATTTTTTTTTAAAAAAAAGTTCTAACTAAATGAAAAAAATTACTCTACTATTCTTTTTATTAGCCTTTCAATACAATATACAATCACAAGTCATTAGTGATAAAGTTTCTGTTGAACTTAAAAACGCTAACATTAAAACTGCAATTCAAAATATTGAACAAACCTCATATTTTAAATTTTACTACGACGAAAAATGGTTAGAATCTGACAGTACTTCTATTACAAAACAGTATAAAGAAGTTCGCATAGCTGAAATACTCGAAGATGTTTTTCAAAACACTAACATTAACTTTTTTGTTTCCGAAAATAAAGTCATATTAACCAATAACAGCATCATATATAATGAGCTGGCAGACGATTACTTTGGAATTCCGCTAGAAAGAGATGAAAATGGATTAGCTCTTGCTCCTGTTTTTTATCAGCAATTTGACTCGGTAAAAAAAACAAATTCTCGTAATCCTAACAAGAATATTAAGGATATTATACTTATTGGTAAAGAAGTAAAAAACCAAAAAAAGAAAAGTTATATTCTTTCAGGATACGTTAGAGGCGGTAAAAATAAAGGCGGAATTGCAAACATTGTAGTAAAAATTCCAAATACCGAATTTTCAACTATTACGGATAACGAGGGACATTATAAACTGCAAGTTCCGCCAGGAATCAGCACCGTTGAAACAGAAACTTTTGCTTACGATAAAGTGTCTAAAAAAATAATGGTTTACAATGACGGTACCCTTAATTTTATGGTTGTTGACAACGTAAATCAGCTCGACGAAGTTTTAATTAATACTAATAAAAGTAAGAATGCAAAAGCTGCAATTACAGGAGTTACAACTATTGATGCTGAAGGAATTAAAAATGTTCCATTAGTTCTTGGCGAACGTGACATTCTAAAAGTAGCATTGACACTTCCGGGAATCAAAACATCTGGAGAGGGTTCTTCTGGATATAATGTAAGGGGAGGAAAAGAAGATCAAAATCTATTTTTGTTAGACAATGCCGTTTTATATAATCCATCGCACTTTTTTGGCTTCTTTACAGCATTAAATCCTTACACAACAAAAAAAGTAGATATTTATAAAGGAAGTATTCCTGCTGAATTTGGAGGCAGATTATCATCTGTTTTTGACATAACTTCAAAAACTGGAAATTTCAATAAATTTGAAGGTGAAGCTGGAATTGGTCCTGCAACAAGCAATGTAATGATTTCAACACCAATTGTAAAAGGCAAATCAAGCCTTGTTGCTGGAGGAAGAGCCAGTTATTCTAATTGGATTCTAAAAAGTCTAGATGATGAGAAATTAAAAAATAGTCAGGCATCATTCTATGACTTCATTTTGAAATATAATCATAAAATAAACGCTAATAATGACATAGAGGCTACAGCTTATTACAGCCACGATAAATTTAGCGTTTCATCTGACTCTCTGTACAAATACAGCAATCGACTAGCAACTTTAAAATGGAATCACACATTTAATGAGAAAAATAAAGGTTCACTTCTCTTTACCAATAGTGAGTATCGCTTTAATATAGATTATCAGCCTGACGGTGTAAATGCTTTTGATTTTGGTTATAAAATCAATGATACGCAGGCCGCTTTAAAAATGATTTACTTATACAGCGAAAAGCATAAAATTAGCTACGGAATTTCAACTAAATTATACGGCATTAATCCTGGATATTTAAACCCTAAAAATCCTGAATCTATTCTAGTTCCTATTGAAATAGATAAAGAAAGAGGCTTAGAATCTGCAATTTATGTTGGAGATAATTTTAAAGTTACGGATAAATTCTTAGTCGATTTTGGTTTAAGATACTCGTCATTTGCAGCATTAGGAAAATCTACTCAAAGGGTTTATGAAGAAAATCTTCCTATAAGTGATGCTACTGTAGTAGAAACTAAAACATTTGGCAATAACGAAGTAATTAAAAGATATGGCGGATTTGAACCTAGAGTAGCTGCACGCTATTTTATAACAGACGATTTTTCTGTTAGAGCCAGTTATGACAAAACGTATCAATACATCCATCTTTTATCAAACAATACTACTCAATCTCCAACAGATATTTGGAAGCTTTCAGATTTAAATGTAAAACCCGAAAGTGCTCAGCAATTTTCGCTAGGTCTTTATAAGAATCTAAAAAATGATGAGTTAGAATTAAGTGTAGAAGGTTACTTTAAGAAATCAAGAAACATCTTAGACTACAAAGTAGGTGCTGATTTGTTATTAAATCATAATATAGAAACCGAACTTCTTCAAGGAGATGGTAAAGCTTATGGAATCGAAGTATTATTAAAAAAACAAGTAGGAAGACTTAACGGATGGCTTGGATATACGTATTCTAGATCATTAATTAGACTAAACTCTCAATTTAATGAAGAGAAAGTAAATGGCGGTAAGTTCTTCGCGTCTAATTTTGACAAACCTCATGATTTTAGTGCGGTTTTAAACTATAGAATCACAAAACGTTATAGCTTTTCTAGTAACTTCATCTATCAAACCGGAAGACCAATAACGTATCCTGTTGGAAAGTATGATTACGGAAATGCACAATATACCGTTTACAGTGATCGTAATAAATTTAGAATTCCTGATTACTATAGATTAGATGTAGGTTTAAACATTGAAGGAAATCATAAAATAAAAAAATTAACTCATAGCTTCTGGAACATCTCAGTTTATAATGTTTTAGGCAGAAACAACCCTTATTCCGTGTTTTTCGTAACAGATAAAGGACAAATTAAAGCCTATAAAACTTCAATATTCTCTGTTCCAATTCCTAGTATTACTTATAATTTCAAGTTTTAATAATTATGAAATATTTTAAAATAAAAATCTCCGTTTTTCTTCTTCTATCGCTTGCCATAACAAGCTGTACAGAACAATATGCTTTTAAAACTACTGATTTTGAAAGCGCTCTAGTTGTTGAAGGAACAATCACAAACGAACTTAAAAATCAAACTATAAAAGTTTCTCAAGTTTATCAATTAGAAGAAACCGGTCCTCGATTTGAAAAAGGAGCTAATGTTTTTATCACAGATGATAAAGGCAATGAGTATCAGTTCAAAGAAAACGATAGTCTTTATGTTTCGCTTACACCGTTTAAAGCAATGCCTGGAACAAAGTACAAACTAAACATTAAAACAAAGGAAGGGAAAAATTATACTTCTGACGAACAGCTTCTAACTACAGAAACTAAAATTGACAATATGACTGCAACTGTCGAAACTGTTGATGGACAGCGTGGAGTTCAAATAAATGTAAATAGTTACGATCCTGCCAATACTTCAAAATACTATAGATATGAATATACTGAAACGTACAAAATCATAGCGCCTATGTGGTATTATCAAGAAGCAAATATAAATGTAATACCAGGAACTCCTACTACTCCAGAAAGAGAAGTCATTGTAGTAACTAATAGAGTCAAAGAAGTTAAAACATGTTATTCTTCTAAAACTTCTGATGCTATTCTTCTTAATAACACCAGCACCTCAAGCGAAGATCGTGTACACTATCCTGTTCGTTTCATCAGCGATCAAAATTATATCATCTCACATCGTTATACTATTATGGTAAAACAGTATGTTCAAAATTTAGCTGCTTATACTTTTTATAAAACATTGAGAGAATTATCTACATCTGAAAGTATTCTTTCGCCAAAACAGCCAGGATTCTTTTATGGTAATATGAAATCTGTAGAAAATCCTAATGAGAAAGTAATTGGCTTTTTTGAAGTTTCGGCCGTTTCTTCGGATCGAATTTACTTCAACTATAAAGATTTATTTCCGAATGATAACTTACCTCCTTACTATATAGAAGATTGTGATCTAAAAGAATACATCGATTGTCCAGGAGACCTTCCTTGTACAGGCCAAATATTACGTTCCTCCCTTCGAAGCAAAGGCAGAACTCTGTTTTCATGGGATCATGAAAGTAAATACTTTTTGGTAAAAGCACCTTGTGGTGACTGCACTACTTTTTCATCTAACTTGGTTCCAACTTTTTGGATAGAATAATTCTTTTTTATCATCTATGAAACAACTATTAATCTATAACCAGACATACATTTTGGAAAGAATTAAACAATTATTGGTTTTAACACTTTTGATTGCAAACAGCTTATTTGTCTCTGCGCAGCAAAATAAAAATAGCACATTAACCAAATCATCACAAGAAACTATTTTTCTTCATTCGAACACAACAACTTTTTTAACCGGAGAAACTTTGTTCTACAAATTATATTGTTTGAACCCTATCAATAACAAACCAAGTTTAATAAGCAAAATAGCTTATATTGAACTTGTTGATAATGAGAAACAATCATTTCAAAAAAACAAAGTTTATCTTGACAAAGGAATTGGAACAGGGGATTATTTTATACCAACAACATTAAAAACAGGAAATTACAAGTTAATTGCCTATACAAAATGGATGTTAAACAATCCGAAATCTCAAACATATGAAATAGATTTATTCATCATAAATCCATTTCAAACTCAAGAGCCTAATGCTAATGTGACTTTTGATAATACATTAAAGAACAGTGTATCATCAACTAATATTTCAACAGATTCAAATCTCGATAATGAAAAAAGAATCGATTTTGAATTAGATAAAAACAGTTATTACACAAGAGATAAAGCGAGCATTAAAGTAAAATCACTTACAGAAATAACCCAAAAAGGTAATTATTCTATTTCTGTTCGAAAGAAAGATCAAATTCCTGCTTTAAAACAAACAACTCCACAAGAGTTTGCAAAAAAAACAGCTCGAAATTACAGCGATTATTCTCCTAGTTCGTTTTTATTTATTCCAGAACTTCGAGCAGAATTAATTACTGGTTCAATTGTATCAAAAACCAATCAAGATTTAAATAATAAATCGCTGTCAATTTCTTTACCCGGAAAAGAGTATGTTTTAAAAATAGTTAAAACAAACTCTCAGGGGAAATTCACGTTTTTATTAGATCAATTTCCAAATTTCTCAAATGCGATTATTCAGGTTCTCGATGAAAACCCGTCAGATTTCACTGTTATTTTAGATCCATTACCAAAACTTGATACTTCAGGACTGCAATTTTCATCAAAACTCAATCTAACAGAAGATCTTAAAAAAGATATTGAAGAGCGCTCTACTGCAAGTCAGATTCAAAATGCTTATTATCAAACGAAAAAAGACAGCTTGATACAAGAAGCAGTTATCAGTCCGTTTTTCAACAGCATCGAAAAAACATATGTTCTTGACGACTATACGCGCTTCCCAACCCTAAAGGAGAATGTTGTAGAAATCATATTAGAACTTTATTATAGACGTGTTAACGATAAGAATCAATTGTTTGTACGAAATGGTCATAAAGATCTAACTGCTTACGGACCGCCTTTAATAATTGTCGACGGTCTTCTTATACAAGATTCAAGTGATTTATTTGATTATAATATGGGAAATGTAGACAAAGTAAGCCTTATTAATGAACCTTATGCTTATGGTCCAAAATTATACGGAGGCTTAATAAGTTTTGAAACCAAAAACAGTGACTTTGCTATAAATTTTGTCAAAAAATACATGAAGCCAACTGAAGTTCAAAGACCAAATCCTGCAAAAATTTATTACAATCCTGATTATAGTGCAGGAAATAATTTAAAACGAATTCCAGATTATAGGTACCAATTGCTTTGGGAGCCAACTTTATCTTTAGACAAAAAAGAAGAAACTCTATCTTTCTACACTTCAGATCTTAAAGGCGACTTTGAAGTTGTTTTAGAAGGTTTTACAGACGAGGGAAAGCCCGTATATATTACAAAAAACATTACAGTAAAATAAATATCAAAATCGGTTCAATTCTTGAACCGATTTTTTTTTTGACCTAATTTCTAAAAAAAATAAAATTATTTTTCATTTAATTGTAACCTTTTTGCATCTTCAAACGTATAACCATTTGTACACTTAAAAATTGAGGACACAAATAACATGAGACAACTTAAAATCACCAAGCAGGTAACCAATCGTGAAACTGCATCGTTAGATAAATATCTACAAGAAATCGGAAAAGTTGACCTAATTACCGCTGATGAAGAGGTAGAATTAGCACAAAGAATTAAAGCAGGTGATCAAAGAGCATTAGAAAAATTAACAAAAGCCAACCTGCGTTTCGTTGTATCGGTTGCTAAACAATATCAAAATCAAGGATTAACTCTTCCTGATTTAATTAATGAAGGAAACTTAGGTCTTATTAAAGCGGCTCAACGTTTTGATGAAACTCGTGGTTTTAAATTTATATCTTACGCTGTATGGTGGATTCGTCAATCGATTCTTCAAGCATTGGCAGAACAATCTCGTATCGTTCGTTTACCATTAAACAAAATTGGTTCTATCAATAAAATCAACAAAATGTATGCGTTATTAGAGCAATCTAACGAACGTCCGCCTTCTGCTGAAGAAATTGCAAAAGAACTTGACATGACAGTAAATGACGTAAAAGAGTCTATGAAAAACTCTGGTCGTCACTTATCAATGGATGCACCTCTTGTTGAAGGAGAAGATTCTAACCTTTACGACGTTTTACGTTCTGGAGAATCTCCAAACCCTGACAGAGAATTAATTCACGAATCATTACGTACTGAAATTGAACGTTCATTAGAAACATTAACTCCAAGAGAAGCTGATGTTGTTCGTTTGTATTTTGGTCTTGGCGATCAACATCCAATGACTTTAGAAGAAATTGGAGAAACTTTCGACCTAACTCGTGAGCGTGTTCGTCAGATTAAAGAAAAAGCAATCCGTAGATTAAAACATACTTCAAGAAGTAAAATTCTTAAAACTTATCTTGGGTAATCACCCAAAACTCCAATATATAAATAATTCCAAATTCCAAAAAATTATTGGAGTTTGGAATTTGTTTCAAAATTTCGTATATTGGTATTAAAGCAAACAACAGTTTGATTGACTGTTCGTTTTTTGATTGATGATTGAAACTCCGGCTGATTACCGGAGTTTTTTATTTTATTTTGCGAACTTAGCGTAATTCTTTGCGCACTTTGCGGTTAAAATCTACCTTTGTATAAAACAACACACATCTACAAAATGAAAAATACACTTATTGCCCCTTCTGTTCTTGCAGCGGATTTTGCTAATCTACAATGTGATATCGAAATGATCAACAACAGCCAGGCAGACTGGTTTCACATCGATATAATGGATGGCGTTTTTGTTCCAAATATTTCTTTTGGAATGCCTGTTTTAGAAGCCATTTCAAAACACGCAAAAAAAACAATCGATGTGCATTTAATGATTATTGATCCAGATCGTTACATTAAAACTTTTGCTGATTTAGGAGCTAATATTCTAAGCGTGCATTATGAAGCCTGCACACATTTACACAGAACACTTCAAGCAATTAAAGCAGAAGGAATGAAAGCAGGAGTTGCCATCAATCCGCATACTAATATTGATTTACTAGAAGATGTAATCAATGACATTGATTTAGTTTGCATCATGAGTGTAAATCCTGGTTTTGGAGGTCAAACGTTTATCGAAAACACGTATGATAAAGTTAGAAAGCTTAAAGCTTTAATTACACGCAAAAATGCTTCGACAATTATCGAAATTGACGGCGGTGTAACGAATAAAAATGCAAAACAACTAGTAGAAGCTGGAGCAGATGTTTTAGTGGCGGGAAGCTTTGTTTTTAAGGCCGAAAATCCAACTCAGACAATTGCCGATTTAAAAACCCTTACTGCTTTTTAAATATCAAAAACAAAAAAAGTCCAAAAAAATTATTTTGGACTTTTCTTTTTTTACTCAAAAGCTACTTAGGATCAATCCAATAAGGATTCGCTTTAAGTTTCTCTATAACATATTGAATAACTTTCTGAGCTTTCAAACTATTTCCAGCGTTATCTAATGGCGGCGAAATAACAGCAATTCCAAATTTACCAGGACACACTGCTAGTATCCCTCCTCCAACACCACTCTTTGCAGGAAGCCCAGAATTAAAGAGCCAAATTCCAGAATTATCATACAGACCCGCAGTTGCCATTACAGGTAAGGTATACATCACAGTCGTTTGACTAACCACCTTATTCTTTGTAATAGGATTAACACCTCCATTTGCCAATGTGGCCGCCATTGTAGCAAGATCCTTTACATTTACATTCAAAGCGCATTGTTTTGTATAAATATCTGTTGCTTCTACCGGATCAAAATACATCCTATTATAAGCCAATAACAAATGTGCAATGGCTTGATTACGCAAATTATCGCCAGCCTCACTTATATAAACAGCACGATTTATAGAGAGTTGCCTTCCCGCAAAATCACTCTGAATTTTCTGGATTTCTTTCCATTTTGCAATAGAATCATTACCTCTTATAAGACTTGTGGCCGCAATAGCTCCAGGATTTACAAGAGGATTAATTTTATCCCCTTTATTCATTTCTACCGCAACAATAGAATTAAATGGCAGCCCAGTCGCATTCACACCTATTTTGTCTTCCAAAAACTGAGGCCCTTCTTGTTCAATTACTTTTGCCATAGTAAACACTTTCGATATACTTTGAATTGAAACCATTGAGTTTATATCACCTCTTGTATATACCGCTCCGTCTGTAGTAACAAGTGCAATGCCAAAAATATTGGGATCTACATTGGCCAGCTCTTTAATATAGTCTGCATTTTTTCCTTCTTTTAAATCTTTAAATTTATTAAAGGCCTCATTAAGCGTATTTTCTATATTTTTTTTATTCAGTAATGTTTGACTATAGCCTTGGTTTATGATAAAAACGATCATTAAACCAACAAAAATCATTTGCTTCTTCATTCTAAAAAATTGCATTCTTATTTGTATTCTATATTAATTTATAACAGGACATTATTTAATTAAAAATCCTTACTGCTTTTTAAGTTTTTCAAATTCGGAAAGAAGTCAATTCCGGTCATTTTCTCTAAAGTTTCAATAGAAACTTCAAAATCATAAATTGACTTGTCGCTGTCTTCGTTAGGAACCAGAAAAGCAATTGCTTTGTGTCCTTTCCCTGATTTAGCTAAGACAATTTTATAAAAATATTTAGGAACAGAAACTTTCTCTGTTCCTATTTTTTTATCCGAATCTTTCAAAATTCCGCCAGTGACAACATAAATATCATTGTACTTCCCTGCCCAATAACGTGTTTTTTGCTCTAATCTATTCCAAATTCCACTATTGAAATCATGTTTTTGAGGAGAGATATTCGATGTATAAAAAGTATCATTATAAGCTTCTTCACTAAATTCCATGTCTCCTGCTGGGCAAAGATGACCTTTATCGTAACCCGATTTTTTATAATTTCTCCAATCTGCAGAACCAGTAGTAACTTTGGGATCTTCTATAAAATAAGGGCGTTTATAGTCGCCATTTTTCAAATAATCTTTCTTTAATTCATACGCGACCCATTCAGCCTGTTCAAACTTTTCATTGTAAGATAATGTATAATATTTGTGTTTTACAATTTGATTGGTTGTCGATGTTGGCAAATAAACTGCCGAATACAAAGAATCTGTCACATTTTGAACTGGAGCAAAAGAAGTTTGTTTCAGAACCACTTCCTTTTCATCGATATTTTCTTTTTTACAAGCAAATAATGTAATCCCCAATAAACCTAAAATAATATAATTCTTCATGCAGTACAGTCGTTATTTTTAAAATAAACTTACAAAAAACGCTCCATAAATTTTAAACCTATGGAGCGTTTTTAATAACAAATTAATTCTATCGCGAACTAAGATTTCACCAATTTATCCTTTTTCATTTTTGGAGAAACTGTATTTTTCACATAACCTTTTGGTGATTGTAAATCATCTAAAACATTCAAAGCTTCTTCAACATAAACATCTTTAGACAAAGCTTGATGCCAAACATCTCTTTTCTCTTTCAAAGCTGCATCGCTGCTCATTTCAGCTTCTTCATAAGGCAGTGATTTAAAAACTAAATTGTTTTTATAATCAGAAATTGGTTTGTATTTTTTTCCTTCATTTTCAACTTGCTCTTGAGTTTCTTTAAAACTCTTAATATTCAAGCTGTATGTGTTTTCTTTGTTTTTAACATCAATCCATTTCGCATTATCTTCAATTAATTTAAATTGAGGACTTTGCGCAATTCTGTTTTTACTATTTTGAATTGCTTTAGTAAAGTTCTCGTTAGAAGTCCAAGTGCTGTAATCTGCTGGATCAATTTTATCCCACGGCATAGCATTGTCAATATCACGTTCTCCCATTTTCAGGTAAGCATAACGATCTGGCATAACAACATCACTGTGAACACCTTCTAACTGTGTAGAACCTCCGTTAATTCTGTAGAATTTTTGCCCCGTGATTTTCAATGCTCCTAAGTCTCCGTAATTTGCGTTACGAACAAACTGATTCAAATCAAGTACATTTTGAACTGTTCCTTTACCATAAGTTTGTTTGCTGCCAATGATAACTCCACGTTTGTAATCTTGAATTGCCGCAGCCAAAATTTCAGAAGCCGATGCAGAGAAGCTGTTTACCATAATTACTAATGGTCCATCCCACTCTATTTTTTTATCTTTATCGTATAAAACTTCTTTCTTTTTACCTGCAGATTTTACCTGAACAATTGGTCCTTCTTCAATAAATAAACCAGCAATATCAACAACTGTCGAAAGGGATCCACCGCCATCATCACGAACGTCAAGAACGATTCCGTTTATGTTCTCTTTTTTCAATCTTTCTACTTCAAGAGCGATATCTTTTCCTGCATCACGGCCGTCTTTGTTTTCAAAATCGATATAAAATTTAGGCAGGTAAATAACCCCGTATTTTAGTCCGTCTTTTTCAACAATACTTGATTTTGCATAAGTTTCTTCGATTTCAACAACATCTCTGATAATCGAAATAACCTTAATACTTCCGTCTACTTTTTTAACCGTTAGTTTTACTTCGGTTCCTTTGTGTCCTTTAATTTTTTTCACAACATCATCAAGACGCATTCCAACTACATCTACAGGCTCTTCATTTCCTTGAGCGACTTTCAAGATCAAATCTCCTGCTTCAAGTTGTTTTCCTTTCCAAGCAGGTCCGCCAGAAATTAATTCATCGATTTGCGTGAAATCATTTTTCTTAGTTAATCTTGCTCCAATTCCCTCTAATTTTCCACTAATATTTACATCAAAACGATCTTTTTCTTCTGGTGCAAAATAACTTGTATGCGGATCAAAACGAGCCATAATTGAATTCAAATACACTGAAAACCAATAATCTTTATTCAAATCTTTAATAACACTAAAATTATCATCTAAAGATTTTAATGAGCTGTCACGAGTTTCTTTCTCTAAAGCTTCAAAAGTTTTTTCTTTGTAAGCTGGATCTTTTTTCTTTTTCTCTTCTTCAATTTTCTGCTTTGTAACCAGCGATGAAAGCGTAGATAACTTAATTTGTTTTCTCCATCTTTCATTAATCTCTGTTAAGTTTTTCGCATAAGGAAGATGCTCATAATCTGAATTAAAAGTCTCATCCGTGTTATAATTAAATGGCTGTGCTAAAATCGTTTTGTAACGTTTTTTGCTCTCTTCCATTCTTTTCATCAACCTCGTGTACGTCAAATTAAAAAACGTCAAATCTTTATTCAAAAACTGATCGTCAAGCATTAATTCATATTGCTTAAACTCATCAATATCTGATTGAAGAAAAAACCTTTTAGAAGGATCTAAAGCTTCGATATAATCTTTGAAAATACCTTTGGAGAATTCGTCATTAATTTCAGCCGGGCTGTAATGTCCTTTTTCAATAACAAACGCTAGTAATTCCAGAAGTGTTTTATCTCTATTTGGATCCGGATCGCCAGATTTGTCTGCATTTATTTTAAAAGCAAACAAGGTAAGAGACAAGCATAATACGGCTATAAGGATTTTATAATTTCTTTTCATAAACTTAATAATAGCATTCATCAAATTTTTTAATCTAAGTTACGGTAAAAACTATGCCAACATGCCAAGTTCACTATAATTTTTTGTTAAAGATATAAAAATGTTTGATGCGCAAAAGTCTTCCCGAATTTAGTTTACAATTTTTATTTATTTGTTAGTATTCTACCAAAATCTGTTACTACATTTGTTTTAAGAAGCTTTAATTTTGATAAATTAAAAATACAAATCACAGCATGAGTACTCAAAAACCTTTAATATTAGTAACAAACGACGACGGAATTCTTGCTCCAGGAATAAGGGCTTTGATAAGTGTAATGGAAACAATTGGCGATGTTGTTGTTGTTGCTCCAGACAAACCACAGAGCGCCATGGGACACGCGATTACCATAAATAACACTTTGTTTTTAGACAAAATCTCTAAAGATGAAGATACAATTACAGAATACAGCTGCTCTGGAACGCCTGTTGACTGTGTAAAACTGGCAGTAAATGAAATTTTAAAAAGAAAGCCAGATTTATGCGTTTCAGGAATCAATCACGGATCTAATTCGTCTATTAATGTGATTTATTCTGGAACTATGAGCGCTGCTGTTGAAGCAGGAATTGAAGGGATTCAAGCAATTGGTTTTTCTCTTTTGGATTTTGACTGGAATGCCGATTTCGAGCCTATTAAAGCTTTTGTGAAGAAAATAACTTTAGAAACTCTGGCTAACAAACTGCCAGAAGGTGTGGTTTTAAATGTAAATTTTCCAAAACTAAGTCAAAAAGAGATTAAAGGAATAAAAATCTGCCGTCAGGCAAAAGCTTTTTATTCTCAAAAATTTGACAAAAGACAAACTCCATTTGGAAAGGATTATTACTGGCTTACGGGTAAATTTGTAAATGAAGATAAGGGGGAAGATACAGATGAATGGGCTTTAGAGAACGGATACATTTCAGTTGTTCCGGTACAATTTGACTTAACCGCTCATCATTCGATGCAGCAACTTAATACTTGGAATTTAAATGAATAAAAAAGATTTTATAATTGGATTTATTATCGGGATCTTGACTTCTATTCTTGGCAGTCTTTTATTCATTAAAACCTTTACATCACTTGATCTTTCAACAGGAATTCAAACTATAAAAAAGCAAGGTTATTTAGGAAAGGTAATTACGATCGGTACCACTTTAGATCTCGCAGTTTTTCTAATTCTTTTAAACAGAAACAAAGAAATGATGGCAAGAGGCGTAATTTTGGCGGTGATTGTTTTAGCAATTTCAACTCTAATTATTTAAAAACCTATCTTTGCGCAGCAATAAAAATTGGTCAACATGAAATACTACATAATAGCTGGTGAAGCTTCTGGAGATTTACACGGTTCAAATTTAATGAAAGCATTGTATGAGGAAGATCCTCAAGCCGACATTAGATTTTGGGGCGGTGACTTAATGCAAAAAGCCGGCGGAACATTAGTAAAACATTACCGCGAATTAGCTTTTATGGGATTTGTTGAAGTTATTTTTAACCTAAAAACCATATTAAATAATATTAAAATCTGTAAAAAAGACATTACTGAATTTCAGCCTGATGTTTTAATTTTTATTGATTATCCGGGTTTTAATATGCGTATTGCAAAATGGGCCAAAGCACTTAATTACAAAACACATTATTATATTTCGCCGCAAATTTGGGCTTGGAAAGAAAACCGAATCAATGCCATAAAACATGATATTGATAAGATGTTTGTGATTTTACCTTTTGAAAAAAGTTTTTACGAGGACAAACATCATTTTCCTGTTGATTTTGTCGGACATCCTTTGATTGATGCCATTCAGAATCAACCTTCTTTTAATGAAATTGCGTTTAGAACAGAAAATAATTTGGGCGAAAAACCAATTATTGCCGTTTTACCAGGAAGCCGTAAACAGGAGATAACAAAAATGCTGAGTGTAATGCTGAGCGTTGTTGACGATTTTCAAGATTATGAATTTGTTATTGCTGGTGCACCGAGTCAAGATTTTGAGTTTTACCAACAGTTTATAAAAAATAAAAACATAGCATTTGTTTCGAACAAAACATATGATTTACTCCGTTCCTCTACAGCTGCTTTAGTAACTTCGGGAACTGCAACTTTGGAAACGGCTCTTTTTAAAGTTCCTGAAGTTGTTTGTTACAAAGGAAGTTCTATCTCTTACCAAATTGCAAAACGTATCATTACTTTAAAATACATTTCGCTGGTTAATTTAATTATGGATCAGGAAGTTGTAACTGAATTAATTCAAAGCGAATGCAATACAAAACGCATAAAAGAAGAATTAAACAAATTACTTGAACCTTCTTATCGTACCAAACTGCTTAAAAACTATGATATTTTAGAAGAAAAACTTGGCGGAGTTGGTGCCAGTAAAAAAACAGCTAAACTTATTGTTGCCGATTTAAAAGCTTAAATTTTTTATTTTGAAAAAACTACTCATTTTCCTTCTTTTAACCGTGCTGTTTGCTTCTTGTAAATCTGCCTCTACTGCTGTGAGCAAAAAAGAATCGAAACGAGAAAATAGATATGTTGTAAGTAATTTGATTGAAACAGCAACCGACAATATTGGTGTTAAATACAAGGCTGGCGGAACAACAAAAAGCGGTTTTGACTGTTCTGGACTAGTTTTTACTACATTCGAATCTGAACATATAAAGCTTCCAAGAAGTTCTTTTGAGCAGGCTAAAATTGGAACAATAATAAAATTTAATGATGCTCAAAAAGGGGATTTAATATTTTTTAAAACCAACAGAAGCAGGCAAATTAATCATGTAGGACTAATTGTTGAAGTCAGCTCAAATGAAATAAAATTTGTACATTCTTCTACTTCAAAAGGTGTCATAATTTCCTCTACCAAAGAATCTTATTATCAAAATTCCTTTGCCCAAATCAATCGAGTAATAGAATAACATTTTAATTTATTTATATTCTTTTTCTTACATAAATTTAATACTTTTAAACCATGAAAGTATTAGATTTTCCTTTAATTAAAATTACGTTATGCTTCATTTCGGGTATAATAATCTCGTATTACTGTCAGCCTTCTATCTCAACTGCTTGTACATTTCTTCTTTCTAACGCGATTTTATTTTGTCTACTTTATTTTGCATCAAAAAACAACAAAAAAGCAAGCATTTATTTTGGATTAGGTACTTATCTGATTTCATTATCTACAGGAATATGCGTGTTGATTTTTCACACTGATTCTTTTGACAAGTCTAATTATACGCACTCAAAAACGGCTTTCGAAAAACCACACTTTATAACTTTTATACTTCGCGAAAAACTCAAAAGCAACAATTACAGCGATCGTTACATTGGCCTCATCAAAGAAATTGACAGCAAAGTTTATTCTGGTAAAATAATAGTAAACATTCAAAAAGACAGTTTGCACAATCCTTTGATTATAGGAAATACAATTAGAGTAAAAACTACTTTACGTCGAACTCCATCTAACAAAAATCCGAATCAATTCGATTATTCTAAATACTTATCAGACAAACAAATATACGCGCAATTGTATTGCGAAAAATCAGAAATTACAACAAGTAAAACCATCCAAAAAGACATTTGGTATTATTGTGGACGCTTACATTCGACTATTCTAAAAAATCTTGAAAGTGCTCATTTTAATAAAGACGAAATGAATGTTGCGCTTGCATTAATACTAGGTCAGCAGCAAGAAATTTCATCAGACATAATTAAAGATTATCAATATTCTGGAGCGACACATGTTCTTTCGGTTTCTGGCTTACACGTTGGGTTTATAATGCTGTTTATTGCTTTTATTTTAAAACCTATTCCTAATACTCGCAAAGGTTCAGCCATTAAATTAATTTCAATTTTAATATCATTAGCCGGTTTTGCAATAATTTCTGGTTTATCGCCTTCGGTACTGCGCTCGGTTGTCATGTTTTCTTTTGTCGCAATAGGCAATCATTTGCGTCGAAGCGGAAATATTTATCATACTCTCCTAGTTTCAATTTTACTTATATTACTATTTGAACCTTATTTTTTATTTGATGTTGGTTTTCAATTGAGCTATTTAGCGTTGGTATTTATTGTTTGGCTTCAACCGGAACTAAAAAAAATATGGACTCCTAAAAACAAAATATCAATTTATATTTGGGATGCATTAACCGTTTCTTTTGCTGCTCAAATTGGTACTCTGCCTTTATGTCTTTATTATTTTCATCAATTTCCGGGTTTATTTTTTGTAACCAATATTGTTATTCTTCCTATTTTGTCTTTTATAATGATTGCTGGAATAATCGTTATGATAATTGCCATTTTTATAAGTCCGCCAATGTTTCTTGTTGAAATTTTTGAAAAAAGCATTTATCTTTTAAACCAAACAATTCATTATGTTGCATCGTTTGAATCATTTATTTTTCAAAATATAAGCTTTAACTCGTATTATCTATTTTCTCTTTATTTTCTAATTATCAGCGGTATTATTTGGTCAAAAAACAGAACTTTTACTCATTTTACCGCGTTTGCACTATCCATAATTTTACTGCAGTTGTCTTTAATTTATACTAAAAAAGAAATCGCAGGTCAACATGAATTAATTGTTTACAACGTAAAGAAAAGTACGTTGATAACCACGAGGGCAGGAAAAAATATTACATTTTATGCTGCAGATACTATTTTAAAACCTAATACAAGCAACTTTATACTTAATTCTTATTTAGTGGGAAATTTTGGAATATTGAGCAAACCAAAAAAAATCAAAAACACTTTGTTTTTTAATAGCAAAAAAATTCTCATTATAGACAGCACAGGAGTTTACGTTGATAAATTACAACCCGATATACTAATTCTAACACAATCTCCAAAAATAAATCTTGATCGAGTTTTAGTACATCTTCATCCCAAAGTCATTGTGGCTGACGCTTCTAATTCATACAAAATTCAAAAAATTTGGGAGGCAAGCTGCGCTAAAAAAAATATCCCTTTTCATGCTACTGCCGAAAAGGGATTCTACAAATTAAACTAAGAAAACTTAATTAAATTCACTATTCACTTGGGTGCAAAATATTATTAGATTCAGCGATCCATGCTTTTGCACCGCCGGGCTTGTAAGCAATCTTGCCTAAAGCACTAAAAGTTGTTTTATTTTTTCTTATTGAGGCTATTGCATAGCAAACTTCAGGAAGATCTTCAACGCCAAAAGCATTTTTCAGTTTAATATTTTGCTCTTTATCAGTAGCTGAAGCTGAAGAATCTGATAGGTCTAGTTTTACCAAAACGACATTATCTCGAGACCAAACAGCAAAATCTGGGGTTTTAAAAATTTCATTTTGTAAATTTTCTGGTACACCTGCACCAGTGAATAAAATTAACATTGGTTTTTTTTGTTCATTGCTGATTGCAATGGCATCTGTCATGTTTGTCCGCCAAGCGAGATTTTGCGCCTGCATAAAAAATGAACCTAAAAAAAATAGTAGGATAAGTAATTTTTTAGTCATAGTAGATTGGTTTTTGGTTAGTATAGCGTGACGAAATTAACATAATATTTTAATTATCCAAATTTAATAAACACAAAAAATACATTATATGTTTTTTAATCGATGTTTAAACATCAAACCACTAATTACTCCTAAAATGAAGATCTTTTTCTTACGTATAAAAAAACTCCTTACAGTACTGTAAGGAGTTTATATTTATAGAAATCGATTTTCTCTTTTTATGACTTTTTAGGATGAACAATCTCTTCCGCCACAGTTAACCAAGCCGAAGGCCCGCCTGCCACATAACCTGTTTTTCCAAGACCTTTAAAATTAACTTTCCCGTCTTTAGATTCTGCGCTGGTAAAAAATACGGTAGGAAATCCTTGAATTCCAAAAGCCTGCTGTAATTCATTGTTCTGATTTTTTAACTCAGGTGTTTGAGGAACGCTTCTTGGGTAATCAAGTTCCACCAAAACAACGTTATCAACTGCCCATTTTTTAAACTCTGCAGTTTTCAACACTTCGTTTTGTAAACGAATACACCATCCGCACCAATCACTGCCGGTAAAGAACATCAACATTGGTTTCTTTTCTTTATTACTTATAGTAATTGCCTCTTTAACATCTGTATACCATTTTAGCTCTTGGGCTTGAGTTGTAAATGCACCAATTAAAAACAATGTTATTAAGAATATCTTTTTCATGTTCTTTTATTTTTTGACAAATTTAATCAAAAAGTCAATAATAATTAACTATTTAACTTCTTGCATTAATTTTCTAATTATTGGAGAAATAGCAATCAAAATAACACCTGCAATTAGCGAATAAATTGCCAATTGATAGTAACCCTCAGTGTAAGACTGTAATTTAGAAACTAAAGTATCTCCTGTATTTGATCTTGAAATCTCGGCTCCTAATTTTCCTGCCGCCAGCTGTCCAAAAGCACTAGCCAAAAACCACAATCCCATCATCATCCCAAACAATCTTTTTGGAGACAATTTTGTAATAATCGACATTCCAATAGGCCCTAAACAAAGCTCTCCGATTGTTGTCACTAAATAAGCTAACGTAAACACGTTTAGTGACGCTATACCTTTTGAATCAGCAAAAAATCTAGTAAGATAGAAGATATAGAAAGAGGCTGCCAGAAACAAAAATCCGATTCCAAATTTAATTAATGTATTTGGCTCTATTTTTCGTTTTCCCAACCAAATCCACAACAATCCAATAATAGGACTTAGAACAACTACAAAAAAGGTATTCGAACTATTATTGACAACATTTGGGTCAATATTAAAAAACAACAATTTATTATTCAAGTTATCTTTCGCAAAAAGAGATAATGAACCACCGCTTTGTTCATAAATTGAGTTAAACAAGAAATAGAAAAACACAAATAAGAAAGCTGCGAAGAGTTTCTTTTGCATTTTCACATCTCCAAGTTTAAACAATTCATATACAAAATACAAAACCGCAACGATACCAATTGTATACATGAAATAATCTGTATAGTCAGTATTTTTTACCATTATAAAAATAAATGGTAAACTTAAAATTGATAAAGCATATACTGCTATTTCGCGAATTCGTCTTTTACCAGGCTCTAAATTCAACAATGGAGAATCTCCAATCGGCCCTAAATATTTCTTAGTAAACAAAAATGTAATTAAACCTAAAAACATTACTATTGCGGCTGACAAAAAGCATAACTGCCAAGAATAATATTTACCTAAATAAACACATAAAGCACCTCCAAAAAGGCCTCCTACATTGATTCCGGCATAAAACATTCCGTAACCAGCATCTCTACGTCCGTCACTTTCGTGATACAATTCTCCAACCATTGATGAAACATTTGGTTTAAAAAAACCTGTTCCAATAATAGAAAATGCAATACCATAGTAAAAGAAATCGTGAGGCGAAACAGCAATCAAAAGATTTCCAAGAATCATAACAATTCCTCCAAAAAATAATGATTTTTTAAATCCTAAAACTTTATCAGCGAAGATACCTCCAATAAAAGTAAATGCATATACAAAAGCTTGAATTGCACCGTATTGTAAACTAGCGTGATCTTCTTTCAAAAAAAGCTGATCTACCATAAAAATAACAAGAACCCCCCGCATTCCGTAAAAGCAAAAACGCTCCCACATTTCGACAAAAAACAAGTACCACAATTGCTTTGGATAATTGCCTTTAAAATTTTGAATTTCCTCTAAAGTAATCTTCTGTTCCATTTATTTATTTATAATTAATTGATTCCTCTTTCTTTCATCACCTTGTTAAGCTGTTTTACTAAAGCAAACATCAGCACAGTCGCAAACATCAGCAACGCAAAATTAACCCAAAAAAAGTTTACTTTATTATCATAGGTATCCCACATACTTGCCAAAACACCGCTCAACTTATTTCCTATTGAAGTTGATAAAAACCAACCTCCCATCATTAATGAAGTAATATTAACTGGACTTAATTTAGAAACTACAGATAATCCCATAGGGCTTAAAAACAGTTCACCAATTGTGATGATACCGTAATTTGCCACTAACCACCAAACGCTGACTTTCTCTGTTCCGTTGCCGCCAATTTTTACAGCAGCTATCATAACCAAAACAGACAAGGCCGAAATTAACAATCCAAAAGCAATTTTTGTAGGTGTTGAAGGTTCTTTTTTTCTCGCTCTTAAAAAAGAAAAGAATGCAACAACCAAAGGTGTCAATATAATTACCCAGCCCGGATTGATAGACTGGCTTAAGTTTGTAGCCCAAAGATGCACTTTACTACCTTCGGCAGGTAATTTTTCTGGAGCGACATTTCTAAAATACAAAGGATAATTCTCTTCTTTTTGAACAACTCCATTTACCTTTTGTAAACGAAACTGGTCATCATAAAGCTCTGTTGATTCTTTTTTATACTCTACTTCTTTTGCTAATTTGATTTTACCAACAACCTGACCAGCTGTTCCAGTTACTTCTCGATCTGTATAACGATCTGCCCAAGTAGTAAGTGCTGAACCATTAAGTTTAAAAACACCCCAAAATAAAATCACTACTCCAAAAATAGCCAATAAAGCTCCTATTGAACGTTTGTCTTCTGCTTTGGCTCTAACATAAAGCGATCCATAAAACAAAACGATTGGAATACAAGCAAAAATAAAGGCATCTGTACTGTCCGAACCAAAGATTGCACTATCTAAATTAGTCTCTGATGCAACTCCTTTTATCAACCAACCGATTGCACCAAAAACAAATGACGGCAATAAAATAAAAAGTATAATTTTATAAAATGGCATGTCACCTTCCTGCACGCCTTTTTTCTGATCGTGTCCTACGTAATGTTTGGTTCCTAATAAAAACACAATTACACCTATAAACATACCAACACCTGCAGCCATAAAAGCCCAATGCCAGCCTAAAAGAATCTGCAAAGCGGCACCAAAGAAATTACAAATAAAAGCCCCAACATTAATTCCCATATAGAAAATATTGTAGCCTTCGTCCTTTTTATCCTTATATTCTTCATTGGTATAAAAACTTCCTAACAACGTAGAAATATTGGGTTTGAAAAAACCATTCCCAATAATTACCAAAGTCATCGCTATATAAAGTACCGTAATATCATGCACTCCCATTAAGAAGTAACCAATACCCATTAAAATTCCGCCAAAAACAATAGACTTTTTATATCCTAAATATCGATCAGCAACTAAGCCGCCAATAAAAGGAGTAAGAAAAACTAATGCAATAAAGGTTCCGTACAAATCAGAAGCCTCTTTTTCGGTCATAGCAAAACCACTCTCTACATCTTTAAGATATAAAGTAAAAATTCCAATCATTAAATAATAACCGAAACGTTCCCACATTTCAGATAAAAACAAATAAGGCAATGCTTTTGGGTGCTTATTCCACATACTTAAAAACTCTTTAAAATTAAAAATACCTACAAGCCTAAACCTGTAGGTAATTTTTTATATATTATTTTGATTAATTATCTAACACCGTGCATCATTTTCTTCAAAAATGGAGTCAATGCAAATAATATGATTGCTGCAATTCCAGTAAGAACAACAAACACCATAAAAAACTCATATAAATTATGGATTTCGAATCCTGCAAAAACAGGATTATGATTCATAATTTGATTTTTGTCCAATAATTGTAATTGTTCTGCTGTAGGCACAACTGTTTTATCTAAAACAGCCTGTAAATCTATCCCCAATTCTTTTGCTTTATTGAACTTATCTCCAGTTGCAGGAATCAATGCCCCCAATGTACCCGCTAACGCATAACCTGCCGCATTTGAAATAAAGAAAACCCCATATAATAATGACGCAAATCGTCTAGGAGCAAGTTTACCAACCAACGAAAGTCCGATAGGCGATAGACATAACTCTGCACATGATTGAATAAAATACAACAAAATCAACCACTTAATAGCTAGTAATCCCGTGTTTCCAATATCTTTTACGTTATGCGCAATAATAAAATAACTTAATGAAATAATTGCTAAACCTAAAGCTTGCTTCATAGGTGAAATAGGCTCTCTATTAGAAGCTCTCAATTTATCCCATAGAATACTAAATGGCACTGCTAATAAAACAATACAAATACCATTAAATATTTGAACCATAGAAGCTGGCATTTCCCAACCAAACATTATGTTTCTATCAGTTTGATTTGAAGCAATAAATGTTAACGAAGAACCAGCTTGTTCAAATGCTGCCCAAAAGAAAATAATAAAAAATGAAATAATATAAATCACTAAAATTCTTTGCGTTTCAACTTTAGTAAGAGTCGAGTCTAACAAAATTAAAACAGCCAATGAAATTCCTGCACCATATATAATTGGATATATTATTCCTTTTACAAGAGTCCCAATCTCAAAATTGGTAAATCCAAATTCACCAACTAATAGGTATCTAAAAATAAAAAACAAAACAAAAAATAAAGCAGTAACAAATGCAATAGATTTACCTGCGAATTTAGCTTGATCTAACACCTCTCCTGTAGTGTTATTTCTATTTGGCTTTGTACCTATTGGACTTCCGTCTGGAGAAATTACATGTTTATCTTTAAGAAAAATAAAAATTATAGTTCCTAAAACCATTGCTATACCAGCCATCAAATAACCCCATTTAAAAACGTTAGGATCTTGAACTCCATTTACTTTAACATCTGCAATCAATGGAACAAAATATTGACTTAATAATGCCCCAATATTAATTCCCATGTAAAAAATAGTAAATGCTGAATCTAATTTTGTTTTTTCTTGTGGTGGATACAAACTTCCAACCATAGAAGATATATTAGGTTTAAAAAAACCATTCCCAAATATAATAACAAACAAGCCCAACCAAAAAATCGTTTTTGAAAAACCTAAAGTAGTATCATAAATTGTAGCACTATAAAACAAACAAAACTGCCCTACAGCCATTAATGTACCTCCTAATATAATACATGCTCGGTTTCCTAAATATTTATCAGCAATAAATCCACCTAAAAGCGGAGTTAAATAACATAGTGCTAAAAAGCCGCCATAAATAATTGAGGCATTTGACTCCCCTAGCATTAAAGCGTTTACCATGAATAACGTTAAAATAGCTCGCATTCCATAAAAATTGAATCGCTCCCACATCTCTGTTCCAAATAATACCCAAAGACCTTTTGGATGCGCAGTTTTTACTTGAGTTTCTCCCATATTATTCATTATTATTTTAGGTTAATATATTTTTAGATTATAAATTTTCTTTGATAAAGTTAGTCATTTTATTATAAAGCTGAATTCTGGTTTTCCCGCCATAAATACCATGGTTTTTGTCAGGATAAATCTGAGAATCAAACTGTTTGTTTGCTTGAATCAACGCTTCCATCATTTGCATAGAGTTTTGAACATGAACGTTGTCATCAGCAGATCCGTGAATCAATAAAAACTTACCTTTTAATTTATCAACATGGTTTATTGGAGAGTTTTGATCGTATCCACTCGCATTTTCCTGTGGAGTCTGCATGTATCTTTCTGTATAAACGCTGTCATAAAATCTCCAGTTTGTAACCGGCGCAACAGCGATTGCCATTTTAAACACATCATTTCCTTGAAAAATACAGTTCGAAGCCATAAATCCACCATAGCTCCACCCAAAGATTCCAATTCTTGAAGCATCAACATAAGGATAAGCTCCAATTACTTTTGCAGCATCAATTTGATCTTCAACTTCGTATTTTCCTAATTCCTTTTGAGTCACTTTTTTGAAATCGGCACCTTTAAAACCAGTTCCTCTACCATCAACACAAGCTACAATGTATCCTTGTTGTGTTAAAGAAGCAAACCAATAATCATCAGAATTGTTCCAATCATTATTTACTTGCTGCGATCCTGGACCAGAATATTGGTACATGAAAACTGGATATTTTTTTGAAGCATCAAAATCTTTCGGCTTCATAATCCATGCGTTCAATTCATTTCCTTTAGCTGTTTTTAAAACAAAAAATTCTTTTGCAGGAAGATTATATGCTTTCAATTTATCTGCAAGTGCTTGATTGTTTTCTATTACTTGAATTTCTTTTCCAGCTTTAGCCTCATTTAAAGTATAAGTTGTTGGTTGAGAAGCGCTAGAATAAGTATTAATAAAAAATTGGAAGTTAGGACTAAATGTCGCTGCACTTGTTCCAACTTTAGAAGTTAAACGAGTTTTGCTTTTTCCGTCTAAACCAATTCTGTAAACATCTCTATTGATAGAACCATTTTCTGTAGATTGGTAGAAAATAGTTTTTGTTTTTTCGTCGAAACCGTAGTATGAAACCACTTCCCAGTTTCCTTTTGTAACCTGATTTTTAAGTTTCCCTGTTTTATCATAAAGATAAATATGATTGAAACCATCTTTTTCGCTTGTCCAGATAAAACTATTATCTTTTAAGAATGTTAAGTTATCTGTAACATCAACGTAAGCTTTGTCTTTTTCATTTAAAACCACTTTTGCAGCAGCAGTTGTTCCGTCAACAAATAACAAATCAAGATTACTTTGGTGACGGTTTAAAACCTGAGCTGATAATGTATTATTATCATTTGTCCATTGTAATCTTGCAATATAAAAGTCATTGTAATTTCCTAAATCAACTTTTTTAGAAGTATTTCCTGCAGCATCATAAATATGTAATGAAACTACTGAATTTTTTTCTCCAGCTTTAGGGTATTTAAACGTTTCAACCGTTGGATACAAATCTTTTTGAAAAATAGACATCGAAAACTCAGGAACCTGACTTTCGTCAAAACGAATATAAGCTATTTTTTTACTGTCTTTACTCCAGTCAAATGCGCGTACAAAAGAGAACTCCTCTTCATAAACCCAGTCAGTGATACCGTTTATAATTGCATTTTTCTTTCCATCAGTAGTTATCGCTGTAGATTTTTTTGATGCTAAGTCGTAAACGTATAAATTGTTTTCTTTCGCATAAGCAATCTTAGTTCCATCAGGAGAAAAAGTTGGCTCTTGAATTTGAAAATCGACAAGTTTTGTCAGTGATTTAGAAGCAATATCATATAAAAAATAATCTGCTGTAAAAGAGTGACGGAAGATTTTTTTAGAATTGCAGGCAATTAAAATCTTTTTTTCTGAAGCATCGAAGGTATAGCTGTCAATCCCGTCTGAAAGTGCTGCGTAGCTTTTAGTATCTATTAAGTTTGATACTTTTTTTAGAGTTGCAAAGTCATATAAATCGATCTGCATACTCCTGCTGGCTTGGTCAACATTTAAAACCGTATATTGGTTTGTGTTTTTTAAAGATTGCAATGCATCCATTCCTTTTGCCCGAAATGCCCCGCCGTAGATGTTTTCAACCGTTATCTTTTGCTGCCCAAAAACTGTCGCAACTATTAACAAAAGCACAACAGTAATTTTACTTGTATTCATCAGAATTATTTTAAATATAAAAAGAGCCCAATTTTAGTAAAAAAAATAAACATAATACACATTTTAAGTGTTAAATGTTAAAAAAAATAACGATTGCGTATTTTCATGTTTGAAATACATTGCAAACAAAACTCTTAAAATAGTATCTTTGCCGCAACAATATTATTTAATATACTGAGAATGAACAACGCTGTTGCCGGATTTTCTAAATTATCCAAAAAGGAAAAAATAAACTGGATTGCCAAAGAGTATTTTTCAACGCCAGAAGAGGCACTAAATATTATAAGAAATTACTGGAATTCAGACGAAAAGCTCCAACAATTGCATGACGAATTTATCGAAAACACGATTTCAAATTTATATATTCCACTTGGAGTTGCTCCGAATTTTTTGATAAACGGAAAATACAAAACCATCCCAATGGCAATTGAAGAAAGTTCAGTTGTTGCCGCGGCATCAAAAGCTGCGAAATTCTGGTCGACGCGCGGAGGTTTTAAAACAACAATTATTGATACTGAAAAAATAGGTCAAGTTCATTTTACTTACAGCGGAGATGTTGAAAAACTTCAATCTTTCTTTCAAGAAATAAAACCAAAATTTTTCTTTGATACACAAAGCATTACAAAAAACATGCAGCAGCGTGGCGGAGGAATATTAGATATTCAGTTAAAGGATAAAAGAAGCTTACTTAACAATTATTTTCAACTTCACGCCACTTTCGAAACAAAAGACAGTATGGGCGCAAATTTCATAAACTCTTGTTTAGAACAATTTGCATCAACTTTAAAAGAAGAATTTCAAGATTCTGCTTTATTTTCTGATGAAGAAAGCTTGAAAGTAATAATGAGCATTTTATCTAATTATGTCCCAAATTGTGTTGTAAGAGCCGAGGTTTCTTGCCCAATTGAAGATTTAACCGAGAAACACATCCAGAATCCACAAGAATTTGCAGAACGTTTTGTACAAGCTGTTCAAATTGCAGAAGTCGAACCTTTTAGAGCTGTCACGCATAACAAAGGAATCATGAACGGTGTAGACGCTGTAGTTCTGGCAACTGGAAACGATTTTAGAGCTATTGAGGCCGGCGTTCATGCTTATGCATCAAAAAACGGGCAATATTCAAGTTTATCGCATGCTAAAATTGAAGACGGAATTTTTACTTTCTGGTTAGAAATACCTTTGGCTTTAGGAACAGTAGGAGGCCTAACTTCGCTGCATCCTTTGGTAAAATTGTGTTTAGAAATTCTTCAAAAACCTTCGGCAAGAGAATTAATGGAAATTACTGCTGTTGCAGGTTTAGCGCAAAATTTTGCTGCATTGCGTTCTTTAACTACAACTGGAATCCAGGAAGGACACATGAAAATGCACCTGAACAATATCATCAATCAATTTGAAGCTACAAGCGAAGAACGTCATTTAATCAAATCACATTTCAAGAAAACTGCAGTTTCTCATAGTGCTGTAGTTGAATTTATTGAAAACTTAAGAAAATAAAAATTCCAAAAAATTATAGTCTCTACATAAAATTCCAAATTCCAACGATAATTGGAATTTGGACTAGAGCGATAGCAAAGAGGAGAAACAACTAAAATATTGGATTTTTTATAAACTGAAGCATGAAAACAACTTTCTACAGTAACGGAAAACTACTCATTTCTGGAGAATACTTAGTTCTAGATGGTGCCGATGCATTTGCACTGCCAACAAAATTTGGTCAAAATTTAGTTATCGAAAATAGTGATGACAAAATTATTGAATGGAAAAGCTATGACTACGATCAAAAACTTTGGTTTGAAGACACTTTTACATTTGCAGAAATAATAACCAATGCCGATTCAGAAATTGAAACTGTAAGAACAACTTTAATTGATATTCTTCACGAAGCCTACCTGTTAAATCCAGATTTCATTGAACAGTCTAACGGTTATCGAATTACCACGCATCTAACTTTTCCAAAAAATTGGGGATTAGGAACATCATCAACACTAATCAACAACATTGCTCAATGGACAAAAGTTAATGCTTTTACATTGCTTAAAAACAGTTTTGGGGGAAGTGGTTATGATATTGCTTGTGCTCAAAATAATACGCCGATTCTCTACAAAATAGAAAATAACAATGTTGAACCAATTTCATTTAGACCTGATTTTACAAAAAACATTTTCTTTGTTTATCTAAATAAAAAGCAGAACAGCAAAGCAGCAATACATGCTTATAACAGGCATAAAGACCAAAATTTAACCAAAAGCGTTGCTGAAAACAATAAAATTACTAAGGCAATTTTGAACGCTAAGACTCTAAAAGAATTTGAATATGCAGTCGAAAAACATGAAATTCATTTAAGTAATATTCTTGAAATTGAAACTATTAAAGAAGTTGCTTTTCCTGACTTTAATGGCACAATTAAAAGTCTTGGTGCTTGGGGTGGAGATTTTGTAATGGTAATTTCTAAAGAAAACCCTAGAGAATATTTCCTTAAAAGAGGATATAAAACTTTTTTGACTTATACCGAAATAATTTTACAAAAGTAATCAATCATAATAATTTTCAATTTATCTTTAATTACTACTAGCCTTTTTGGTTTCTAGGCGTTTGACTTTTTCACTCTCAAGCTCATTAGATTCTATAAGTGCATTATGAAGACGTTCTGCCATTTTTTCGATACTGTTTGTAATTGAAATATATACCAATTCCATTCTGCGATGTTTTTCTTCTTTTACAGCTTTCAAAATATCTTCTACAAAAACTTTCTCATATTTCTCAGCAACAGAATCTCTTGTGTTTGTAAGTCTGATGACATAGTCACTGCTTAAAATCGTAACGTTAAAGTGCTGCTCTTCGTTACTTAAATAGTATTTGCCTCCTAATTCATCAACATTGATATCAGTACTGCTCACTTTTAAAAGCTCCGTAATTATCCCAAAGATATGATTCTCAATTTTAGAATATACCTTTGTTTTTTTTCGTAAGAAACTAAACATGTTTGACATTAATTGCTCGATTATTATTATTTTTTCTTTTCCTTACTCAACTACGAAAGAAAACACCTACATAGTATAAAGTCGAAATTCTTACAAATTAACTGCAATTAATTGGAAATCACAAATTTTTTCAAATTAAATAAATATTATTCCTACAATAAAATATTTAATTTTAAGAAATTTACAGTAATTAAAGACACATATACCTTTTGACAAGTGATGTCCAAAAGCATAGAGGCCTATTTAGCGAGAAATTGAAAGTCTTTTTCTAAACTTTTAATCGACATTAAAAGATCTTTTTGTTTACCAAAACTGTGTATTAAATTGCAGGAATTAAGCACGAATTAGTAACCAACAAAAGAAAACCCGAAACATCAAAAATGACATTTCGGGTTTTTATGATAGTGACTACTTTTTATTAGTAATTGAACTGTAATCTATTATCTTCAATTTTAGCATTGTTTTTTAATGCTGGTAAAATTCTTCCTGCATCTGATGCACTTTGAGCTTTTACTTTAGCAACATACTCTGCGTGATTTGCAAGAGTTGGAGCTTTAACAGTACTTATGTTTTTCACCACATAAACTCCAGTATTTCCTTCGATTGGAGCAGAAATTTTGTTAGTAGCTAAAGCAAATGCATTACCTACAACTTTAGGCTCTTGTCCAACTCCTCCAGGTAAAACTGGATTCTCTAAAGTAACATTAGCAGCTTGCTGTACAGCTACACCAGCACTCTTAGCAATAGCTTCGATGCTTGAACCTGTCATTTTAGCTTTTAACATTTCAGCTTTTTTCTTGTTTTTCAAGATTGGCTCAACGTAAGGTCTTGCCATAGTAACAGAAACTAAACCAGATTTATTTTCGCTTTTGTATTGTGCAATTACGTGACCAATATTAGCGATTTCAAAACGTTTTACATCTCCTGTACTTGTTTCTTTGTCAAATGCCCATCTAATGATGTTTCTTTGATTTCCTAACGGACCAAATGCTTCATCCATTGCTTTTGCAGTAACCGGCGCAGCAACTTTTAAACCTAATTCTTTTGCTGTAGCAGCAAAATCTTTATTAGCAGCATCCATTTCAAATTTAGTTGCTAATGTAAATACTTTATCAGAAGTAACTTCAGATGGCTCAATTTTTTGTGCAATTGTAGCTAAACGAATACCGTCTTGTTTATCTGTAATTTTGATAATGTGGAAACCAAATTGAGTTTCTACTAAACCAACTTTTCCAATTCCGTTATTGAATACAAAATCATTGAATGGTTTTACCATTTGACCTTGACCAAAATATCCTAAATCACCACCTTGTTGTGCAGATGAATCATCAGAGCTTGTAAAAGCAAGCATCATAAAACTATCTGGATTAGCTTGAACTTGAGCTAAAATTTCTTCAGCTTTAGCTTTTGCTTCTTCTTTTGTTCTTTTTTCTTTTGGACTTGGAGTTTGAGATCCTTCGTAACCAATTAAAATATGACTAGCTTTTGCATTAACACCAGCTTTAAATCCTAATGATTTAGAAATAGCATAGTATCTTCCGTAAACATAAGGACCATAAATAGAACCAGCTGGTAAGCTGAATAATTTATCAGCATCTACTGCTGGAAGATTGTTTTTAGCAACATAAGTAGAATCGTAAGGAACATCAGAATTTGAGTTTACAAATTCAGCAATATTTGTTGCATTTTTAAAACCTGGCAATGTATCGTTTTTACCTGTTTTTGCATTATACTCTACTCTTCCGTTTAATAAAGCTGTTAATTTAGCTTTAATTTCAGCTTCGTCTTCTTTTGAAGCTTTATCCTCAACTAAAACGTATTGAATTTCACGAGTTGCATCAGCTTTGAATTTTTTCTCGTTTTTCTTCATGTAAGCTACGATTTCATCATCAGAAATTTTCACTTCACTATCTTTTATAGACGAATATAAAGCAGCAGCATAAGCAAAGTTTACTTTGTTTGCTTCCATTTCGTATTTCAACTTTCCTTCACTAGCAGTTGTGTAAAGTCCAGCTTTTACTAAAGTATTGTAAATTTGAAATTTTGCATTTAACTCAGCATCTTTTTCTTTTTCAGAAATAAATTGAGCCGCTTCAGGATTTGCTTTAAAGTAGTCTTTAAACTTTACTACATCAAACATTCCTGCTGCATTCAAAAACATTGGGTTTTTACCAATATTTGGATCAGATTTTAAAACTTCAAGTAAGTGTTTTTCACCAACTCTCAATCCTAATTTATCAAACTGAGTTGATAATAATGCGATTGAAACCTCTTGGTCCCAAACTCTATTTGCAGCTTCAGTGGAAGTAATTCCTTGACCACTTTTTTCAACATTACTAACTTTAACTCTAAAGTCTTCAAATGAAATATCTTTTCCATCGATGCTTCCTACATCTTTTGAACTTTGACCAAATGTTCCTCTAGTAAATAGATCTTGTATTATAAATGCAAATAATGCAAGTGCAATAACTCCTATCAATAAAGCGGAACGCTGTCTAATTTTTGCTAAAACTGCCATTTTTAATTATCGTTAATTTTATATTCAGTTTGCGAAAATACAATTATCTAGTTAATAACAATACAACTAGGGTTTTATTTTACACAATTTTTTTCAATTACTAAAAAAATCACTCTTTTATTGTCATTTTGACCAACTCGATTTTCTTGTTTGAAGCTTGTTCTATCACAAAATGATACTTGTCGATTACAATTTCATCTCCTTTTTGAGGAATTTCTTTAGTATAATTTACAATAAAACCGCCTAACGTTCCGTACGAATCTTCTTCGGGAATCATCAGTTTGTAGGTTTCGTTTAAATACTCAACATCTAATCTTGTCGAAAACAAATATTTCCCTTCACCCAATTCCTGCTCAATCAATTCTTCGTCTAAGTCGTGCTCATCTTCTATTTCTCCAAAAAGCTCCTCGACAATATCTTCAATAGTAATAATGCCAGAAGTCCCGCCATATTCATCAAGAACAACTGCAACATTTTTTCGCTTTTTTATCAAAATATTTAAGGCGTCCTTTATCAATATTGTTTCCGGAACGTACTCCACAGTCATCAAAACTGATTTTATTGTTTTTGGCTTTTTAAACAAGTCAAATGAATGAACATAGCCCACAATATCATCAAGAGAATTTTGACTTACAACAATTTTCGAATATCCTGTTTCTATAAACAGCTCTTTAAGATCTTTTATACTGTCAAACAAATCTATATCGACTATTTCTGTTCTCGGGGTCATAATATCACGTGCTTTTACACCTGAAAATTCTAACGCATTCTGAAAAATCTGAATCTCAGAATCTACTTCTTCATCATCTTCTACTGAACTCATTTGTTCTGTGATATAATTCCCTAATTCAACTTTACTAAAATACAATTGAACTTGATCTCCTTCTGTTTTAAAAAACTTCCTCAAAACAAAGTCAGAAATCCAAATAAAAAAGGTAGACAAATAGTAAAACAATCGATAAAAAAGATATGCTGGTACAGCAAAAACCTTAATCAGCGTATTGGCATAAATTTGAAAAAAAACTTTTGGAAGAAACTCAGCAGTAATTAGAACTATAAAAGTCGAAATTAAAGTTTGAAGCAAAACTGTTGAGAGAGCCGAAAATTGAAAACCAAAACCGGCAATACAGCCAATAATTAAATCTCCCATATAAAAGCCATAAATTACTAATGCTATATTGTTGCCAATAAGCATAGAAGCAATAAACTTTGATGGATTTTCTGTAAGTTTAGTTAAAATTTGCGACAAGAAATTATCTTGTTTCTTCTCAATACCAAGATAAATTTTGTTTGAGGAAATAAAAGCTATTTCCATTCCAGAGAAAAAGGCTGATAGTATTAAACATAATATTATAATACTAATTTCCATTTTTATTGTTTTTTATTACGATCGTCAAATTTCTTGACAAATCTTCTTCTAAAGAAAAACATAAACACCGCCATTCCGGCAATAATCAAACTCATTGGATAACTTTCGTTTCCTTCGTTTAATTTTGTCACACCGTCATAAATAAAAAAAACAGCAAAAAGGATGTAAACGTATTGTGTATATTTTAAATAACCCATAATTATATTTATTCATTTGATTCAATTTCGCCACTTATTCGCTGCGAATTAATCACTTTAAAATCTTTACTAAAATCAATTCCCTGCCCGTAAGAAACTCCCTTGGCATCTGTAAGTTTGAATTTTCTTTCTGTATAAAACCATTCATTTTTCTGATCAAAATACAGCTGCTCGGTTTCTAAAACCTGACCTTCCTCAGATGTTATTCGCACTTTTCCCTGTAAATCAATTATACTTGTAAATTTATAGGAAACAGCATAATTTGACTTTATAAAAGTACGCTTTTGTTTCTTATCATATAAAGTAACATCTATTCCTTTTGGAAATTCTGTAAACGGGAAATCAAGGTTAGAATAATCTAACATTTTTGAACTTATCAAAACTCCTGTTATGCGTCCTGAGTCTGTATACTTAATATTTACCGTATCAGCATCGCTTGCCGGAACAAACTCTGAGAAGTTAATTTTTTGAACTTCTTTAAAATTGCTTTCGCAGCCAAAAAAAAGAGTTACGACAGCAGATACAACAACAGGAACAATATATTTCTTTGGTAAAATCATTTGCCAAATGTAGTAAATTGTAATGAGCTTAAAAAAACATTAGGTTATGCTTAATTAAATTTACTCTTCACAAACCATTTATCATTAAATGAGAAACTCGCACTAAAGTTTACATAGTTTTCTTGAATCAATCCCGCTGACGTCGTTCCTCTTTTACCAAATTCAACTCCGATATTTACATTTGAAAAATACCCCGGAATTGGAATTCCAGCACCTAAAGTCATCCCAATATCATTTATTGACTGATTATTAACTATTAAACCTAATTTTTCATATTTTAATCCGGCACGGTAAGTAATTCTGCTCAAGTAACTCGTGAATGAAGTATAGTTTGGAATAAAATACCCCCCAACAGCATATTTAGCATATTTTTCGTAACGAACTTTTGGGTTTGCATTGTAATAATTTGCAAATTCTCCATTTCCTTGAAAAGCCATTGTAGTACCTACTAACCATTTTCTAGCTTCTCCAATACCAGCTCCAATAGTTAACTTGTTTGGCAGTTTTAAATCTTCTGCATCTGGATTATAAACATAAGGATCTGGATCACCGCTTACCGTAATTTCTCTAGTATTATTAGATCTTAATGTACTTGCAAAAGTGTAATTCAAACTCGTAAACAACGAAACTTTTTTGTAAATCTTTGTCTGATACATAGTACCAATATTAAAATTCACACCAGATAATTCAGAAGTATTTAACTCTGTAGTCGAATTTTGAACACCTGATATAGCTTCTACACTTGTTGTTTTAATGGTTCCGAAATTGTACTGCATGTCAGCACCAATATTCCAATTTCGTCTAATTTTATACCCTAAACCAAAATAAGCTTTATTTACACCACCTTTACCGCTAAGCTGAGTACTTGTTGCTCCAGGAGTGGCTGTATTATCATTTAAAATTTTATATCCAACTGATGATAACGGAACTAAACCAAATGAAGCTCCAAATTTTCCCATTGGAATTCCAACCGCCAAATAATCAAAAGTGGCTCTTTGTGCTTTTGCCGATTCTGTATCTGTTTTTAGAGTAGAAGTTCCAAACGATCCCCCAACTGTAAATGTTGTTTGCAGCAAACTCGCATAACTCGCAGGATTTTCAATATTCAAGTGAATACTATCCTGTTCAACTGCAACTCCTGCCATAGACCTAAATTCCTGAGTTCCTTTAAATCTAGTATCACCAATTCCATAAAAAGAATATGGAGAAGCAGTACCTTGTTGAGCGAATGAAACGAACGATATAAGCAAACAAGCGCTTATTATAATTTTTTTAATCATTGTTGATTTTATATTGAAATGTTTGGTTCAAACTCTCCAAAAGGAAATTTGAATTGGCAAATATGGTATTTTTTAATCGTTTAGCCAAAAATTCTGCATCTCCTCCCGTTAAAATTATTATAAAATTTGAAAAGTTTCGGCGATATTCATCGATAAAACCATCAATCTCATAGACGAAGCCGTTTACAACTCCTGAATGAATCGCCTGCATTGTGGTATTTCCTATATATTGATCTGGTTCTTCAAAACTCAGCAAAGGCAGTCTGGCTGTATAATTATGCAAAGATTCGTAACGCAGACGAAGTCCCGGAGAAATCGCACCGCCCAAATAATTATCATTTTCGTCGATGAAATCGTAGGTTATGCAAGTGCCGGCATCAACCACTAATCTGTTTTGTTTAGGAAACTGCAAAGTTGCTCCTGCTGCCAAAATCATCCTATCTATTCCTAAAGTTTTGGGTGTTGCGTATTTATTATGAAAAGGAAATTTATCTTCGTGAGTAAAAAAATGAACCTTTAACTGCTTTTCAAAAATCAAAAAAGATTGTTTTTCGACATTACCTACTGAGGCAACTATTAAATCTGAGCATTTTTGATAGTTGTCTAAAATTTTTTTAATTTTTTTTTCGAGCTCATTTTTCTCAAAAACAAAACTCTCCAAAACAGCAGTTCCTTCAAAAACAGCTGCTTTAATTCGAGTATTTCCAACATCAACAGTTAAAATCATATTTCCTTTTTGTTTCTGCGAAGATACGAATTGATTTTTTTTTTAAAATGTTTTGGATAAACGAAAAATGATTCTATCTTTGCACCCGCAATGTGCACAGCACGGTACCTTAGCTCAGATGGTAGAGCAATGGACTGAAAATCCATGTGTCCCTGGTTCGATCCCTGGAGGTACCACGAAACCCACTCAATGAGTGGGTTTTTTGTTTTCTATACTTTTCTGTTTTGCCTAA
The DNA here is from genome assembly GCF_002217355.1 of Flavobacterium oncorhynchi. Classification (GTDB taxonomy): domain Bacteria; phylum Bacteroidota; class Bacteroidia; order Flavobacteriales; family Flavobacteriaceae; genus Flavobacterium; species Flavobacterium oncorhynchi. Next base: position 52,500 of record NZ_MUHA01000003.1, on the reverse strand, counting down.
CCGCAAAGAGCGCAAGTTTTTTTCGCAAAGGTTCGCAAAGTTATTTTTCAACTTTGCGAACCTTTGCGTTTTTTTCTCTGCACTCTTTGCGGTTAAAAACCTCTTTAAATCTTCTTTACTTTTAAAAAATAGAATCTCAACAATTAAGCTTATTTTGTTAAAAAAGTAACGACTGAATAAGAAAATATCTCATATATTCGTAAAATCGTATTTTAACTTTTTATTTATTATCAAAAACACAGAGCGTTTTTATGAGTAAATCTTCTACTAAGGGCATTTGGAAAGTTATTTCTGCCTCTTCTATGGGAACAATGATTGAATGGTATGACTTTTATATTTTTGGAAGTTTAGCCGTCGTAATCTCAACCAAATTTTTCCCAAGTGATAATCCAACTGCAGCATTTTTATCGACTTTAGCCACTTTTGCAGCCGGATTTGTTGTTCGCCCTTTTGGGGCTTTGTTTTTTGGCAGACTTGGCGACATTATTGGTCGAAAATACACCTTCATGGCTACTTTATTATTAATGGGAGGTTCTACCTTTTTAATAGGCTGTATTCCGAGTTATGAAACAATTGGCTTTTTAGCTCCTTTATTAGTTTTAATTTTGCGTTTACTGCAAGGATTAGCACTTGGCGGTGAGTATGGCGGCGCAGCTACTTATGTTGCGGAACATGCTCCGGCAAATCAAAAAGGATATTGGACTTCATGGATTCAGACCACTGCGACGGTCGGTCTATTCATTTCATTAATGGTAATTCTAGCCACTAAAAATGTACTTTCGAGCGAAGCTTTTGATTCGTGGGGATGGCGTGTTCCTTTTTGGGTTTCTATAGCAATGGTTGGTGTATCTTATTTAATTAGAAAAAACATGGACGAATCTCCTGTTTTTGCTAAAGCTAAAAAAGAGGGAACAACAAGCACGAATCCGCTAAAAGAAAGCTTTGGAAATCGATACAATTTAAAATTTGTTTTACTGGCTTTATTTGGAGCCACAATGGGACAAGGTGTTGTTTGGTATACCGGGCAGTTCTACGCTATGAGTTTCATGAAAACGGTTATGAACATAGATTCATCGCAAGTCGATGGATTACTAGGAATCGCTTTATTAATAGGAACGCCATTTTTTATTGTATTTGGATGGCTGAGTGACAAAGTTGGGAGAAAATATATTATGATGACTGGAATGCTTTTGGCGATTTTATTCTACAGACCAATTTACAAAATGATGTACAGTACTACTGATGTAAGTTATAAAACCGAAATCACAGAAAAGACAACACAAAACACTGAAACAACAGCCGAGAACAATACCATAACAACAATTTCTAAAACGTACACTGACGGAACATCTTACGTAGAGAAAAAAACTGATTTTGCCGATAAAAAAGAATCTCAAAGCAGTATTTCGATCAATATCAATTCAAGCGACGAATGGACTTTGATTTTGCTGGTTTTCATTCAGGTCTTATTTGTCACTATGGTTTACGGTCCGATTGCAGCCTTTTTAGTTGAAATGTTCCCTACAAAAATTAGATACACCTCAATGTCTCTTCCTTACCATGTAGGAAACGGAATTTTTGGAGGTTTGCTTCCTGCAATTTCAACTTATTTTGTAACTCATTCAAAAGCAGCAGGAAAAAGTGATTTTTATCTTGACGGGCTTTGGTATCCAATTATTATTGCTTCTATATGCTTCGTAATTGGAATGATTTATATTGATAACAAAAACAAAACTAACCACCTTTAATAAACCACTATTATGAATGCGATTAAACAAATTTTAGGTGTTTTATGGATTGTACTTTCCATTGCTGCCGCCTATTTCTGTGTGTTTGAATTTGGCTTGCCCAAATTGCTCTCGGACAAACAAGACGATCTGGTCTTTGGTATTATTATTCTTTTTATTCTTACGCCGCTAATTGTTTTAGGTCTTGGTACATTTGGCTACTTTGCTTTAATTGGCGAATATAATGACCGAAAGAAATAAAATAACAGTATATCTTCAATAAAAAAAGGGCCTTCTATTGCTAGAAAAGCCCTTTTCACTACTAACCAAACCAAAACTTACCGCTGTTTTTAATTGAGTTCAAACGCACTAAAAGAAATCAACTAAACATTATTTTTTTATAAATTTCATTACCTGAGTTTTCTTATTCTCATCTATTGCTTTTACAATATACAATCCCGCCTCTAAATCACTTACTTCATACTGAAAATCTGTTTTCCCGCTTGCATTAAAGCTTTTTACTAATTGTCCTGATATATTATAAACCTGCACTTTTGCTGTCGATATGTTTAATGTAAAATAATCTGAAACTGGATTTGGATATAAATTGACTGTTGCTCCTTTTTCGAAATCGGCTATAGCTAAATTCGCAACTTTGTTTCCATAAATTCTAAATTCTCCCGCGGGAATATTTATTAAAGCATTAACATCAGAAACATTTATTGTGGTGTTATCCATTAAATTATACCATGTTCCAGTATATTGAAAACCTGTTGGTACATTTTGCGCTGTTACATCAAAATTCGCCAAAATCAATACGTCTTTTAACTGAGTAGCTGCCAAAGCGCTGTTTGTAATTTTTATGTTGACTGAAAGTGAATTAGCACTGGCAACTGTTGCAGTTCCTAAAAATACAGGCTCCGTTATTTTAAGATTAATTATTTTTGCCCAGTCGTAATAAATTTTATTTCGATTGGCATTTCCTAACCAATTATTTGTCCATTGAGGCTGTGGTTTTGTATCTAATTTACAATCGCCAGAAGCAGCATCTGTATCTGTATTTACTGTATTATTATTACAAGTAAAAATTGAGCTGTCCCAGCCTAACTCTCCAAAATGCCAAATCATTTTTGGCCCTGGAATCAATAAGGAAACGGCTCCAATTGCTGACATTCTTGACAAGGCTGTATTTAACGTTTTTACATCATAAGTTCCGCCTGATGCTCCATATTGCAAATTTCTATACATTAAACGTTCTTCGTCATGGCTTTCTGCATATCCCATTAATCTGTTTGCTGTAAAACCACGGCTTGAATTTGTCATTCTTGAAATATTACTATTTGATGCATATCCCATTGCCAATTGACTGTATTGATCTGTCATTTTTCCCCACATCATCACACCTTTGCTAACTGGATCATTTACTCTATAATTTGCCCATTCTTTTTCCTCTGTATCAGATCCTAAATGTTCGAAAATAGTATAATGAGTAGGATCTAAACTCCACGAATAATCCGCATATTTCTTTAATACATCAACTCTATCCTGCTGATAATTATTAGTACAACTTTCGTCTGATGCTGTACAGGCTTGAGTAAATCCTTTGGTTAAATCCCAACGAAAACCATCAATTTTATATTCTTCGATCCATTGCTTAATTACACGCTCTACATAATATTGTGTTTTTGCAGATTGATGATTAAAATCTTCTCCTACACTAAAAGTATGTTTTGCAACGGTATTAAAATACGGATTTTCAGCAGTTGGTGAACCAAAACCATCTCCATCAGGATCGTTCATCCACATTCTTACCATCGGATTGCGTCCAAAGGCATGATTTAAAGCTACATCAAGAATTACGGCAATTCCGTTTTGATGACATAAATCGATTAGTTCTTTTAATTTATCTGAAGTACCATAGAATTTATCCAAAGCCATATGAAACGAAGTATTGTACCCCCAACTTTCATTACCTTCAAATTCCATTATCGGCATCAATTCTATTGCATTTATTTTAAGCGTTTTAAAATAATCAATCTTATCAATCAAACTTTGATAGCTTCGAGCAGCGTCAAAATCACGAACTAATACTTCATAAACAACTAGCTTGTCTTTTTCTGGTTTTGTAAAATTAGTAACCTGCCAATTATATGGTGTCTGCCCTGTTTTAAGCACAGTAACTTCAAAACTCTGTCCTGTTGGATAAACCGGCATATTTGGATAAGAAACTGCAGGAATTGAAGAATCATCATACGGAGACAATACTAAAGTTGAGTAAGGATCCGCCGTTTTTACCATTGAAGGTGAATTGGCTAAAGGAGTCTTATCAACAACCCAATATTGATACGTATTATTTTGTCCAGAAACCAATCCTGTCAATTCTAACCAAAATTTACCTGAAACAGGATCTTTTTTCATGGCATACGCCGATGTGGGCTGCCAATTATTAAAACTTCCTGCAACGTAAACAAAATCTTTTAAAGGAGCATCTAATACCAAAATTGCTTTTGTAACATCAGCATTATAGTTAATTCCGTCTGCCAAACCTGCAGGCATAGTTTCAGAAATGGTATTGGGATCAACAATCGCAGTAAATTTTTTAACTACCGTTGTTGATGCCTGAGTAACACTCAATTCATAACTTTGATTACTTGTAATGTTTGTATGGTTAAACGAATAACTAGATGTACTAGAATTAGAATCTATTACTACTCCATTTGATTTTAAGGTGTAACTCGCTGTTCCATTTGTATTTGTTACTGCAATATTTAAACTTCCTCCATTTGCAACAACAGTATTACTGTTCTCTACAGGAGAAGACAATGTTACCTGAAAAGAACCAACCTCAACTAAAATATCTTGTGACTGTTTAGATCCAGTACCATCCTTAGCTTTTACAAGGAAACCAAATTTTCCGATTCCGTTTCTATTAAAATAGGCAGACGGCGTAAATGTTTTCGTATAAGTATCTGTTCCTGCATTATAAGTAAATTTACCAGCTTCGGCCGAAGCGGTCCAAGATCCATTAGAAGGTGAATCTTGTTGACTGGTATCATTTACATCATAAGACCATGACCAAAGATACAATGCATTTCCTGTTACTGACCAAGCTGATTCGTTTATACTATTTCCATTTATTGTAATTGTAATAGAGGTCGTATCTTCAAAAGTCGGCGGATTTATAGAATAGGTTATAGTTTGCACCTGTGCAAAAATTGCCGTAGATAACAATAGAAAAATTAATAGTAAAGTTTTTTTCATATTTGCGGTTAATGGTTAGTTAGATTAAAAAAGGGCTACCTTATACAGATAGCCCTTTAATTATTCATGCTAGAACTAATCTACTGTTATAGTTTTTGCACCATTGTCAATTGTCAAAGTTCTTAGTCCAGTTGGTCCAGTGTATTTAAAGTTACTATCACCATCGGCAGCATTTACTAATTCTGAATCTATAGTATAACCTAATCCTGAATAATAAGTGTAGTTATGGCTATTACTAGCACCCCAGTTACCACCACTTGTAAAGTCATTTGATAAAAACTCTCTAAATGCTTCTCCGCTTTTAAGAACAACTTTTACTTGGTAAACATTTGTTTTTCCAACTACTAATGGGAATTCTGTTTCAGCATCACCATCCCATGACCATCCACCTGGAGTAGCTGCTCCAACTAACCAATGAGAAGTTGCCAATGGCACGTGATATGGAGTCGCTTTAATAGTATAGAAATTAGAGTATTGCGCTTCTGCACCTGTACCAACAGTAGATTTAATACGAATGTCAACACTGTTTTCCTCTTTCTCAACAAAACCTCCGTTAACTAAAGCTGAGTTCAATTCGGCCACTGTTAAAGCTTTAAAACGAGCTGTAGTTGTAGTTACTGCTATAGGAGCTGCAAATTTAGTTCCTGCTTTTGCAATTTCAATTGTATAATTTACAACTGTTGCTGTACCATCGTACTTAGCATCGTTCCATATTACAGTTGTTGCAACCTCTTTTTCTTTTTCCTTTGTAAGAACAATATTAAAATCGTTCTGAGGGCTTAATAAAACTGGAGCTGTAACTGGCTCAATTACTGGTCTCTCTTCTACATCATCAGCATTACATGACACTGCTAAAACACCAATGAATGCGATTAAAATTTTATATATGTTTTTCATTTTATTATTTTTTTATATGGTTAGTTAGTATCCTGGATTTTGTTTTAAAGTTGGGTTTGCCTGAATAGTTTTTGAAGGGATAGGCATTAAATTTCTGAACTCTTCCGTTCCGCTTCCATTTTTAACGCCGCCTTTCCATTGCCATATTTTAGCTCCTCCTGTAAATTTTCCAAAACGAATTAAATCTGTTCTTCTGTGACATTCCCAAAACAATTCTCTTCCTCTTTCATCTAGAAGAAAGTCCAGAGTTAAGTCAGAAGCTGTAATAACACCCGCTTTAGCTCTAAGTCTAATTTTATTTACATATCCTAAAGCTTTTGTAATATCACCTGATGACGCTCCTCTAAGTGTTGCCTCAGCATACATCAAGTAAACATCTGACAATCTGTACATTGGGAAATCTGTATCTGGCATATCATTTCTTTGCGCAGCAGTACCATCAGAATTAACATTGACAAATTTTGTAACTGCATACCCATTAGTAAATACTCCATAATCAGCAATATCTAGAGTTTGCCCGTTAGTGTAAAAAGTACCTCTTTGATCAGCAGTTGCTGTTGCATCAGGAAACAATTTAACAAATTCTGGTCTTGCTCTTGTTCCAGACCAGCCTCCATCCATACCTTGATTAGCTGATACCATACTTCCTCCAATAGACGCATGAATAATAAAACTCATACCACCACCTATTGCTCTAATTGCATTACCATCTCCAACAATTGGAAAAATAAATTCACTTTGTGCTCCATTTCTATTATTATCAGCAGAGAATAAATAACGATAAGGCACATCTGCAAAAGTGTATGCAGAACCTGTTATAATATCATTACACACTGTAGCAGCATCATTATATCTTTCAGTTCCTGTGTAAACTTTAGAATTTAAATAAATTTGTGCTAATAAAAATTTAGCTGCTGTTTTATCAACCCTTCCATATTCATTAGCTTTAGAAGGCGCTAAAGTATTGTCGATATCTTTTAGTTCTGACTCTACAAAAGCAAAAACTTCTGCTCTTGTTTTTTGTTCTGGATAAAAGAAACCAACTGGATCTTTTTCTGTAGTAATTGGCACATTACCAAACAAATCCATTAAATTAACGTATGAAAACGCTCTTAAGAAACGAACTTCTGCTCTAAATTTCACAATTTCGGCTTTTGTAGCAGTATCAATACCACGTTCCGTTAGTTTTTCATCTGTTGTTTGTCTCAAAAACTCATTAGCAACACTAATTTCATAAAATGCTCTTGAGAAAACTCCGTACAAGAACTGGTTGCTCGGACTCCATTTTTGTCCATTTATCGCAGGCAAACCATCATCTGACCAAGCTATAATAGCTTCATCTGTTGGAAACTCCTGTGTAACAAATAACAATCGCAAGTAACTGCTAAAGTCACCACCAATACCTGCAATATCCCCAGATGGGCTGTTAGGATCTGTATCACCATCATTTCCACCTACATACAAACCAGCATATAGTTTTGCCAATACTTGTTTGTAAGATCCCGGATCTTTAAAAAAGTCATCAGAAAGAAACTCATCATCATCTGTCGGCTTCACATCTAAATCGCTCGTACACGAAGTAAGTGTCATATTTAATCCTAAAATGAATAGGAGAAAATAAGATATATATTTAAATGATATTTTCATTTTATTTATTTTTTAAATTTTAATTTTCAATGTACTATTAGAAATTCGCATTTACTCCAAACAAGAATGTTCTAGCTCTTGGATAAACGTTATTGTCAATTCCGTTAAATTTCTCAGGATCTAAACCATTGTATTTCGTAAGAACAAAAACATTTTGAACTCCAGCAGTAAATCTCAACGTTGCCGCTTTTAATACCTTCTTATTAATAGTGTACCCAAATACGATGTTATCCAACTTAATAAAAGAAGCATCTTTTACGAAGTAATTTGAATAGTTACGCTGCGTTCCATTAGAGTTACTTTCAGTAGTAAATCCAGTATTAAAATAATCTGTAGTAATGTTAGCCAAATCAGAGTCTCTTCTTAAACCTGCTTGTAAATATCCTTTGTCAGAACTTACGTTATCAAAAATGTAATTTCCTAAACTAGCTCTCCAGTTCATTGTGAAATCGAAGTTTTTGTAATTCAAAGTAGAAAACAATCCAAAAGTATAATCTGCAGTTGGCTTATGATAGATATAACGATCCGCATCAGTAATAGCACCGTCGCCATTTCTGTCAGCATACGCACCTTGAATAGGACGTTTGTTTGCATCGTATAATTGTTCAAATACAAAGAATGAATTTGGTGCAAACCCTTCAGAATGAATCAACACTTGGTTTCCTGTTCCCCCAGCAATATTATCTCCTGTTAAGTATCCTTGAAATCCTGGAACAGTAGTTCCTAAATCAGAAATTTTTTGATCAATATAAGTGGCATTAACAGCAACATTCCAAGTTAGTTTGTCATTTTTAATAATGTCAGACTGAAGGCTGAACTCCACCCCTTTTGTTCTTACACTACCAATATTGCTGTAACCTTGATTTCTGATGTTTGCACCATCCGGCACAGGAATATTTGCTAATAAATCACTCGATTTTTTATCAAAATAATTAACAGACCCTGTTATTCTTTCATTAAGAAATCCAAAATCTATTCCAAGATTCATCTCGGCTAAATCTTCCCATTTTATATCTTCATTATATCCTTCTGGTCTTGCCGCTTTAGAAATAACACCGTTAAAAACATATTGAGTATTAAGCGTTCCTAAAGTTACACGACGTAAATAATCGTATGCAGGCGGAATATCTTGCTGTCCTGTAGTTCCGTATCCAACTCTTAATTTTAAACTTGACAAAGTCCCGTTGTCCTTTAAGAAATCTTCTTCCGCTACATTCCATGCAAACGCACCTCCGGCAAAATTACCCCATCTGTTTTCCTTAGAGAAACGTGAAGTTCCATCTCTTCTATAATTTACTGTCAACAAGTATCTGCTGTCGTATCCTAAATTCAAACGTCCGAAATACGATTGTAAGTTAACATCTGGATCTGTAGTAACATCTGAAGGCGGATTTGGTCTCATGACATCGCCAGAGTTATACCCCTCACGTTGAAACAATTGGTAGTTATATCCAGCTGTAGCATCAATTTTAAATTTACCTAAATCTTTAGTATAGTTAAAATAAGTATTTAAGTTTTTATTTTGACGGCTGTCTGTATAACCTGTATATCCTCCTAAATTAGTCCAGTTTCCTTTGTCGAATGTTGTCGGTTGATATCCTGTAATACTTTCAGTACTCACTCTTGTATAACCATTACTATCAAATTTATCGATACCTGCTTCAGCAACAATTCTTAAATCTTCGAAGAAATGAAATTTATAATCTAATCTAATGTTACCCCATTTTCTAGTAGAAGTTGCTCTACGCTCATCTTGATTCAATCTTGCAACAGGGTTTCTTGCTGGTAATAATGGTACATTTCCATTTGCTTCCAACCATTCAAAATAACCTCCGTAACGAGAACCTGCTTGGTAAACTGACTGAGTTGGATCAAATATAATAGCACTGCTGATTACTGGTCCTTCATCTTGAAATTGATTTTTTCCAAAAGCTAAATTTCCTGTAATGTCAATTTTTAAATGATTATCAAATAAAACTGGATTTAACGATAACGATGTCGTTGTTCTTTCAAAAGAAGTGTTTCTTAAGATTCCAGGAGTATCTACATTTCCAACAGATAAACGTACTGGCAATTTATTAAACAATGAACCGCTCACAGAGATATTATTGTTTGTTGTTAACGCAGTACGGAAAATTTCATCTTGCCAATCAGTATTTGCTGTACCCAATAAAGCCTTTTGCGCAGCAGTTCCTTTTTCATTTACTAAAGCACGATATTGATCTCCGCTTAAAACATCTACTGTATTAGCAACAGTATTAATACCTACTTGCGAATTAAAGTTAACTTTTACACCGCCTTTTGTTCCTTTTTTAGTAGTAATTACAATTACACCATTTGCAGCTCTAGAACCATAAATTGCAGCTGCAGAAGCATCTTTCAATATTGTAAAAGATTCGATATCATTTGGGTCAATTGTAGACAAAATACTAGTTGATCCACTAGGAACCGCATTACTCATAGGAAGTCCATCAACTACAATTAATGGTTCATTTGATGCACTTAATGAAGATCCTCCACGAATTCTAATATCTGCTTTAGCTCCTGGCGCACCTCCAGTAATAACATTTACACCAGCAATACGACCACTGATCAAACTCTCTGGAGTAACGTTAATTCCTTTATTGAATTCTTTAGCAGAAATTTGAGAAACAGATCCTGTTGCGTCTTTTTTCTTAACAGTACCATAACCTACTTGTACTACAACTTCTTTAAGCTGATTAGTATCTTCTTCTAAAGAAACATTTAATGTTTTTTGTCCATTATAATCAAGAATTTGAGTTTTGTATCCAATGAAAGAAACAGAAATTTTACTTCCGCTTTTAACATTAGGTAATTGGTAATTACCATCAAATCCTGTCGATGCACCAGTTGGAGCACCTTGTACATTTACGTTTACTCCTGGTATTGGCTGACCTGTTGCTTTATCGACAACAGTCCCACTTAAAGTGCTTTGAGCTAGCACCGTAAATGGCAACAATAGGAATAAAAATAACAACTTTTTGTAAATTGTTTTCATACTTTTTGTTTAAATTAGTTTGAGTTTTTGATTGTTAGTTAAGTTTTTAATTTTACTTCGAATTTCAAAATTAGGAATTAATTAACACGCTCAACAAGAGGCATTTTTAATTGGTTTACGAAAACGTGGTAGTGTTGAAAACTTTCTATTTTTTGTAATCTTTTAAGTCAAAAATTGTCAATCCCAAAAATATTATTCACCTTTATTGTCAATTAGATTTTTTTCAAATAAGTACTATGAAACGTAAAATAACACTAAAACAAATTGCAAAGGAACTCGACGTATCCATTTCAACTGTCTCTAAGTCACTAAGAAACAGTCTTGAAATAGGCGAAGAAACACGCTTAAAAGTGCAGGCATTTGCAAAGTTTTACAACTATAAACCCAACAATATTGCCCTTAGTTTAAAAAATCGAAAAACCAAAAGTATTGGTATTATCATTCCGGAAATTGTACATCATTTTTTCTCTACCGTAATTAACGGAATCGAACAAGTGGCTAACGAACATGGTTACAGTGTTGTGATCTGTTTATCTGATGATTCTTTCGATAAAGAAGTTTTAAATATGGAAATGTTAGCCAACGGAAGTATCGACGGTTTTATCATGTCGCTTTCTAAAGAAACACAGTTCAAAGGCGACTTTCATCACATCACCGAAGTCATCAATCAAGGAATGCCCGTGGTAATGTTTGACCGTGTTACTAACGATATTTTATGCGATAAAGTTATTATTGATGATAAAGCTGCTGCGTATGAAGCAGTTCAAAGTTTAATTGATAACGGAAGAAAAAAGATTGCATTAGTTACCACAGTCGATTATGTAAGTGTTGGAAAACTAAGAACCGACGGTTACGAAAAAGCGCTTCGAGATAACGGAATTCCTTTCAATGAAGATTTAATTATTAAAATTGAAGATGTAGATACTTGCGAAATTACCATCAGCCAGCTTTTACACGACAGAGCTTTTGATGCTGTTTTTGCGGTAAACGAACTTTTTGCCGTAACCATTATTAAAACCGCTTCTAAAATGGGATTAAAAATCCCTGAAGATTTAGCGGTAATCGCTTTTACTGACGGAATCATTTCAAAATACTCCACTCCAAGTATTACAACAGTAAGTCAAAGCGGCGAAAAAATGGGAAATAAAGCAGCTAAAATGCTGATCGAAAGACTCGAAGCCGAACACGATGATGATGACGAAGAAAATGAAAATTACACTACCGAAGTTATCGAAACACATTTAATAGAACGAGAATCTACTGACTAAAATTCTTAAAATCAACCCTTTCTAAAGCCATAAAAAAAATTTATGGCTTTTTTGTTAGCATATTTAAAAAAATAATTAATACTTTTACGCCTGCTCAAAGCTTTTACTTTTACTTCGAAAAAAACAGTAAGTTTTGATAAGCAAAGCGCTTATCGTCTAATTAATTCTTTAATTACGATAATGGAAAAGCGTAAATTAAGTTTCTGGGAAATTTGGAACATGAGTTTCGGTTTCTTAGGAATACAAATGGGATTTGCACTTCAAAATGCAAATGCCAGCAGAATTCTTCAAATTTTTGGTGCCGATGTACATGAATTATCATGGTTTTGGATTATTGCTCCTTTAATGGGATTAATAGTACAGCCTGTTATTGGTCACTACAGCGACAAAACTTGGGGAAAATTCGGCAGACGAAAACCTTTCTTTTTAGTAGGTGCGATTTTAGCTTCGGTAGGATTAATTTTAATGCCGCAGGCCAATATTTTCATTTCAGTATTACCCGCTTTATGGGTTGGAGCCGGAATGTTAATGATAATGGACGCTTCTTTCAACATTGCCATGGAGCCGTTTCGTGCACTTGTTGGTGATAATTTAAGAACAGATCAGCGAACAGCAGGATTTAGTATTCAAACTTCATTGATCGGTTTTGGAGCCGTAATTGGTTCTGCACTTCCTTATGTTTTAACAAAATGGTTTCATATACCAAACAGTACAGTTCCAGGAAGCGTTCCCTTAAATCTGACTTTGTCATTTATTATTGGCGCTGCGGTTCTGATTGGTTCTATTTTAGTTACACTGTTTACAACCAAAGAATATTCGCCAGAAGAATTAGCCAAATTTGAAGATCCTCAAAATGATGTAACTTCTGATTCTGAAGAAAAATCAAAACTTACAGATATTTTTACTGACTTCGCAAAAATGCCAACCACAATGCGTCAGCTGAGCTGGGTGCAGTTTTTTTCTTGGTTCGGATTATTCGGAATGTGGGTTTTTACAACTCCGGCAATCGCGCATCACATTTACGGATTACCATTAGACGATACGTCTAGTCAACAATATCAAGACGCTGGTGACTGGGTCGGAATTCTATTTGGCGTTTACAACTTCGTTTCTGCTATTGTCGCTTTGTTTTTCTTACCGTACATCGCAAAAAAAATCGGACGAAAATCAACTCACGCTGTATCATTAATCATTGGAGGAATTGGTTTAATCTCTATTTATTTTATGCCAAATGAAGACTGGGTTGTGTTGCCAATGATTTTAATTGGAGTTGCCTGGGCAAGTATTCTGGCAATGCCGTATGCAATTCTTGCAGGATCTATTGCTCCAAAAAAGATGGGAGTTTACATGGGAATCTTCAACTTTTTTGTTGTTATCCCACAAATTGTAAACGCATTAATTGGTGGTCCAATTGTAAAATATCTTTACAATGGCGATGCCATTTATGCCTTAATTACCAGCGGAGTAAGTTTTTTAATTGCCGCTCTTTTAGTCTACAAAGTAAAAGATGTAGACGACACTATTTAAAATCATAAAGAAGAATTTCCTTTAAAATGAACAAAAAAGCCTTCATATTCGATCTTGACGGAGTAATCGTTGATACCGCTAAATACCACTTTTTGGCATGGCAGAAAATTGCCAAAGCATTAAATATAAATTTTACACATGAAGACAACGAACTTTTAAAAGGCGTAAGCCGAGTTCGCTCTCTTGACATTATACTTGGATTAGGAAATGTTCAGGCTTCGCAAGAAGACAAAGACAAATGGCTGATTCAAAAAAACGAAGATTATCTATCTTATTTAGTACACATGGATGAAAGTGAGATTCTTCCAGGAGTTTTAAAAATTCTAAAACTATTAAAAGATAAAAACCAAGGAATTGCATTGGGCTCTGCCAGTAAAAATGCAAGACCAATTTTAGAAAAAACAGGAATCCTGTCTTACTTCGATGTTATTGTTGACGGAAATGACGTTACCAATGCAAAACCAGATCCTGAAGTATTCTTAAAAGCGGCTCAATTATTAAACATTAATCCAAAAGACTCAATCGTATTTGAAGATTCTGTTGCTGGAATTCAGGCAGCAAACATAGGCGAAATGGTAAGCGTGGGAATTGGTGAGGAAACAATTTTGCATGAAGCTGATTTCATTTTTAAAGATTTCACCCAAATCGAAACAAGCTTTATAGAAAAATTAATCAATTAGAAAATGTGTCAATTAGATAATTTCCGAAATCGCGTAATTATCTCATTTTCTAATTAACTGAATTATCAAATTAAAAACAAATGAACCAAGATTATATAAAACCAGATAATTGGTCAATTATAGAAGAAGGATTTGATGCTGAAAGGGTCAAATCGTCTGAAAGTCTCTTTAGTATCGGAAATGGTGCTATGGGACAACGCGCCAATTTTGAAGAAACATATTCAGCAGAAACTTTTCAAGGAAGTTACATTGCCGGGATTTATTATCCAGACAAAACAAAAGTGGGCTGGTGGAAAAATGGTTATCCGAAATATTTTGCCAAAGTATTAAACGCTCCAAACTGGATTGGAATTGACATTGAAATCAACGAAGAAAATCTTGATTTAAATACGTGTACCGAAGTTAGAAACTTCCACAGAGAATTGAATATGAAAGAAGGCTGGTACAATCGTTCTTTTGAAGCAATTCTAAAAAACGGAACCGAAATCGCAGTAAACGTTCGTCGTTTCCTTTCCTTAGATTTAGACGAAGCAGGAGTTATCAAATATGATATTACACCTTTAAATAAAGATGCAAAAATCGTTTATAAACCTTACGTTGATGCTGGTGTAAGTAATGAAGATGCGAACTGGGAAGAAAAATTCTGGGAACCGCTTGAAGTAAAAAAAGGTACAAACGAAGCTTTTGTTACGGCTCAAACGTTTAAAACGCATTTTAAAGTTACGACTTTCATGCACAATACGATTTTGGCAAACGGAGAAAACATCAATGTTTCGCCATCTACAATCGATTCAACGGCAGATAAAGTTCAGTACACTTACGGAACAATTATTGCAAAAGGACAAACCTCATCTATTCAAAAAATCGGTGGATATACGGTTTCTTTAAACCACGAAAATACTTTGGCAGCAGCCGAAAAAGTAATTAAATCTGCTGTAAATTCAGGTTATGAAACTTTGCTTCAAAATCAAATTGAGGCTTGGGCAAAAATTTGGGAAATGTCAGATATTACTATTGAAGGCGATGTAAAAGCACAACAAGGAATTCGTTTCAACATTTTCCAATTAAACCAAACCTATTTAGGAAAAGATTCTCGTTTAAATATTGGTCCAAAAGGCTTCACTGGAGAAAAATACGGAGGATCTACTTATTGGGACACTGAGGCTTATTGTATTCCGTTTTACATGGCGACAAAAGATCAGCAAGTTGCGAGAAACTTATTGACTTACCGTTTCAATCAATTGGATAAAGCGATTGAAAACGCTAAAGACAATTTAGGCTTCAAAGACGGCGCTGCATTGTACCCGATGGTTACCATGAATGGTGAAGAATGTCACAACGAATGGGAAATCACACACGAAGAAATTCACCGAAATGGAGCGATTGCTTTTGCGATTTACAACTATTACCGTTACACCGGCGATTACTCTTATATTCCAGAAAAAGGATTAGAAGTTTTAATCGGAATTGCACGTTTTTGGCACCAAAGAGCATCATTCTCAAAAGATAAAAATCAATATGTAATATTAGGAGTTACAGGTCCAAACGAATACGAAAACAACATCAACAATAATTTCTACACCAATTATATTGCAAAATGGTGTATTGATTTTGCTGCAGAACAAATTGAAAAAGTAGCTTCAGAATATCCTGCAGATCATAAACGCGTTCTTCAAAAAGTGAATCTTTCTTCAGAAGAAATTAAAAAATGGAAAAAAGTTGCCGATGATATGTATTTTCCAATTTCTGAAGAACTTGGCGTTTATTTACAGCAAGACGGTTTCTTAGATAAAGATTTAGTTCCAGTAAAAGATTTAGATAAATCGCAGCGTCCAATTAATCAAAAATGGTCTTGGGATCGCGTTTTACGTTCGCCATACATTAAACAAGCCGACGTTTTACAATGTTTCTATTTCTTCGAAGATCATTTTTCGCGAGAAGAATTAGAAAGAAATTTTGATTTCTATGAATCATTTACCGTTCACGAAAGTTCTCTTTCGCCTTGTGTACATTCAATTCAAGCTGCTGTTTTAGACAAAATGGATATGGCATATACATTTTATTTAAGAACATCTCGTTTAGATCTTGATGATTACAACAAAGAAGTTGAGGAAGGTTGTCACATCACGTCAATGGCAGGAACTTGGATGAGTATTGTGGAAGGTTTTGGCGGAATGAGAGTGAAAAATAATCAATTGCATTTCTCTCCAAAAATTCCAAAAGAATGGAAAGGCTACTCTTTTAAAATTAACTTTAGAAATCAAGTTCTAAAAGTAGCTGTAAATCACGATAAAACCACTTTTACTGTAGATGGCGATCAAGATTTAACAATTGTAGTTAACGGAAATCCTATAACTGCAAATAAATTTGTACAAATTAATTAAATTACAATACTCTAAAATCTAAAAAACATGAAAAACTTATTTTTCGCAAGTTTAATCTTGTTTGCTTTTAGCTCAATTGCAGAAGCACAACAATTAAAATCACCCGAAGGCAAGTTCGTAATGGAATTTTCTCTTCAAAACGACGGAACTCCAACGTACAATTTAAAATACAAAAACAAAGAAGTTGTAAAAACCAGTAAATTAGGTCTTGAACTTAAAGATGATAAAAAATCTTTATTGAATGACTTTACAGTTATTGATACTAAAACTTCAACTTTTGATGAAACTTGGAAACCAGTTTGGGGAGAAGTAGATCACATCAGAAATCATTATAATGAACTGGCTGTTACTTTAAACCAAAAAGGAACAGACAGACAAATCGTAATTCGTTTCCGTTTATTTGAAGACGGTTTAGGATTCAGATATGAATTCCCAGCACAAAAGAATCTTACTTATTTCGTAATTAAGGAAGAAAGATCTCAATTTGCAATGACTGGAGATCATACTGCATTCTGGATTCCGGGAGATTATGATACTCAGGAATACGATTACACAAAATCGAAATTATCTGAAATTAGAGGTTTATCTCAAAAAGCTTATACAGCAAATGTTTCGCAAAAGAACTTTTCTCCAACAGGAGTTCAAACTTCTTTGATGTTAAAAACAAACGACGGAATCTACATCAACTTGCACGAAGCGGCTTTGATCAACTATTCTTGTATGCACTTGAATTTAGATGATAAAAACTTCGTTTTCAACTCTTGGTTAACGCCAGACGCAAAAGGTGACAAAGGTTATATGCAGGCGCCAAGTCACTCGCCTTGGAGAACTATTATGGTGAGCGACGATGCTAGAGAAATCTTAGCTTCAAAAATGACTTATAACTTAAACGATCCATCAAAAATTGAGAATACTTCTTGGATTAAACCCGTAAAATATATTGGTGTTTGGTGGGAAATGATTACAGGAAAAAGCTCTTGGTCATATACTAACGATTTCCCTACAGTTCAATTGGGAGTTTCTGATTTCTCAAAAGCAAAACCAAACGGAACGCACGGAGCAACCAATGCTAACGTAAAAAAATACATTGATTTTGCTGCTGCAAATGGTTTCGACGCCGTTTTAGTTGAAGGTTGGAACGAAGGCTGGGAAGACTGGTTTGGACATTCAAAAGATTATGTTTTTGATTTCGTAACACCTTATCCAGATTTTGATGTAAAAGGGCTGCATGCTTACGCAAAGTCTAAAGGAGTAAAAATCATTATGCACCATGAAACATCAGGTTCAGTTCGTAACTACGAGCGCCACATGGATGCAGCTTACAAATTCATGAACGATAACGGATATGATGCTGTAAAAAGCGGTTACGTAGGTGATATTTTACCTAGAGGTGAAAACCACTACAACCAATGGATTGTAAACCATTATCAATACGCTATCGAAAAAGCAGCCGATTATAAAATTATGGTGAACGCTCACGAAGCAGTTCGTCCAACTGGAATTGCAAGAACGTATCCAAACTTAATTGGAAACGAAGCAGCAAGAGGAACAGAATACCAAGCTTTTGGAGGTTCTAAACCAAATCACGTTACCGTTTTACCATTTACACGTTTAATTGGAGGTCCAATGGATTATACTCCGGGAATCTTCGAAATGGATATCAGCAAAATGAATCCGGATAACAAATCTCATGTAAACAGTACAATCGCAAACCAATTGGCATTATACGTCACTATGTATAGTCCGTTACAAATGGCCGCTGATACTCCAGAAAACTACAACCGTTTTCCAGATGCATTCCAATTCATTAAAGATGTGGCGGTAGACTGGTCAGAAAGTAAATATATTGAAGCTGAGCCAGGAGATTTCATCACAGTTGCCCGTAAAGCAAAAGGAACAAACAACTGGTTCGTTGGAAATGTAAATGGAGAAACTCCACGCACGTCAAACATCGATTTTAGTTTCCTTGAAAAAGGTAAAAAATATACTGCAACAATTTATGCTGATTCAAAAGATGCGCATTACAAAACAAATCCGCAAGCTTATACAATCAAGAAAATTGCTGTAACAAGCAAATCAAAATTATCGCAGCTTTCTGCTCCAGGCGGAGGTTATGCAATAAGCATTATAGAAACCAAATAATTCTTTAAAAGGCAAGTAACTCTCCCCCAAGATTACTTGTCTTTTTTTTAATCAACAACTTTTTGTCAAATCGAGCGAAGTCGAGATGCCACATAGGTTCTCGACTTCGCTTGGACTGACAATTAGAATAATTATTATGACTATGAAAAACCAAAAAACATCACTCATCTATAAATTAATCCTAATGGTTTTGTTGTTTTCCGCTTCCGCGAAAGCGCAAATCCAAAAAGTAGAACCGCCTTTCTGGTATGCAGGAATGAAAAATCCAGAATTACAGATTATGTTCTACGGAAAAAACATTTCACAATATGAAGCTTCGGTTTCAAATAATGTGCAGATTAAAAATATAGAAAAAACAGAAAATCCAAACTACCTTTTCGTAACAATCGATACAAAAGATGTAAAAGCTTCTGAATTGGTTTTCTCTTTCAAAAACAAAAACAAAGTCGCTTTTACGCAGAAATATTCGCTTAAAGAAAGAAGATCAAATTCGGCAGACAGAAAAAGTTACGATGCATCGGATTTAATTTATTTAATCATGCCGGATCGTTTTGCAAACGGAAATCCAAAAAACGACAGCGACGCTTCTTTAACTGAAAAAGCAAATCGTCAAGATCCAAGTGGACGTCACGGCGGCGATATCGAAGGAATTATCAAAAACTTAGATTATATTTCGTCTCTTGGTGCCACTACAATTTGGAGCACGCCTCTATGCGAAGACAACGACAAACAACATTCGTACCATACTTACGGACAATCGGATGTTTACAAAATAGATCCGCGTTACGGAACGAATGACGATTACGCTCGTCTTTCTGCAGAAATGCACAAAAAAAACATGAAACTTGTTATGGATTATGTTACGAATCACTGGGGAATTACGCACTGGATGATGAAAGATATTCCAACTAAAACTTGGTTCAACCAATTCGAAACTTTCACGCAAACACATCACCGTCGCGAAGTAATTACAGACATTCATGCTTCTAAAACAGATCAGGAAGTTTGTGTTGACGGCTGGTTTGTACCTTCAATGCCCGATTTGAATTTAAGAAATCCTTTGGTTGCAAAATACTTAACGCAAAATGCGATTTGGTGGATTGAATTTGCGAATCTTGACGGATTTAGAGTAGACACTTATAATTATTCGGATAAAACTGCCATGGCAGAATGGGCAAAATCAATTACAAATGAATACCCGAATTTTAATATTGTGGGCGAAATCTGGATGCACAATCAAGCGAATTTAGCTTTTTGGCAGAAAGACAGTAAAATTGGTGCTATTGAAAACTACAATTCAAACCTTCCAAGTGTAATGGACTTTACGCTTCAAAGTCAGATTGCTTCTGCTTTCAATGAAGACACACCAAACTGGGACAGCGGATTGATTAAATTCTACAACAATTTTGCAATGGACTTTTTATATCCAAACACCAATAATCTTTTAGTTTTTGCCGAAAATCATGACACAGACCGTTTAAATCATAACTTTAAATATGATTTACCAAAATACAAACTGGCGATAACTTTATTGGCAACAGTTCGCGGAATTCCGCAAATCTATTACGGTTCAGAAATCGGAATGGGCGGTGATAAAGGTAAAGGCGGAGATGCCGATATTCGTCAGGATTTCCCAGGCGGATGGGTAGGTGATAAAAACAATGCTTTCACAGCATCAGGAAGAACAACTCAACAAGCGCAATATTTTGATTTTAGTTCAAAATTATTCAACTGGAGAAAATCGAATGAAGCAGTACATTTCGGAAAAATGACGCATTATATTCCTGAAAATAATACGTACGTTTATTTCAGATACACTGATGCGAAAACCGTAATGGTGGTTTTCAATAACAATGCAAAAGAGCAGGTTGTAAAAACCAACCGTTTCAAAGAAAACATCAAAAACTTTAAATCAGGTAAAGATGTTATCACTGGAAAAACATTCGATTTAGCTACTGAAATTACTTTAGAACCAAAATCAGCCTTGGTTTTAGAATTGGAATAACAAAATTTTCACTCTCGCAGATTTAGGAGATTAAGCAGATCATTTAAAAAAAAATCAGCCAAATCTGCGAGATCTGCGAGAAACTTTTTTTTCCGCCACGAATTCACGAATTATTTTTTGACAATCTTTGAGAATAAAAATTCGTGAATTCGTGGCTATTTTTTTCAACACAATCCATCCTAAAATATTCTAAAATAATGAAAAAATACACTTTCCTTTTTTTATCTTTAGTATACTTAACAATGAGTTGTTCTGGCTCAAAATCAGTTGCAATGAATAATACTTCGAAAACACCTTTCGTTTGGGAAGGAGCAAATGTTTATTTTTTACTTACAGATCGTTTTTACAACGGAGACACTTCCAACGATGTCAACTTTAACCGAACCAAAACTCCGGGAAAACTACGCGGATTTGAAGGCGGCGACATCATAGGAATTACCAAAAAAATCGAATCAGGTTATTTTGAAAAACTAGGAATAAATGCCATTTGGCTTACGCCAATTGTCGAACAAATTCACGACGGAGTTGACGAGGGAACCGGATTGAGTTACGGTTATCATGGCTATTGGGCAAAAGATTGGACTGCTCTCGATCCAAACTTTGGAACAAAAGAAAACTTGGCAAAACTAGTCAAAAAAGCACATGAAAAAGGTATTCGAATAATTCTAGACGGCGTAATAAATCACACCGGACCAGTAACTCCAGAAGATCCTGTTTGGCCTTCAGACTGGGTTAGAACTGGTGTTATCTGTGATTACAAATCGTTCGAAAATACAACAATGTGTACTTTGGTTGATAATCTTCCAGACGTCAGAACAGAAAGTGTTCAAGAAGTGGAATTACCTCCTTTTTTAATTGAAAAATGGAGAAAAGAAGGCCGTTACGAAAAAGAAATTACTTCACTTGACGAATTCTTCAAAAGAACAAATTATCCAAGAACGCCAAAATATTACATTATAAAATGGCTTACAGATTATATTCTAGAATTTGGAGTTGACGGCTATCGTGGAGATACCGTAAAACATACCGATGAAAACGTTTGGGCCGATTTTAAAAAAGAATGCGATTACGCTTTTGAAACATGGAAGAAAAACCATCCAAAAGAAGTTTTAGATCAAAATCAGTTTTATACCATTGCAGAAGTTTACGGTTACGGAATAAGCGGCGGGCAGGATTATGATTTTGGAGATCGAAAAGTAAATTATTTCCAAAATGGTTTCAACAGCATGATCAATTTTGAATTTAAATGGAACGCTGCACAAAACGATTATGAAGGTTTATTTTCTAAATATTCGAATCATTTAAATAATGACTTAAAAGGATATTCGGTTTTAAACTATATGTCTTCGCACGACGACGGACAACCTTTTGATGCGAACCGAACAAAAAGTATCGAAGCCGGAACTAAATTATTACTCTCACCAGGCATGTCACAAATATATTATGGAGACGAATCGGCAAGATCTTTAGTTATTGAAGGAACGCAAGGCGATGCCACTTTACGCTCGAATATGAATTGGGATGCTATACAGAATAATCCCGAAACACAAAAAACACTTTTGCATTGGCAGAAATTAGGTCAGTTTAGAAAAAATCATCCAGCAGTTGGTGCGGGTGTTCACAAACTGATTAATCCGTATCCTTACACTTTTTCTAGAACCTTTACCAAAGGCACTTTTACAGATAAAGTAATTATGGGAGTTGATCTGCCAAAAGGCAGAAAAGAACTTCCTGTTGGCGATATCTTCCCAAACGGAACAAAACTAAAAGACGCTTATTCAAATCAAAATGTTGAAGTTATTGATGGAAAAGTAATTATAGACAATGATTTTGATATTGCTTTATTAGAAGAGATTTAAAATAAATATTTTTTTCTCTCGCAGATTTAGGAGATTGAGCAGATAATTTTAATAAAATCTGCCGAATCTGCTAAATCTGCGAGAGACATAATTTATCACAGATTTCAAAATCAGTTTAATCCCTATAATCTGTGGCTAACTTTTTTTATAATATTTGCTCCCGATAGCTATCGGGATTGCGTAAAACTTTGCGACCTTTGCGGTTAGAAAAAACACTGCAAAATGCTAAAAATTGCACATCGAGGCGCCAAGGCCTACGAACCTGAAAATACTTTACAAGCTTTCCAAAAAGCCTTAGACCTAAATTCAGATGGAATTGAGTTAGATGTTCATTTATCTTCTGACGAACAAATTATTGTAATTCATGACGAAACCATTGACAGAACAACAAACGGAAAAGGTTTAGTAAATTCGTTTTCTTTAGCTGAGTTAAAATCATTTTTGATTGATGGGAAATACCAAATCCCAACTTTAAATGAGGTTTTTGATCTGGTTGATAAAAAATGTCTCATCAATATTGAATTAAAAGGTTTGGCAACTCCCAATAAAGTTGTTGCATTAATTGAAGAATATATTTCAGATAAAAACTGGAATTACAATCATTTTATAGTTTCAAGTTTTGATTGGAATATGTTAGAGGAAACATCAACTTTAAATTCAAATATCCCGATTGGTGTTTTAACAGAGGAAGATATAAATACCGCTTTGGCTTTCGCCGAAAAAATAAAAGCAAAAGCCATTCATCCTGATTTTAATTTATTGAATACAGAAAATGTTCATCATATACAGGAAAAAGGTTTTCTCGTTTTACCTTGGACAGTAAACAGCAAAGAAGACATTCAAAAAGTAAAAAGTTATAACGTAAACGGAATTATCTCTGATAATCCAGACAAAATATAAAAGTAAAAAATAGCCCCAGATTGAAGGATTAGCACAGATTTGTTTACCACGAATAACACAAATTTCAACATGATAAAATAATTCGTGGAAATTTGTGTAATTCGTGGCGAAAAGAAAAAATCCTTTAAATCAATGTAATCTGTGGCAAAAAAAATTAGTGCCAATTCGTGTAATCCGTGGCAACCAAAAAAAATATGATCAAAAATTTCGACATACTAATCGTCGGCGGAGGCGCCGCAGGCTTTTTTACCGCAATTAATATTGCAGAGAAAAATCCGAAACTAAAAATTGCCATTTTAGAAAGAGGAAAAGAAGTTCTTTCTAAAGTCCGCGTTTCCGGTGGTGGACGCTGCAACGTTACTCACGCTTGTTTTGAGCCAAACGAATTGGTTAAATTTTATCCTCGTGGAGAAAAAGAACTTCGCGGGCCTTTTCATCAATTTTGTTCTGGAGATACAATCGAATGGTTCGAAAAACATGGTGTAGAATTAAAAATAGAAGAAGACGGGAGAATGTTTCCTGTTTCTAATTCATCACAAACCATAATTGACTGTTTCCTAAAAGCAACCGAAAAACTAGGGATAAAAGTATTGACTGGACAAAGCGTGCAATCTATTTTCAAAAAAGAAAATCACTGGAAAATTGATACACAAAGCGACAATTTCGCTGCCGAAAAATTAGTCATGGCAACAGGAAGTAATCCAAAAATATGGGAAATGCTACAACAACACGGACATGCTGTTGTAAGCCCAGTTCCTTCCCTATTTACATTCAATATCAAAGATTCCAGAATTAAAGAATTGCCAGGCGTTGCTGCACAAGTTACCGTAAACGTAAAAGATACTAAACTGGAATCAACAGGACCTTTGTTAATCACACATTGGGGAATGAGCGGTCCCGCGATTCTAAAACTTTCGGCTTGGGGCGCACGTATTTTACACGATAAAAATTATCAGTTTACCATTTTTGTCAATTGGTTAAATGATGTTGATTACGAAGATGCTGAAAAAATCCTAAAAGACTTAAAACAGGAACACGCTAAAAAAGCAGTTTCAAAAAAATCTCCTTTTGACTTTCCAAATCGTTTGTGGGAAAGTTTAGTTTTAGCTTCGGGTATTGAAGTTGAAACCAAATGGGCGGATTTATCTAAAATTCAATTACAGAATTTAACCACACAGCTTACAAAAGCCGAATTTAAAGTAAACGGAAAAAGCACTTTTAAAGAAGAATTTGTAACCGCCGGTGGAATCGATTTAAAAGAAATCAATTTCAAAACAATGGAAAGCAAAATCCATGAAAACCTTTATTTTGCGGGTGAAATTGTAAATATCGACGCTATTACAGGCGGATTTAATTTTCAGAATGCCTGGACAAGCGGGTTTATTCTGGCTCAAAATATTTAATACAAAATGAAATTTAAAGGAATTATTTTTGATTTAGACGGAACACTAGTCGATTCACTGCACGATATTTCAGATGCAATGAATACAGTCCTTGAAAGTCTAAATTATCCAACGCACACTTACGATACCTATCAATATTTTATCGGAAGCGGATTGCGAAATCTTGTTAGTAAAGCACTTCCTTCAACAAACAATTCTGACGAGCAGATCGAAATTTGTTTTGAAAGCATGATTAATGAGTACCGTGAAATCTGTACTTTGAAAACCAAACCATACGAAGGCATTGTCGAACTATTAGAAAATCTGACTTCGCAAAACATCAAAATGGCAGTTTTCTCCAACAAAGCGGATGAATTGACAAAGAAAATAGCATCAGAAATATTTCCAAATTATTTTGATACCGCAGTTGGTTTAAGCATCGAAGAACTTAAAAAACCGAATCCGTTTGAGGCTGTAGAAATCAGCAAAAACTGGAATTTAAAACCTGAAGAAATTCTGTTTGTAGGCGACTCAGATATTGATATGCAAACGGCAGTAAATGCTAAAATGTTCCCTGTTGGTGTTTCCTGGGGTTACAGAACCGAAGAAGAATTGAAAACCAGCGGTGCAAAATTGGTTATCAACAATGCTTCGGAATTAATCGCGATATTATAAATCATGAACTCTTCATTACAAAAACAAATACTATCAATCGCTTCGTTTTCTGAAAATGAAATCGAAAAGATCGATTCTTGTTTTGAATATGAAAATTTTAATGCCAAAGAATATCTTTCGTCAATGGGAAAAATCAGCAGTAAGATTTTCTTTATTGTTGAAGGCTTAGCACGAGTTTATTATCTGAAAGATGGAAAAGAAATTACAACGTATTTAAGCTCTGATGAAGGTTTTATCGCTTCGTATTCCAGTTTTATAAATCAATCTCCTTCTTTTGAAAATATTCAGTGTATAGAAGATTGCGAAGTACTTTCGATCACCTTCGAAAAAATGCAGTTTCTGTATCACGAAATTCCAAATTGGGAACGCGTTGGAAGAATTTTAGCCGAACAAAATTATCTATGCATGGCAGATCGCGTTTTAAAATTGCAAATGATTCCGGCAAAAGAAAAATATCTTACTTTTCTCGAATCGGCTCCTGCCAAAATAATTCAGCGCACTCCATTAATTTATATCGCTTCCTTTCTCGGAATTACACCGGAATCTCTGAGTAGAATTCGCCAAAGTATTTCTTAACATTTATCAAGTAGAATAAAAAACCAAATTCAAATCTTTGTCAATATAAAATTCAAGAAAATGAAAAATATTGCCAAAGACGTTTACCAAATTCCATTGTTTCCAAGAAATGCTATTAATTGTTATGTAATTGAAGATGTTTTAATTGATGCCGGAATTCGAAGTTCAAGCGGAATAATTTTAAAAGCCTTAAAAGACAAATCAATAACAAAACATGTTTTAACTCATGCTCACGCCGACCATCAGGGAAGCAGTAAAATAATCTGTGAAACTTTGAACATTCCGCTTTTATGCAGTTCACCCGAAAAAATAGCTGCCGAAAATGGCAATGTAATTTTCGAATATCCGAATCCGAATCATATTATTTCAAAGTTTCAAAAAAACTTCTGGGCGGGAAAGGGTCATCAAGTTTCTGAAACTTTAAAAGAAGGCGATAAAATTGGCGGATTCACAGTTATTGAAACTCCAGGGCATTCCAGCGGACATTTGTCCTATTTTAGAGAAAGTGATGGCGTTTTAATTGTTGGTGATGTGATGACCAATATGAATCTTTTGACAACAAAAGTCGGCTTACACGAACCGCCTCAGTTATTTACCTCTGATAAAGAAACGAATAGAAAATCCATTTTAAAACTAGCGGCTTTAAAACCTAAAATACTTTGTTTTGGACATGGCCCTGTTTTAAAAAATAATGGAGAGTTAGAGAACTTCGTTCAAAAACTCAAACGATATTATTAACAAGAATTTACAGATTTCACAAGTTTTCGTTAAGACTATTCTAATAATTTTACTCTCAACTAATTAATCCTATATGAGAGTAAAATTACTTACCACAATTTCTTTTTTCACATATCAGCTTAGTATTTCCCAAACCGAAAAACTACTTCACGGGAAAGTTATTTCTAATAATTCTCCTCTCAATAAAGTTGAAGTAATAAATAAAACAGCTCAAACTAGTACAAGAACAAATGAACGAGGAGAATTCTCGATTCTAGTAAAAGCAAAAGACAGCTTGCTATTCTTCTCTAAAGATTATCTATTCGCACGGTTGAAAATTACCGCAAAGGAAATCGAAACCAATAATCTTATCATAGATATGATTCCGAAAGCGGAAGAATTGAATGAAGTAGTTATTTTAGACAAGAGAACTACCTCAATTAAACTGAGTAAGGAAGAAATATTGCAAATTAAACTAAATTCGCACAAACCGAAGCCAGGATTAAAGATCGAAGGTTATCACGATTTTGGGCCCAACCCCTATGCTCCCGATTTCGTCTATCTCGGCAAGCAAATTTACTACCTATTAAAAAAAGAAGATGAAAAACCTAAACCAAAAATCAAAAAAATAGAATTTGTTCAACTAATTAGAAACACTATAAATCCCGATTTTTTTGACAAAGATTTAAAACTAAAGCCAGAAGAAAAAGAATTGTTTCTACAGTTTTGTGATGCTGATTCTCAATCTAAAATAATTTCAGAAAATCCTAATATCCTTTCTATAACAGATTTTTTGAATGCAAAAAATGAAGAATTTAAAAAGCTGAAAACCGAAATTAAAAACTAAAGTTTGATGAAACTAAAATTACTTACCACAATTTCTTTTTTCACTTATCAATTTAGTATTGCTCAGACCGAAAAAGTGCTTCACGGAAAAGTGCTTTCTCAAAATCTAGCTCTGAAAGATGTTGAAGTCATTAATAAAACAGCACAAACTAGTACAAGAACAAATGAATTAGGAGAATTCTCGATTTTGGTAAAAATGCAGGACAGTTTAATTTTCTATACGAAAGATTATTTATTTACTAGATTAAAAATCACCACCAAAGATATTGAGAACAACAATCTCCTCGTTAAGATGATTCTGAAACCTGAAGAATTGAATGAAGTTATAATAAATAAGGTCGAATTTGATAAAATTAAGATTAGTGCTGATGATGTTGCAGATGTATTAATTAGTAAAAATAACAAAGATTTATTCTGGAATACAGGAGTTAGTGATAATTCAATTAGAGAAGCACTTCGAGTTTCATTCCCTTTAAAAGGTAAACAGAAGAAAACAATTGAAGTTGCCGACGACCGTTTTAAGAAACTGGTTATTGCTGCTTGTCCTTCAGATTTTTTTCTAAAAAATCTAAAAATAAAACCTGAAGAAAAAGAGCTTTTTATTGATTTTTGCGACTCAGATCCGAAATCCAAAACGCTTCTCGAAAATCCAAATGTTTTAGCTGTTATGGATTTTTTGTATGCTAAAAATGAAGAATTTAAGAAACTT
The DNA here is from genome assembly GCF_002217355.1 of Flavobacterium oncorhynchi. Taxonomy (GTDB): domain Bacteria; phylum Bacteroidota; class Bacteroidia; order Flavobacteriales; family Flavobacteriaceae; genus Flavobacterium; species Flavobacterium oncorhynchi. The sequence goes on along the minus strand of NZ_MUHA01000003.1, from coordinate 24,279 downwards.
GAGTAAGTTGAATCATTATATAAACTTGAAACAAAGAAAAACGTGAAACCTCAAACAAAATTCTACTTATTCAACCACCAGATACTAGCATTTAAAACCGTTGCAAACGCAACCCAAGCTAAATATGGAATTAATAAATAACCTGAAATTTTATTGATTTTGGAGAATTTCAAATACGTTTCGTAAATCATAAGCCATAAAAGAACAATCTCGATTAAAGCCAAAAGCGGATTTTTTAATCCGAAGAATAAATACGACCAAATCGCATTAAGCGTTAATTGAATCAAAAAGAAAAGAAGCGCTGTTTTTACCTTTTCGGTTTGTTCCTTTATTTTATCCCAAACTAATCCCGCTGCAACTGCCATAAAAATGTAAAGCAAAGTCCAAACAGGCATAAAAATCCAATTTGGCGGATTAAAAACTGGTTTTACAATCGTTGGATACCAACTTTCAACACTCGGTCTGGTTACTGTACTGGCAGAATATCCTACTGCTAAACAAACCAATAAAGCTATTGCAATTTTTACGTATTTATTCATTTCATTAAATTTTGTATTCAAAAATAGTCAAAAGAAAAGTTTAAACCATATAAGTACTATAAGTTCATTTTAGTAAAGCCGATTTATATTTTCTCATATTACTTATATGGCGAAAAAATTTAAAAACTATCTTTGCCAAAATTTTATAATTCATGTTTACAGCAGCTGATTTTATTCCAAATCCATATACTTCAACAATCGAAAACGGAAACTTTGAGTGGAGCGCTCCCAGCAATATTGCATTAGTAAAATATTGGGGAAAAAAAGACAATCAAATTCCGGCAAATCCATCGGTAAGTTTTACTTTAAACAATTGTAAAACAATTACGAAATTAGGATTTTCTAAGAAAAGCGCTTCGACTCCGCTCAGCGAGACAAATGGATTTTCTTTTGATTTACTTTTTGAAGGAAAACCAAAGGAAGATTTCAAACCAAAAATTCAGAAATTTCTAGAAAGAGTTGAAGTTTATCTGCCATTTTTGAAAGATTATCATTTTACGATTGATACACAAAATACATTTCCGCACAGTTCCGGAATTGCTTCATCGGCATCAGGAATGGCAGCTCTGGCAATGAACTTTATGAGTTTGGAAAAATTGCTAAATCCTGAAATGACTGATCAATATTTTTATCAAAAAGCTTCATTTTTGGCTCGTTTAGGTTCAGGAAGTGCCTGCCGAAGTGTAAAAGGAGAGGTAGTTGTTTGGGGAAACCAAGCTAATATTGAAGGAAGCTCTGATTTATTTGGAGTTGAATTTCCGTACACAATTCATGAGAATTTCAAGAATTATCAAGACACAATTTTATTGGTTGATAAAGGCGAGAAACAAGTCTCAAGTACAGTGGGTCACGATTTAATGCACAATCATCCTTATGCTGAAAGACGTTTTGCTCAAGCTCATGAAAACTTAGATCAGTTAATTTCGATTTTTGCAAGCGGCAATTTAGACGAATTCATTAAAGTTGTTGAAAGTGAAGCTTTGACTTTACATGCGATGATGATGACATCGATGCCTTATTTTATTTTGATGAAGCCAAATACGCTGCAAATCATAAATGCAATTTGGAAATTCAGAAACGAAACCCAGATTCCAGTTTGTTTTACACTTGATGCCGGCGCAAATGTACATGTACTTTATCCCGAAAACGTTACCGAAAAAGTACTTCAATTTATTCAGGACGAATTAGTTGTATTTTGTCAGAATCGTCAGTACATTTGCGACAAAATTGGAGACGGAGCAATTGCATTGTAATTTTCCGTATCTTTAATTAAAATTTTGATTATGGACATTCAATTAGAAAAACTTGAGCTGATAAAAAAATTAGTGGAAACTGAAGATCCAACTATTATCGATTCTATCAAGAAAATTTTTTCTAAAAAGAAAAAAGATTGGTGGGATGATTTAACTGATCAACAAAAAGAAGATATAACTCAAAGCGAATTAGAATTTGAAAGAGGCGAATTTAAAAGCTATGAGGATGTTATGAAAAAATACAGATAGTGAATCTTAAAGTAAGTTTTTCAAAAACAGCGGAGAAAAATTTAGATGCAGTTTTAAATTTTATTGAAGCTAAATGGTCAAGAAAATCCAAAGAAATGTTTCTTATGAAATTTGAGAAAGCAATTTCAATAATCAGCATGAATCCTGAAATTTTCCCTAAATCATCTGTAAATAAAAAATATCGAAAATGCGTTGTTACAAAGCAATCAAGTCTCTTGTATAGTTTTGGCTCAAATGAAATTAGGATTCATACCGTTTTTGACACCAGACAAGACCCAAATAAAATAAAAAAAGACATTAAATAAACATGAAAGGACCATTATTTTACTCAAAAATATTACTCTTTGGAGAATATGGAATTATCCGCGACTCTAAAGGACTTTCTATTCCTTATAATTTTTACAACGGTGCATTAAAAAAGTCTGAAGAACCTTCGGCTGAAGCTATTGCATCAAACAGAAGTTTAAAAAGCTTTGCTTCTTATCTTGAAGTTTTACATGTACAACAGCCTGAATTGGTTACTTTTGATTTAGACACTTTAAAAAATGATGTCGAAACTGGAATGTACTTCGATTCTAGTATTCCGCAAGGTTACGGTGTTGGAAGCAGCGGTGCACTTGTAGCAGCAATTTATGATAAATATGCTACAAACAAAATCACGGTTTTAGAGAATTTAACTCGCGAAAAACTATTGCAGTTAAAAAACATATTTTCTCAAATGGAGAGTTTTTTCCATGGAAAAAGTTCTGGTTTAGATCCATTAAACAGTTATTTGAGCATTCCAATTTTAATTAATTCTAAAGATAATATTGAAGCAACGGGAATTCCAACTCAAAGTTTTGACGGAAAAGGCGCTGTATTTTTATTAGACTCTGGAATTGTTGGCGAAACTGCGCCGATGGTTAACATTTTCATGGAAAACCTAAAAGACAAAGGTTTCCGTACAATGCTTAAAAACCAATTTGTAAAATATACCGATGCTTGTGTAGAAAACTTTTTACATGGAGACATGAAATCTTTGTTTACCAATACAAAGAAACTTTCTAAAGTGGTTTTAAACAACTTTAAACCAATGATTCCTGAACAGTTTCACGGAATCTGGCAAAACGGAATTGACACAAACGATTACTATTTGAAACTTTGCGGTTCTGGCGGCGGCGGCTATATTCTTGGTTTTACTGAGGATTTAGAACGTGCAAAAGCCTCTTTAAAAGATTACAAACTAGAAGTAGTTTACCAATTTTAAGTTTAATTTTCTTAAAAAGCATAATTATTTGAATACACTTTCCTAATATTTAATCCTAAAAAAGTTACTGAATATGAAAAGTATTTTAAAAATTATCAAAGCAACTTTTTTAGGAGGAATTCTATTTTTAGTACCTTTAGTTGTATTACTGATTGTATTAGAAAAAGGATATGTCATCGTTCAAAAAACCACACTCCCTCTTGTAAACAGCTTCCCTAAAGTAAATGTTTTAGGAATTGCCATTCAAGAGCTTATTGGAATACTGATTATAATTCTTATTTGTTTTGTTGCTGGAGTATTGGCAAAAACGGCAAATGCTAAAAAGCTGGTCCAGAAACTAGAAGATGGCATTTTGAGTTTCGTTCCAGGTTATTCATTTATGAAAAGCATGAACGAAAATATTTTAGGATTTGAATCTAATGAAGACTTAAAAGTAATTTTAGTTCCTACTGATGCTGGTTTGCAATTTGCTTTTTTAATAGAGCAGGTAAATGAAAATCAATTTACGGTTTTTATTCCAGATGCACCAAATCCGTGGAGCGGATCAGTCGTTTTTGTTGAAAAAAAGGATATTACTGACATTCAAATTACACAAAAACAAGCTCTAGCCTGTATTCGAAAATTAGGTTATGGCTCTAAAGAATTGTTAAAAAACAAACTCTAAATTTCAGAATCAAAAAATAACTTTTAACTTCCCCTAAATCTAATCAATCCCCTTATAACTCATGTTAAGCAGACAACACAAACTTTTATTAATGAAAATTGTAAGTTTGTTCTCTGTGGTTCGCGGTTACAACATTCCGATTATTATTCTGGCGCAGTATTTATCAGCAATTTTTATTTTAGCACCAGAAAAAAGAGCACTCGACATTCTCCTTGATTTTAATTTATTCCTAATAGTCTTTGCATCTGCCGTAACAATTGCTTCAGGTTATATTATTAATAATTTTTATGACAGTCAAAAAGACTTAATAAACAGGCCCAACAAATCAATGCTGGATCGATTGGTTAGTCAAAAAACCAAATTATCAGTCTATTTTAGTCTAAATTTTTTAGCCGCTTTAATGGCTTTTATTGTTTCTTGGCGGGCTTTTTTATTCTTTTCTGCTTATATTTTTATAATCTGGTTTTACTCTCATAAAATAAAAAGATACCCCATTATAGGCAATTTAACTGCTGCATTTATGGCTGTTATTCCTTTTTTTGCCATTTTATTGTATTTCTACAATTCGATTTCATTTGAAGAAATTGAGAATCACAGAAGCCATTTCGCCGTAATTTCGGCACACGCAATGTTCTTGTTTTTACTGCTTTTGATTAGAGAAATGATAAAAGACTTAGAAAATCTAAAAGGAGATTTAGCTAATAATTACCATACAATTCCAATTATTTATAACGAAAAAGTATCTAAACAGATCATCACCATTTTGACGTTTTTAACGGTAATTCCGGTCTATATTCTAGTCAATATTTATGATGTTGGTTATATGGATATTTACTTTTACACCTGTTTTATTGTTTTGCTTTTTTTCCTGCTTTATCTGTGGAAATCAAATTCTAAAGAACAATTTTTATTGTTACATAATGTTTTAAAATTCTTGATCGTATCGGGAGTTTTTTGCATTGTTTTGATCAATCCAAGTGTTTTGTGGCACGGACGTGAATTGATCTCTAATTACTAAAAGTTAATTCAAACAGATTTAAATTCGAAATCTATTTATTTTCCAATTCAAAAAATAAAATATGCGGAACGAAAAACAGGAAATTTCAACTAAAAAAAGCTGCGTATTATGCTTTAAATCAACTAAAATTTTATTGCTATTAATCTAAGAACATAGAACTTAAGATTAATTGGGCAGAAAAAACTATCTTTGCACAAATTACAGAATTTATGAACAATAAGGAAGGCAATAATAAAAGAGGCGGATCTAGACCAAACAGTTCAAGATCAAACTCTAGCAAGCCAAAACCTCCTATGGCGAAACGTGCTCAAGGGCCGAAAAAAGTGAAGCCTGAAGTTAAAGCGGCACAAGAAGCTGCGGAGCAAAAAATTAAGAAACAAAATCAGGCACCAAAAAGACAAAAAGCTTCTGATGAGATTCGTTTGAATAAATATATCTCAAACTCAGGGGTTTGCTCTCGTCGTGATGCTGATATATATATTCAGTCTGGAAACGTTAAAGTAAACGGCGTTCCAGTTACAGAAATGGGTTATTTAGTAAAATTAAATGATGTTGTAAACTTTGATGGTGTTACTTTAACTCCTGAAAAGAAAGAATACATTTTATTGAATAAACCTAAAAACTTTACAACTGCGCTTGATGAAGGGCAGGAATATCGTAACGTTCTAGAACTTGTTCGTGGTTCTACGACCGCAAAAATTGCACCTGTAGGAAGAATGGACAAAAATACAACAGGATTATTGTTGTTTACAAACGATACTGATATGATTCGTAAATTTACTTTACCAAGTCAGAAATCTTCAAAAATCTATCAAGTTTCCTTAGATAAAAATCTAAAATTTGAAGATTTAGAAAAAATCAGCAAAGGTTTAGTTCTTGACGGGCACCGTGTTTTTGTTGAAGAAATAAGCTACATCGAAAAAGAAGCAAAAAGTGAAGTAGGTCTTAAACTACGCTCATCAAATGTAAAAGTGGTTCGTGCCATTTTTGAACATTTTGATTATGATGTGCTTCGTATAGACCGTGTATCTTTTGCAGGCTTAACTAAAAAGAATTTGCCAAGAGGTAACTGGCGTTTCTTAACTGACCAAGAAGTTATCAATTTGAAAAATGCTTAATACATCATCTTTCAAAAAGGTTTAAAAATATTAAATCCTGTTTTACTTTGTAAGACGGGATTTTTTTTTAGAATGCAAAAAAGTTATGTCCAAAAAGTGTAAAAATAGATCTTCCTATATTTTGATTTTTATCTTCAACATTTTCATAACATGAAAATCCTAAAATTATCTTGATTCCAGGTTGAATACTGTTTAAGATATCTCTTTTTTGCTCTTCTAATAGTAATTTTAAACTATCCAGTAATTGCAGATTATTTTTAAGATACGAGATAACTAAAAGAGCTGAAAAATTAAGAATTTCTCGGGCTGTTTCGCTTTTAATACCAACTTCATTCGAAATCATTTCAGAAATCCTTCCCTTTTTATTGGTAAAAATTTCTTTCAGCAAAGCATTTCCTTCTATACGGTAACAGTCATCTACTGATAATATTCGCCCTGAATTGAAATCTACTTCCTGATAAAAAGTCGAATCATCTTCAATAAGCGATACAATATCTTTATAAAAACCAGATTCTTCAGCTTTATTGTACAGCCCCATTAAAACTGTACCTATTGAAACATCGATTCCTTTTATTAAAAGTGCATCATTTTCAAAATAAAATTTGTTAAGCTTTGAAACAACATTAGAAGAAATAAAACGTCTAAGTTCAATTTGTAGGTTTGGGGTCATACTATTAACTTATTTAAAAAATAATTATTTAAAGTCATTCAAAATAATCGACAAAGTGAGGTTTTTTATCGTTTATCGTGATAAAAATATAAAATATTCTAACATATCCAAAAAATTAGTTAAAATTTTACCGATGACATTTATACGCATTTATAAAAAACAGCGCAAGTCTCAATAAACATAAAGCCTTGAGAAGCAAGCTAAAAAATAAAATTTTAAGAAAATAATCGAGAAAAATTAAAAAATAAGAAAAAGCTTAAATAAATTTTAACATTTAAAACAATAGTGAACGATTCTGCCAAACTATCGTTATGAAAATACCTAGATAAATCATACAAAACATAAAGTTTATAAAACTAGAAGCTAAAAAACCAAGAAGCGAACCCGTCGCCGCTTTAAAAGCACGTTGATGATTTTTAGAATCATAAAGCATTTCCCCTACCAAAGCACCAACAAAAGGACCAACAATTACACCAAACGGAATAGGTGCAAGAATCCCAACTACCAAGCCAATATTAGTTCCCCAAACACCGTAAGAACTGCCTCCAAATTTTTTCGTTCCCTTAGCAGGAATTATATAATCTAAAACTGTAATAATTACGGTCAGCAGCAATGTAATCCCTAATACCCAATAATTATTCTCAACAGCTTTCGTTAAATACAATAAAAGCAGACCAACCCAACAACTTGACAAACCAGGCAAAACAGGTAAAAAACTTCCAAAAATGCCAATGATTATGCATATAAAACCAAGCGTCAACAATAATAAATCCATATATATTTTTTTGTAATTTTGTGCTTACAAACTTGCAGCGAAATTAGTAAATGAATCGTCTCTCACAATTTATTGTTTTTTTAGTTCTGTTTTTTTCAATCAGCATAAGTTTATGCGCACAAACAAAAAAACTTTCACCTCAAGATCAATTTCTTCAGGACAGCATTTATAAAAGTAATAAGAAAAAAGTTCAAAATTTCTCTATGAAAGAATTTGATACGCTTTTCTTTGAATTTTTTAATCGAAAAAACGATCCTAATATTGTTCTAAGTAAAACAGAATTTTATAATTACACCGTTAGAATTGCCGCTTTTTCTGATCGTCTTGCACACTTATACCCTGACCAAAAGCAAGTTGCAGAACAAAACAAAGAGCAATGGCTTTCAGAGCGCTATGAAGATTATCTTGAATACAAAGCTTCTCAAAAAAAATAATCGTATTTTTACACCCTATTTTTCATTGTTCAATACAACGTCATAATCTTGAAACATTTTTTCCTTCTTTTAATTATTCTTTTTTTTAATTCTTGTCAATATTTTGAGAAGCAGGTTCCGTCTGAAAAAGAATTACTTCAAAAAGAATTAAAATCTATAAACTGGAAAGAAGTTGACGAATATCCAACAGTAGCAGACTGTGAAAAAATCACCGATAAAAAACAACGCCAAAAGTGTTTTTTTGATGTTATGTCGACCCTGATTCAAGAAAAACTAAACGTTGACAGCTTATCTATTATGTATCCTGAACTTGATACTATTGAGGTAAAAGTAACCATTTTTCCAAATGCTGTTATGAAATTTGAACCTCAGTTTCCTAAAGATTCTGTCGCTTACGATACGATAAAAATTGACAGCATTCTTCATGCACGTTTAGTTAATTTCCCAAAAATAAATCCTGCTATAAAACGCGGTATTCCAGTAAAAACGCAATTTATTTTACCTGTTATTCTTAAAGCAAAAGACGAGAAATAGTTTTCTCTAAATAAGTTTTAGCTTCTAAATCGTCTATCTTTCCATTCATACGATCCAAATAAGCTGTACAAAACTACTGTTGAACTAAAAAAAGGATAAAACAAACTACTAAGTAAAACACTTTTTATTCTCTTTTTTGATAAAAATTTATTGGTTGTATAAAGCAAAACAAAATCTACCGAAAACTTAAAAAAAGCAAGTAAAACAAATACGTAATAAGACCAAAATCCTAAAAGGAAGTAGAAAAAACCAATTACAAAACTCAGATTTCCAAAGAAAACAATTAAACCTAAAAATTTTCCAAAACTACTTTTATATGAACTAGTTTTGGCTGCCCAGCGTACTCTTTGATAAAACAAAGATTTCCAAGATTCAGTTGGTTTTGTGCTTACAATTGCTTCTTTAGCTTTTAGATAATGAACTTCGTCGGGGAATTTTTCAATCGCTTTTTGAAGCAAAAAGACATCATCTCCGCTGGCAATTTTATCATTTCCTTCAAATCCGTTCAGCTTTTCAAATATTGATTTTGTGTAGGCAAAATTAGCTCCATTACACATAAAACCTTTACTCAAACCAAAACTTCCAATCGTTGCACCTTGTAAACTGGTTAAATCTAATTGCTGAAAATCATGTAAAAATGAATTCTCGCATTCATACGTAACTGCTCCTGCAAGCATTGAAACTTTATTTTCCTGAATATAATTATCAAAAGTTAAAAGCCAGTTTTCAGGCACCATGCAATCAGCATCTGTTGTAATAACCCAATCTGTTTTTACATGCTGCATTGCGGTTGTAATCGCATCTTTTTTTGGAGAATTTGATATTCTGATATTCTCAATTACTGAAACTTGAAATCTGAAACTTGAGACCTGAAACTTTTCTACTGAACTATCATCGACTAAAACTACTTCAAATAAATCAATTGGATAATTTAGCTTTGAAAAACGCTGTAGAAGATGTGGAAGATTTTCTTTCTCATTTCGAAACGGAACTATAATCGTAAAGCTTGTTCTTGGACTTAAATCTGTTTTTTGATATTGCTTTACTTTAAAAAAACCATAAACAAGTAAATAAATGCTAAAAGTGTAAATTGCTGCTATCGAGAATAACGCAAAAATCATTCTGCTGTTTTGGTCTTAAAATTCAACACGAAATAACTTCCCAAAACAACTGGCAAGACAACATTTAAAAACCACATTAACGTGCTGATAAAAATTACAATCCATTCGTTAACACCAAGAATTCCGAAAAAATAAATAGCAACGCTTCCTTTTACAGCAAAATCTAAAAACTGAAATGTTGGTAATGAAGAAGCCAAAAAGTAAACCGATGTGATCGCCGCCATTAAAGTTAAATAAGGCAGATCGACATCAAAACCTAAAAACAAAAAGTAATATTGATGCGAAAAAACCAAATAACGGCAAATGCCCAAAAAGATATTTCTTTGATGAATTGATTTTGGAATTTCATTGATTTTATGAATCAGTTTTTCGATCGAATATCCTTTTACTTTTATCTTTTTAATTGAAAACAATAGAATCAAAAGCAGTACAAATCCGCCAAATAGGATTAGAACGGTTTTGGTGGTGATAACATTAAACTGAGCATTGAAATACAGTAATCCGAAAATCCCAAAAATGATCGTTAAAATCATTTGGATTCCGTTGCAGATTAAGTTCAAGAAAACTACTTTTTTTGCATCAGATTTTGGATAATACAATGCTTTCCCCGCGTACTCTCCCACTCCGTTTGGCGTGAAAATTCCAGCCGTTAAAGCGGCCAAAACCTGTTTTGTAGATTCGTAAACCGAGATTTCATGAATTACTTTAGCCAGATTCTGCCATTTTAAAATTTCAAAATAACGATTCAAAACGCTCAAAAGCAAAATAAACGAAACCCCTAAAACCGACTGATTTTTTTTGAACAAAACGATAAACTTGTTCCAGTCTAATTTGTCATTGTTAGCCAGCTGATTGTAAATAAAATAAAATGCGCCGCCTACAATCAAAAGTTTGACCAGAAGAACAAGGAATTGCTTAGCTTTGTGAGGAATTGAAATCATGCCGCAAAAGTAATCAATTTGGAAATGTGGCAATTTGAAAATGAGAAAATGAATCGTTTTGATTTTCAAAAAACTTGAATCTTGAAACTTCAAACAAAAAACAATTGACAAAAGAACGCATCATATTAGGTATTGACCCTGGAACCACAATTATGGGTTTTGGATTGATAAAAGTTATCAATAAAAAAATGGAGTTTTTGCAATTAAACGAATTGCAATTGTCCAAATACGACAATCATTACCAAAAATTAAAAATCATTTTTGAACGTACCATAGAATTAATCGAAACGCATCATCCAGACGAAATTGCTATTGAAGCACCTTTCTTTGGCAAAAACGTACAATCGATGTTAAAATTAGGACGTGCACAAGGCGTTGCAATGGCAGCAGGACTTTCGAGAGATATTCCGATTACAGAATACGAACCAAAAAAGATAAAAATGGCAATTACTGGAAACGGAAATGCCAGTAAAGAACAAGTTGCCAAAATGCTGCAACAGCTTCTAGGTTTAAAAGAATTACCAAAAAATCTAGATTCAACAGACGGTTTGGCGGCTGCAGTTTGTCATTTCTTTAATTCAGGAAAAGTCGTTGCTGGGAAAAGTTATTCGGGCTGGGATGCTTTTGTGAAACAAAATGAGGAACGAGTGAAAAAATAGTGATCAGTGGTCAGATTTTTAGTGATCAGTTCTTAGTATTCAATTATTAGGTCGAAAACAATTATTGTTTTATTTGTAATTTTCCTACAGAAAAATCGTTATGAATAAAAAAATGATGAGATTTCAAGATTTATTAGCTTACAAAAAGTCTTTTTCTTTAGCAATGAAGATATTCAATATTACAAAACAGTTTCCAAAAGAAGAAACTTATTCATTAACCGATCAGATAAGACGCTCATCTAGAAGTGTTCCAGTTACTATTGCCGAAGCTTACAGAAAACGCATTTATCCAAAACATTTTTACAGTAAATTAACCGATTCTGATGGCGAAAATTCTGAGACACAAGTTTGGCTTGAATTTGCTTTTGCTTGTAAATATATTTCAAACGAATACTATAATGAACTTTTATCTGAAAGTATTGAAATAGGTAAATTATTAAACTATATGCTTTTAAACCCAGAGAAGTTTGGAGTGAGAAAAGAGTAATCAGTGGTCAGATTTTAGTACTAAGTGCATAAAAAACTGAAAATCATCAAACTAACACGGAAAATTAGAAAACTGAATACTAATAACCTGAATACTGAACACTAATAATCTGAATACTAAAAAAACTGAACACTGAACACTACAAAATGAGCGGTATCTACATACATATTCCTTTCTGCAAGCAGGCTTGTCATTACTGCGACTTTCATTTTTCGACTTCGATGAAAAAGAAAGACGAAATGGTTTTGGCTTTGGCTAAAGAAATTGCCATGCGCAAAAATGAGCTTCTAGACTCCGCTCGAAGTGACAATGAGATTGTAGAAACTATATATTTCGGTGGCGGAACTCCTTCAGTGTTATCAAATGACGAAATAAACTTTTTAATTTCTGAAGTTTATAAAAACTATAAAGTTTCAGAAAACCCTGAAGTTACTTTGGAAGCAAATCCTGATGATTTATCTTCTGAAAGAATTCTGGAATTATCTAAAAGCCCTATAAATAGATTAAGCATTGGGATTCAGTCTTTTTATGAAGAAGATTTGAAGATGATGAATCGCGCTCATAATTCGGCGGAAGCCAAAAAATGTTTAGAAGAAGCAACGAAGTATTTTGATAATATTTCGCTTGATTTAATTTATGGCATTCCAGGAATGAGTGACGAAATGTGGAAACAAAATATTGAAACAGCTTTAAGTTTTGGTGTTCCGCATATTTCGAGTTATGCTTTAACTGTTGAACCCAAAACGGCCTTAAGCAAATTAATTCAAACTGGTAAAATTGCTGAACCCCAAGACGAAGCGGCTTCGAATCATTTTATGATTTTGGTGGATACGCTTCAGAAAAATGGTTTTATTCATTACGAATTATCCAATTTTGGAAAAAAGAATTACTTCTCCAAAAACAATTCGGCTTATTGGCTTGGTAAAAAATATATCGGAATCGGACCTTCGGCTCACAGTTATGACGGCGAAAAAAGAGGCTGGAATATTGCCAATAATTCATTGTATTTAAAAGCTATTCAAAACAGTGAACTTCCAATAGAAACGGAAATTTTGACCATTTCAGATCGTTATAACGAATATATAATGACGGGATTACGAACCATTTGGGGCGTTTCTTTAGATCGTATTGAAAAGGAATTTGGTTTGGAATATTTGAATTATCTCAAAAAACAATCTCAGAAATTTTTAGATGATGATTTACTTTCTATTAAAAACAACATTTTAAAACCAACTCCAAAAGGAAAATTCTTAACGGATGGAATTGCTTCAGATTTATTTTATGTTGAAAGTTAAATTTAACCGCAAGGTTCGCTAAGGTTTACGCAAAGAACGCTATTTGTATTTTGTAGGAATAAATCTATATTTACAAAGAGACAAGTGTTATATTTGAAACTTTAAATATTGGTTATATGTCAGAAAATGATTTATCTCGAATTGTGTTTCATTCCGCGTTGAAGGTACACCAAACTTTAGGGCCTGGACTTTTAGAAAGTGCTTATGAAGAATGTTTATTTTACGAGCTAAAGAAATTAGGTCTTCTAATTGAAAAACAAAAATCTTTACCTTTAATTTACGAAGAAGTAAAATTAGATGTTGGTTATAGATTAGACATTTTAGTTGAAAATAAACTAATTTTGGAGATAAAAGCTGTCGATTGTTTAAATGAAATTCATTTTGCTCAGCTATTAACTTATTTAAAATTAACAAATTGCAAACTAGGCTTATTAATGAACTTTAATGTTTCTTTAATAAAGAACGGAATAAAAAGAGTAGTCAACAATCTCTAATAAAATCCTAGCGCCCTTTGTGTAAACCTTAGCGAACCTTGCGGTTAGATCAACATGATAGCAAAAATAAACAATTTCGAAATCGACTTATCAAAACCTATTGATATATCTATTCCATTGACCAATACAGACGAAAACCCGATTGCTTGGTACATAGAAAAACCTGCAATCGAACCTGTAGTTTTTGGAGACTGGATTGGAAAAGTTTCGGAAGGAAAATCATCTACGAATTTTAATAACATTTTCTTCAATCCGCATGGACATGGAACTCATACGGAATGTCTGGGACATATTACAAATGATTTTTACAGTATCAATCAATCTTTAAAACAGTTTTTCTTTTTTGCTAAATTGATTACGATTGAACCTGTTAAAATTGGAGATGATTATGTAATTACTAAAGAACACATTTCGACTTCGCTCAATGTGACAACTGAAGGCGCTTCGACTGCGCTCAGCTTGACGAACGAAGCGTTAGTAATTCGAACACTTCCAAATCAAAAAGACAAAAAGTCAAGAAAATACTCGAATACAAATCCGCCATATTTATCTGAAGAAGCCGCAGTATTTATCCGCGAAAGCGAAATTCAGCATTTATTGATCGATTTACCAAGCGTTGACAAAGAACATGACGAAGGAAAATTATTAGCCCACAAAGCGTTTTGGAATGTAAAAGACACGCATAATCTTAATTCTGATGCAAGATTAAATGCCACAATCACGGAAATGATTTATGTTCCAGATGAAATTGAAGATGGAAATTATATACTAAATCTTCAAATCGCTTCGTTTGAAAATGATGCAAGTCCATCAAAACCAATTTTATATAAGATTTAATGAGGTTGCCACTAATTAAACAAATTTACACTAATTAAACTTTTTTGCCACAGATTAGAAGATTTACACAGATTGAATCATTTTAATCCTTTAATCTGTGGCAGAATAAAAAGAAATTCGGGCAAATTTGTGTAATTAGTGGCAAAAAACAATATACTATGATTAGTGTTTCTACAGATAAAACAAAACTCGACGTTTCGTTTATACAAAACTTTTTGGCAGCTATTTATTGGGCTGCGCCGAGAACTATTGAAGAAGTTCAGACTGCAATTGATGCTTCATTTTGTTTTGGAATCTATTTAAATGATGAACAAATTGGTTTTGCACGCGTGATTACCGATTATATCGTTTTTGCTTATGTAATGGACGTTTTTATTACAGAAGAACACCGCGGAAAAGGATATTCTTCGATTTTAATCGAAACAATGATAAACGAACCGCAGCTTCAAAATGTCAAGCTTTGGCGATTAGCAACTACCGACGCTCATTTTTTATACGAGAAATTCGGGTTTACAAAACTGAATCATCCTGAAAAGATGATGGAAAAAATAGTCAAATGAAAACAGTCTTAAAACTCGAAGAAGCAGCTTTATTTATTTTCGGAATTTTTCTTTTCAACCGTTTAAGTTATGAATGGTGGTGGTTTTTGGCTTTAATTCTAGCTCCAGATCTATCTATGATTGGATATGCTTTGGGGAATAAAACTGGTGCATTTCTTTACAATCTTTTTCATCATAAAGGAATTGCTCTTTTAATTTATGGTTTAGGATGTTATTTCAGTATTGAAAGTATTCAATTAGCTGGAATTATTTTATTTTCACATTCGGCAATGGATCGGATATTTGGTTACGGATTGAAATATGAAAAAGGGTTTAAATACACGCATTTAGGTGAAATTGGTAAATAAGAAATTATGAATTTAGAAACGTTTTATGAATATTGTCTTTCAAAAAAAGGCGTCAGCGAGCATTTTCCTTTTGATGAAGATACTTTAGTTTTTAAAGTGGGCGGAAAAATGTTTGCTTTATCTTCTCTATCACAATGGGAGAAAAACGAACAATCGGTAAATTTAAAATGTGACCCCGAACGCGCACAAGAACTCAGAGTCGAATATGATGAAATACAACCAGGATACCATATGAGTAAAGTGCATTGGAACACGATTGCTTTAAATGGAAATTTACCCATTAAATTCGTAAAAGAATTAATTGATCATTCGTACGAATTAGTTTTCAAAAGTTTGACAAAGAAAATTCAGAACGAAATTATCGACTTGAGGTAATTTTTTTAGCGAACTGGCGGAGCAATTAAAAAATTAGGCATTACATTTGCACGGTAAGAAAAAAACTTAGCAACTCAGTTACTGTGTAACTTAGCAACTTATAAAAATATGAAAGAACAATTTAAAAAATTTCTGAACGAAGAACAAGATCCAAAAGCGATTGAAAAAATCACTTCAAAACTTACAGATTTATTGATGAAAGGTGAAGAAGTTGGATATATAGCCGTTCAAAAAAAACCTGCAATTACTGTTTTTCCAGACAGCATAGTATTAACAAACAAACGTATTATTATTTGTAAGCCTAAAAACTTAGGTCTGTCGATGGATTTTACAGATTATACTTGGGATGAAATTGTTGGTACTTTTGTAAAAGAAAATATTTTAGGTTCGGAATTTTCTTTTTCTACTAAAACAGACATTCAAGCTTCTATAGATTATATTCCGAAAATTCAAGCTAGAAAGATTTTTACTTACGCTAAAGAGCAATTAGATATCTTGAAAAATCCCGTTGTAACGGCAACACCAATTGAAGAAGTTGTTGAGCCAGAATACGAAGAGGAAATTGATGAAGTTGAAGAGGTTGAAGAAGTTGAAACGGAAGAAGTAACAAGTTTTGCTGAAATTTTACCAGCGGCACCAACTTATACTGAAACTTTCGAACCACTTCCAACTCAACCAAGTCAGCCAGCCGGTGAACGCAAATTAGCTGATTTATCTAAAGAAGAACTTTTTGACAAATTACAGAATTACAAAAAACTTCTTGATAATGGTTTAATCATGCAAGGCGAATATGACACTTTTAAAAAAGAGATTTTAAGTTATATGTAAGTCTTAAAGTCAAAAGTCGAAAGTCGTAAAGTCTTTTGACTTTGTCTAAAATAAAAAGCCAGAAATAGAATCTATCTATTTCTGGCTTTTACTTTTTAAGTATGTAATACGACTTTCAGACTTTCGACTTTTGACTTTCGGCTTATAAAGTCGCTTTCTGTTTTTCTACAAATTTATGCGACTGCAGTTCCAGTAGTTCTTTTGCGTTCTTTCGCTGTAAATCAAACAGTCCTTTATCTTCGGCAATATCAGCATAAACTTTATCATGCATTTCGGCACTCGTTTTAACTAATAAATCACGTTGGTATTTATTTTGAGCCAAAGTCGCTTTCATAGCCGTTTCGGCTTCTTCTTGTTTAAAATCAAACTCTCCTTTTGGAGCCAGTAGTTTGGCAATAATTGGAGATGTTTCAATTGCCAAAAACAACAACATTATAAAAAACGAAGGCAGCCAAGGTAATTTATTCAACGCATTTATGCGCGCCATTAATCCGTCAAAACCTTCAATAATAGGCTGAGTCTGAGAAACTTTTTTATCTAGATCGGTTTGCAATTGTTTACCAGCCTTTTCTTTCTCTGCAATTTTCGCTTCGTTTGCTGCTTTTAGAGTTTCATATTCCTTTAAAGCAGCATCGTGTTTTTCGCGTTTTTCTTTATAAACTGGTCCTTTTCCTAGTTTTTTAGTTCCGGCAGTTCCTTCCGCTTCTGTAATATAAGTTGAATATAAAGCATTAACTTCTTTCTCTTTTTTTACAATATCAGCTTTTAGCGCAGCAATCTCTCCTTTGTTTTTATCTAAATCTGATTTGAAATAAGTGCCAATTTGTTTTTTATTGGCCAGTTCCATTTCGTTTTTTTCCTTCAATAAAACGGTATTGATTTCTTTTTCGAAAATTTTAATCTCTAATGGTTTCGAAATTACGATCGCAATAATAATTGCCAGCATAATTCTAGGTGTTGCCTGTAGAAATTCGTCAAAAAAACGATCTCTCTTCTTGATTGTAGAGACAATAAAACGATCTAAATTGAAGATTAACAAACTCCATACAAATCCAAAAATCAGAGCTGGATAAATAGAGTCAAAAACAGTGAAAAGTGCATATGCACTGGCTAAAAACGCCATTACAGCAGTAAAAAAAACGGTGGCGCCAATACCAACATATTTGGTTTGTTCGCCTTCAGAGCAGCCTTCGAGTAAATCTCTGTCGGCTCCAGAACATAAGATGAAAAATTGTTTTAACATGATTGATGATTTTTGATTGTGATTGATAAGGCAAATTTAACGCCAAAAATTCAAATCTGAGATAAATACTTGATTTCTTTTTACTTGGAACAAATACCCTGTGTAATAAATGTTATTTTAACATTAATAATTTTCAGCCATATTTGATTAATTATAACCTTTTGTTAATTTTTTTAAAGGCTTTTAGTAATACTTAGGTTCTAGTTTCGCAACCAAAATCAAACTAAAAAACAATGAAAAAATTCTACTTATTACTAACGTTTTTATTTTTGACCTTTTCTGGGTTTGCTCAAAAAGCAATAATATCAGGAAAAGTATTAGATATAGACGACAAACTTCCGCTGCCGGGAGCAATGATTCAAATAACAGGTGAAAACAAATACACAGTTTCAGATTACAATGGTCGTTTTGAACTATTAAACATCAATGCTGGTACTTATAAAGTTGAAGTGAAATATATTGGTTATACGGCAATAACAAAAGAAATCACTGTTGAACAAGGCAAAAACAATGTACTTGATTTTGCTCTTAAAACTTCGGGAACTGAACTTAATGAAGTTGTAGTCGGCGATATTTTAAAAGGTCAAGCTAAAGCTTTGAATCAACAAAAAAACAATAAAAACATCGGAAACGTAATTTCATCTGATCAAGTGGGACGTTTTCCTGATGCCAATGTTGGTGATGCTTTAAAACGTGTTCCAGGTATTACAATGCAAAATGATCAAGGTGAGGCTCGTAACATTATCATTAGAGGACTTGCTCCATCTTTAAACTCAGTTACTTTAAATGGTGACCGAATTCCGTCTGCAGAAGGAGACAATAGAAATGTACA
The DNA here is from genome assembly GCF_002217355.1 of Flavobacterium oncorhynchi. Lineage (GTDB taxonomy): Bacteria > Bacteroidota > Bacteroidia > Flavobacteriales > Flavobacteriaceae > Flavobacterium > Flavobacterium oncorhynchi. Next base: position 5,760 of record NZ_MUHA01000003.1, on the reverse strand, counting down.
AATGGACTTGATTCCGTCTGATATGATTTCGACTATTGAGGTTAACAAAACTTTGACTTCGGATATGGATGCTGATGCGATTGGAGGTTCTGTAAATTTAATAACAAGAGCAACTCCAAATGGAGAAAGAATCTCGGCAACTTTGGCTGGAGGTTATTTACCAATTCGTGAACACGCTTCTTATACAGCTGGTTTTGTTTATGGAAATCGCTTTTTAGACAACAAACTTGGTGCTGTTTTCAGCGGATCATACAACAATGTTGATTATGGTTCTGATAATATCGAAAACGAATGGGTAAAGGATGATTTCGGAAATGAATATCTTCAGGCTTCAGAAATTAGAAAATACGATGTACAGCGTATTCGCCGAAGCGGATCAGTTGCTTTAGATTATAAATTTGACGAAAATAACACCATTTTTGCGAATGCTATTTACAACTGGAGAGACGATAGAGAAAATCGTTTCAGAACTACTTATGATGATATTGAACCAATTTATAATGGTGAAAAAATTACTGGTTTTGAAGGTCGTGTAAAACGTCAGACGAAAGGTGGTGTTGACAATAACCGAAATAAAAACAGAAGATTAGAAGACCAGCGTGTACAAAATTATTCTATTAGAGGTGAACATTTGATTAACTCAAAATTAGATTTAGATTGGTCGGCAAACTATGCAAAAGCAAGAGAATATCGTCCGCAAGAACGTTATATCGAATACCGTCAAAAAGGTCTAGAAATGATGGAAGATTTATCTGATCCAAGATTTCCTTTATTGACAACTGTTGGAGAATCTACAGATAAATTCAAATTTGATTCGGTTACAGAAAATACAGATGAAACTAGCGAAAGTGAATTTGGAGCTAAAGTAAATATCCGTTTTCCTTTCTCAGTAATTGAAGGAGAAAAAGGAAGGTTAAGAACTGGACTTAGACTACGTTTAAAGGAAAAAGAAAGAAACAATAATTTCTATTCTTACGAACCAATCAATGACGGAATGGGATTATTATCTGAAGTTCCAACTAGTTATTTTGATGGAAAAAACTTTAATCCGGGAAGTAAATATGTACCAGGAACTTTTGCTTCTAAAGATTTCTTAGGAAGTTTAGATTTAAACAATGCATCATTATTTGACAAAGAAACTGATCCAGCTGAATATTTAGCTGTAAACTATAATGCTAAAGAAAGAATTACTGCTGCATACGTGAGATGGGATCAAGACTTTAACGATAAACTTTCTATGGTTTTAGGTTTCCGTGTTGAAAACACTCACATTGATTATACAGGAAACAGAGTTTTAGACGAAGAGGAATTAGAAAGCCAAATCAACACTACAAACTCTTATACTAATTTATTACCAAGTATTTCATTCCAATATAATGCTACTAAAGATTTAGTTTTAAGAGCGGCTGCAACAACGGCGCTGGCAAGACCAAACTATTATGCACTAGCACCATATGTAAACAATATTGCTGCTGATAAAGAAATCACGGCAGGAAATCCTGACCTTGACGCTACTTACTCTTACAATTATGATTTCATGGCCGAGAATTATTTCAAATCAGTTGGTTTGATTTCTGGAGGTGTTTTTTACAAAAGATTAAATGATTTTATCTATAACTACAGCGACAATCAATACGACAGTGTAAAATTTGCTGCTGATTTTCCAAATCAGATAAACCCAATTCCTGCTGGCGAAAACTGGTCATTTTTACAATCTAGAAATGGTGATAAAGTTGATGTTTACGGATTTGAAGTTGCTTTTCAACGTCAGTTAGATTTTCTTCCAGGTAAATTCTTAAAAGGTTTTGGTATCTATTTAAACTATACGTACACTAAATCTAAAGCAAAAGGAATTTCTGATGAAGATGGAAACGAAAGAAACAACATCAGTCTTCCAGGAACAACTCCTCATATGTTTAACGGATCTTTGTCTTGGGAAAACAAGCGTTTTTCTGCTAGAATTTCGACCAACTTTACTTCTGATTATTTAGATGAATTGGGTTCAGAATCTTACAAAGACAGTTACTATGACAAACAGTTTTTCTTGGATGCAAATGCTTCTTTCAAAATTACAAAACAGCTTCGTGTTTTTGCTGAAGCAAACAATTTAACAAATCAGCCTTTACGTTACTATCAAGGAGTTTCTGCTCACACTAAACAAGCTGAATATTACCAAGCTCGTTACAATTTTGGATTGAAACTAGACTTGTAAAAACAATTATAAAAACTACTAAATTAGACAGGACTCAGCGGTTCTGTCTAATTCATTTAAAATAAAACACCAAAATGAAAAATAAATCGATACTTGCTTTCTTACTTATAAGCCTTGCCTTTACTGCTTGTAAAGACGACAAATTAGCTCCAATTCAACCAAATGCAGTAAAACCAACAACTGTTACCGAAGCTTTGCCTCATGATACTGATGATCCTTCGATCTGGATTCACCCAACTGATGCTTCGAAAAGTATTATTGTTGGAACAGATAAAGATACCGACGGAGCTTTATATGCTTTTGATTTGAATGGAAAAATCCTTAAAAAATCAATTACTCTAAAACGTCCTAACAATGTTGATATCGCTTACGGATTAATCATCGACGGAAAAAAAGTTGATATTGCAGTTACAACAGAACGTGAAAGCAACAAAATTAGAATCTTCAGTCTGCCGGATTTAGAACCTATTGATAATGGCGGAATTGAAGTTTTTGAAGGTGAATCTTTGCGTGATCCTATGGGAGTTTCGTTATACACACGCCCAAGCGATCAAAAGATTTTTGCCATTGTAGGAAGAAAAACAGGCCCTTCCGGAAGTTATTTATGGCAATATGAACTTTCTGGAAACGGAAAATTTGCTGCGGCAAAAGTGGTTCGTAAATTTGGAACGTACAGCGGAAAGAAAGAAATTGAAGCTATTGCTGTTGATAACGAATTAGGTTTTGTTTACTATTGCGACGAACAAGTTGGAATTAGAAAATACAAAGCTGATCCTGCTTTAAATGACAATAAAGAACTAGCTTTTTTTGGTCAAAAAGATTTCAAAGCAGATCATGAAGGAATTGCAATCTACAAAAAAACAGATTCTACAGGTTACATTTTAGTATCTAATCAACAAGCAAATTCTTTTATGGTTTATCCGAGAGAAGGTGCAAACGGAAATCCAAACAATCATCCTTTATTGGCAGAAGTTCCAACCTCAACAATTGAATGTGATGGAGCCGATGTTACAAGTATAAACTTAGGGCCAAAATACAAAAATGGACTTTTTGTAGCGATGAGCAACGGAATGACATTTCATTACTACACTTGGGATTCAATCCAAAAACGAATTGACGAAGGGAAAAAATAAGTGGTCAGTATTCCGTTTTTTAGTCTTCAGCTTTTTAATTCCTATCTGTTTTGTCAGGCTGAGCGAAGTCGAAACCATACAATGCAAGAGCCTTCGACTTCGCTCAGGATAACACTTTAAATTGCGACTGAACATCAAAAAGCTGATCATTGAAACAAAAAAAAGCTGTTCATAATGAACAGCTTTTTTAATTTGAATTAAAAAATCCCCCTTATTCTTATTCTATAATCGGTGCGCCTGCTAAGATTTCAGCATTGGCAAATTCTTCAAATTTCGCGAAATTAGCTTTAAATTTTTGAGCTAATTCTAACGCTTTTTTATCGTATAAATCTTTGTCTTCCCAAGTATTTCTAGGATTTAAAATTTCAACTGGAACATTAGGACAAGATTGTGGTTTTGCAATTCCAAAAACTGCGTGATTTTTGTATTCTACATTATCCAATTCTCCGTTTAATGCAGCTGTAATCATAGCACGAGTGTACTTAAGTTTCATACGGCTTCCTGTTCCGTAAGGTCCACCAGTCCAACCAGTGTTTATTAACCAAACTTTTACATCAGCATCTTTCATTTTTTTGCTTAACATCTCAGCGTATTTTGTTGGATGTAAAGGCATGAAAGGCGCTCCAAAACAAGCAGAGAAATTTGGCTGTGGTTCTGTAACTCCAGCTTCAGTTCCTGCTACTTTTGCAGTATATCCAGAGATAAAATGGTAAGCCGCTTGTCCCGGAGTTAATCTAGAAATTGGAGGCAAAATTCCAAAAGAATCTGCTGTAAGGAAAAATATATTTTTAGGATTATGTCCAATAGATCCTGGCTGAATATTATCAATATGTGTTATTGGGTAACTTACACGAGTATTTTGAGTAATTGAAACATCGTCAAAATCTACCTCGTTTGTTCCCGCTTTGAAAACCACATTTTCTAAAAGCGCTCCTTTTTTGATTGCTCTAAAAATGTCTGGTTCATTTTCTTCAGATAAGTTGATTACTTTAGCATAACAACCGCCTTCAAAATTGAAAACTGTATTTTCAGCAGTCCATCCGTGTTCATCGTCTCCAATTAACTTACGTTCTGGATCTGCAGATAAAGTTGTTTTTCCTGTTCCAGATAAACCAAAGAAAATTGCTGTATCACCATCTTTACCAACATTGGCGCTGCAATGCATTGGAAGTGTATTTTTGAAAACTGGAAGAATGAAATTTAAAGCTGAAAAAATTCCTTTTTTCATTTCTCCTGTATAACCTGTTCCTCCAATAAGCGCTACTTTTTTAGTAAAATCTAAAATAGCAAAATTAGACTGACGTGTTCCGTCTACAGCAGGATCTGCCATAAAACTTGGTGCACAAACTACCGTCCATTCTGGAGTAAAACTCGCTAATTCAGACTCTTCAAGTCTTAAAAACATGTTATAGCAAAACAAGTTTGACCAAGCAGTTTCTGTAACGACTCTAACATTTAGTCTGTAATTTTTATCAGAACAAACGTAAGAATCGCGAACAAATACTTCTTTGTTTGATAAAAACTTTGTTACCTTATTATACAACTTATCAAAAGCTTCTGGCGAAAAAGGGATATTTACATTTCCCCACCAAACTTTATCCTCAGTTATACTGTCTTTTACAATAAAACGATCTTGTGGAGAACGTCCTGTAAACTCACCTGTGTTGATTGCCAAAGCACCTGTAGAGGCTTCAACACCTTGTCCTGACTGCACAGTTATAGCATGCAGTTCATCTGCACTTAACTGGTACCGAACCGTTGCATTTTCTATCCCTAAATCTTTTAACGAAATCGATTGCGCAAAAAGTGTGTTATTGTCCATAAAATTTAATGTTGTGTGTGTTATTTTTTTTGGTGCACAAATATAATTTTACTTGATACTTAAGATGTTAATCTCGAGTTTGCAAATTGTTATATTTTTTATCACTGTTGACAAAAAGCAATAAAAATTCACATAAGTAACGTTATATGTTATTTATGAGACAAAATTAAAGATTTAATTTTAGATAGAATTTTTTATTCGAGATTTTATGATTTTTTCCTCAAAATAGCAAGAAATAACACCAACCAACCAAGAATTAATAAGAAACCACCCAAAGGCGTTGCGAATACGATAATTTTAAAGTCAAAAACAGTCAGGCTTTTTGTAGCTAGTAAATAGATCGATCCACTAAATAGAATTACCCCTGCAACTACCAGATTATAGATTGTTTTAACAGTTTTTTCGGCAATTTCTTTTCTTGTTGAAAGAAAAAGTAAAAAAAGCGCATGATACATTTGATAACGAACACCAACTTCAAAAGTATTTAACTCTTCAATAGATAAATATTTCTTTAATAAATGGGCTCCAAAAGCTCCAAAAATAATAGCTATCATTCCAATAAAAGCGCCTGTTAAAACTATTTTTCTTTTCAT
>NZ_MUHA01000029.1 GCF_002217355.1 Flavobacterium oncorhynchi | reverse complement strand
AATTTATTAGACGGATTTGTTAAATATTCTAACGCGTTTTGAAAGTATTATTAATTAGAAAAACTAATACTTAGATATCTATAGATATCTTCCTTAAAATAAAAAAAAACTAATACAATATTAAAAAATAATGAATATGTCTCGTATTGTAGATTTAAGTAAAACAATTGAAAATAGAAATAAAAAAGATCATCCGATCATTAGAATTAAAATAAAACACAAAGCTCATGCGAAATCCAGATGGATAGTAAGAATAATTGGAGGGTTACCATTTCGTTTGTTTCCTTCAAATTTTATCGGATGGGCAGATGACACTATTGAAAAAATGGGAGTACATTCTACCACCCATATTGATGCTCCATGGCATTATAGTCCTCTTTGCGAAGGAAAACCTGCAAAGACTATTGATGAGGTACCATTAGAATGGTGCTACAATAATGGTATTGTTATTGATATGTCACATAAGGCAGATTTTGATCCGATAACCATATTGGATATACAAAGTTTTTTAGACGAAAATAAATTAGTAATTGTTCCCAATATGATTGTTCTAATTAAAACAGGAAGAGATAAATATACAGGAAAAGATTTTTTGTTTAAAGGTACAGGCATGAGTGCGGCGGCAACCGAGTGGTTAGTGGATCAAGGTATCAAAGTAATGGGAATAGACCAATGGGGATGGGATCTTCCTTTGAAATATATGGCCTCTAAAGCAAAAAAAGATAATGATAAGAATTTATTCTGGGAAGGACATTTAGTAGGTGCCAAGAAAGAATATATTCATATTGAACAACTCACTAACCTGGATTTACTTCCCTATTCAGGTTTTAAAATAGCTGTATTTCCATTGAAAATTAAAGGCGGATCTGCTGCTCCGGCAAGAGTAGTAGCCATTTTTGACTAAAAGTCAACCGAATTATATACATCAATAACACGTATGTGTAGATTGATAATAGGAATTATATATATATTTAAATCAAATGTATTTTGACTAATGTATTTACAATCCTAACAATGTACTGTCCTACTAAAATAAACGAATGAATAATAAATTAAATATAATACTTACAAAAATAAAAAAATTACTTTACCTATTTAGTGCTTCATTACTAGTCTTTACTTCATGTTCAAAAGACGATAGTCCAACAAACCAAGATGCAATTTTATCTAAAGGGGATAATACTACTAACCAAACTATTACCTTATCTGAAAATGGTACTGAAACAAACCAGAATTTAATTTTACCGAAAAAAATTATTGATCTTGGTTATCCTCATATCCTTACTTATGATAAAAATAAAATTGTTCAATTTAATGGAGAGGAGCGTGGTTTAAAAATAGTTTACACTTATACTGGTGATTTGATCACAAAAGAAGAGTGGTTAAGACACGATGAAAATGTAACAATTGAATATAATTATGAGGACAATAGATTGAAATCTTCTGTTATAACGAATATTTCTGGAGGTAAAACCAGTAAAACCGAGATTGCTTACACCCATAACGCTGACCATACAGTAGATTTGTATGACATAGACTTCTTTATGGGAAAAGAAACTTTGGTATATATCGGAAAATACACTTTCTTGAATGGAAATATTGTTAAATACGAACATAGATCGGGATCTGTTCAAACATATGAATATGACAATAAAAATAATCCAAATAGAAATATACTTGGGTTTGATAAATTAATTGATCCTGAACTTTCAGTTAATAATTGTATAAAAGAAACTAGTTCAGAGCAAAATACAAGTATTTCTTATGAGTATGATTATAATACGAATGGCTATCCTACTGAAAAAAGAAGGTTATTTAATGGAGTAGTTGATCTTAAGACTCAATACTTTTACTAAAATTGAGATAGATTTAAAAACAAACAAACCCAAATATCTAGTCTTATTACATGATATTTGGTTTTTATTAAAAGACATAATTCGGTTGTTTATGTAAATTAACATGTGTTTGTTGCCAATATTGTTAATTTTAATCTTTAATGCCTCTAATGATTCTTACCTAGTAAATAATCCTCAAAATTCATTTTTTGATTAAAACGATTTTTCTAATAAATTCTTCAATTAAATAGGTAATTCATTCATCTTAAAATTCCTTTTTTTCTAGTCAACAACATATTCAATAAGTAAATCACCTTTCTCAACCAAGCTGTTTTCATTGAGGTGAATTTTGTGTATGATTCCAGATTTACCCAATACAGTATTTTCCATTTTCATGGCTTCAATTGTAAATAAGGGCTGATCTTGTTTGATTTTTTCTCCTTCTTTTACCCAGATCTTACTTAATAATCCAGGCAAAGGGGCACCAATTTCAGCAGTTGTTAATGCTTTTCGATTTTGTATGTTCGTAGTTTTTATTGCTATATCTTTTATTTCAATGGCCTTGGTTTGTCCATTTAGTTTAAAATAAACCGTTCTTATTCCTTGTAAATCAGGCTCAGATTTATATAAAAATTTCACTATAATAGATTTTCCTTCAGAAATATTAACGATTACTTCTTCATTAGGTTTTAATCCGTAAAAAAATGTAGTAGAAGGAATAACACTCACATCTCCATATTCTTCAATTGTTTTAAAATAATCTTCAAAAACTTTAGGATAAAACAAATAGGATAAAAAATCAGCTAATGTACAGGAAAGAGAAAAGTTTTGCTGAAAAATTTCAAATTCGTTATCAAAATCTATAGGCGTTAAATGTGCATTGGGCAAATCTAAAAATGGTTTTTCTTTTTTGAGAACCATTTGTTGAAAATCTGCTGGCCATCCGCCATCTGGCTGCCCCAACTCCCCTTTAAGCATTCCTTTTACAGAATTAGGAAAGGACAAAGTGGTGCCTTGATCTAAAACATCTTGTTTGCTCAGATTACTGCTAACCATAAACATGGCCAGATCACCTACTACTTTTGAGGAAGGCGTTACTTTTATAATATCACCAAGTAAACTATTGGCATCCTGATACGCTTGTTTAATGTCTGTCATTCTAGTCTCTAAACCTAAGGAATAAGCCTGCGGTTTTAAATTCGAATATTGCCCTCCTGGAATCTCATGTTTATAAACTTCTGCTGTGCTTGATTTTAAATCAGACTCAAAAGGATAATAATACTCCCTGATATCTTCCCAGTAATTACTGTATTGATTTAGTTTTTCAACATCAAGTCCCGAATCGCGAGGGGTTCCTTTTAAGGCTTCTGCAAAAACATTAAAATTAGGTTGTGAGGTAAACCCTGACATAGATGATAAAGCAACATCGATAATATCAACCCCTGCTTCTACTGCCTTAAGATAAGTAGCAGACTGTATTCCAGCGGTATCATGGGTGTGCAAATGTATTGGAATAGCAATAGATTTTTTTAGTTCGGTTATTAACTTTTCGGCAGCATATGGTTTCAATAAACCAGCCATATCTTTTATACACAAAATATGAGCGCCTGTATCTTCTATTCTTTTGGCGAGATCCAAATAATAGTTAAGATTGAATTTAGGACGCTCAGGATTTAGGATGTCTCCTGAATAGCCCATACAAACCTCTGCAAGCGAATCTGTATTTGTAAGTACAGCATTAATACTGTTCTTCATATTATCGATACTATTGAGTGAATCAAAAATTCTAAATACATCTATCCCCTTTTGAGCAGATACTTCAATAAATTTTTCAACCAAATTATCAGGATAGGCAGTATACCCTACTCCATTAGAACCTCTAATCAGCATTTGCAGCAGTACATTCGGCATCGCTTTTCTCATTTGTTCCAAACGACTCCAAGGGCATTCATTCAAAAATCGCATCGCAACATCAAATGTGGCTCCACCCCAAACTTCCATAGAAAACATTTCTGGGAAGTCTTTTGTAAATGTTTCTGCAAAAGGCATCATATCAATCGTACGCACTCTGGTAGCAAGCAATGACTGGTGCGCATCTCGCATCGTGCAATCGGTATACAAAATTTGTTTTTGTTCTTTAATCCAGTTTGAAAATGCTTTAGGTTTTAACTCTTCTAATAATTGTTTGGTTCCGTTAGCATGAAAGGCACTTGATGGAATTGGTAATTTTGGAGTTAGAAATTTTTTCTCAGGTACAATAAAGGGAACATCTGGATTACCATTAACAATTATATTTCCGATAAATGCCAAATTCTTGGTTACATTATCGGATTTTCTTTTAATTTTCATCAATGATGGATTATCTCCTATAAAATTCACCGTAATATTTCCTGCTCGAAAATCGGGATGAACAATTAAGTTTTCTAAAAAAGGAATATTGGTTTTAACCCCTTCAATAGTAAATTCTTTCAGCGTTCTTAAAAGACGCTGGCTCGTTCCTTCTAATGTTCTTCCTCTGGCTGTAATCTTTACGAGCATAGAATCAAAAAAAGGTGAAATCTTAACTCCCGAATAAGAGCTTCCTTCATCTATCCTGATACCATAACCTCCAGCATTTCGATACGCAATAATAGTTCCATAATCGGGTGTGAAATCATTAGCCGGATCCTCGGTAGTAATCCTGCATTGGATTGCAAAACCACTACATTTTAAACTTTCTTGTCCCATAATATAAATTCCTGGACTGGACAGTTGGTGACCGCAAGCAATAAGAATTTGACTTCTAACAATATCAATTCCTGTTACTTCTTCTGTAACAGTATGCTCTACTTGAATTCGGGGATTTACTTCTATGAAATAAATGTTTTCTGCTGCATCGACTAAAAATTCAACCGTTCCAGCATTATTGTAATTTACTTTAGTTGCAATACTAAGTGCATACTTGTATAGCTTATCTTTTGTTTCTTGTTTTAAATTTGGGGCTGGAGCAATTTCGACCACTTTTTGAAATCTTCGCTGCACACTACAATCACGCTCAAATAAATGGACAATGTTTCCATAATTATCTCCTAATAATTGTACTTCAATATGTTTGGGATTTTCAATGAATTTTTCAAGAAATAACGTATCATCATCAAAAGCTGTTTTCGCTTCTCTTTTTGCTTCATTGAACAAAGCTTCTAACTGATTGGGATTTCGAACCACTCGCATACCACGGCCTCCCCCTCCTGCTGTAGCCTTTAACATTAGTGGATAGCCTATGCGATTTGCTTCTTCTTGAGCAATAGAAAACGAAATAAGGTTTATTTTACTGTCTTCAATTAAAGGTACATTGGCAGCAAATGCGATTTTTTTGGCAGCCACTTTATCTCCTAATTGTTCCATGACTTCTGGATTGGGGCCAATCCATAAAATTCCATTTTCTGCACATTTAGTAGCAAATAGTACATTCTCTGATAAAAAACCATAACCTGGATGTATCGCCTCCACTCCTTCGGCTTTGGCTACTTTTATGATTTCATCAATATCAAGATAAGGTTTTAAGGGATCTGTATCTTTGCCTATCTGATACGCTTCATCGGCTTTGTAGCGATACAGGGAATACCTGTCTTCGTAGGTATAAATCGCTACAGTTTTAATTTTTAATTCCGCGGCAGCGCGAAAAATACGTAGTGCAATCTCTCCTCTATTTGCAACTAGTAATTTTGAAATTGTTCTCATTTTAATAAATTAAGTTAAATATCCACAAAATAAAAACGACTTATTTTGAACAACTTCTGAGGATAAAATCTATTAATTTATGTTGCTTAAAATCCAATTCTTCTCAGACTCCTTCCAATGGAATGGATAATAAATAAAGTAATTCTCTTAATTCAGGTCATTCAAAATAAAAACCATTTTTTATAGCTTCAGGAATCTTTTCTTCCCGTATTTGGTGTTCAAATTCATTGTTATACGTATTATAGTTATATAGAAAATCTTCATTTCTTCCTAATAAAAAACTGATTTACAAGGCGCAACAAATATATAAAAGTTCTTGGGTTGTTTATATTGATTGAAAAAATAAAGGGAACATATATTAAGCTCTTGGGAATTTACATTTTTTATGTTGTTTTAAATGCGGGTTCGCTGTAATATTTTAGTACTTGTTTTTGTGAGTTTTTTTTTTTTTTTTTTCAGTTATTTCATATTTTTTTTTTATTCTTGTGGTATGATTTCCTTTGGCGGAATTGTTTTTAAGATATCAAGATTAGAATTTGATATTGAAGAGTATAATACTTTGAGCATATGTTCTCTGAATTGTTTAGTTTAGTTTGCTTTGTCATTGTAAAAACAAATACTAATTATTTTATTTATATAATAAGATAATTCTTTAGAATATGATGTTTTTTAATTAATAGAAAAGTTTTCATGTTTTCTTCCTCATTATTATTAAGGTAATAAAAGTTTTGTAGTATTATATTCTAAATATTATCCACTGGAATTTACATAATTGTCTTTTTCCTTCACTGTGTACATACTTTATTTCGTTAATAAGCTATTTTATATTGTAGCGATGCACGTTGAAAACAACTATTTTGGGCAAGATTCTGAAATACTTACGCTGGCTAAAGGTTGTTTTATCTTGTTTTTTATGTATTTATTAGTGATGTCGTATAAAGATTTGCAATGGATGTATTAATATGGTATTTAGATTCATAAATTAAAGGCATCTCTCCACCTTTACTAATCCACTTTATAAGATATCGTTGATTCAACTTTATAACTATTGCGTAATTAATAAACAGGAGTTTAATCAATGGTTAATATTACTAAACAATAATAGAGGTTTTAATTGACGATAAAAGCAATACTCTGCAATGACTTAATTGACTTCAAACAAAGCGCATAATTTTATTTTATATATCTGAGAGTGTTGATAACATTTCTTTTATCATCAATCTGCTAAATAATTTATAATATAATTAGCATTATTTTATTGGAATGATACACATGTCTTTTTTAAATAACATAGTTTCAGGAATTGTATTTAGAATTACTTTTTTTAATGCATCAATTATATTTTTTTTAGTATAATGATGATAATAAACAAGACCTATTTCTCTTACAGGGAATGGTGAAACAAAAGTACTTACTTTAGTTTTCTGATTTTCATTGAGACTAAGAGTGGATAAACCTGGTAATATTGTCGTCCCCATGTTTAAATCGACCATTTGTTTAAGTGTTTCAATGCTACCTGATTGATAATCTAATTTTAAGGTCGAAGTTTCTTTAACTCGTAGTTCGCATAAATTGATAACCTGATTTCTAAGACAATGACCTTCTTCTAGTAATAAAAGCCCATTTAAATCAATATCTTCTGGAACAATGTATTTTTTATGGGGCGTATCAGAATTCAATTGACCATAATGATAAAACTCTTCGTAAAATAAGGTTTCTTCTTTTAAATCTTTATCTAATAAAGGAATGGCCAATATTGCCACATCTATAGTGCCCTCTTTTAATTGTTCCTTTATTTTATCAGTTGTTAATTCATTAATGATCAATTTAACATCTTGATATGTTTCCATAAAATGTTGTATGAATAAAGGTAATAAATAAGGGGCAAGCGAGGGAATAATTCCAATTCTTAAATCACCTTTTATTTCACCTGTATTTTCGGATATTATCTCTTTGATCCTATTAGTTTCTTGTAAAGCAATTTTTGCTTGGGCTATTATCTTTTTGCCGATGTCAGTTGGCTGTACAGGATGCTTACTCCTATCAAATAAACTGGTATTTAATTCCTCTTCAAATTTTTTAATCATTCCACTTAGAGTAGCTTGTGTAATAAAACATGCTTTTGATGCTTTGAGGAAATGGCGGTGTTTATCTAAGGCGACAATGTATTCTAATTGTTGAATATTCACAGTATTAGGTTTTATCTATATCTATATAGTTATTAATAGTTTGTATCAATGAGTCCACAAAGATATATTTGTAGCACTAAATAAAAATTATTATGAAGAAAAATTTAATTCTATCTACACTAGTTCTTTCCACTGTAAGCTTATTTGCCCAACAAAAGCAAATTACAACTAATACTGGTACAATTGTGGGGGATAATCAAAATTCAAAAACTATTGGTCAAAATGGACAGGTTCTGTTGGAAGATATTCATCTAATAGAAAAATTGGCATCCTTTGATAGAGAACGTATTCCTGAAAGAGTAGTTCATGCTAGAGGTACTGGAGCTTATGGAGAATTTGTATCATCGGCCGATTTTACTAAATACACAAAAGCATCTCTATTCAAACAGGGTAAAACCACTCCCGTATTTGTTAGGTTTTCAACAGTAGTTCATGGTAATGGTTCTCCAGAGACACTTAGAGATCCAAGAGGATTTGCAACGAAATTCTATACCGATCAAGGGAACTATGATTTAGTTGGAAATAATTTGCCTATATTCTTTATTCGTGATGCTATCAAATTTCCAGATATGGTTCATGCTTTTAAACCTTCTCCAGTATTTAATAAACAAGATCCAAATCGAGTTTTTGACTTTTTTAGTAATATTCCAGAAGGAACACATATGTTGACTAGAGTTTATTCGGATTATGGTATCCCTGCAAGTTATAGAGAGATGAATGGTTCTGGTGTACATGCTTACAAATGGATAAATGATATAGGTGAAGTAACCTATGTAAAATATACATGGAAATCCATGCAAGGAGAAAGAAATCTAACAGCAGAGCAAGCAAATCTACTTCAGGCTAAAGATTTTCAACACGCAACAGTAGATTTATACGAAAACATTAAGAAGGGGAATTTTCCATCATGGGAGCTCTATATACAACTATTGAATGTTTCAGATTTTGACAAACTTGATATAAATCCTTTAGATCCAACAAAAGTATGGTCAGAAAGTATTTCTCCATTACAATTAGTTGGAAAAATGACATTAAATAAAATTCCAGATAATTTCTTTCAGGAAGTCGAACAATCTGCTTTCTCTCCAGGGACATTAGTACCAGGGATAGAACCTTCTGAGGATAAATTATTGCAAGGCCGTTTGTTCTCTTACTTTGATACGCAACGATATAGAATAGGAACCAATTTTCAACAATTACCAGTTAATGCATCAAAAAATGAAGTAGCTACTAATAATCAAAATGGAGCTTTCTCAACTAGAAAAACTAATGGTGATATTAATTATCAGCCAAGTGCAACACAGAACGGTTTTGTAGATAATGAAGACTATAAATATTCAAAATCAGCTTTTATCAATACCACTACTACACAACAAAAAATTAGTAAGACAAATGATTTCAAACAAGCTGGAGAATTTTACCGTTCATTGTCAGAAAGAGATAAAGTGAATTTAATCAAGAACCTTTCTGGTGATTTGATGAGTGTAACAAATAAAGATGTTGTACGTAAAATGGTTGGTTACTTCTATATGGCAGATAGTGATTATGGGAAACGCTTAGCAAAAGCTTTAAATTTAAGCCGTGAAGAGGTTGAGAAAATGTTTATGAAGCAATAATTATTTTGTAAAATGAAAATGATAAGGATTACTATAATTTGTATTTTACTACTTGGAGTGGTATCTTTTGTTAATGCCCAAGAGACAATATTTTCAGCGGCTCGGAGCAATAATACAAAATTCTTAAATGAGATGTTCACAAATAAAAAAGCTAATATTGATAGTGTAGATCAAAGAGGCAATACAGCTTTAATAATTGCGTCTTATAATGATAACATTGAGTCAGTGAAAATTCTATTAGAGAACGAAGCAAACACTAATATCCAAGATAAAATGGGAAACACAGCTTTAATGGGAGTTTGTTTCAAAAGATTGGATAATATTGCTGAATTATTGTTATATTACAAAGCTGATTTAGATCAACGTAATTTTAATGGAGCAACAGCTTTAATTTTTGCTGCAACTTTTGGTGCCGACAACATAATAAAAATGTTGCTTGAGAATGGAGCAAATAAAACAATCGTAGATAATTACAATAAAACAGCATTGGATTACGCTATTTTACAAGAAAATGAATCAACGATAAAACTATTAAAATAGATTAATCTAATAAATTTATTTTTTTGCTTTGTTACAAATATGATATGATTGCAAATACCACATTGGGTGAAGACCAGTTCTTAATAAGGCTGGTCTTCTTTTTTTATTTCAAAAAATCATAAACATTAAAACTTTAAATAATTTATTTACTTTCAGACGCTCTATTTTTTGATGTATGTTTTGGATTATTAAAGGAGTTTCTTCGATATCATTTTCTTCCAATGCATCAAGGTATTCTTGCGATTTAGCTTCAATATAGCCTAAATGTTTGTCTATTTTCTTTTGACTGAAATTGACTTTCTTACTATTGTGAGCTCGACTTTTGGTTCTATCAATAGCAATAGTTTTTCCCCAAATCAATTCGGAGTCTTTAAGAAAAGAAACAAATAGTTTGAATAGGTTCTTCAAAGCAACAGGGTTCTTCTTCCTAAAATCTGAAATGCTATGGTAATTGGGACAAATTCCTTCCAAAAGCCATTGCATTTCGATGTTTCTAAAACATTCATTTTCTAGCTTTCAACCACTTCGTATTCCATTGAGATAACCGTATAGATAGATTTTTATAAACACTTGACTATGATAACACGGACGACCTTCTTTTTTGAGAGTTTGAATGGCAAAACCAAGCTTAAAGAGGTCTATATTTACTACAAAGGCATCTACAAAACGCACTTGATTATCGAGACTTATTAACTCTTCTAAACTTGAAATACGCATTTGGTGGCGGGAAATTCCTGTGATATGTTGCATTCTTAATAATACAAAAAATCCTGTTTTAACACCACTATTTTACTATATTTGTTTCTAATCAAACGGAAGTTTTTTCACAGACTAACGTTAGCAGAAATTTTATGGACAACACCTTTTATAATAAATTACAACGACTACTTGAAATTGAGAACCCTGCATTTGATGAATTGTATTCATTGCTGAAATTTGAGGAAGTAAAGAAAAATGATTTTGTATTGAAGGAAAACGATACGTGTAAGTTTATAGGATTGTTAGAAGAGGGCTCAATGAGAACATTTTATGTGAATGAAAAAGGTGAAGATGTGAGTTTTCTTTTTCACTTCAATCAACAAATTGAAGATATTGTTTTTACAGATTATGAAAGCTTTCTATTGGGCACAAAATCAAAATTAAATATCCAAGCCCTTGAAAATTCAAAAATTTGCTTCATTGATATTGATGATTGGGTTAACTTATGTAATAAAAACTCATTCTGGCAGTATTTTTCAAAAAAAATGACTGAAAAAGTGTATTTATCTGCCAAAAAAAGAGTTGAGGATTTACTATATTATTCTCCAGAAAATAGATACCTAAAACTTTTAAAAGAAAACCCGCTAACATTCCAGAAGATACCACAAAAATATATTGCAAGTTATCTCGGAATCACCCCCCCAATCATTAAGTAGAATTCGAAACCGTATTAATTAACTTAAGTGAACGTTACTTAAATTCTCGCTCCATAGTTTTGTATTAATAAAACAGAATAATATGACCGAAACAATAAACATAATTGGAGCAGGAATTGGTGGACTGACTACTGCCTTGACACTTAAACAAAGAGGACTAAATGTTAATATTTTTGAAAGTTCGGCAGAAATAAAACCTGTTGGAGCAGGAATAATATTGGCAAATA
Organism: Flavobacterium oncorhynchi; assembly: GCF_002217355.1. GTDB lineage: Bacteria > Bacteroidota > Bacteroidia > Flavobacteriales > Flavobacteriaceae > Flavobacterium > Flavobacterium oncorhynchi. The sequence goes on along the minus strand of NZ_MUHA01000029.1, from coordinate 12,965 downwards.
ATGCAATGCAAGTATTTCAAAAATTAGGCATTCAAGACAAAATTGAAAAAGCAGGAAATAGAATTTCCTTTATGAAAATTACTGACGACCAACTTAAACCGCTTTCAGTTGTCAATCTTTCAGAATACGAACAAAAATATAATGCTTCAAATATTGCCATTCACAGGGGAGAATTGCAGAAAATATTGGCTAGCGAAATTGGTTTTGACAACATAAACCTTTCAAAACGACTTTCAAAAATTGAAAAAAATGGACTTTTTAAATTAACTTTTGAAGATAACTCAACGATTGAAAGTAAAATTGTAATTGGTGCAGACGGCATAAAATCAGTGATTAGAAATCAACTTTTTGAAAAAAGCACATTGCGTAACCCAAATCAAATCTGTTGGAGGGGAATTTGTGAAATAGATTTGCCACAAAAATATCATAACGAACTGAACGAATCTTGGGGAAAAGGCAAACGTTTTGGTTTTGTAAAAATTAGTGATGAAAAAGTATATTGGTATGCTTTGGCAAACTCAAAAAATGTAAAAGCAGAGGAAATAAACTTGACAGAATTTTTTAGTGAATTCCATATAGAAATCATAAATATTATTTCAGTTACAAAAAAAGAACAAATTATTGTAAGCGACATTATTGACCTAAAACCAATTGAAAAATGGCAAGGCGAAAATGTTTGCTTAATTGGAGATGCGGCTCACGCCACAACGCCAAATTTGGGACAAGGAGCTTGTCAAGCCATTGAAGATGCTTATGTTTTAGGTAAATTGCTTGACAGTAGATTTGAAATACAAAATACTTTTACAGAATATGAGAGTTTAAGACTAAAGAAAGCACATACGATTGTAAATACAAGTTGGACAGTTGGAAAAATGGCACATATAGAAAATAGTTTTGGGATTTGGTTGCGTAATTTCGCAATGAAAAATATCCCTAAATCAGCCAACAAAAAACAAATGGATATGATTTTTAATTTGAACTAATATGACAACAGTAATAACAACTATATTATTTTTGATTTTCTTGTTTATTTCCTCAATTCACTTCTATTGGGCATTTGGAGGAAAATGGGAAAGCGATGCTGTGTTGCCAACAAAAGACGACAACAATACAAAAGTGATACAGCCTACCATTTTACCAACATTAATTGTTGCGTTTGGCTTATTAGGTTTTGGTCTTTTCATTTTAGTAATGTCTGGACTGATAAGTTTTGACACACCTCAATGGCTTTCTAAATATGGACTTTGGATTATTGCAAGCATATTTACATTGAGAGCAATTGGAGACTTTAATTATGTTGGGTTTTTCAAGAAAATAAAACAAACAAAATTCGGAGAAAATGACACGAAATATTTTTCACCATTATGTTTGACAATTGGAATACTGACAATAATTTTAGAGGTAACAAAATAAAAATTTTTGCTAAACAGCTAGTGTTTCGTTGCGTGCGTTGCACGAACAATGAAACCCGGGTTGAACGGAACCGCTGTGATTCCATAGCTATGGAGTTGTCGTAAATTTTATAGAGAGAATTTCAAGAGGCAATTGTGCCTCTTTTTTTTTGTAGTTTTAAGTGTGGTTTTCGAGTGTTTTCCTTTATTTTTAAGCATAAGTTCCCTTACCCATAAAGTTAATTTTTACAGATGCCAGTATTTTGGCTTAAGCCAAAGTACCACGCTGGCCGACTACGCTGGTCGAAGACCGCTATTCGGTGTAGATTACCTATTTTACAACAAGGGCATTTGGGTAGAAAAGGCTTCTTTTCTGCTTTTTCTAATACTTTTACCTCAAGCTTCTCCTGCAAAAGCTTTAGCTTTTGACGCTTCCAAGTACTGCTCAAAAAACCATAATGGCGGATTTTTACAAAACCCTTGGGCAAAATATGCAACGCAAACCGCCTGATAAACTCCTGATGCGTGAGTGCCATTTGCTTTTTCACACCCGTCATCCGATAATCCTTGTAATCAAAAGTGACGTTTTAGGTATCAATATTTTTAATTCTGTGGTTGCTAATGGCTATTTTATGAGTGTATCTTCCCAAATATTCCACCACCGATTTTGGACTTCCAAAAGGCTTTTTGGCAAAAACAACCCAGGGTTTCTGCCATAATTCTTGACGAATTTGCTTATAACCCATCGGATTTTTCTCCTTCAGCTTTTGGTAATATTTAGCCCAAAAAACTTTCGATAAGGCCTTGGCTAATGCTATGATTTCCACAGCCATCACAAGCATCAATATACCTGCCCAATTCAGCAGTCCTACATTTTTTTAGGGCATAAAGTGTGCGAAGTTGTCAAGTATTCAACCTGTAGTTTTCAATTTTGGAACCCACTTTTCGTATGCCGTCCTCGAGTAAATGCGTGGCATAAGTGTTACTAAGCGTGTGCAAGCAAACTTCCTTTTTTATACCCACTGCCTTGGTCACTTGCTTAATCACCCATTACACCCCGCGCTGAGAATACCGAAAGCCGAAAGTGCTGGCATTTGGGGGGCAAGTATGCCACAGGCAGAGCGAATGAATTTTTATTTTTTTGTCGAAAATCAACAAATTATCGAAGAACGACGGTCCCTTGAATATGGCGATAAATTGAACGAATTGGTATTTCTTTCAACGAAAAAGAAGTACGCGAACAATAAGAAAACTGCCTTTGCAATTCCGGTGAAATTATAAATCTATAAGATGGTTTTTTCTCCAATAAAGACCCCTTCCCTATTCCTGGAGCTACTGCCACAACAGCAGAGACTACTATTTTAAACGATTAACTTTTATCAAAAATCATAATTTATTTTGTTTTAGTGGTAGAACGGTTCATTGTTATAATGAGCCGTTTTTTACATTCTATTAGATTTACAATAATTTTCATGACTGTTCTTTTTTACAACCAAAAGTTATAATATATTTCTTTGAGTAATATTAATCACTACTATTTTATAGCACTAGGCACTATTCCATATTTTTTTTTGAAGGCTGTAGTAAAATGTTGGGGGTTTTTATATCCAATTAATTCGGACACCTGATTAACTGCGAAACCTTCCTCAAGGAGCATTTTTTTTGCAAGTTCCATTTTTTCATCATTAATTAATCCAAAAACCGTTGTTCCAAAGACTTCTTTGAATCCTTTTTTCAGCGTAAACTCATTCGTGCCAACTTGGTGTGCTAGCGTAATGAGTGAACAAGGAGTGTTTAAATTGGCTAAAATAAGTTCTTTTGCATTGTGCATTTTTTCTATATCCTTTTTTTTCAGAGAACAAAATACTTCGCATTCGTGCTCACTCATTTGTTCTAATTGTAAAAGGAGTAATTCAATAACTTTGGCTTGAATTAGCATTTTTTTGAATATTCCTTTTCGATTGCAACTGATAATTTCATTTATTACAGAATGCATTCTAACGGTTATTCTCAAATTATGTTTATTGAGAAATCCTGTAGTTTTTTTATTAATTATTTTTGCAAAATTTTTAAACAATACGCCTTGTTCCGGTAAAAAGTTTGCGAAAAATTGAGGAAGTAAATTTACTTCAAAAATTTGCAATCCTGTGTCAGGACTCCATATCATTTCCCCTTTAAATTGATTAGCGTAAATAATATTATGCTGATTAATACCAAATTCTATGCTCTTTTTGGTATCATTACAAATGGACTGACTGTTTCCTGACAGCGCAAAATGCATCTCAACGGTTTCCATATCAGTATCTACTTGGATAATAGTAGTTTTGGCTACCTCTATATTGCCGTAGCCAATATGTATTCCATCAAAGTATAATTCTTTATATTCTCCTTTTCCAAAAAAAAAATCATTATTATGGGTTACTTCCACAATATCTGATTGTTTAGTAATTGAACCATTATGACTAGATTCTAAAAATATTTCTCCTAGGTCTGCACTATGCAATCGTATTTTCATTTTTTCCGTATTACGTAGATTTTATTCCTTTTGGCGTACGCTGTTCTGTTTATCTAAAAGTAACTTCGCAAAGTTAAAAAATTATTTATAAACATTCTAAATAAGTCGTCGTGAAAATTATTAAATTCAAGAATTCAAAACTATTATACCTATTGTTTGTTCTGTTTTTTACCCAAATTATAAATGCTCAGGATACAATTCCTATTTCAAAACAAAATGTACTCGATGAAGTTACCGTTTATGGAGAAAAAAGGGAAAATAAAGTGCAAAAAACAGCCACTCCAATTACGGTTATTGATGAGAAAAAAATAAAAAGCAGTTTTATCCAATCACTAAATGATATTTCAGGATTTGCGCCAAATCTTTATGTTTCAAATGCTGGAAGTCCAACGCTTAATTTTATATCTTTAAGAGGGATTTTTCAATTTAGTGCCACTTCATCATTGGTAGGGGTCAGTGTAGATGACGTTCCTATGCTAAATGCCTATTCTATGTCTAGTCAAATTGAGAATATAGAACGCATAGAAATTCTTAGAGGCCCACAAAGTACCTTGTATGGCGGAAATGCTTTTGGTGGTATAATTGCAATAACTACCAAAAAACCAACCAATGTTTTCCACACTTTTGCCGAGGTAGGTATTGGAAATTATAATTTACTGCGCACAAAAGCTGGGGCATCTGGAGCAATTATAAAAGATAAACTTTTTGCGGGAGCTTCACTATATCACAATGGTCTTGAGGGTATTTATTACAACACTACTCTGAATGGGAATTATGATAAAACACAAAATACGGGTGGTAATATTTTCTTGAAATATGTTGGAAATAATGGGTTTTCGTTGCGATTAACTTCCAGAATTGAATACAACAATTTGAAAGGAATTTTTCCGTATGTGAATACAAAAGAAGGAGCTTTTGACCCATCTTATACCAATACGGCTAATGGTAGCAGTATTGAAAAAAGAATGTTATTTACTAATTCGCTATTGGCAAAATACGAAACAGAAAAACATATTTTTTCCTCTGTAAGTGGTTACACCTTCCTAAATGATAAATATGACGATTATGATGTCGATTTTACGAAATATGATTGGTTTAAATTTACACAAAATGACCCTATAAACACTTTTACGCAAGAGTTTAAAATAGCCACCAAAAATCAAGACAAATTGCGGTATGTAATGGGATTGTATGGTTTTCTGGATGATCATTACAATACAGAAACACGAACGTTTATTGGCGAAGATGCAGTGGCTTTGGGATCCAATTATGCAAGTGCGCCTTTTAGTACAGGAAATCAATCTACCCGAAAAGAATACGGATTAGCCGTTTACACCAATATAAATTATGCCCTTACCGATAAACTGGATGTTATTGCTGGACTGCGATTAGATTATTCTTGGAGAGAAATGGTGTTGAAAGGAGATTTTATAAAAGAACCTTTTCCACCTATGATGAATCCAGAAAAAAACTTCTCTGGAAAAGATGTAGCAATTTCTCCAAGGCTTGGTTTTGCTTACAAATTAAAAGATGATTTTTTGTTGTTTGCTAATTATTCATGAGGATTTAATCCTGGCGGGTTGAATCAATACACTACAAACCCAAATTATACTTCCTACAAACCGCAGTATCTAAACACTTTTGAGATAGGGCAAAAAGCACAATGGCTGGGTAATAAATTTAGAACAAACACCACCTTTTTTTATAGTATATGGAATGATCAACAGCAAACTGGTTTTTTGCCTCCTGATTATTTAGAACAAGCAATTACAAACAACGGAAAACTTAATTTGTATGGTGCCGAAGCCGAAATTTCGGCTCTTATTTTCAAAGGATTTCAAGTGGATTATAATCTAGGATTCACGCAAACAGAATTCAAATCTTTATTGCTTTTGGATCCGAGCAATCCAACTACTGTTTTCGATTACAAAGGAAACAAACAGGTTTTTACGCCTAATATTACCTCCACGCTTTCGTTCTCGTATCAACACACTATTTTTAAAAATACCGATATACGATTTACACCAGAATGGAAATATTACGGACAGCAATATATGAATTATTATAATACTGTAGAGCAAGCCCCTTTTCATATCCTTAATGCAAATCTAGCTGTAAAACACGGTTGCTGGGAATTGAGTTTCTGGATAAAAAACGCTACAAAAAGTAAATATTTGGCTTTCTTTAACGCATCATCAGCTAGTAACGGCTATTCTTTGTTAGGTGCTCTTCAAACTTTTGGAACTACGTTTAGAGTAGATTTATAAGTAAGAAAAAATCTAAAAAACGAATCAATAGATAGAATAATTATCTCATAATAAAAAAAATATGCAACTCGAAATAAAAAACCTCTCGAAAACCTATTCAAACGGACACAAAGCCCTAGATAATATAAATTTAACGATTAAAAAAGGAATGTTTGGCTTGCTTGGGCAAAATGGAGCCGGAAAGTCAAGCCTGATGCGAACAATTGCTACTCTGCAAGAAGCTGATTCAGGAAGCATTAAATTCAATGAAATAGATGTTTTTAAACAGCCCAATGAAATGCGAAAAATAATAGGATACTTACCCCAAGAATTTGGAGTGTACTCTGATGTTTCAGCGACCGATTTACTGCGTCATATTGCCCGCTTAAAAGGAATCGAAAACGAAAAAAATATTCTAGAAGTAACAAATTATTTTTTGAATAAGGTTAATTTATGGGATTCAAGAAATAAAAAACTAGGAACTTTTTCGGGAGGAATGAAACAGCGTTTTGGCATTGCGCAAGCGCTTATTTCAGACCCTAAAATCATAATAGTAGATGAGCCAACGGCAGGATTAGATCCTGTAGAGCGCAATAGATTTTATGATATTTTGAGTGAAATAGGAGAAAATGCTGTTGTAATTTTATCTACACATATTGTTGAAGATGTAAACACTTTGTGTAATGATATGGCTATTATTGGAAACGGAAAAGTGCTAATAACCGGAGATCCAGATGATATTGAAATGAGTTTAGAGAATAAAATTTGGGAGAGAAAAATTAAAAAAAATGATTTTAAAAAATACAATCAAGAGTATAATATTATTTCTTCACGTATATATAGAGGCGAAGTCATCATCACTGTACTGGATCCTGAAATGCCTAATGGTAGCTTTTGGCCAAAAGCAACAAATTTAGAAGACGCCTACTTTTCAGTAATAAATGTTAAAAGAAATCAATATGTTTAAAAATATTTTTTTATTTGAGCTGAAACAACAATCAAAAAGAAGAATCAATTACGTTTTCTTTATTTTATTTGTACTGCAAGGGGTTTTTTATATAAAACACACTTCAGACTTTTTTAGTGCCGACACTTCATTTCATAATGCACCAGCAATTGTTTACGCTGTGCTGGCAGGAACAGGATACTTAACTTTTATTCTGGTAGCTTTTTTTGCATCCAAAGCATTGGGCAAAGATTTAGATGATAAAACTGCCTCACTGTTTTACACCACAGCTGTAAGTGAATCTGCTTTTTTCTGGAGTCGTTATTTGAGTTCTTTTTTTATCTTATTAGCACTCTCTACAGGCTACCTTATTGGTATTTTAATATATCCTTACACTGGTATTTCGCCTCAAGAAAAGCTGATGATTTTTGATTTGGCTAATTTTTTTAAAGCTATTTTTTACATCTTTTTACCTAATATTTTTGTTTATTTTAGTGTAAGTTTTTCGCTTGCAACAATAATGAAAAAAAATATGGGTGCTTACATCGGAACACTCCTGTTTTTTGTTCTTTTAATTTTTGGGGACTCTTCCAAAGATTATGGAGAAGTATATACTATGGTTGATGCCTCTGGTTTTGCCAATTTGCATTTAAAATTAGAAAACCTTACTGCTTTACAAAAAAACAGTTTCGCATTACCTCTCGAAGGATCTTTCTTCATCAATAGACTTATTTGGTTTAGCATTGCTACCATTTTGCTTCTTGTTGCTTACAGGGGGTTTTCGTTTTTGAAATTTAGTGAGAAAAAAATTAAATTTAAAAATGATGAACCAGCAAATACAATAATTCCAACATTAGATCTGCCTATAATTAAAATCGATTTATCCTTAAAAAGCAATATATCATCGATGTTGCGTATGGCATTATTTGAATTTAAAAATTCAATTCGGCCTATTGGTTTTAAAATTTTTATGGGCTTCATTTTCACGCTTTTTATCGTTTATGTTACCATATACCATCAAACCTATTATTCAGAAACGCAAACATTACCCATTACTTCAGAAATTCTAAAAGTAACCAAACCATTGGCTTTTTTTATTTATTTATTCCTTATTGTTTCTACAACAGAATTATTATATAAAGACCGAACAGCTGATTTTTGGTTAATTTCAGACGTTACCCCTATAACAAATTGGAGTGTAATTTTATCAAAAGTTTTGGCAATGTTTTTATTATCTCTACTGCTTTCATTAAGCTTTATTGTAATGGGAATTGTAGTGCAAACTTTTAAAGGCTTTTATGACTATCAAATAGATGTATATATAGGAGAATTGATTGGCAGGTGGTTGCCAAAATATTTTCAGTATGTATTATTGACCGTTTTTATTGCATCAATAACGGCAAAAAAACACATCACTTACATTATTACTTGTATGTTGCTTATGTTTACAGCAGTTGCGCAAGAAATGGGAATGATTGAACAATTCAAATACCTGTTTACATTTGCTCCAGGAGGCGATTTTTATACCGATATGAATGGATATGGCATATTTAAACAAGCAAATAGCTATTTTGTAATTTACTGGTCATCATTCGCTTTATTCCTGTTTTTTCTTTCTTTTATTGTTTGGCAAAGAGGTATTCCATTATCACTATTGCAAAGAGTGAAAAACAGCAAAAAGAGATTTAGCTATACAATTCTATTGGGTTTATTATTGTCAGGAACAATTTTTATTATTTATGCCAATAAAATAAATCAAACAACAGTAATCGATAATGAATTTTTAAGCAAAGAGCAACAACGGGAAGAAAACGCTTTGTATGAAAAAAAATACAGTAAATATAGTAATAGCAAGCAGGTTAAAGTTACAAACATAAAGGCAACTATAGATTTGTTCCCGAATGAGAGATATTTATTGCTAAATGCAGAGATGACCTTAAAAAATAAAAACAATAAAAAAATAGACACCTTGCATATTGAATGGATTGACTTTTATACTATCAAAAAATTGGCAGTAAAAAAACATAATCTGAAAAAAATTCAAGATGATAAAAAACTAAAGCACGCTATTTATTTGATAACGCCTGCCATAGAAAAAAATCAACAGGTAGAACTTGTAGTAGAAGCAAACATTCAGCACAAAGGATTTACAAATAATGATCCACAACAGCATTTAACTTTTAACGGATCTTATTTTAAAAACGATATTTTTCCAAAATTTATTGGTTTTGATACTGATAGAATTGTTCCTAAAAATCAATACCGTTCCCTCTTAGATTTAACAAAATTGCAAAATCGTTTGTCTAAATTTAGTGATAATGTTTATGCCTCATCATTAGCGGATAGTATAAGCTATGATTTTACAATAAGTACAGCAAAAGAGCAACGTATAATTGCTCCAGGAGTACTCAAGAAAGTGTGGGTAAGCAGTGAAAGAAATTATTATAACTACCAATCCTTTTCAGGTACTTGGTATGATTTTACAATTCTATCCGCCAAATTCTATTCCAAGAAAATTGAGATTACTAAAACATCGGATAGGAAGCCTCAAAAAATTGAAATTTATGCACACCCAAATCATTTATATAATCTTGATATTATTGAAAATGCAGTAAAAAAAGCATTGCAGAATTTGCATCCGCTTTTTGGGAATTATCCTTATCCCACAATAATAATTGCTGAACGTCCACGATACGATAACAAATTAGAAACAGTTGATAATATAATTTATTTACCCGAAAACTATGCTTGGATTGCTAAAACCAGTAATAATGCAAATGATGAATTTATCAATTACTTGTTTACTAAAATGATTGCAAAACAATATGTACAAAGATTATATCTAACGCAATCACAAGGTTTTCCTGTAGTAGTAAAATCAATCCCAGAATATTTGGCTTTACATTTTGTGCAAAAAGATTTTGGGAATACTATTTTAGAACAGCATCTAAAAAATTTAGACGATGATTATCAAAAAGGAATTTCCTCTGCCAGCAATCAAGAAATATATTGGAAACAAAGTGACGATTATGCAGATTATATTTCAGAATCAAAAGGAGGATTAGAACTTTATAAATTGTCTAAAAAACAAGGAGCCCCAGTGTTTTTAGATAAATTAAGGACATTCTATTCGGTAAACAAAGACAAGAAAATTTCGGCTAAAGATTTTACATTTTTAGAATAAATAAACTTCTAAAGTTTTGTGGATAATTAAAATAGTATGGAAGAACGCTGGACATTTGATTTTAGCGATAGATTAAACGAATTCGTATTTATTAGAATTTCTTTCAACGAAAAAAATGTGCACCAGCAATTAGAAAACTGCCTCTGTACTACCGATGAAATTATGGATTTACAAGATGGTTTTTTCTCCAATAAAGACCCAATTCCTAGAGCTACTGCACAACAGCAGAAACTACTTTTTTAAACGATTAGCTTTTATCAAAAATCATAGTTCTTTTGTTTTAGTTGGAAGAACGGTTCATTATTGTAATGAGCCGTTTTTAAATTAAAAAAACAGAATACTTCAAATTTATATTACTAAAATATAATTTTCAGTTTGGCTAAAACTCAATTTATACAAATAGAATACATCCTTTTGTTATTAAATTTCTTTATGATATCTGTTTCTTTCACACAAGAAACTGGCCTTATTTCGAGTATAATTGCCTCTCAAAATAAATTTAGACCAAGCCAAATTTGTTTCATTAGATACTAGAAAGACATGAAAAAAGTTGCTCTAAAAAAAGAAGATAGAGCAACTACATTTTTTCGTATAGATTTAGATGCAAAATTATTTACACGTTCACAAAAACTAATTACGCTTAGGAAATATTTTCTTTTATCTTATTAATGCTTGCAAACTAATTAGAGGTATTCGCTATAAAGAACAGTAATCTTCATTAAAAATATAGTTATGAAGTACTCATTACAAAACATCATTTTAGAGATTCAAAACAAGGAGTATAAAATTCTATCGCAAAATAAGAGATTGATTGATGAAGTTTACGAAATGACCTTGTATCTCCAAGACTTGTTATTTACGGTCAAGAAATACGTTATTGAAGAAGGATTTAAAAATGATTAAGCCGAAAATCCTTGGAAAGCTAATTTGTTACAATAAGGTGTACCGCATAGAAACTGGTTTCCCTCTTAATAATGGTAAAAAATATCACACCTATTTTACAAGTCGTTTGCAGGAATGGAAAAAAGAATACGATGAGCATTTACATTCTTTGTCTATTCTAAGGAAGAAATCAAATTCCCTAATAAAATCACAGGTCAATTCCCGAAACGCCATATCATTACGATAATACCTGCTTTTTATAAATTCTACGACTTGGTTATAGACAATTTTGTATTTGTAGTAGGTGCTTTTGGAGCATTCTCCTTTATCCATCATTTTTCCAAAATCCTCATTGTTCTTTTTAAATACTTTCAGAAAGGAATCGTCCATAACACAAACGCTTAGAAATGCGAGTTTTAGCTTTTGTGCCATGACAAAACCCTCCTTTTTCAGCATATCTTCATAAATAATATAGATACGTCCCAAATGTTTAATCTTTAAAATTAAATTACTTTGAGTTACAAGCGAATACGAAAAAGAACTCAAAAACACTGAAAATTAATTAATTAAGCTTTACAATTACTTTTATCAATCGGTAACAGATTAGTAACCTAACTTTGTGTTTTCACGACCAAAACGTATCAGACAGCGAGTTCCAAACTAAGACTACTCTTTTACAAAGCATTGTATAGTAATGGTTTTAATCGTTTTTCTTACTTTTGTTTTTTACTATTTTTTTTTATAAAAGAATTATATTTTTTTCAAACGTTTATAATAGCTCACAATACTAGCTTTGGCTAAAGTATTATTCCATAAATAATATCCAACTAAAGCTGGATTAGCATTTATATCTAAACCTAATTTATCTGTTTTAAGAGCATATACTGTAATAACATATTGATGTGCCTCTTGCCCTTCTGGCGGACAAGGACCACCATAACCACCTACACCATAGTCTGTTTTACTTTGAATAGCACCTCCCGGCATTAAATTTTGAGAAACATTACCTGCATTTGCAACTAACTCTAGTGTGTTTGCCGAAATATCAAATACTACCCAATGCCACCATCCACTTCCCGTTGGCGCATCTGAGTCGAACATTGTAATTGCATAACTCTTTGTCCCTTCGGGCGCATTAATCCATGATAATTGAGGTGATTGATTTTTACCTAAGCACCCAAAACCATTAAACTCTTCGGTCGTTGTTCCTTCCCCTCCTAGATTTTTACTACTTAATGTAAATGTTTTTTGAGCAAAGACACTCCCTGTTACTACAAATAAACATAACAAAATAAAACTTGACTTACACATTCTTTTTTTAGTTTAAAATTATCAAACAAAATTAAGTATGATTCCATTTTATTACTATCCATAATAGTTCAAAAAATGTTGCTAAAAGTCCTTTTTCGATAATTGAAATTGTTAAGGTGTTAGTCCAAATTGAATTTTGAATGCCTGAGTGAAACTTGACAAACTCAAAAAACCAATTTCTTCGTATAAATCAGTTGGTCTTTTCTCGTTAGATCTTAGTAAAAATTTGGCATGCAACAATCTCTGTTTTTGAAACCATTTTCTTGGGCTCTCGTTATAATATTTCTTAAATTCTCTTTTAAAAGTTGAGACACTCATATTGCACAAAAAAGAAATCTCTTGCACATTTAGATTATTTAAGGAGTTCTTTTCTATAATTTTCTTAAAATGCAGTACTTTCGAATTCTCATTTTTTATAAAATTAAATAAAAAATCTTGACCAAATTTATAAACTAAATACATCATTATTTCCTCAAACTTTATTTGTAAT
>NZ_MUHA01000028.1 GCF_002217355.1 Flavobacterium oncorhynchi | reverse complement strand
ATGTCACTTGAGTAGAATAGGTGAGAAACAAACAAAATCGATATTAACTAAAATTATTTATTATGTTACGATGGACAGTCATATTTATTATTCTGGCAATTATTGCAGGAATATTTGGTTTTGGCGGAATTGCCGCTGGAGCCGCTAGTATAGCAAAAATTTTATTTTTTATATTTCTCGTGTTATTTGTTATTTCGCTCGTTAGCGGACGAAAAAGTGTTTAGAAGCTTAGCTTAAACAACAAAACCACTCTGAATAAAAGTGCAGAGTGGTTTTGTTTAATAATTACAAATAGCTTTTATGTCTTAGTTTAAACTTGGCGGTTCGGGAATTTTAATTGTTCTTTTAATTTTTTTGACAATAAGAAGATAACAAGTTACTCCACCTAGAATTATAAGCAATGCAATTTGAAGCTGACCAAGACTATTGTTTTTACTATACATTGCATTAGCGTTTGCTAATTGTGATTTTCCTTCTTGAATCTGAATTTGCGATAATGATTCTAGTGTTTTTAAAGCTTCTGCGCTCGAAACAGCAATTTTATTCCAATCTTTATTTTCTACTTGTTTATTAATCTCTTTACAAGATTTTAAAAATGTATCAAAATGCTGTTTTTCTTTATTTGTGAGAACCGTTTTAGCATACAAATCATCAATATTATGAATGATATTCAGCGTATGTATAATTTCATCTTTCTTAATATTGTCACTTAGGTCCAGTTTTTCAGCTTCTGCCTTTATAAAATGAAGTTCCTTTGAATATTGAAAAATATAATGCGCTACAACCAATCGATCATTGTAAATTGCATTGATATGTTTGTTTACATTTTTAGAATTTTGCAGTGTATTAAAATTTCCAAGTAAAATTAGCAGCATTACAATCAGCAAAACAAAGGCTGCTTTGGTTTTATTACTATACTTCTTAAGGTCTTTCATGAAAAAGCTTTTAATCGACTAATTTACAAAATTTAATATGGTATTTTAGCAATATTGCAATTAGTTTATTTCCTGATTCTTTATTACAGCTAAAAATTGAAAATGTATTTAATACAAAACTGCACACCAAAATGTCCAGATAATAAAAACGATCTGCAGCGGAATTCTAAACCACAAATACGAGATTCCGTTTCCTTCATAAGTTCCTTTTTGATAATCTATATGTTTTACAGCCGCATAAATATTAGCGGGAAGTAAAAAGATAAAGAATATAATTAATATCCAGCCAGAATAAACTCTCGTTGAAGAAATCAAAAGACATACTCCTAATACAATTTCGATTATTCCAGTTGCGTAAACCAACTCTGTTCGAAATGGGATTTTTTCAGGAAGCATCATTACCATTCCTTTGGTAAAAACAAAATGCGCTATTGCCGTAAAACAAAGCATTACACACATTGCTATTCTTGCTGCCATTGGCATATCGTATTGATTTGTGAGGAATTTTAATGTGAAAACTGAAACTAAAAAAACGAGAATTAAAACAGTTAATGGTTTCATTTTTAGAGATTTGAAGGTTTTGTCAAAGATAGAAGATTTTATACGGATGTTTAAAAACCATTTAGAATGCAAACAAAAAAAAATCTTTGTAAAAGTTTAAAACTTCAACAAAGATCTTCTAAAACACTTAAGCCCAAAAAGATATTATTCTAAAATCACCTTATCATTATCTGTTTTTTCTCTAAAGAATAAAAACTGCATAATCAATGACAATAATATCGTTAGGATAGCTCCAATAAAATTAAGCCATAAATAACCTAATTTTTCTTGTGTATAAATCATGAAATAATATATAACAAAAATGGTTAACTGGCTAATGATAGCACTGTAAAACATAGGTTTTGCCTTAACACGACGTAAATAAAATCCAACTAAAAATATTCCTAGAACGGTGCCATAAAATATTGATCCAATTATATTTACAAGCTGTATTAAGTTTTCAAAAAGAGTTCCAACGCAAGCAAAAAGGATCGCTATAATTCCCCAAAATAGTGTAAAGAATTTAGTCGCATTTAGATAATGTTTTTCAGATTTCTCTGTTTTGAGATTTCTTTTATAAATATCTATTGCTGTTGTCGATGCCAAAGCGGTTAACCCTGAAGCAGTTGATGACATTGCAGCAGATAAAATAACAGCTAATAATAAACCAATTAATCCTTTTGGTAAATAGTGCAATATGAAGTGAAAAAACACGTAATCTTTATCGTTTGTTTCACTGCGGCTATCTGCTCTCGAAATAATTTCTTTGGCGCGGTCACGTAAATCTTTTTCTTTATTTGACAGCGTCACCAATTCTTTACGCAGAATCGGATTATCATAATCTTGATTTAACTGATCGATGTACAATAAATTAATTACTTTTTTATCTTCAGAAAGCTTACTAAGCTTTTTTTCCAAAACATGATATTCTTCTTTAAAAGGCGATTTTTCAATTACTGTTTTGTTATTTGGATTAAAATTTAAAGGAACTGGATTGAATTGAAAAAACACAAAAACCATAACTCCTGTAAGCAGAATAAAAAACTGCATTGGTACTTTTAAAAGGCCGTTCATGATTAATCCCATTTGGCTTTCACGAATCGATTTACCTGATAAATATCGTCCAACCTGCGATTGATCTGTACCAAAATAGGCGAGGGCTAAGAAAAAACCTCCGGTAATACCACTCCAAAAAGTGTATTTCTCTTCTGGATTAAACGAGAAGTCAACAATATTCATTTTATCATTTGCTCCAGCAATATGCATAGCGCTGTTAAACGTCATATCATTTGGCAGATAATGCAAAATCAGGAAAAATGTAATGAACATACCCGACATAATCACAAACATTTGCTGTTTCTGGGTAACGTTTACAGCTTTTGTTCCGCCCGAGAATGTGTAAATAATAACGAGAACACCAATAATAATGTTCATTACGGTAAGATTCCAACCTAAAAGTGCCGAGAGGATAATTGCGGGTGCATAAATGGTAAGTCCAGTTCCTAATCCTCTTTGAACAAGAAATAAAATGGCTGCAAGTGAACGTGTTTTTACATCAAAACGTTTCTCAAGAAACTCGTAAGCGGTAAAAACTTTATTTTTATGATATAGCGGAATAAAAGTAACACATATTACTATCATTGCAATTGGCAGTCCGAAATAGAACTGCACAAAACCCATTCCGTCATGATAAGCCTGCCCTGGAGTTGATAAAAAAGTAATGGCACTGGCTTGGGTTGCCATTACCGAAAGTCCTACAGTGTACCAAGGCGTTTCGTTATTACCTAGAATAAAGTCTTCAACATTTTTACTTCCTTTGGTTTTCCAAGAACCATATCCAACTATGAATAAAAGTGTTACAATAAGTACGATCCAATCAAATAGCTGCATAGGTTATGAATATAATTGCATGATTAAGAAAAATATTAAAATATAAATGGCATTAGCAACCAAAACATAGGTGTAGCTTTTTTTCCATTTTTTTACTTTTTTAGCTTCCATACTTTCGTTTTTTATTGCTTTATATCTTGTTTAGGAGCTTCTATTGGCTGTTTCAGCGAAATCATGTTAGATAATAATCTATAAGCTCCTGCAACGCCTTCAGGTAATTCTCTAAAGAAACTTAAACCGGTGTAAATATAATATCCTTTTCCGTAAGGCGCTACTAATAGTGCACCGTCTTTCGCTGATTCGCCTTTATCATGTGAAGAGATAATAGGAGTAAAGGCAGGATCATATTGATTTGGATAATACAAGCCTTGTTCTTGTGTCCAACCCTCAAAATCTTTTGACGAAATTTTGTTTGGGGTATTTAAAACAGGATGATTTGGTGCTAAGAAAGTAACTTTTGCATTTTCTTCTGTTACTCGGTCGTATGATAATTTTAACGGATATGGCGCAATTTTATCCGTTACCAATTGTCCATTTGTATTGTATTGAACAATCATGTTTTTACCGCTTTTTACAAAATTGAATAATATACTTTGTTTGTTAGCCAAAGCATTTACAGTATTATAAGCACGAACTCCTGTAATAACAACATTAAATGAATCTAATTTTTCTGGTGTGATTTCTTCAGGTTTTAAGATTGTTACTTTATACCCCATTTGAGAAAGACTTTCAGGAACTTCATCACCTGCGCCCATTATATAAGCAATGGCATCTCCTGACGTTTTTAAATCAATTCGTATTGCTTTTGAATCGGCTGATTTTAGAACCATTTGTTTTGTAATATGGCTGAAATCAATAATTGTTTCTGCTTTATCAAAACGTTTATTATCAATAGTAACAATACTTTGAGCTGTAGTTTCCTCAGGATTTACAGGAGGTGTAACTTCGAAATAAAAAATATGTTCGTTTCCTTTTTGATCTAAAGTAAACGGAATTTGTTTAGGAACTACAGTCCAGCTTTTTGGCAATTCCAACTGTAAATTTCCCTTCACATTATTTTTTCCTGCGCGAACTTTTACAGGAATCATTTTACTATTAGTATCTCTAAAAACAAGTACTTTTTCTAAAATTGAAGTGGTTACGTCTGGCACAACATCAAGAAAGTTATACATTTCGCCTTTTACGCTGTCGTTGTATTTGTAAATAACGGTACGCTCAAACGGAATTTCGACACCTTCAATTTTTATGGTAAAAACAACTTTTACATTTCTAATAATATCTGGAATTCCAATGTTTTCTTGATTAGAAACGGTATACATTCCAACAGTTGCTTTTTCCTTTAACCAATAAGGTTGTGTGTATTCAATGTTTTCTGGCAGCTTTGTTTGAAGAATAAACTTTTGATTGCTGTTGTTTTTTAAAATAGTATTTTGAATAGTTATTTTATTGTCTGGCAATGAAGTAACACTTGTAAGCTGCATGTTTACTGGAGATCTGTTTATTGCCTCTAAACTAAGTTTTACGATGCTTCCTGGAGTAGCTTCCTGCTCGCTCGCAACAGCTTCTAAATATAAACCTGCACAAGATGCGATAATATTTTTTACAGCTTCAGATTTTAAATTCTTCCAATGATCGTCGTTTAAAGCTTCAATCATGGTGTAGGCTTTTACTAAATCTGGTATACTCGCAGATGGATTGCTAAAATCGTACTTGGCAATAATTGTCGATATCAAATCACCAATTGGTTTTCCGTTTTTAACGCGATTCCAAGTAGTATCGATTCCATCAAAAACATTGTTTTTATCTAATCCGTTTTCGCCTTTAATTACTTCTAAATATTCTGTTTCTTCACCACGAACACCTGTACTCCCAAAACCTTGTGATTGATGACGACTTCTGCTCAATGCGGCTATTTCTTGATTAGATTTTCCTAATCCAGTATAATATACACCCGTTTCTAATTTTGCAAAATTAGATTTGTTCGCTGCATCAAATTTCTCTTGACTTCCATAAAACCACCACGACGGATTAAAGTAAAGTCTTTTTACCTGCCAAGGCGAAACAAACTTTAATTGCTCAGGATATACTTTTGAATCGTTTGTAAGATTAAAACTCTCAACGCTCAACATTGCAGATGAAGTATGATGTCCGTGCGTTGTTCCTGGCGAACGATGATCAAATCGATTAATTATTACGTCTGGCTGAAATTTTCTAATAGTCCATATAACATCGGCCAAGACTTTATCTTTATCCCAAATTTGTAAAGTTTCATCGGGAGTTTTTGAAAATCCAAAATCATTTGCTCTCGAAAAAAACTGCTCGCCGCCGTCTATTTTTCGGGCTTCAATAAGTTCTTGAGTTCGTATTACACCAAGTAATTCGCGTAATTGAGGACCAATTAAATTTTGACCGCCATCTCCTCTTGTCAGCGACAAATACCCAGTTCTAGCATTTACTTCGTTTGCAAAATAAGAAATCAAACGAGTATTTTCATCATCAGGATGTGCTGCAACATACAAAACTGATCCTAAAAAATTTAATTTTTTGATTTGATTGTAAATTTCAATCGAGTTTGGTTTTTGCGGCTGCTGTGCGAATGCGATGTTAAAACCTATTAAAAAAAATAGAATTAATTGAACTGGAGTTTTTATCATGCTTGGTTAGTTGGTTTTTTAATAGACTCAAAAATAGTAATTAAATTATGGAACAGTATTTAAATGAAATGTTAATGTTTAGTTATTGAAAACTAATTAGATACTGTTTAAACATGCAAAAAGAGCGTCTTAATCAGGATTAATACGCTCTTTTATAGTTATTTATCTTCTTCCGCGACCTTCGTGGCGATCGTCATCATCATCTCTATCATGTTTTCCATGATGCTTGTTGTTATGTTTATCATAATGTTTGTCGTAGTGCTTGTAATTTCTGTTATCATTACGACGATCATTGTAACCATAAACTGGTCTTGGTCTATAAGGTCTTTGTGGTGCACCGCAATATCCTTTGTAGTATTTTACTTTATGTCGATCAAAGTAAGTATAAGGAGTTCTTCCGTGATAATCTGTTAAAACTACTTTGTAACCTCCATATAAATCATAGTTTCTGTACTGTCTAGGTAAATAAGTTGTTCTAACCCATCTACCGCCTCCAAAATAGATGAACTGCGAAGCTCTAACATCATAGTAAGCCTCAATATCTGGCAAATAATAATACTCCATATCTGCATATCCGGCTGGTCCCCAAGCTGGAGGATTACCTATGTTAACGTTTATCGATACCTGAGCTTGTGTGGCATTTGCAATCAAAAGGAATAATCCGGCGATTGCTATTTTCATTGTTTTCATCTTTTCTAAAGTTTAAATGTTAATCTTGTTTAAGGATTTTCATATACCGTGCCAAAAATAAAAACGCAATACCGTTCGTCGGATAAAATATACTTTTTAACGAGTGAATTAGTCTTATAAAACTCGTAATGTATTGATTTTTAAAACAAAAATAAAATATAAAAAAAGTAAAAAAAATTAAGCTCGATCTATTTATAATCGACAATTCTTGGTTTTGCAAGTTCAAAACTTTGAAGACCATAATCTGTAGTTTCAAATGTATTTGTTTTAAAAACACTGTCTCCTTGATTTGGAATACTTGGATAATAGGATAATGAGAGCTGAAAGGAACTGAAAACCAAATAATCATTACTTATTAATAATCCCAAAGTAATTTTAGAATAAGGTTTACTTCTTAACATTGCATTATCTGGACTTCCTAAAACTGCTATAGAATAGTTGAAAAATGGATTTAAACGGAAACCTAAAATAGAATGCGGTGAATAAGTTTGAGTTTGAAGCGATAAAACAGCTTTGCTCGTTCCGTAAATAGCGCTATTAAATCCTGCTAAACCATTTTGCTCGTTTATATTCAGTTCATCTCCAATAATATTCTCGCGGTTTACACCAATAACGACCTTTGGATTAACAAATTGTCTTAATTTCCAGTTTCCTATAGTAAATAATTTGGTAAAGTAATTAGACTCTAATAAAAAGGCGGTTTCGTAAGTTTTTGATTGATGGAAAAAAGTTCCAGCTTCAAAATTCATGCTCAAAAAACCCAATCTGTAGTAGTTTCCAAATGAAAATTGTGCGCCGGCATAAGGTCTCCAAAAGGTATTTTTGTATTGATATCCCAAAGTAATACCATAAATACGACCAATTGGGACATCCTCTGTTTGTCCATTTCTGAAAATATAACTGTCTTTTATAAATTTACGTCTATTCAATCCAATGCCCGCTAAAAGGAGTTTTTGATCTGAATAGAAATTTGTAGGATCATAAACTTCTGAAGGTGTTTCGGTAAAATCAACATTTAAAAAACGTGCTGCTACAATTAGATTTGTAATTGCTTTATTTTCATCCTCAAAAACTTTCGTGGCGTGACCTCCCCATAAATCTTGAAAATTATATTTAAACGGCTGATATGCATAAGTCAAATCAGGAGCTTGCAGCGTATCTTTCCTGAAATTCTGCCCAATATAAACACCGCCTGCCCATTTAGTCAAAGGAGAATAGAAATCACGCTCAATATCTATTGATTTACTATAATTGTTATCGAGATCCATGTTGTAATGCACGGCGGCTCCAATATAAGTATTCTTAATATTAGGAATAGTGTAAGTGGCCTCATTACCATTTCTGCCATCATCAAATCGATTAGTGTATCGATATTCTAATTGCTGACCTGAACCAAAAAAATCTTTTTCTTTAAAACCTATCGACATTTGATTACTAGATATTGAAAATCTTGGTATGGTACTCCATGAATCTAAAACCCTAATAGTAACATCAACAGAATCTGCTGCCATGCCAACTGCTTTATTCGAAATTCTAACTGCAGTAACGTATCTCTGAGATCGTATCAAACGCTCTGTTTCTTGAACTTTATAACTGTCATAAACCGTATTTTTTCTAAATAACAAGAGGTTTTTTATAGCAATTTTCTTTGTTTTTAAGTGAAGCCGATTTCCTGTGCGTTCTCCCCAGTTTTTTGGCATCACAGTAGAATCAGCTACAGAATGTCCAAACGGATCTAATGTAATGATATTGATTTTTCGAATAATTTTTCCATCAAAATTTGTGGTATCATTCGACACAAGGAGTTCTTCTTTTTTTCTAGGTTTCTTTGCTCTGAATATAAGCTTATGTAAGGTTTTGGTGAACTTGTTCTTTTTAGAATAATTTCGAATTCGATTGTATATTTCGGTAGTATCTTTTTTAGTTCTAGTCTTTTCTTTTAAAGTATCTGACTGAGCATAAATGCTTTGTAAACTAAAGCATAATAAAATAAAAACTACTATCTTTTTATTTAGAAACATTCAGATATTTTTAAACTTACTTTTTTACTGATTTTTATATGAATATAAGATAAATAATACGAACATTTTTAAAATTGACAGCTTATTTTAATTGACAGTTTTGGTTTTTCGAACTCGCCACGTGAATTTTTTGGGCATATGATTGCCCATAACATAACCCCAAGGCTCTAGTGATTCTATACGATCGAAGATGATTTTTAAAATTGCAAGAAGCGGAATTGCTAAAAACATTCCAGAAATTCCGGCCGCTGTACCGCCGATAATAATTCCGATAATAGAAACAAAAGCATTTATTTCGACTTTTGAATTAATGATTAATGGCACCAGCAAATTGTTGTCAATTAGTTGAACAATTAGGTTTACGATCAAAATTCCAACAACTAATGATACTTCGGCAGAACCTGTTAAAGAAGCAAGAATAGTAATTAAACCTGCAATTGCAATTCCAATGTAAGGAATCAGGTTTAAAATACCTGTTATTAATCCTAAAAGAATAAAATACTTTACACCAATAATCCAGAGTCCTAAACTGGTAAGCACTGAAACTACTATCATTTCAAGAATCAGACTTACAATATAATTATTGATCGAAACTTTTATCTGCGTAAGAATATCTTTTAATGCGGCGTGATTTTCTTTGCTTATTAATTTGGCTAAAAAAAGTATAAAATGATCTTTGTATAAGAGAAATAGAAACGTGTAAATTGGAATAATAGTGCAGTCTACTAATAGATCACTTATAGAAATTAGAGCTGATCCTAAAGTAGCATTTCCGTTCTTAACTGAATCTTTGGTTACATTATCT
The DNA here is from genome assembly GCF_002217355.1 of Flavobacterium oncorhynchi. Classification (GTDB taxonomy): domain Bacteria; phylum Bacteroidota; class Bacteroidia; order Flavobacteriales; family Flavobacteriaceae; genus Flavobacterium; species Flavobacterium oncorhynchi. Next base: position 153,715 of record NZ_MUHA01000028.1, on the reverse strand, counting down.
AAATACTTCTTCTGCTCACCAATACTTACATGAAAATTCTCTTTTATAAACTTATGAATTTCAATGAGAAATGAGTTGGCATTCTTTTTAATCGTATCAAAATCATTAGCCATATTCGTAACTTGATAGGAAATGAAAACCAAGATTCCGACTATAAACAATAGAAAAATTAAAACACAAATTATAGCAGCAAAATGCCGCGGAAACTTCAATTTAGTGTTTAATATTGTGAAAATTGGAAGTAATAATACAGCAAATAAAAATGCCATGAATACTGGTGTAAGAATATCTTTTGCAGTGCAAAAAATATAAGCAAGTGCAATTAGACTTACTAATATACAAGAAAGTTTTGCATAGAATGGCAGTTTTATTGTTGGAATCATTTGGAGAGATTTTATAGTAAAACGTTAATAAGTTAAACAAATATTGCGATTTATTTAACATTTTGCGTTCCAGCTTTTTAGTTAAGCCTTATAAAATTCCCATTCAAATTTTAGTCAAAAAATTCCTTTTCTTCATATTGGGTAGGCATAATCGAAATACCTTTTTGAAGAAGCAGGTTGTTAGGAAAAATGATTTTTTCTCCTTCTTTGGTTTTTAGATTCACATGAAAAGCGCTGATATCCTCGATTTCGGCTTCGATAGGAAAATCTTTATCGTGTATTTTTATAGTATCTCCAATTCGGAATGGAAACGAAAAAAACAAAATCATTCCCGAAGTAATGTTGCTTAAAATGGACCATTGCGCAAAAAAAGCAACGCCAATTACTGTTGCAATAGATGAAACTGTAAAAAGTATATCTTTTGTTTCAACACCCCAAATTACAATCAAACTTATTACAACAAGTACATTCATTAACACATGAGTATATTTAATTGCCAAATTTGTTCTGTGCTCCAATAGCTGACTGCTGCTGGCAAAACGACGAATTAATTTTGCCACAATAACACGCATTGCTACTAATAATAAAAGAACAATTACGGTAGCAATAATTTCCTCGCTATACTCTTTGAAAGAAAACATATCTAAATTTTTACACTAAAGTACTCAAATATTCATAAACTTTGGCTGTTGGAAGTCCCATAACATTTGTATAAGAACCTTCGACTTTTGCAACTGCCATAAAACCAAACCATTCCTGAATTCCATAAGCACCAGCTTTATCATAAGGTTTATAGTTTTCTATGTAATATAAAATGGCTTCGTCTGATAAATCTGCGAAAGTTACTTTTGTAACATCATTAATAAGAGTAGAAGAGGTCTTGGTTTTAAAACAAACCGATGTAAACACTTCATGTGTTGCATTCGACATAGATTTTATCATTTGAAAAGCATCTTCTGCATTTTTTGGTTTTCCCAATGCCTTATTATTGTGCCAAACAATAGTGTCGCTTGTTACCAAGATCTCATTATCATTTAATTCTCCATCAAAAGCATCTGCCTTTAATTGTGCCAGATAATCAGTAATTTCAACTGCTTTTAGCTCTGGTGGATAGATTTCTTCGATTTCTTTTAAACGAATTTCAAAATCAAGATCTAAATCTTTAAAAAACTGCTGTCTGCGCGGTGATCCCGAAGCAAGGATTAAACTATATTTTTTAAGCTTTTCTTTAAGCATTGTATTTGATATTTAAACTAATGATGAGAATGGATAAAATTCCGAAGAACAAAATAAATTTTAAAACAGTACTTAAATGCTGAAAATCCTTTTTTGACTTTGCGCTGAATACTTTTACAATAAAATAAAGTAATGGCGCTAGAACAAAAGCAAATGCATAAATAGTAACAATATAAAGATGGTTTTGAACAAAATAGGTATTGATGTAAAGCAACGATAAAATAAACGGAATTATAGCACAGCCTAATGCAATTTTAGCAGCTCTATTAATACCAATTGCGATTGGTAAAGTATTCATTCCTTGATTGTAATCGCCATTTACATCTTCAATATCTTTAACTATCTCGCGAGTAAAACTAATCATAAAAGCAAACAAAGCGTAGTCTATTAAAATCGAAAATAAACTAGCCATTTGTGCTTGATTTTCTGAATTTACGACAGGAAAAAGATCAAAGATTCCAATAATCAAAACACTTACAGCAAGGAGTACAGCAACAAGAAAATTACCCAAAATCATAATCTGCTTTAAAGTTGTCGCATAAAAGTAGAGTAGTGCAGCTATTAAAATAAAAAGCGATGCAAAACTAGGACGCAGAATAATATTTGACAACAGAAAACCTATAGCAACACCGCTAATATTAAGTCCGATATAAATATTGTATGCTGCAGTTTCTGAAATTCCTTTTCCAATAACCACATCATTTGGCTTATTTATAGTATCTGTTGCAACATCGTAAATATTGTTTATTACATAACCTGCCGCAGCCAATAAAACGGTACTTAAAACCAAAAATCCGTATTGCCAGTCAGATAAAGCCAAAGGAATATCCTGTTGTTTTAAAAAAGCATAACGAAATAAAACCTGCATAAAAGCAAGCATTAGTAGATTTTTATATCGAATGAGTTTTAGGTATTTCATTTTTTCTTCTAAGGTTCAAAGAGGCAAAGATACAGAGTGACAAAGGTCTTTTCTTATGTTTTCTTTGTCAAAGTTTTGAACTTTGACAAAGAAAATATATTGATTATCGGCTACAAAAATCTAAAATCTAAAGTCAGAAATCTTAAATTTAAAATCTATTAATCATGCTTCCCATTAAAATACTCCATCCATTTCCCTTGTACTTTCATAACCTGTTCAATAACGTCTCTTGCGGCACCTTTTCCACCTTTTACGTGCGAAATATAACGACAGATATTTTTAATTTCAGGAACTGCATCTTGCGGAGAGGCTGGTAAACCTACTAATTTCATTACATGATAATCCGGAATATCATCACCCATGTATAAAACCTGTTCAGGTTTGATGTTATTCGCTTCCGTATACTCTTTAAATGTTTTAACTTTATCAGGAGTTCCTAAATGAATATCGGTAATTCCTAAATTTTGAAGCCTTACTCGAACGCCTTCGTTGCTTCCGCCAGAAATAATACAAACATTATAACCGCTTTCTACAGCTGCTTTCATGGCATAACCATCACGAATATTCATTGTGCGAAGAATTTCTCCTTCGGTGGTTACAAAAACGGAACTGTCTGTAAGTACGCCATCAACATCAAAAATAAATGTTGTAATGTCGTTCATCATTTCTTTATAACTTTTTGCCATTATTCTCTATAGATTGTGTTAGTATTTTATAAATATTCTTTTGATTTTCATCTGTTATAAATTCCAAATGTGCATTTGTTGTTACTGAATCTCGGCGTATTGCAGGTCCAGTTTGTGCATCAATCGGGTCTAGGGTTTTAATTTTATCGGCAGTTTCCTGAATTAAAGGTTTCAAAACTTCAAACGGAACATGATGTTCGTCACAGATTTCTTTTCCTATTTGATACAAATGATTCGTGAAATTATTAACAAAAACGGCGGCTACATGCAATGCTTTTCGCTGTTCTGAACTAATCGCAAAAACAGCGTTTGAAATACATTTTGCAACAGTTTCTAAGACTATGTAATCTTCTTGATTTTCAGCTTCTAAACAAATCGGTATTATAGAAAAATCTACTTCTTTACTTTTTGAAAAAGTTTGAAGCGGATAAAAAACACCTTCTCTGTTTTTTGAATCTAGAACATCGATTGAAGTGGTGCCGGAAGTATGAACAACTAATTGATTTTTAAAAGGTAATTGCTTTGAAACTTCAGAAATAGCATTATCAGAAACTGAAATAATGCATAAATCTGTTTCTTTTAAAGCCGAAAATTCGGTTACAATTTTTTCTGAATCAATAATAGAAATCAAGGCTTCTTTTTTTCTGGAAAACACCTGTACAATTTCAACAAGATCACTTGCAGAGAACGCTTTTATTAAATGCTGAGCAACATTTCCAGAACCAATTATCGTTATTCGAATCATATCGCAAAATTAGTATTATTTTTTTTAAACTTAATTGACATAAGAAAGTTTTGCCACAGTTTATGCTGAATAGAATGATTTTCGATCAATTCATTTTTTTACAATTAAAACAAAGTAATCTTTTTAAATCGCCTAATCTGCAGTAGATAAAATACCGAATATTCTAGAGATGTATTTTTGTAAAACTAAGCGTACATTTTTGTCAATATGATCAAATTTGACGCTCTTTATTTGGTTTTTATTAACAAAATAGCTCTACTGCTAATCAACATTTTTAAGTACTTTTGTGGCACTTTTATACAATGTAATTCCTTAAAAATGGATAAAAAAATATTCTCTTTTTTGTTTTCTACACGATTAATGGCCGTTCTTTTTTTAGCATTTGCAATCGCAATGGGTATTGGAACTTTTATCGAAAGTAAGTATAATACCGATACTGCCAGAATTTTAATTTACAATACATGGTGGTTTGAAGCTATAATGGCGGTTTTCATGCTTAATTTCTTAGGAAATATCAAACGTTATCAATTATTAAAGAAAGAAAAATGGGCAACTTTATTGCTTCATCTTGCTTTCGTTTTTATTCTTTTAGGTGCTTTTATTACTCGATATATCAGTTACGAAGGAATGATGCCTATCCGTGAAGGCGCAGCCGAGAATCAAATTTATTCAGATAAAACATTTATTACTGTTTTTGCTGATGGTGAATACAAAGGTGAAATGAAACGCAGGGTTTTTGATAAAAATCTTTTGTTGTCTCCAGTAACCAATAACAATTTTACACTTTCTGGTAAGTTTGACGAAACTCCTTTTGAAGTAAGTTATGTAAACTATATCATGGGAGCTAAAGAGGTGATAAAACCAGATCCTAAAGGAACACTTTATTTAAAATTAGTTGAAGCGGGAGCGGGCGGACGTGAAGAGCATTTCTTGAAAGATGGTGAAGTACAAAACATTCACAATGTATTATTTGCTTTAAATAAACCAACTGACGGTGCAATCAATATTAATACAACCGGTGAACAATATACCATTCAAACTCCATTTGAAGGAGAATTTATGAGAATGGCCGATAAATTAAAAGGTGCTGTAACTAAAGATAATGTACAACCTTTAATGATGCGTTCTTTATATAGTATTGGCGACATTCGAATTGTGTTTCCAGATCCAGCTGTTAAAGGTGTTGTTGATTACGAATCTAATAATGACTACAAAGCTAAATCTCATCATGATGCTTTAATTGTAAAAGTAAAAGCAGATGGTGAAGAAAAAGAAGTTAGACTTTTAGGTTCTAAAGGAAGCGTAGGAGAGCCTCAAACAGTAAAAATTGGAAAAATAGAATACAGTTTATTCTTTGGTAGTAAAGCTTATGTTTTACCTTTTAAAGTAAGACTGAACGATTTTATCGCTACGAAATACCCGGGAACAGAAAAAAGTTATTCGGCTTTTGAAAGTAAAGTAACAGTTTTAGATTCTACAGAAACTTTTGACGCTGATATTTATATGAATCACGTTTTAGATCATAAAGGATACCGTTTTTTCCAATCTTCATTTGATCCAGATGAAAAAGGAACTGTTTTATCTGTAAACCATGACTTTTGGGGAACTTCAATTACTTATTTTGGCTACTTTATGTTATATCTGGGATTAATGGCAATTATGTTTACCAAACATTCTCGTTTTGCCGATTTAAAACGCAAATTAGAAGTTGTAAAAAAGAAAAAAGAAAAATTTATCACGATCTTAGTTTTAATGATTAGTTTGAGTGGTTTTGCTCAAGCACCTCATGTTCATACGCCAGGTGACAATCACAATCATAATCATACAGCAGATCCAAATGATCATGCAAATCACGTAACAGCTCCGCCAAGTAAAAAACAATTAGACTCTTTATTGTCTATTTACAAAGCACCAGCAGCGCATGCCGCAAAATTTGGACGTTTGATTATTCAAGATGCTGGAGGTAGAATGAAACCTGTTAATACCTTCTCTTCAGAATTATTAAGAAAAGTAAGCCACGACGATACTTATAACGGAATGAACTCTGATCAGGTATTATTGTCTATGACGCAATATGCACAAGTTTGGATTCAGGTTCCTATAATCTATATCAAATCTGGAAATGACAGTATTCGTAAAATTATTGGAGTAGATAAAGAAGCAAAAGCAGTTGCATTTGTTAACTTTTTTGATGCAAACGGAAACTATAAACTTTCTCCATACTTAGATGAAGCTTATAAAGCGGCAAATCCAAATCAGTTTGAGAAAGATTTTATTGAAACAGATAAAAAAGTAAATTTAATGGAATCTGCTTTAAGCGGAAGCATTTTGAAAATTTTCCCTGTCCCAAATGATCCAAACCATAAATGGGTTTCTTATTTAGAACGTGAAAATGCAGGTTTAAAAGGAATGGATTCTACTTATGTAAAGCAAATTTTACCACTTTATTTTAGCGCATTAAACAATGCTTCTATTTCTAAGAATTGGGATACTGCCGATCAATTAGTAGAAAGTCTTAATGGTTTTCAAAAGAAATTTGGTGCTAAAGTCCGTCCAAGCGAACAAAAAATTGATGCCGAAATTGCATACAATAAATATGATGTTTTTAAAGTATTGCCTTATTGGTATATCACAGTGGCGAGCCTTATGTTTATATTTATTATTGTCAATATTTTCTTTGAAAAAAAATGGCTTCGTATTACAATAAACGCATTCCATATCATGGTGGGCTTGCTATTTGCCCTTCATACATTAGGATTAATAGCACGTTGGTATATTTCTGGCCACGCCCCTTGGAGTAATGCCTACGAATCTATTGTATATGTAGCTTGGTCAACAATGTTCTTTGGTTTGGCTTTTGATAGAAAATCGAAACTTACTGTTGCTTCATCTGCATTTGTTACAGCTATGATTTTGATGGCGGCATATATGAACTGGATTGATCCAGAAATTGCAAACTTACAGCCAGTTCTTAACTCGTATTGGTTAATGATTCACGTTGCAGTTATTGTAGGTAGTTATGGTCCAACTGCATTAGGAATGATTTTAGGTTTTGTGGCATTAGTATTGATTTTCTTTACCACTGAGAAAAACAAAGCTAAAATGGAATTAAACATTAAAGAGATAACTTATATCAACGAAATGTCTTTAACTATTGGTCTTATCATGCTGACTATTGGGAACTTTTTAGGTGGACAATGGGCAAACGAAAGTTGGGGACGTTACTGGGGATGGGATCCAAAAGAAACTTGGGCTTTAATTTCTATCATGCTTTATGCGTTTGTAATTCATGCTCGATTTGTTCCAGCTTTACGCGGAAAATGGTTCTTTAATTTGATGAGTATGTTTGCGTTTGTTTCTATTTTATTTACATATTATGGAGTAAACTTCCATTTAGTTGGTCTGCATTCTTACGCAAGCGGAGAGGCGCACTCACTGAGTTGGGTTTATTATTGCCTAGGTACAATTTCTGTAATTGGAGCAATAACATATCCAAAATACCGCAAGTATTATAAAACCAAGAAAAAATAATAAGCAAAAAAAAGGTTCAACTTATAGTTGAACCTTTTTTTTTGACATAAAATAAACGGTAGAATTTATGTTCTTATTTGAGAAAAAACATAAAACATTTCACTTGCAATTTGAAGACTTCTTTCCATATACTTTTCATCCTGCTGTAATGTATTATCAAAAACTTTAGGGTCTTCAAAAGTAATAGGAAAACGTTTTTCTGCTCCAGCTACATATGGACAATCTCCGTCTGCTTGCGAACAAGTCATTATAGCGGCAAAACTATCTATTGGATTAAAATCATCATCGAATTTTTTAGAGAAACCAATTATTGGATTTTCATTCTGCGCAAACTTTATTGTATAAATTGGATTATTATCTTTTGATAATTTCTTAACCTTAAACCCTGATTTTACAAGTGTTTCAACAATTTTAGGAAACACAGCGGTTGCTTCAGTTCCGCCAGAGTAACAACTTACATTCTTAATATTATAAAAATAAGCTGCCGTCTGCGCCCAAACCTGAGATAAATGACTTCTTCTAGAATTGTGCGTACAAATAAAGTTTAATCTAATCTCGAGATTATTTTCATTTTTAAATTCAACAAAATCAATTAGCGGCTGCAAAATAATCTTACGTTCATCTGTAATAGATCGAAAATCAAAAGATAAAACTAGCTTTCCAATTTCTGGAAATAATATATTCATATCAATCCTTTTTTAGCAGCATCCATTTCCAGGAATACAAGAATTTGAATTATCAGGACTTAATTGCGTTAGATTCAACTTCGTTTTTTCAGCTGGAATTCCGCATTGATCTTGCGCTAAACAAGCAGTTTGTTTATTCAGCAGTAAGAAATCTTTTCCATTAAAACCTAAATCATACTTTCCAATTGTAGTATCTTGATATTCTACTTCAATTTCAAAATCTGGAATATTTAGAACTTTTTCCGAAAGTTCAATAATATGAATAAGTTTTCCGGGTTTTAATCTATGTTCAAAATCATTTGCATCCCACAGCTGAAAATTTACGACAGTTTCATTGCGTACAACTCCACCGCAGTCTATAAAATTTTTAGTGATCAAACCAACTTCTGTAACATGAAAATGCTCAGGAACAAAAGTTCCGTTTGGTAATTGAAAATTTACTGTGTCAACTGTTTTTAAGATTGTTTTTATTTCTGAAAGTTTCATAATAATTTATATTTTTTAGATTAACAACATTCGTTTTTTCTTTTGTCTAAGTGTGCTGTAATAACATTAAGAAATGCTTTTACTTTTTCAAATCCAATTTCGTTTATACAATAACAAATTGTATTGCCTTCGATACTTCCTTTGATTAAGCCCGCATTTTTAAGTTCTTTTAAATGCTGTGATACAGTTGGCTGCGAAAGAGGCAATTCATTTACAATATCACCACAAATGCAAGTATTAACTTTTAGAAGATATTCTAAAATAGCAATTCGTGCCGGATGACCTAAAGCTTTTGTTAAAACGGCTAATTCATTTTGGTTTTCTGTAAAGTGATCTGATTTTGTAGTGCCCATAATTATATCTATATATACCTATATTGCAATATTACGATATAAAATTAAGCATTTGGAATTTTTAGTACATTTTAACTAAAAAATAATACTTTACTTATTTTAAGACGATCTTACGAATGAAAAAACAGAATAGGTAACAATATTCAAAAAATAAAAAACAACTCAACAAGACAAATGTGGTGAAGTCATTTTTTTAACATTTAAAACAAAATTACTAAAATCATAAAAAATGCTTCATGGAGAAATTTTAAAAAAAAACACTAAATTTTCTCTTGCAAACCATTTGGAAACATAATTGTCAAAAGAACGCATATCAACAAGAAATTATATTCGACACCATTTCTTCCTCCGCCAACAACAAACCAACCCTCTTGAAAATGAACAAAAACAATTCCCATTATAAGAATAAATATGGTAACAAAACCAGCTGCTCTAACATATTTGTTTAAAATTAAAAGTATAGCAGCCACAATATGAGAAAGTTTGATTGACCAAGCTAAAAACAATCCAAAAGGAGCGAAGCCAATTTGATTCAAATACAAATTTCCAAAGTCATTAATTCCGTTATTAAAAATCCCAAAAACAGAATGGGTTAAAAGTATAACAGCAACAGCAATTCTAAGAAGCATTAGTCCTTTCATAAATTTAATTTTGGATTATCATTTAAAAATAATAAAAAACGCATATTATAGTAATATGCGTTTGAGTTTTATGACAAGTTAAATTTTAAACTTTTCCTAAAGTATACAATTGTGTCATTGTTGGAGTTAAGCTTCCGCCGGCTGGCTCAAGGGTAATTCCAAAAGCTTCAGCTTCATTTGTACGATCAACAGCAAAGATTTTTTGTGAGTTTCCTTCAAAATCACTCAATAAACCAATACTCGTTGGCGTAAGTACCGGACTTAATTTTAATGCCCAAACCTGATATACCATTCCTTTAGGCGGTTCTGGCAAGCCTGCAGCATCAATATAAGTCGTTTTAGTGTCTTTGTTCCAGTACACTTTTGCAAAAGATGTCGGCGAAACAGCTTGACCTCCAAGTGTTACTCCCGTATTTTTAATATCTCTCACGATGGTTAAACTCTTGGTGATCTCTTTATTTTGTTCACCTAAGAAAGCGTACTCTTTCTCGATTTTACTTTTCTCTGTTCCAACAGTAGTAATCGCTTCTTTTGTTTTTGTAAGTTCTAAAGTCTGATAACCAAAGCCTAACAATAACAATGCAGCTGCAGCCCAGCCCACATATTGTGTCCAGTTTGAAGCAGGTTTCATTTCGACTACCTTCCCGTGTTTAAGCTCTAAACGTGCTTTTATTTTTTCGAAATTAGCAACAGAGTGGAAAGGAGAGAAGCTTGAAGATAAAGCAACAATTGCTTTTTCTATCGAGATAATTTCCTGTTCAACTTCTGGGCTTTTTTTTGCCATTTCGGCTATTTCTAAATTCTCCGTTTCGGTTAATAAACCATAAACATAAAGTTCTAGAATTCCTGAGTCTATATATTCTTGTGCTTCCATTAGATTTTTAGATAATTACGTAAGTCGTTAATACAGTTTCTGTTTTGCGTTTTGATAGTTCCCAGCGGCAGTGCCAATTCTTCAGAAGCTTCTTGTTGGGTATATCCTTTAAAAAATAATAAATCGATGATTGCAATACACTTTGGTTTCAGTTTTTTGACAAATTCCTGAATTCCAATTGTGTCAATTTTATCAAGGAGTTTATTACTGTCGTCTAACAGATTTACGAAATTATCGGATGAAAGGTTTTTTTGAGTGTTGTTAAAATTCTTTGAACGAAGCTGATCTACAGATGCATTTCTGGCAATATTAAGAATCCACGTATAAAATCGACCTTTGCTTTCACTATAAGAATCGATATTTTTCCAGATTTTTACAAAGACTTCCTGCAAAACATCTTCTGCTTCTTCACGGTTTTTTATTAAAACATGTATGACCGAGAACAAACTTTTGGCGTACATATCGTACAAATGTGTAAAAGCTCTTTCGTCTTTCTTGTAAATTAAAACTAATAATTCTTCTTGACTCATAGATTTGGATTTTTAAAGTTTAAACAAAAAATTAGTAAATATTATCTGTAACCTGAGATAAAGATAATTTATTTTTTTGTCAAAATTTCATTTTTTTTAACAGTCTTAAACCTAGAAAAATAAGGGGTTTCAAAAAAAATGTAATTTTTTTTCATTTTTTTAAAACCAAAAGTGAACCAATTACGTAAATGCTATTATAACATGTAAAAAATTTCAAGTAAAATAGCAGTCTTCTTTCTTTTTAATTGATGCTAAAGTACTTAAGAGGAATTTTCAAGTATTCATATTCAAAAAAAAAATAGTATTCAGACCGAAATAAATAGAATGTAAATCTTACAAAACTAAAGTTCTATGATAAGTACAAATAGATTTAAAATATTAATTGTGGGTTTAACAACAGTTTTGGCTTTACAGAATTACAGTGAAAGTGATTTTAGAAAAGAAATTGAAAAAAAATGGAACAAAGAAACTAAAGAAATACAATAAAAAATAAGATAGTTGATGTCTTCGGACTTCCAACCAAAAATTATTAAAGCAAAAAAGTAATCACAAAAATAGCAAAGAAAACAATCTACATATAAACGCCATCGAAAGAAAATTTAGTGATTAAGATTGAAAAAATAATTTTTACCATAACCGAAGCATCAACTATAATTTTAGAAAGATATAAAAGCATTTAAAAATAAATTCATGGTTTGATTTGTTTGTATGGGGGGAAGCCTAGCGTCTGATTAACGCTAGGCTTCAATTTTTTATTTAACGTATGTTTAATAAAAATAAAGACTTCAAAAATATACTGCAAAACAGATTTTGACTAATTTTATAAAAAATTAAACAATGAAAAATATAGCAATTTTAATTTGCAGCGCTTTATTTATGATAGCTCCGCAAATTCAGGCTCTAACGAGCCATAAACCTAAAAAAGATGTCATGGCAAAAGAAAACATTTACCAATTTAAAGTAGAAGATTTATCAGGTGATACCTTTGATTTTGCGTCTTTAAAAGGCAAAAAAGTCATGATTGTAAACACAGCTTCAAAATGTGGATTAACACCGCAGTACAAAGATCTGGAAGCAATCTACAAAGAATATAAAGATAAAGGATTTGTAATTGTAGGTTTTCCAGCAAACAACTTTGCTTCACAAGAACCAGGAACCAATAAAGAAATCGAAACGTTTTGCCAGCAAAATTATGGCGTAACTTTTCCGATGATGAATAAAGTTTCGGTAAAAGGAGATGATATGTGCGAAATTTATAAATTCCTGACTCAAAAATCTAAAAATGGTTTGCAGGATTCTGAAGTAGAATGGAATTTTCAAAAATATTTAATCAATGAAAAAGGAGAATTGGTAAAGGTTATTAAACCAAAAACACTTCCAACAGATCCTGAAATTATTAAATGGATTAAGAGTTAAAAACGCTTTCAAAAAAGCTCCAAATTTGAATTCTTCGAATTTGGAGCTTTTTTTTAGGTACAAAGAGGCAAAGGCGCATAGGAGCAGAGTTCTCTTTGTTTTTCTTTAAAGATTATTGATTTAAGACACTTATGATTCTTTTTTCAATGGCAGGTTCAGAATCTGAATGACCTGCATTTTCAATATATAAAACAGATTTTTTTAAGTTACTGTGAATTTTCTGCGCAAACTCAACGGGACAGATTGCATCATGTTCTCCATGTATTATTGTAATGGGAATGTCTTCAATAATTCTTAGATTATCAGCTATGTAATCATCTTCTAAGAAACAATTATTACTCATATAATGAGCCTCCATAATACTTAAAGACTGATATGGAAATTGTTGAATAATGCCATCGATTTCATTTGCTTTAATTCCTTTTATAAAAATAGAAATTTCATAATAAGCCCATTCATAGCAATAAAAATCTCTATTTTCGAGAGTTCCGTTCAGCATCTGATCTAAGTAATATTCTGAAATACTTAGTGAAGAGTCAGCAGGAACATTCTTTTTAAACCTTTGCCATTCTGCAGGATATTGTTTATTAAGAGCTCCTCCTAAAAAGTGGTGAATTGTTTTTTGATCTGCAAGAAAAACACCTCTTAGCAAAAGACTTTTTACTTTCTCAGGATTTTGAATTGCAAATACAAGACTTAACGCTGTTCCCCATGAACCACCAAAAATGTTTATTTTTTCAATATTAAGATGAGATAAAAGGGTATTTATATCATTGACCAAATCTTGAGTCGTATTATCTTCTATGCTCGCAAATGGTTTACTTTTTGAAGCTCCTCTTTGGTCAAAGAAAACAACTTTATGTTTTTTAAAATCAAAAAAACGTTTGTCTTTTTCTGAAAAACCAGCACCTGGACCTCCATGAACAAACAAATAGGGTTCTCCAGTACCACAAACTTCATAATAGATTTCATGCAAATTATTAACTTGAAGGTATCCTTTTTGTATAGCAGGGTTTGAATTCATTTTAAAATTATTTCAAGATCAATTGCATAAAAACCAAATCAAGCCAGTGATCAAATTTATATCCAACTTCGCGAATTGTACCGGTTGTCACAAAACCAAATTTTTCATGAAAAGCAATACTTCCTGCATTATCTGCGTCGATTGCACCAATCATTACATGAAAACCTTGTTCTTTGGCCAACCGAATAAGTTCTGTAAGCAATTTTGAACCTACGCCTTTTCCAATTACATTGTCCACTACATATACAGAATGTTCAACAGTGTATTGATAACCAATTTTCTCGCGAAACTGTCCATAACTTCCAAAACCAACAACCTCATTTTCTAACTCAGCCACGACAATTGGAATGTTTTTAGTTTTCTTATCTTCAAACCATTTTGTTTGTACTTCAATAGTCTGAATATCGTAACTATAATTTGCTGTTGTATGCAGGATAGAATGATTTACAATTTCAAGAATTTTTTCTAAATCCTTTTTTATTGCAGGTCTAAGAATAAGTGCCATGTTTTGGTTATTTTTTGAAAATTCAAATCACAAAAACTACTTTGTGATTCAAGCGAAAGCAAACTCATTAAGTAAATTTGCTGCTTTTTTTTTGATTTATTTAGAGTTTAATTCGGCCAGTAATGTATCAACATCTTTGGTACTCCAAGTCATTTCGGTACAAATTACTTTTGCATCTTTGGCATATTTAAGTGCTGTTTTTTTGTCTTTTATCTTATTGTAAAGTCTTGCGAGAAGTAAATTACCGTCATAAGAATCATTTAGTTCTATTGAATGTTTTACCCAAAAAATGCATTTTTTTAAACTTTCGGCATCAGAAATATGTTTTAAATAAGTTTGTCCTATATCCTTCAAAAAACTGGCATCATTCCAAACTAATTTTTGAGTATCTTCAAGCGTTACTTTTTTATAAAACTGCCATTTTTCGGTACGTTCAGCCAATGTTAAATCAAATTTAAACACAAGAGAATCTGTCTTTTGCAATCGAATCGATTTTGCAACTTCTCTTTGTTTATAGTAGTTCACAGTGTCTAAATTATCAACTAAAGGACGTAGTAATTCGTTTACAATACTTTCAACTTTACGATCAATACGTTTTTGAGAAGCAACAGCAGCGAATTCATTTTGATGTTTTAAAACGTACTGAAATTCTCTCGAATTAATATCTGTAACACCATTTGCAATTATACGCCAATTGGTCTCACTTATTAATTGTGCATCTGATTGTGTATTAAGATAAATGTGTGTTGGAATAGCTATTTCATTTCTATCTCTTCCTTTTTTCAAACTATTCAAATAAGCAAAATAGGCATTAGAATTGCTTGGATCGGCTAGAAACTGTTTTTCTAAATAAGGTAATTGTAATTTTGGATTTAAAGCATTAGACGCTTCTGTTAAAAAATCGGCTGTTTTCATTTCTCCTTTTAAAGCATATAAAAGATTTTCATTTGAATCTAAAAATAGAAAAGCAGGAAGTGAAGTCGTTCTAAATTTATTTTTAAGCGCAGTTCCTTCTTCTTTATCCACATTTTTCCAAACACAGATATAGTTTTTATTTAAAAAAGCCATCACATTTGGATCACTAAAAACTTCTTTTTTCATTTTGTTGCAATGCGGACACCAATCTGCAAAAAGCATTACAAACAGTGGTTTATTCTGTGTTTTAGCACTTTCTAACGCTGTTTTATATGGCGTTTCATCAACAGTAAACTGATTTTGTGCTTGTATAGACTGAACTGAAATGAGAATAAAAAGTAAATATAAGAAACGCATAAACGATCTGTTTTAATAAAAAATGTTCGATTTACAAATATATTCCCTTTTTCTAAAAATGGGTCATAATATCTTGCTAATATAAGTTAAATCATGCATGAAGTTTGTAACTTTGTAATTGTAAAAGAAATTCTAAGCAATAGATTTTCTTTAAAAAGTAATACACTATTTAGAATGATTTACCCCAAAATAGAGCTTGCGCAAAGCATTATCGAAATTTGTTCAGCAAAAGGAATTCACAATATTATAATTTCTCCCGGTTCACGAAACGCTCCATTAACTATCGGATTTGCCCAAAATTCTAACTTCAAATGTTACAGCATTGCCGATGAGCGCTGTGCGGCATTTTTCGCATTAGGAATTGCGCAGCAAACTAAAAAACCTACAGCAGTTATCTGCACTTCAGGTTCAGCATTGCTTAATTATTATCCAGCTGTAGCCGAAGCTTTTTATAGTCAGATTCCGTTGATCATAATCTCTGCCGATCGCCCGCAAAGCAAAATCGATATTGGCGATGGACAAACTATTCGTCAGGAAAATGTTTTTAAAAATCACTCTGTTTTTAATGCTAATTTAACGGAAGAAGCTTCTGTTGAAAATGATTTGAAAATAAATAAGGCCATAGAAACTGCAATTCTTCAAAGAGGACCAGTTCATATTAATGCTCCGTTTGAAGAACCTTTATATGAAACTGTTGAAACACTTTCTGTACAGCCAAAAATTACAACTATAGAAGCAGCAGAAGATGTAAAAATCATCGAAAATGGAGCAGAATTTATTTCGATTTGGAATTCAGCGAAACGAAAATTAGTTCTTGTAGGAGTAAATGATGCCAATACAATTGATACTGAAATTCTTGAGAACTTAGCCGCCGATCCTTCAGTTGTAGTTCTTACAGAAACTACTTCAAACTTGCATCATCCTAGTTTTATCAATAGTATTGATACTTTAATTACTCCATTTGACGATTCTGATTTTCAAGCATTTCAACCAGATATTTTAGTGACTTTTGGCGGAATGATTGTATCTAAACGAATTAAAGGTTTTTTACGTAAGTACAAACCACAAAATCATTGGCATATAGATACACTTCGAGCTTATGATACTTTTAGCGCTTTAACGAAGCATTTTGTTATGAAGCCAAATGAATTCTTTAAATCTTTGCTGCCAAAAACAGAATTTACAATTAGTGACTATTCTTCTAAAATTAGTAAAATCTATACTTTACGAAAAGCCCGAAAACAAGAATATTTAGATAAAATTGCCTTTTCAGATTTTAAAGTCTTTGAAAAAGTTATTGAATCACTTCCTAAAAACAGCCAATTGCAAATCAGTAACAGTTCTGCAATTCGATATGCACAATTAATTGATATTGATTCAAGTATTGAAGTATTCTGCAATCGTGGCACCAGTGGTATTGACGGAAGTACTTCAACCGCAATTGGTGCAGCTGTTGGAAATACCAAACAAAATGTGTTTATTACAGGCGATATCAGTTTTTTATACGATAGTAATGCTTTATGGAATTCCTATATCCCTAAGAACTTTAAAATCATTTTGATCAACAATGGCGGCGGCGGAATATTTAGAATTTTACCCGGACATGAAGAAAAACCTGTATTTAACACCTATTTTGAAACTTCACATCATCTAACTGCGGAACATTTAGCAGCGATGTATAAATGCAATTATTTCAAAGCTGATGATTTAACTTCATTAGAACAGAATCTGGAATTACTTTATAATACAAATGATGAACCTGGAATACTGGAGATTTTTACTCCAACAGCAGAGAACGATGTTATTTTAAAACAATATTTTAAGAAGCTGGTTTAATAGTAAGTACAGAGTTGTCCTTTATTACTTATCAACCGTTATACTTTAAAAAAGAAAATACTTACAAATAGAACTAAAAAAAGCGCCATAAAGGCGCTTTTTTTAGTTCTATTATTTAATTGGAATTGGAAAAACAGGTAAACTTGCATGTCCTAAAGCATCAACAGTTTGCACGGCAAAAAAGTAATTATCTTTAGAATAAGGTATTTCGGCTCGAGTATCTTTTACAAAAAAGGTTTTTTCCCAATGTGAAGAAGAAGTTTCTCGCATTAAAATTTGATAACCATACTGTTCTTTTCCAGCAGGTGCTGACCAAATTAAAGTCGATGAATTTGAAAGTTTCTTAACCACAATTCCAAGATTTTCTGGTGCTTTTGGCGATGAAGCAAGATTAGCTAAAGTGGCTAAATTCGAACAGGTATTTTTTCTTAAATAATCAAAATCCATAAATTCCGGCAAATCGCCATATTTAATATTGTTTTCGGTTCTTAAATCTTGATGCTGATGATCAAAATTTTCATTCATTTCGCAAAAACGAACGGCGGTAAAACCATTTTGACTAAAAGGAGTATGATCTCCACCACGCAAAAAACGATCATTTCGATATACTAATTTTACTTTCAGCTGATCTACATATTGCTCTGTAACGGTTTTTATATATCGAGCCAAAAGCCTTGATGGGCTATCATTATCACGGCTTACAGCTTTACGCATTTTTGCTTCTTCTTCAGTTTCTAAATACGGAATTGTTTCACTGAAAACGCGAATTTGAGTATTGTCTCTTAAATTAGTCCCGCTTGATAAACTGTTGCCAATCATATCATTATTAAGCATTGCAACTATATTCCAGTTTTGTGCTTTTGCTTTTTCTGCAAGATGTCGAGCTCCAATCAAACCTTGTTCTTCGCCAGTTACAGCAACAAATATTATAGTAGCTGGAAATGATCTTTTGCTCATTACTTTGGCAAGTTCAATAACTGCCGCAACGCCAGAACCATCATCATTTGCTCCGGGAGCATTTGCTTTAATATTCATAACATCTGTTACGCGTGAATCAAGATGTCCGCTGATAATCAATACACGATTATCTGTAGGGTCAGTTCCTTTTAAAGTCGCCATTACATTCCCAATCTGGCTGTCTACGTTAATTCGCTTACCGTCGGCTTTAACAGTAAAATAGTCAATTTCAGAAGTTAATCTTCCGTTAGATTCCAATGCAAATTTATCGAACTCAGATTTCACCCATTGCTGCGCAGCCCCAATTCCTTTTGTTTTGTTTTTTGCATCGCTCAAAGTATGTCTAGTTCCAAACGAAACTAATTTATAAACGGTAGCTTCAAGATTTTCGGCCTTAATTTCGCCTATCATTTTTTTTATTTCCAAGTCTTCGGAAACTTGCGAGATTGAAGCCTGCGCGAAAAGAAGAAAGGCAAAAGCAGTATAAATAAGATTCTTTTTCATTGATTTGGGATTAATTACAAGTTTTCAAATTTAACCAAAAGCAACAAACTACAATAAAATGACTGCTTCTTTTTTTATCCCGCATATTTTTCGGATTACCATTTTCAAACTTCGTACATTTGCACCTTAGAACTTTATGAATATGATTGAAATAGGAAAATACAATACACTAACTATATTACGTGATACCAAAGTGGGACTTTTTTTAGGAAATCCTGAAAAAGATCCTGAAGGAATTCACGACATTTTATTACCCAACAAATATGTTCCAAATGAATTTGAAATAGGCGAAGAACTAGTTGTCTTTGTTTATCTAGATCACGAACAACGCCCAGTTGCAACTACGCTGGAACCTTATATTTTATTAAATGAATTTGCACTTTTAAGAGTAAATTATATTAATAATGTGGGCGCTTTTATGGATTGGGGAATGGAGAAAGACATTCTTGTTCCGTTTAAAGAACAAGCTCGTCCAATGGAAAAAGGAAAACGTTATCTGGTTTACCTTTATAAAGATGAAAAAACGAATCGTTTAGTAGCATCAAGTAAATTAAACCAATTTTTAAACAACGATCAGCTTACAGTTGAAAAAGGAGAAGAAGTTGATTTGATCGTTTCGCATATTACTGAATTAGGAATAAATGTAATTATCAATGAGCAGCACAAAGGTTTGTTGTATAAAGATGAAGTTTACGACGATTCAATAAGAACCGGCGACAGAATGCGTGGTTACATTAAAAACATTCGCCCTGACAATAAAATAGATGTTGCATTGCAAGTTCAAGGTTACCAAAGTATTGAACCAAATGCAGAGAAAATCTTAGATGAATTAAGAGCAAATAGAGGCTTTTTACGTTTAAACGACAATTCGCACCCTGAAGATATTAAAACGGTCCTAAAAATGAGTAAAAAAACTTTTAAGAAAGCAATTGGAGCTTTATACAAAGAAAAACTTATCGAGATCAAGGAAGATGGAATTTATTTGGTAAAAGAAAATTAGCATTTTTAAAATTTCAATAAAAAATTCCAAATTCCAATGGCATTGAATGCTCAATTGGAATTTGGAATTTCTATTTTTTAGAGTTTAAACAAACTGATTATAACAGGAAAGGCTGCTCATTACAAGCAGCCTTTCCCTTTTTATTCTCGTTTTAAAAAAAATTGTAATTAAAAAAAAACAGAAATAAAATAAATTCGAATCTGATCAAAAAATAGCAGCTTTAAAAATTTTAGAAGCTACTTCTTGAAAAGGTATGTCTTTAAACAATCAATACATCCATCTTAAAAGCGAAACGTTAATTTCACGGCTAATCCATTGGTTTTAGAAAATAATTTATAGAAAGTTTTAGTTAGTATCTTTTCCTCTTTTCGTAATCAATTTCATACTAATTACTTAAACAATTCTAGTGTTTAACCTTAGGTGTTACTATCTTCTTTTCGAAGTCTTGACAAATGAATAAATCATTTGCTCATTATTCAAGGGTTTACTAATAAAAACCATAAAAAAATGAGCGACAAATTTTTTAAATTTTCTCAAAAAAATCATTTTTTAGGTTAATAAATCAGTGAAAGAAAATCAATCTTGTATCAACAAAATAAATCGTATCTCGTTGATTTCTAGGATGTAAAATTACTTATTATTTTTTATAACTAATGTTAAAAAATGTTATTTTTTGAGCAAAAAGCCTAATTGTTAACATTACCGCAAATTGTAAACCGCTATATAAACCAAAATCAGTGGGTGAAAATCTAAAAAATGGCTTATTTTTACACTATAAATTTTTAAAATAAAACAAACAGAAATGGATTGGATTACTGCCAGAGAATTTGAAGATATAACTTATAAAAAATGTAACGGAGTTGCTAGAATTGCTTTCAACAGACCAAATGTTAGAAATGCATTCAGACCTAAAACAACTTCAGAATTATACCAAGCTTTTTACGATGCACAGGAAGATACTTCGATTGGAGTAGTATTACTTTCTGCTGAAGGACCGTCGACAAAAGACGGAGTTTATTCATTTTGCAGCGGCGGTGATCAAAATGCACGCGGACATCAAGGTTATGTTGGCGAAGATGGTCAGCACCGTTTAAACATTCTAGAAGTACAGCGCTTAATTCGTTTTATGCCAAAAGTGGTTATTGCAGTCGTTCCAGGATGGGCAGTTGGCGGCGGACACAGTTTACATGTAGTTTGCGACATGACTTTGGCTAGTAAAGAACATGCTATTTTTAAACAAACTGATGCCGATGTTACCAGTTTCGACGGTGGATACGGATCTGCTTATTTGGCTAAAATGGTTGGACAGAAAAAAGCAAGAGAAATTTTCTTTTTAGGAAGAAATTATTCTGCTCAAGAAGCGATGGATATGGGAATGGTAAATGCTGTAATTCCTCACGATGAACTTGAAGCTACAGCTTATGAATGGGCTCAGGAAATTCTTCAAAAATCTCCAACATCTATCAAAATGCTAAAATTCGCTATGAACTTAACGGATGACGGAATGGTAGGACAGCAGGTTTTTGCTGGAGAAGCAACTCGTTTAGCTTATATGACTGAAGAAGCAAAAGAGGGAAGAAACGCTTTCTTAGAAAAAAGAAAACCAAATTTTGGCGAAAATAAATGGCTGCCGTAAAGAAGTTACAAAATAGTTTAAAGTTTCAGGTTTCAAATTGCGAACCTGAAACGTGAAACCTAAAACTTGAAATTAAAATAAACAAAATAAATAATGAAACATTGGATTGAAGCGGCTAGACTGCGCACATTACCTTTATCGGTTTCTGGAATTATAGTTGGGAGTATTTATGCACTTTCAAACCCAACAGAAACTATCAATACACCAACAGACGTTTTTAGCTGGAAAATCTTTGGTTTTGCTCTTTTAACTACTTTGGGTTTGCAGGTTTTATCCAATTTTGCAAATGATTACGGAGATGGTGTAAAAGGTACTGATAATGCTGATCGAGTAGGGCCGCAGCGTGCTATTCAGAGCGGAGTTATTACGCCTCAAGCGATGAAAAAAGCGATAATAATTACTTCGCTGTTAACTTTATTATCTGCCATTATCTTAATTTATTTTGCTTTTGGAGAATCAAATTTTGGTTATTCAATATTCTTTCTTCTTTTAGGAATTGCTGCAATTGTTTCAGCAATTCGTTATACAGTTGGTAATTCTGCTTACGGTTATAAAGGATTTGGTGATGTGTTTGTTTTCATCTTTTTTGGGCTTGTAAGCACATTAGGTGTTAACTTTTTATATTCAAAAGAAGTTGATCCGCTTTTAATTCTTCCGGCAATTTCTATCGGATTATTAAGCGTGGGCGTTTTAAACCTGAATAATATGCGTGATGAAGAATCAGACCGAAAATCAGGAAAAAATACAATCGTAGTTCAAATTGGCGGAGCAAAAGCAAAAATCTATCATTTCTCATTGATTATTACAGCAATGATTTTAGTTGTAGTTTTTGCCTTTTTAAGCGATTATAACTTTGATCAATATTTATTCTTATTAGCTTATATTCCTTTAACTAAACATTTAATTACGGTTTATAAAAATCAAAACCCTAAGCTTTTAGATCCCGAATTAAAAAAACTAGCATTAAGTACATTTTTACTTTCTATATTATTAACAGTATGTATGATTTCATTGATTTCAGATATAATTGTTAACCTATTTTTAGGCGGAAGATAAAATTAAGTTCAACTATAAAAACACTCATAAAATGAAAATCACTTTTTACGGACATGCTTCTTTAGGAATTGAAGTAGGAGGAAAGCACATTATTGTTGATCCATTTATTACAGGAAATCCGCAAGCTTCACACATCGATATCAACAGCCTAAAAGCAGACTATATTTTATTAACACACGCTCACGGCGATCATATTCTTGATGTGGAAAGTATTGCAAAACGAACTAATGCAGTCATTGTTTCAAATGCTGAGATTGCAGGATACTATGCAAAAAACGGTCTTAACTCTCATCCTATGAATCATGGCGGAAGCTGGAATTTTGATTTTGGAAAAGTAAAATATGTCAATGCAATTCACTCAAGTTCTTTTCCTGACGGTACTTACGGAGGAAATCCTGGCGGATTTGTAATCGAAGGAGAGCATAAAAATATTTATATTGCTGGAGATACTGCACTTACTTACGACATGAAATTAATTCCGTTACGAACTAAACTTGATCTTGCTATTCTTCCAATCGGAAATAATTTTACAATGGATGTTGAAGATGCAATTATTGCTTCTGACTTTGTTGAATGCGATAAAATTCTTGGCTATCATTTTGATACTTTTGGCTATATCGAAATTAATCATGAAGAATCAATTCGTAAATTCTTTGATAAAGGAAAAGATTTAATGCTTTTAGAAATTGGCGCCTCAATTGAGCTATAATAGCATTTGTTAAAATATGAGTGATATTAAATTTACGTGTGATTGCTGCGGCGAAGAGCACGAAAGCTGGCCCGCAATAACTTATAACGCTCCAAACAGCTACAGCAATCTATCTTCTCAGGAAAAGGAAGATATTGCTGTAATTGATGAAGATTTTTGCGTTATAAAACATTCCGATCAAGTAGATCGATTTATTAGATGTGTTCTAGTTCAAAAAGTTAATGATCACTGCGAAGATTTAGAATATGGCTTCTGGGTTTCGTTAAGCGAAAAAAGTTTTGAAAACTACTTAGAAAACTTTGATGATCAAAAAGAAGAAAACCAGTATTTTGGCTGGCTTTCAAATTATATTCCGCAATATGAGTTCTCAAACAGCATTCCAACAACAGTGGTAACAAAAACTGGAAATGAAAGACCAGAAATATTTCCTCACAAAGATTTTGATCATCCTTTTGTAAAAGATTATTACGAAGGAATCACAAAAGCAGAAGCTGAAAAGAGAATAAACGCAATACTTAAAAAATAGGCTTGAAATTTGTATGAGATCTTTAACTAAATTTTCTAAAATGAATTTAAAAAAAATAGCTCTATTTATTTTAATTATAGCTTCATCTAACGTTTTTGCACAAAAAGACGGCTATTGGGATAAAGAAAGAGCTACAACTAAAGAACTTATTGTTTCTGCCGGAGACAGAGTAACTTTTAAAATAGAAGATCTGCCTCTAGGTACTACCGAAATTGTATACAGAATCACTCTTTTAGACGAAAACCAGCAAATGGCCAATAGTTTAGTTTCGGTACTAAAAGCAATTCCAGATCCATATGGAATTGGTCAAGGATCTGCAGGAGCCGTTTTTTTGATGTCAAAAATTTCCGGAGATGATACTTGTACCTATGCTTTGTTTGCTTCAAATGACGACGCAAAAAGATACATTATAGACGGTAAAACAGATAAAGCTTGTTATGCACAGACAGAACCGTTAAGTAAAGATGCCAAACGTTTATCTGTAGATAAATCTTCTTGTTTGAACCAGAATTCAAATACAATTTGGTTTGCATTTCAGAGTAAAAACTGGTTTTTGAATCAAAAAGTAGTATTAGAAGTTGTTCCGTGGGTTAATACCGTTCTTAGTCGTGGCTGGGATAAAGACAATAAAAACGAAATTATCAGCTTATGTAAAACATCTACATTAGCACAAAAAATGGCCAATTCTGATGATTTTTGTGTTTGTATTCTAAATAAAATCATCAAACAATATCGTTATACAGAATTTCAGAAGTTATTAGCAGTTGAAAAAACCAAAGCATACAAAGATTTTGGAAACGCTTGTTATAAAGATGAAGATATTTCTAAAAACGTTTACAGTGATTTAAGAAAGCAGGCTTCTTTATTAATAAAACAACAAAAATACAACGAAGCTATTCCTAAGTTAAATTCGATTATTAACGACGGAAAAGCTACTGCTTTAGATTACAACTCTATTGGTTATTGCTTCATTTTAACCAAGCAATACGGAAAAGCGTTGAAATTTTTAAAAGAAGGTGAAAAGCTTGATGATACTGAATTGTTAGTTAAACTAAATCTTGCTCATGTTTACTTGATAAGCGATGATTACAGCGAAGCCAAAGCAATTTACAAAAAATACCAAACACAAAATGTAACTGATAGTGTAAGCTGGAAAGAAAAAACAAAACAAGATTTTACTGTTTTTCAAAAAGCTGGCCTGCCATCAAAGGATTTCGAAAAAGTTTTAAAACTTTATAATTAAAAACCTTTCCTTAATTTAAAAACAATAAATTGAAAGCTGTTTACCATAAATACATGCTCGAGTTTAAACGTCCGTCTGGGACATCTCGCGGCATTATGACCGAAAAAGAAACCTGGTTTATTGTTTTAGACGATAATGGCAGAAAAGGAATAGGAGAATGCGGAATTCTTCGAGGCTTAAGCGCTGATGATCGTGATGATTATGAGGAAAAACTTAAATGGACTTGTGAAAATATTCATTTAGGAGAAACTGCACTTTGGGAAGCTTTGTTAGAGTTTCCTTCAATACAGTTTGGAGTAGAAATGGCTTTTTTATCATTAAAAAGTGAAAATCCGTATTTACTTTTTCCTTCAAATTTTACGTCGCATTCTGAATCAATACCTATAAACGGCTTAGTTTGGATGGGTGAAGCTTCATTTATGAAAGAACAAATTGAAGAGAAATTAGCGGATGGTTTTAATTGTATCAAACTTAAAATTGGCGCTATAGATTTTCAAAAAGAGCTAGAATTACTTGAGTTTATCCGAAGTCATTTTTCGGCAGAACAAATCGAAATTAGAGTCGATGCAAATGGTGCTTTTACTTTAAATGAAGCTTTAGATAAACTTAACCAACTCAATATATTTCAACTTCATAGTATTGAACAACCTATAAAAAAAGGAAATACTACTGCAATGGCAGATTTATGTAATGCAACACCTTTTCCAATTGCTTTAGACGAAGAATTGATAGGCGTTTTTTCATTAGAAGAGAAAGAAGAATTGCTGCAAAAAATCAAACCGCAATACATTATTTTAAAACCAAGTTTTGTCGGCGGTTTTAGAGGAACACAGGAATGGATCACTTTAGCCGAAAAATATAATATCGGCTGGTGGATTACTTCGGCATTAGAAAGCAATATTGGTTTAAATGCAATTGCGCAATGGACTTTTCTTTTAAACTCAAAAATGCCGCAAGGATTAGGAACAGGAGCACTTTACACTAATAATTTTGATTGCCCGCTCGAAGTAAAACAAGGACAGCTATGGTATAATACAAAAAAAAACTGGCTGGGAGCCAGTTTTTAAGGTTCAAAGTTACAGAGGTTCAAAGGAACAAAGTATTAAAACCTTTGAACCTCTGTATCTTTGAACCTTTGTGTCTTTTTTTTACTCTTTCCCTCCACGTAAATTATCCTGCCAGTCTTTTAATTCCTGCCATTTACCTTGATAGGCTAATAAAGCTTGTTTAGCCCAAGTACTTGGATTGTGAATGGCATAATTTTCTCCGCCTGCATCCAGAATAGATTGCGATTTTTCTGTAGATGTTTCTGATAATTGATGCCAAGTTGATATTCCTGCTGCATGATATAAAGCTTCAATCTTTGGACCTATTCCTTCAACAACTTTCAAATCATTTTCTTTTATTTTTTTACCAAAAACTGTGGCTGCCAAAGCTGCATCAAATGCGATTGCAGCAGGTGAAGACACAAACGACTGCGCCGTAGACGAAGTGTTTTTTACTTTTGCTGCTAAATCTGCTTCTAATGCTGCTATTTTAGCATTTAAGCTTTTCGTATTTGCTTTACAAGCATCTAAATCGGCTTGTAAAGATACAGCCAGTGAATCATCTCCTTTAGAATTCATTTTTCCTAGTAAGTAACCTAAAATTCCACAGATTAACCCCACTAAAATCGGTATTAAGATACATGGTATATTCATAATCGTATATTTTAATTAGTTATTTAATTGTAATTACAGTTCTTCTGTTATTCGCTTTACCTTCTGCGGTAGTATTTTCTCCAATTGGTTCATCAGGACCTTTTGATTGCGTTTCAATTCGTGTAGTCTCAATGCCTTTTTTAACCAGATAGTTTTTAGAGAAATCAGCACGTTTTTGTCCAAGAACAATATTCGAATCACGATTTCCTACATTGTCGCTGTGCCCAACAACCAATACAACAGCTTCTTTAACATGATCCATGTACTTGGCTATATCTGCCACTTTTTGCTTCTCGTCGGCACTTAAATCTTCACTAGATTTATTGGTGCTAAAATGAAGAACTAATGCATCACCATTAATCTTATTCTTTAAAATAACCCATTCATCTGTCGATACCGCTGGGGTATTAGCACTCTCAAAATTGTACTCAACAGGACCAAGAAGCGTATCAGAACTCATTTTCCATTGATCGATAATTTTGCCTTTTGTATCAAAATTAGAAGCTGCTAATCCTTTAGAAACAAAAAAGTTCTTAACTCCATTTGCTCTTGCTAAACCAAGATTCTCAAAAGTTGTAGTGTTCTTTTCATCAGATGTGGCGTAACCAGTAATCGTAATTTTTTGCTGTGGATTTTTAATTAAAAACCCTTTTAGATTTTCTATTCCTATAGCTACCGAATCATGTACAGGCATGATTACCGCTGCATTGTTTTTAAGGAACTTAAGATTGCCGTGTGTGCGATAATCAATTCCAGAACCGCTTAAAACAAAGGGAACAAAATTAGTGTCCTGAGCTACAACAACGCTTACTGTTTCAGTAGTAACGTCAGCTGTTTTCGTACAACAATTGCAACAGAATTTCAGGTATAAAAAAGTCCCCAAAATGATTGTTATTGCAATGCCCAATAGATAAAGTGCTTTTTTAGACATAGTAATGAAGTTAAGGTTTTATCAAATTTAGGAAAAATAAAAACACGTAACCTACTAACAATCAATCAACATGGTTGCATTTTCCACTTTTGTTTGAATTTGATTCGTGAACAAATAAAAAGAGGTTTTATAAATGCAAATTCTCAAACTTAATTTAATTAAGTAACTTTGAGTAAAATTAATTCAGAAACAAAATGCTCGAAATAGAAAGAAAGTTTCTTGTAAAATCAAATGATTTTAAAGAACAAGCTTTTACTCATAATAAAATTGCCCAAGGCTATTTAAGTTCGATTCCTGAAAGAACCGTAAGAGTTAGAATTAAAGGCGAAAAAGCCTTTTTAACTATTAAAGGTATTGGGCATCAAGGCGGTATGTCGCGCTTTGAATGGGAGAATGAAATTCCGCTTGATGAAGCTATAGAGCTTTTAAAATTATGCGAAAAAGGCAAAATAGAAAAAACACGTTACGAGGTAAAACTTGGAAATCATATTTTTGAAGTTGATGAATTTTACGGCGAAAATGAAGGCTTAATAATGGCCGAAGTGGAACTGAAATCTGAAACAGAAACTTTTGAAAAGCCAGAATGGCTAGGGAAAGAGGTAACAGATGACAAAAGATATTACAATGCTTATTTAAGTAAACATCCTTTTAAAAGCTGGGAAAAAGAATAATTTATGACGGATCAATATGATGTAATTATTGTGGGAGGCGGGCCAATAGGACTTGCCTGCGCAATTGAAGCTCAAAAGAACAATTTAAAATACTTAATAATCGAAAAAGGCGCTATTGTAAACAGTATATTCAATTATCCGCTGTACATGACTTTTTTCTCTACTGCCGAAAGGTTAGAAATTGGTGATATTCCGTTTAATTGTCTTGCTCCAAAACCTGGAAGACAGGAAGCTTTAGAATATTATCGAAATATTCATCGTTATTTTAAATTCAATATCAATTTATTTGAAAAAGTTACCGAAGTCAAAAAAATCGAAAATTCGACTTTTGTAGTTTCCACCGATAAAAAATTGTATGAAGCAAAGAATGTGATTATTGCTACGGGTTTTTATGATATTCCAATTCAAATGAATGTAATAGGAGAGGAATTACCTAAAGTACGTCATTATTACAAAGAAGCCCACGAATATGCTTTCCGTAAAGTTTTAGTCGTTGGCGCCAATAATTCATCTGTTGATGCCGCTTTAGAATGCTGGCGAAAAGGTGCTGATGTTACAATGGTGATTCGTAAAAACGAAATAAACAATAGAGTAAAATATTGGGTAAAACCTGATATTGAAAACCGAATTGCTGAGGGCAGCATTAAGGCTTATTTTGAATCTAATATTACGAAAATAAAAGATAACGAAGTCGAAATTGAAACTCCAAACGGAAAAGTTACGATTGAAAATGATTTTGTTTTGGCTTTAACGGGCTATAAACCCGATTTAACTTTTCTAGAAAAAATGGGCATTGAACTTTCAAATGATGAATTAAAGATTCCTGTTTACAACGCCGAAACGATGGAAACAAATGTAAAAGGTCTATTCTTAGCTGGTGTTGTCTGCGGCGGAATGCAGACGCACAAATGGTTTATTGAGAACTCAAGAATACATGCTAATATGATAATGGATTATATTAGTACTAAATAAAGGTTTGCCATGAATTTCACTAATTACACTAATTTATTTTCGAACTGTCACATCGAGCGAAGTCGAGATGCTAACGTGTTCTCGACTTCGCTCGATGTAACAAAAATCTAATTCGTGCTAATTCGTGAAATTCCTGGCTAAAAATAAAATTTAAGAACTGCAAGAAAGCATTGAACAACCTACTTTAGATCGTGCCCAATCTGGTCGTTTTGCAAACCATTTTTGATAATCAGGCTGCTCGTCGTAAGGTTTTTGCAAGAGCGTATAAAACTCATTTACCAACGAATAATCTTCTTTGTCTGCTGCATCAATAGCTAATTGCGCCATATAATTACGAAGCACATATTTAGGATTAATGGAGTTCATCCTTTGTGAACGTTCCTGATCTGATAAATTTTCAGCTTTTAATCTTTCTAGATATTGCGAAAACCATTTTTTCCATGCTTCTAGAATTTCCCCGGAAACTTCTTCCATTTTATAAAACGAAAATTCAATTTTCTCTATTGCTTTTTCAACTAAATCTTCTTTTTCAACAGTACTCAAATTTCTAAAAAAGATAGTCATATCCGTTTCTGTTAATTGCAAATTAGCTTCTAACTCATCAATTAAAGCATTATCAGTTTTACTTAAAGCAAACAAACCTAATTTACTCAAAAACATCACTTTATAATCTATAATAAAATCATCCATAAATGATTCTAAGATTTTTTCTAATTGCTCTGTTTCATTTATTAAAGGATAAATTGCATTAGCTAATTGGTATAAATTCCATTGTGCAATTTGAGGCTGATTTCCAAATCTGTATCTTCTATATTGACTATCGGTAGTGTTTGGCGTCCAGTTTGGATCATAGTTTTCTAGCCATCCATATGGACCATAATCGATCGTAATTCCATGAATCGACATATTATCTGTATTCATTACGCCATGTACAAAACCCACACGCTGCCAATGCAAAATCATTTCGTGAGTAGAATCGGCCACTTTCTTAAAGAATGTTAAATATTGTTCTTTCGGCTCACCTGTGATTTCAGGAAAATAATGTTTGATATTATATTCAACAAACTGTTTCAAATTCTTGAGTTCGTTTCGGGCTGTCAACATTTCAAAACTTCCAAAACGGATAAAAGACGGAGCAACTCGACAAACAATTGCGCCTTTTTCGTAAGCTGGATTTCCATTATACAAAACATCTCTCAACACTTGATCACCAGAAAGCATTAAAGAAAGTGATCGAGTAGTAGGCACACCTAAATAATGCATGGCTTCAGCACATAAATACTCTCTAATAGAAGAACGCAAAACCGCCAAACCATCTGCAGTTCTCGAATAAGGTGTTTTTCCTGCTCCTTTTAATTGAAGCATAAAAAACTTACTGTTGTTTTCAACTTCCGTTAAATTAATAGCACGACCGTCACCTAATTGCCCTGCCCAATTTCCAAACTGGTGTCCAGCATAACTCATTGCAAACGGACGTGTTCCTGATAGGATTTCTTTTCCTGAGAAAACATTCAAAAAAGTTTCAGAATGAATTTCTTCTTTTGAAATACCAACTAATTCTGCAACTTCTTCGGAAGCATGAATTAACTTAGGATTCGATGGTTTTGTTGGGTCTACATACGAGAATACAGTATTCTTCACCTGACGCACTTCGTTTGTAGTTTCAGGATCTGCAGGTAATTCCGCAGTAAATCGATTATTTATTTTTAAATTTTTCATTTTAGTTTATGTAGGCTTGCTACAACTTTTGATGATTTTTTTATTACCTCTAATTCGTGACTAAAAATTTATCAGCCAATTAATTTATCAGCATACATTTTTTTAAGTTTTTGAACTTTCGGATCGATTACAAACTGACAATAGCCGGCTTCTTGATTGTTGTTGTAATAGTTTTGATGATAATCTTCGGCTTCATAAAAGACTTCAAAAGGCTTTAACTGCGTAACAATTGGATCTGCGTAAACAGACTGCACTTCTTGAAACACTTTTTCAGCAATTTCCTTTTGTTCCTCATCATGATATAAAACAATCGAACGATATTGGGTACCGCTGTCACCGCCTTGACGATTTAAAGTTGTTGGATCATGACTCGTCATAAACACAGTTATCAAATCATGATATGAAATTATGTCAGGATTAAAGGTTACCTGAATTACTTCTGCGTGACCAGTGCGTCCCGTGCAAACTTCACGATATGCGGGATTTTTTATAAAACCATCTGAATATCCCGATTTTATTGTTTCAACTCCTTTTAAACGCTGAATTACAGCTTCTACACACCAAAAACATCCACCACCAAAAGTGGCTGTTGATAAATTTTCCATAAATGTAAATAGTTTAAAGTTTACATGCCCTATTAATCCGATAGAATATTATGATAATTTATCTAAAAAATAGCTTTTTAACTAAAGATATTAAAAGTTTACTCACTGTTTGAAGTTTATAATTGATAAATTCTCAATTCTATAAAAAAACAATATATTTGCATTCAAACACAGGCACACTAATGAATACCAAAAATAGTACCATCAGTCTAGAAACCTACTTTCAGGACTTTAGACAACATATTGTTGGCATAGATCAGGAATTTATGTCACCTTTTGGCAAAAAAAATATTGTTTATACTGATTGGACTGCCAGCGGAAGGCTTTACAGACCAATTGAAGAGAAACTTTTAAATCAATTTGGCCCTTTTGTAGCCAACACACATACTGAAACTACTGTATCTGGTACTGCCATGACAAAGGCGTATCATCATGCAAGACATATTATCAAACGTCATACAAACGCTAATAACGATGATGTTTTGATTACAGATGGAACTGGTATGACAGGTGTTATTAATAAGTTTCAACGTATTTTAGGTTTGAAAATTCCTGAAAATCTAAAAAGCTTTACAACAGTTCCTGCAGAGAAAAAACCTATTGTTTTTATTTCACATATGGAGCATCATTCTAATCAAACTTCTTGGTTAGAAACTATTGCTGATGTCGAAATTATTCCGTCTTGTGAAAAAGGACTTTTTAGTTTAGATAATTTAGAGCTGTTGTTACAAAAATACAGCGATAGAACAATAAAAATTGCTTCTATTACTTCGTGTTCGAATGTTACAGGTTTAAAAACACCTTTTCACGAAGCTGCCAAATTAATGCATCAATACAACGGTGTTTGCTTTGTCGATTTTGCCTGTTCAGGACCATATGTAGAAATTGATATGCATCCTGCAGATGAAGAAGCGTATTTAGATGCTATTTTCTTTTCTCCGCATAAATTCTTAGGAGGACCTGGTACTTCTGGTGTTCTTATTTTTAATAAAAAATTATACAACAATATGATTCCTGATTGTCCCGGCGGTGGAACTGTGAGCTGGACAAATCCTTGGGGAGAGCATAAATATATTGACAATATCGAGGATCGTGAAGATGGCGGAACTCCAGGATTTCTTCAGGTTATTAAAACAGCTTTGGCAATTGAGTTAAAGGAAGAAATGGGAATTGAAAACATTTTACAGCGTGAGCATGAAATTGTTGATTACGTTTTCAGTCAATTAGAACCTGTTGATAATATTAAAATTCTAGCAGGACAGCATAAAAACAGATTAGGAGTTGTTTCATTTTTTATTGAAAACCTTCATTTTAATTTAGGTGTAAAAATATTAAATGACCGATTTGGAGTTCAAACTAGAGGAGGATGCAGCTGTGCAGGAACTTACGGGCATTTTTTACTTCATGTTGATCAAGAAACTTCAAATAAGCTGGTTAACGAAATTACAATTGGAGATTTAATCAAAAAACCGGGATGGATTAGAATGTCAATTCATCCAACTACGACTGATGAAGAAATTGCTTTTGTTTGTGAAAGCATTAAAGAGTTAGCTAAAAACCATAAAGAGTGGGCTTTAGACTATTCTTACAATAAAGATACAAATGAGTTTGTTCATAAAAATGCAACTTCTTTTGAAGATGAATTGGTTGAAGGCTGGTTTAAATCTTAAGAATTAATCTACTGCAAGTTTCTTTAAACTATATACGAAGAACTTTGAAATACTAAAAACCCGATAGACTTTAAAAATCTATCGGTTTTTTTATTTAAACTGTTTTTAGAACTACATAATCAAACGTACGCCGCCAAGATCAGAAACTCTATAAGAAAACTTATTTCCAGGCGAACCAATAAACATGAAATTCTTTGGGATTTTCCATTTTTGAGATAATTCATCTATAATTTCTGGGCCAAAAACACCTTGAATTTCAAGATATTCGATATCAATATCATCATAGGCTCGATCTAAAACTTCAAGATCTTTCATTAAAGCTTCATTGTTTACAGAATCACTTTTAACATGAACTATTTTTAGCTTTTTGGTCGTTTCGTTGCCTTGAACATATTGCAGGACTTTGTTTAAAATGGCAATATCATCACCCTTAGTAAAAAAGACAAACTCTTGAGAGTTGATCTGGACACTCATTTTTTGTAAATATCGGTTACTTAAAATCACCATTTTTCGTAATGGCTGATAAAAATATTCTAAAGCTTCGATTAAAAGTTTAATCAGTATAACTCTGTTCAACATGATTCCGATAAATAATAATGACGGAACCATATATTTTAGAAAAGTATAGAACGCATTAATGTTCAGCTCCATATTGCCTACAAATGCAATAATAACAAAAATTATTGCGGTTACAACAGCTATACCGCGTGCTCGTACAGGTCTTGGAAGTTTACTGCGTTTAAATTTAAGAAGCAGATTACCTATTCCAAACAATGCCATTACCGCCAAAAACGAAAATGTATAAACGCCCGCTAAAGATTCTAAATGACCATTTGTAGCAAAAAGAACGGATATACAAAGAATTAAAAAACTTATCGCAATACGATAATGTGATCCTCTTTTATTCTGTTTTAAAAAATAATTTGGCAGAATTCGATCTAAGGTCATTCGGTTTAAAAGCCCAGAAACACCAACAAATGAAGTTAATACAGCACCACAAAGTACTAAAACTGCATCAATAGAAATTAACCATGCAAGCCAAGAACCGCCAGTTGTTTGCCCTAAAAAAGCCAATAACGATTCTTTGTTTTCGCCAACTTGTGCTAACGGAATTACTCCAATAATTAGAATTGCAATAACGGGATTAAAAAAGCTGACAATCGCCCACATATTGCGGAGTGTCTTAGGAAATACTCCAGCTTCTTGCTCTTCAACAAAATTAGCAGAACTCTCAAATCCTGAAATTCCGAGCATTGCTGCCGAAAAACCTAAAAATAGAGCTGTTTTTAAATTCCCAAACGCAATAGGAGCCTGCCAATTCAGCTGAAATACATCTAAACCGTTCATGGCGATATATAAAAGCGACGCTAAAACAAGTAAACTTAAAGTGGTTAAATGGGTTACAAATATAATTACTGCGACAAAAGCAGATTCTCCAATTCCTAAAATGGCCAGAAAAGTAAAAAGAATTAAAACGACAACGGTAGCAATTGTGACATTGATTCCTTCAAAAATTCCGTGTAAATAATGCATTCCTTCTGAAGCAGAAATTACAGCGGTTGCCATATAGGATAAAACGGTAAGCGTTGCGGCCAGCGATGCGAGTTTTTTAGTAGATGTATTTAGTAATACATTGTAAGCGCCTCCATTTAAAGGAATTGCACCAACAACTTCTCCATAAATTTTTCTGAATAAAAATAAAACGGCAGCTACAATCAACAGTGAAATCCATGCGTATTGTCCTGCGTATAAAATAGTTAATGCTGATACATACAAGCAGGAAGAACTTATATCGTTTCCGCATATTGCCGTAGCTTGTAATTGATTTAATCTCTTGTGTATAATTTCTTTCATTTTTAATAGAATTGAAAACAATTGACTTAAAAAATAATGAAGGGCAAAGTATTAGACTTTTGCAAGAGGCGTATAAATGCAGAGAACTACATCAGTTTTGGTACAAAAGAAAAAATTAAGTTAGGAAAATTATTTGGATTCCTCAAATTTATTAAGTGACAGCAAAGCTTGCTGTTGAATTTTTTTCTGAAAAAAACCAGTCCATCCAAGTAAATAACCAGTAAGTCCAAAAGCTTGTTTTGACCATTTCCAAACATCAAAATCGTCAATATGTTTAATAATTAAGCCGTCTTGAAATATAAATTCGGCTCTAATTTTATTGACTACCTTACGATTTGTTTTGCTAAAGTTGTAGGTAGCAACCCATTTTGCAGAACCCGAAAAATCATCGGCTTTTACATCTGAAAATTCAATTTTGATGTTTCCTTTGCTTTTAAGTAACAGCATTTTCCACATTTTAGAAACCTGCTCATCTTTCAATAAACCAAATGCAGGATCAATAAAATGTACTTTTGGATGGTAGCATTCAGACATTGTTTGAGCATCTGAATTAGCAAATGCGGTATAAAACTTTGTTATTACTGCTTCGTTAGGAGTCATATTAAATTGTAATTAGATTATAAATATAAGATTTATTCTAATAAATTTTATATTTATAAAACACTTATTTCTTTTGCTGTATCGTAACTCTTTTTAGATTTATCGTAAGCCGTTGAGAAATAGTTCATTTTGTTATGCGCTGTAAAATATCCGTTTTCATTGCCAAAAGCATTAGAACCGCCAGTTATAATAAAACGAACAGCATAAATATCGTTTTTCTTCAGTTTTGCAAATTCGGCAGGAGTAAAATAATAATAGGCAGATATTTTACCGTCTGCAGTTTCTTTCACATTTTTATCTACGCAAGCAATAACATCAGCATTTGCCAGATCAACATATAAACCGCCAGAAATTTTTGCTTTATCATTTGATGGTAAAATTGTAATTTTTAAAACACCGCCTTTGTCTGTTTTTGCAATTTGTATATCAGCTTCTCCTGTAAAAGCATATTTCTCGCAGATAAACGTATACGTTTTTGTTGCAGAAAGAGGAGCAGCGCCTTTAATGCTCATAGTTTCTTGAGCATTTACAATAGTTGAGAATAACAGTAATAAAAATAGGGGCATTTTTAAATTCATAATTTTACTTTATTGTTCGGTTAATTTTGAGTCAAACTTCTCATCCCAATCCATTGACTTTATTGCTGAAACTAAATTTTCATTGTTCACAAATACACGAAGCTCTTTGTTTGCAACCTTTTTAGTATACAAGGCGTGATAACGGTAAATTACTTCTTGCTTGGTTTTATAAACGCCATCTAATTTCAAATCAATAAAACTCCCGTAATATTGTCTAAATCTTGTACAAGTTTTAGTCAATCGTTCTTCAGTTGTGTTTTCTCTCACAGACTGTGTTACTTCGGTTTCATTAAAAGGCTTGAATTTTGATGTGTTACAAGTTTCTAATACTCTTTTGCCCAATTCATAAGCTTTTCGTTGCTGCTGTGAATTAATCTCGGCACTTGGAACTTTTTTTATCTTTAAATCTTCAGTATCTCGACTTATCGTTTTCGTTTTACATCCAATTAATAACAACAAACATATAATCAATCCTGCTTTCTTCATAATCATTTAAGTAATTTTTAATAATAAGTTAGGGTCAGGGCAGTTTTCAATATAAAAATTCAAATCATTTGTATTGCATACTCCAGGATAATCGCCCCAGTAATCTCCCAAATTTCGTATAATTTGAAAGTGAACATGAGGCGCATAATCTCCATTTATAGATGAATTCCCTAAAGATGCAATTTGTTCGCCTTTTGCAAAAACCGTCCCAACAGTAAGGTTTTCTATACTTTCTAACGATAAATGTCCGTATAAAGTATAAAATATTTCATTTTCAATTTCGTGCTCTAAAATAATAGTAGGGCCATAATCGCCTAAACCAAGATTGTTTTTAAAACTGTGAACTTTTCCATCAAGAGGCGCCAAAACAGAAGTGCCTTCTTTTGTCCATAAATCCAATCCTATATGAATATTTCGTTCTGGAATTGAATCATTTCTAAAAATCGAACTTCGCTTGTACAAAGAACGTCCTTCAATATACCCGCCATAAGCCACTTCAGCATTATTTCTTTTTAAAAAATCCGTAATAAAGCGCTCAAAATCAGCTGCGCTTTCTGGTTTATTTTCAACCAATTCGGTATTTGTAGACGATAAATCAAGTGGAAGATATTTTGAAAAATCAATAACATCATCAATTACTTTAGCAGGAGGCAAGGTTTTTAGAATAGAAACAAGGGACTTCATGAATATACGATTTTAGGATAATTTCTCAATTATTATTATTTCATTATGCACTTCTATGCGCGGCAGCATTTTTACCGTAAACGATTCAGCGTTTATTTCGGCTTTGTATTTTCTATTACGAACATTATGTGCTTCATCAAGAATCATTGTGTTAAATAAAATGAAGCCTTTATCTTTTAATAAAAAACAGACTCTCTCGCTGAAAAACTTTTCAAACAAAAAGTTAGGCATATTAGTATCCTCAAAAATATCGATTATAATCAAGTCATATTTATCTTTTGTTTTTAAAACAAATTCAAAAGCATCATCTATTATAATTTCAAGCTGCTTAATTTGATTGAGATTAAAATATTCATTGGCAATCTGAATCATATCTGAATCAATCTCGACACCTGTAATTTTTCCTTTGTATTCTATTTCATCAACAAGGGTTTTAATTACGCTTCCGCCGGCAACTCCAAGAACCAGAATATGATCCATTTTTAAAACCTTATCATATCCTATATTTCTAAGACCATATCTTAATATTCGCTGTAAGCTTCCATATGAATAATTTGTATTTTCAGAATCGATTACCAATTCTCCGTTTGTCCAAGTAACTTCGATTATTTTACTTCTTGCTGACTTTTTTTTGAATATATTTATAGGTATAAGATAACTGAACAGTTTTTGAATCATTTTATAATGGTTTTACTCAAAAATACCATTTTAAATCTTTTATTTTGTAGCAAAAATTAAATTTTAATGAAGAAACAATTATACAATTTTATCTTTTGCAAGCTAATGGGCTGGAAAATAACAGGGTTGAAGAACGCTGAAGTAAAAAAATGTATATTGATGGTTATGCCTCATACCAGTAATCACGATTTTTATATTGGGCTTTTTACCCGAGGAATCTCTGGCTTGCAAATGAATTGGGTAGGAAAGAAGGAATTGTTTAGATTTCCTTTTGGATATTACTTTAAGAATGTTGGCGGAGAACCTATTGATCGCACGGGAGGATTAAACAAAGTAGATTCTATTGCTGCTATTTTTGACCGTAAAGAAATCTTTCGTTTGGCTGTTGCTCCAGAAGGAACCCGAAAAGGCGTTACCGAAATTAAAAGCGGTTTTTATTATATTGCACTCAAAGCAAATGTTCCTATTGTTCCAGTCGCTTTTGATTGGGGAAAGAAAATAGTTGATCTAGGGAAAGCTTTTTTTCCAACTGGAAATTACGAAGCTGATCTCGAAATCTTAAAACAACACTATAAAGGTGTTTTAGGAAAGATTCCTGAAAACGGAATTCAAATCTAAATTTTAGATATTTTCTTTAATTGCGTGAGAATCGCTTAAATCAAAAATAATTTTAAAATTTTTCAAATACGCGAAAATTTCAAATTAAGGTGTGTACACTTTAAAAGTTCCGTTTTTATAGAAAAAGACTATTTTTTCTATTTCATCTTCCTCAACATTGAAATTAGAGTTTTTGTTTAACTCTATTTTTTTTGTCTGAGGATTTTCTGCTTTATATTCGATTTGAGAAAATAAATTCTCCCCGGCAGAATTTTCAGTCGACGGAGCAGGGGAGTTTTGATTTTTATTTTCTACAAAATTCTCTGCTTTTGAAACTACATCTCCATCATCTGATTTTGGAAAATTTCCTTTCCCATTTAAAATCCAGTATAAATCTACATCAGGAAAAACATCCAAAATTTTCATTACAAAATCTAAACTTGGTTTATTTCTTCCAGAGAGCAGGTGAGACATACTTGATCGCTGCACACCAATTTTATCTGCAAATGAAGAAGCATTTAAACCATAATAATCCAGTATACTCTCCAGTCGTTTTACAAAATCATCTATGTTTACCATTGTAAATTACAATTTAAAATTAACTTGTTTACAAATGTAACTAATTTGCAATGATTTAGCAATTTTAGAGCTGTAAATATCTAAACAAACAACTATATATCGACATAAATACTTTAAATAAAACATCATAAAATATTGAAAATAAGTAACTACATCAACAAAATTAACTTTTGTAATTTTCAATCCAGTATTCAACTTAAAAAGACCATAAAGCTTTGAAATATCTGTTTACAATTCTGAATTTTATTTCTTTTTATGAATTTACAATTGTAAAAATAAAGATGTTTACTTTTGTAAACTAATCACAAAGACAATGAATTTAGAAGAATTATTCATCCAAAATAAAGAAGAATCTATTTCAGGACGTTACCTGACATTAGATCATATCAAGCCGCTTTTAGAAAAACTAAACACCAATAATCAAGTTAAAATTATTGGTAAATCTGTTTTAGGAGAACCTATATATAGCTACGAAATAGGAACAGGAAAAACTCGTATTTATTTATGGTCACAAATGCACGGTAACGAAAGTACAACTACCAAAGCACTTTTTGATTTCATAAATGTTCTAAACAACAAATCTGAGTTTGCCGAAAAATTACTTAATACTTTTACATTCTATAGTATTCCAATTCTAAATCCAGATGGAGCACGTCTTTACACACGTGAAAATGCTAATAAAATTGATCTAAATAGAGATTCTCAAAATCTAACGCAGCCAGAAAGCAATGTTTTGCGAGAAGTTTTTGAAGCTTTCAAACCAGATTACTGCTTTAACCTGCACGATCAACGTACTATCTTTGGTGTAGCCGATACAGGAAAACCTGCAACAGTCTCTTTTTTAGCACCTTCTTATAATGAAGAACGCGAAATAAATGACAATAGATTAAAAGCAATCAACCTAATTGCTGGTATCAATGACGAATTACAAAAACACATTCCTGGTCAAATAGGCCGATTTGACGATTCGTTTAATATAAATTGTATTGGTGATACTTTTCAGTTTTTAGGAGTACCGACTATTTTATTTGAGGCTGGACATTTTGCGGGAGATTATGAGCGCGAAATCACTAGAAAGTTCATATTTTTCTCACTTATTCAGAGTTTTAAACTGCTTAGCGAAAACGATTTAGTTTACAATAGAATTAATGATTATTTGAATATTTCACAAAATAAACCTGTTTTTTATGATTTTATGTATAAAAACATCAAAATAAATTATGATGGTATCGAAATTATTACGAATTTTGTCGCACAATACAAAGAAGAATTGATTGAAAATAAGATTCATTTTAATGCCTACATAGTTGAAGCAGGCGATTTGGAAAATTATTTTGGACATTACGAATATGATGGAAATGGTGCTGTTTATTCTGATGACTATAGTGGTTTTCCGAAATTGAATCAAAAAGCAGATTTTTATTTAAATAAAAATATTAAATTTGTTAACGGGTTGATAAAAAGTTAATTTTTATGTGAATTTGTTGTTTTTTATATATATTTTTATACTTTGTAATAGCAATTAGTAATATTAATTAAAGAATTATGAGTAAATTTCGTTTAGATGAAGTAGATCACCAGATTTTAGATATGTTAATAGACAATACGAGAGTTCCGTTTACTGACATTGCAAAAAAATTATTGATATCTGCTGGTACAGTACATGTTAGAGTAAAAAAAATGGAGGATGCAGGAATAATCATGGGATCTTCATTAGCCTTAGATTACGATAAATTAGGGTATTCATTTATTGCTTACGTTGGGGTATTTCTTAATAATACATCTCAAACTAAATTTGTATTAGAGCGAATCAACCAAATTCCGTTCGTAACAGTTGCATCTGTAACGACAGGAAAATTTAATATCTTTTGTAAAATTAGAGCAAAAGATACAAAACATGCAAAAGAAGTTATTTTCATGATCGATGACATTGAAGGTGTTTACAGAACTGAAACTATGATTTCATTAGAAGAAAGTATTAACGACAAGAAGCGTTTGATGCATACTATTTTCAAAAATATGTAAGAATTCCTCTTGAATGCTATATTAAAAATATAACCTCAAGTTTATTCTTGGGGTTTTTTTATGACTAATTAACCAACCAACTACAACACAATTATGTACACGTTGCCAAAAATTGAACGTTTTAATCGAGATGTTCTTTCTAAATATCACATTTACAACAGTGTTTTTATAACATTACCTTTTGATTCTATAGATAATACAGGCGTTTTACTGCCATTATTTACAGAAACTTGCGAAACTGGTTTTAAAAAACAAGAAACACCAAAAGAAATTTTTGATTTCTTTTCAAACAAATTCCTAAATAACGCTTCTGAAACTGAAAAAATCGACTTAATGTTTCGATTTATTCAATATATAGAGCGTCAAATTGTATTGTTTGATGCAATTGAAGATGCCGCTTTTCCAGAAGTAAACAATATGGAAGGAAGAGGTTCTTTGAGAGATATCAAAGAAAAATCAGATGCTAAGGAGAAAGACGACGAATTAATTCAGTTTCTAGAAGATTTTAATGTAAGAACTGTTTTAACAGCGCATCCAACTCAATTTTACCCAGGACCAGTTCTTGGGATTATTAATGATTTGACTGAAGCAATTCGTCAGAATGATTTATTACAGATAAAACAATTACTGGCGCAGCTTGGTAAAACTCCTTTTATTCAAAATGAAAAACCAAATCCTTACGATGAAGCTGTAAGTTTGATCTGGTATCTTGAAAATGTATTTTACGCTACATCTGGAGAAATTGTACATTATCTTCAAAAAAACATACTTAACGGAAATGCGATTCAAAATCAATTAATCAAATTAGGATTTTGGCCGGGCGGAGATAGAGATGGAAATCCTTTTGTAACTACCGAAATAACCCTTAAAGTAGCAGAACGTTTGCGTACTTCTATTTTAAAGTGTTATTATGTTGAAATGCGAAACCTTAAACGTAAGTTAACATTCTCAGGAGTAGACACTTTAGTAGCAGAACTTGAACATAAACTTTATCGTTCTGTTTTCTATTCAAAAGGTGAAATTTACATTACTTTAGATGAACTTTTAAGTCAGTTGAATAAAATTAGAAGTATAATTATTGAAAAACATCAATCATTATATCTAGATGAATTGGAAGCTCTTTTAGTAAAAATCAATTTATTCGGATTCCATTTTGCGACATTAGACATTCGCCAGAACAGTAAAATTCACAACGTTGTTTTCAAAGACGTTGTCAATTTCTACTTAAACTCTGATTCAAATGTATTTCCAAAAAATTATTTTGAATTAACGGAAAATGAAAAAATTAGCATTTTATCTAAAGTAAAAGGAGATTTAAATCCAAGCGATTTCGAGAATGAAATTACAAGATCTACTTTAGAATCTGTACAGGCGATAAAAACGATTCAAGAAAATAATGGAGAGGAAGGAGCCAATCGTTATATTATCAGCAATAATGAAAGTGCTTTAAATGTAATGGAAACTTTTGCAATGATTCGTTTGAATGATTGGGAAGATCCAACAGTTGATATTATTCCG
The DNA here is from genome assembly GCF_002217355.1 of Flavobacterium oncorhynchi. GTDB lineage: Bacteria > Bacteroidota > Bacteroidia > Flavobacteriales > Flavobacteriaceae > Flavobacterium > Flavobacterium oncorhynchi. The sequence goes on along the minus strand of NZ_MUHA01000028.1, from coordinate 111,094 downwards.
CTTTTTGAATCAGTTGATGATTTACAAAATGCACATTCTATTATGGAGCAGTTGTATACTAATCCAGAATACTCTAAACATTTACAAGCTAGAGGAAATAAACAAACTATAATGCTTGGTTTCTCTGATGGAACAAAAGACGGCGGCTATTTAATGGCGAACTGGAGTATTTATCAAGCTAAAATTTCACTAACTGAAATTTCTAGAAAATACGGAATTAAAGCTATTTTCTTTGATGGACGTGGCGGCCCTCCAGCTCGTGGTGGTGGAAAAACACATAAATTTTATGCTTCTCTAGGTCCAAAAATCGAAAACAACGAAATTCAAATTACGGTTCAAGGTCAAACCATTAGTTCTAATTTTGGAACTTTAGATTCTTGTCGTTACAATATCGAAAACTTATTAAGTGCGGGTGTTACAAATCAAGTATTTAGCAAAGAAAAGAACGAACTTACTGCTGAAGAAACTCAAATTTTAACTCAATTAGCTGATTTAGGATATGAGAAATATTTAAACTTTAAGAATCATCCAAAGTTTATTCCGTATTTAGAAAAGATGAGTACTTTGAAATATTACTCTAAAACAAATATTGGAAGCCGTCCTTCAAAAAGAAGTAAATCAGAATCATTAGATTTTGCTGATCTTAGAGCAATTCCATTTGTAGGTTCTTGGAGTCAGTTAAAACAAAACGTACCTGGATTCTTTGGAGTTGGTACTGCTTTGAAACATTTTGAAGACACTAACCAATGGGATAAAGTAAGCGATTTGTACCATAATTCTTTATTCTTTAAAACACTGCTGGAAAATAGTATGATGTCGTTGGCAAAATCATTTTTACCATTGACGGCTTACATGAGAAATGACCCTGAATTTGGTGAGTTTTGGCAGATTATCTACGACGAATTTTCAGAAACAAAACGTATGTTATTGAAAATTGCTGGTCATAAAACCCTTATGGAAAATTATCCTGATGGTATAGCATCGATTCAAATAAGAGAGCGTATCGTATTGCCTTTGTTGACAATACAACAATATGCTTTATTAAGAATTAATGAATTAAATAAAGACGCAGCTAAGAATGAAGAGCTTATTAAAGTTTACGAAAAAATTGTAACTAGATCACTTTTCGGAAATACAAACGCAAGTAGAAATTCAGCATAAATTAAATTTAGACCTTTAATTTTTATAAAAATGTACAGCAATCAATTAGCAGAAAATGAATATTCAGGGCATTTCGGTACGTATATCAAACAAGCTGGTGACGGAAAATTAATAGAGGAATTAGAGATTTCATTACATGAATTTATAAGATTTGTTCAAAATATACCGCTTGATAAATTTGATTACCAATATGCAGAAGGTAAATGGACAATCAAAGATATTATTCAGCACATTATAGATTCTGAACGTGTTTTTGCTTATCGCGCTTTGAGGTTTTCAAGAAATGACAAAACACCTTTGTCTAGTTTTGAAGAAAATGATTATGCCGATAACGCAAATTCAAACAAAAGAAGTATTCAAGATTTATTGACAGAATTGTCTGCATTGAGACATTCCACTTTATTGTTTTATAAAAGCTTATCTGAAGAGCAACTTAAAAATATTGGAACAGCATCGAACAATCAAATTTCTGTTCGCGCTTTGGGTTTTGTAATAATTGGACATCAAAAACACCATCAAAAAGTTTTTGAAGAAAGATATTTGTAAAAGCTTGAAATAATTTTAAACAAAAAATCCTGTGAAGTATTTCACAGGATTTTTTTATTTCACCTCAATCTTGTCATTTCGACTGAAAGGAGAAATCACACTAGAAATTCCACAAAGATTGGCAATTAACTTTGTCGAATTTCTAGTGTGATCTTTCCTTCGTCAAGATGACAAAATAGACTTGTTATGTTTTCTTTCTAAAAACGCCAAACCAAACCGAATTTTATCATAAGACATTTTTTCTTCAAAATAATCAAAATACGGTTTTAAAGCACTTGGTTTTTCTAATTCTATTTGGGCTTTTTCAATTGCTGCAATTTCGTCTTCAGAAACAAATTGGCTTAAATCGAAATCTTGACCATCTACATATAGTTTTGCTAGATGCGAAACTATCGTTGTTTTACTTACGCTTCTTCGTTCAGCAATTTCTTCAACCGAAAGTCCGCTTAAAAAAAGTTCTAAAGTTTTAGCGTAGGTACTTTCTTTTTTTTCTTTTTTTACTGATTTATTTTTATGAAACTCAATTATTGCATTTATAAAATCTGAACCATATTTTTCGAGCTTAACTTTTCCAACACCATCAACAGCAAGAAAATCATCATCAGTCATCGGTCTTAAAATTTCCATTTGTCTTAAAGCAGCATCACTAAAAATTACGTAAGCAGGAACTTCTTCTTCCTGTGCTATTTCATAGCGTAATTTTCGAAGCGTTTCAAAAAGAGAATTTTTGACTGGTTTTGCTTTTGCTTCTTTAATTTCATTTTTATCGATTACTTTTTTGACAACGGTTGTTAGTTTTACCTTTTCACCTTCAAATAAAACTTTCTTTGCAAAAGGAGTCAATAAGATCTTGTTATGCTGGTGAAATGCAATTTCGCAATAACCAAGATTTATTAACTGAATTAAATATTGATTCCAATCGTACCAAGAAATGTCAGCGCCAATTCCGTACGTTTTTAGCGTTTGATAATTTTTTTCATAGATATACGCGTTTCTCGAGCCTCTTAAAAAATCTACAATTACTGCCAAAGGTTCTGATTCTTGTAAACGAGTAATAGCCGATAGTGCTTTTTGTGCTAAAACAGTTCCGTCAAAAAATGTTGGAGGATTTTTGCATATATCACAATTACCGCAATTTTCGATTACTAGTTCTCCAAAATACGAAAGAAGAATTTTTCGTCTGCAGCTTACAGCATCTGCATATTGTTTCATTCGTTCTAATTTTGCGAGCTGCACATCAGAGTTTAATCCTTCAGATGCAAATTTCTGAAGTTGTATTACATCTGCATAACTTTCAAAGAGAACCGTTTCAGCTGGAAGTCCATCACGACCGGCACGACCAATTTCCTGATAATAACCTTCAATATTTTTTGGAAGATTATAATGAATTACCCAGCGAACATTCGATTTATCGATTCCCATTCCAAAGGCAATTGTGGCACAAACAACCGAACAATCATCATTTATAAATTCATCTTGTGTTTTTGCACGAAGCTTATTATCTAAACCTGCATGATACGCTTTTGCTGTAATTCCATTTTTTTGAAGTTTTTCTGCGAGCTCTTCCGTAGTTTTTCGGCTTAAGCAATAAATTATTCCAGATTCATTTGGTTTTCTTTCGACAAAATCAATAATTTGTTTTACACGATCTAAAGCCGGACGCACTTCTAAACTTAAATTTTTCCGATCAAAAGAGGCAACAAATGTTTTTGGATTTTTAAGATTAAGCTGTTTTGTAATATCAGTTCGCGTTGCTTTATCGGCCGTTGCCGTTAATGCTAAAACTGGAGTAGAAGGGAAGCGGCTTTTTAAATAACCCAAATTTGTATATGCAGGACGAAAGTCATGACCCCAGGAAGAAATACAGTGCGCTTCATCAATCGCTATCAAGCTAATTGTCAATTCATTGAAAACTGAATCTAAGTAAGATAAACTTTCGGGTGCAATATATACCAGCTTAAAAGTATTAGATCTTAGATTGTCAATATAAAATTGCTGTTCTTCACTTGATTGACTGCTGTTGATATAACATGCCGAAATTCCGTTGGTTTTCAAACTATCAACTTGATCTTTCATTAAGGCAATCAAGGGTGAAATTACGATTGTAATTCCTGGTAAAACTAAAGCCGGCAATTGAAAACAAATCGATTTCCCGCCGCCAGTTGGCATAATTGCCAATGTGTCCTGACCAGAAAGTATCGTTTTAATAATCGTTTCTTGGTTTGGTCTGAATTTTTCGAAACCGAAATTCTCTTTTAATTTGGCGTGTAGTAATTCTGAAGTCATATGGTAGATAATTTATGTTTTGCGAATAGTACAAAACAATAAATATAGTAATTTTCTTATATTTAAATTATTATGAGTAATAAAAAAAAGGAACCCTAAAAGAGTTCCCTTATTTTATTTAAAAAGAAAATGACTAATCTTCATCATCTTCGTCTTCGTCGTCGTCAGCTATATCATCTTTGTCTTCATCATCCTCGTCATCGCCGCCATCTGAATCAGGTTTGTCTTGATTATCATCATCTTCGTCATCATCGTCGTCATCATTATCAAGATCAATTCCTTTTACCGGCTCGATTGTATCTACATCAAGATCGATATCGTCATCTTCGTCGTAATTTTCGATTCTATCTGCAAGTTTAGTACTAATTTTTACTAAATAAATAGTGTCTTCAGTACGAACTTCAACAGCTTCTACTAATTCGTTTTTAGCGTTTCTAAAACGGATAACATCCGAATCATCATAACCATCAGGAAATTTTTCTACTAAAAGGTTTAAAATTTCATTGGTAAGTTTAGCGTAGTCTACTATAACTCTCTTCATAAAAATATCCTATAAATCTAATAAATATGCAAAAATTAATGGAGCAACAATTGTAGCATCCGACTCAATAATAAATTTTGGAGTTTTAATATCTAATTTACCCCAAGTAATTTTTTCATTTGGAACTGCTCCAGAATATGAACCATAACTTGTTGTAGAATCTGATATTTGACAGAAGTAACTCCAGAATGGAACGTCATGCATTTCCATATCTTGGTAAAGCATTGGTACAACGCAGATAGGGAAATCTCCTGCAATACCACCACCAATTTGGAAAAACCCGATACCGTTTTGGCTGTTTTTTGAGTACCAGTCCGCTAGGAAAGTCATGTACTCAATACCTGATTTCATTGTTGAGGCTTTTAATTCTCCTTTAATAACATATGATGCGAAAATATTTCCCATTGTACTATCTTCCCATCCTGGAACGATAATTGGAAGATTTTTTTCGGCAGCTGCATACATCCAGCTGTCTTTTAAGTCAATTTCGTAGTATTCTTCAAGAACGCCTGATAATAACATTTTGTACATGAATTCATGTGGAAAATAACGTTCTCCATTATCATCAGCATCTTTCCAAATTTTGTAAATGTGCTTTTGTAAACGTCTAAAAGCTTCATGCTCAGGAATACAAGTATCTGTAACACGATTCAAGCCTTTTTCAAGCAAAGCCCATTCGTCTTCTGGTGTCAAATCACGGTAGTTAGGAACTCTTTCGTAATGCGAATGAGCTACTAAATTCATAATATCCTCTTCTAGATTGGCTCCAGTACATGAAATAATTTGTACTTTATCTTGTCTAATTATTTCAGCAAAAATTTTACCAATTTCTGCAGTACTCATTGCTCCAGCCATACTTACCAACATCTTAGATCCATTTGCTAATTGTTGCTCGTACTCTTTGGCTGCATCTACTAGTGAAGCAGAATTAAAGTGTAAATAATGTTTTTCAATAAACTGACTGATTGGTCCTTTCATTTGTTTTTGTTTTTTATTTTTTTTTTGAATTAAAAGCTTTTAACCTTCTTACGTTGTTATGCAAATTAATAATTTTTTAAGTATGAACTTTTAATTTGCATTCTTTTTTTTTACAATTTTTTCTTGTACCCTAAAATCTTCAATACATCGTCTGAAGTCTGCTGTTCAGAGAAAACCTCTGTAGCCAGTATACCATTTTCATCACGATCAATTAAAATATGTTTAGGCTGTGGAATTAAACAGTGGTGTAAACCTCCGTAACCTCCAATAGTTTCTTGATACGCACCAGTATTAAAGAAACCAATATAAAGCGGTTTTTCTTTGTTGTATTTAGGCAGATAAATCGCGTTCATATTCTGCTCTGAATTGTAATAATCGTCACTATCACAAGTCAAACCACCTAATAAAACCCGTTCGTAAGTATCATTCCAGCGGTTAATTGCCAGCATAATAAAACGTTTGTTTATAGCCCAAGTATCTGGCAAAGTTGTAATGAATGATGAGTCGATCATATTCCATTTTTCTCTATCATTTTGTTGTTTTTGATACAAGATTTGATAGATAGCTCCGCCGCTTTCGCCTACTGTAAACGAACCAAATTCAGTGAAAATATTTGGCACATCAACTTCGGCTTCATCACAAGCAATTTTAATTTGATTGATAATTTCATCAATCATATATTGATAATCATATTCGAATGCAAGTGAGTTTTTAATAGGGAAACCGCCTCCAATGTTCAAACCATCTAGAGTAGGACATTCCTTTTTAAGTGCAATGTATACTTTAATACATTTTACAAGCTCATTCCAGTAGTATGATGTATCATTAATTCCGGTATTAATGAAAAAGTGAAGCATTTTAAGCTCTAATTTATCATTTTCCTGAATCTGTTTTTTGTAGAATGAAACGATATTTTTGTAACCAATCCCTAATCTAGAAGTATAAAACTCAAATTTAGGCTCTTCTTCGGCAGCGATACGAATTCCAATTTTGAATTTTCCTTTGATTTCACCCTGAAGTAAATCAAGTTCTTCGTAGTTATCAATAATCGGAATAGTATTTTTATGCCCGTTATTGATTAATCTAGCGATATTAGTAATATACTCGTCTCTTTTAAAACCATTACAAATTACATAAGTACTTTTGTTGATTTTTCCGTTTTCTAATAAGTTCTCAACTATGTTAACATCAAAAGCAGACGATGTTTCGATATGAATATTGTTTTTGAAAGCTTCATTCATGATATATTCAAAATGAGAACTTTTTGTACAATAACAATAGTAATACTTTGCTTCGTATTTGTTTTTTTCCATTGATTTTCTGAACCAAGCTTTTGCTTTATTGATGTTTTCAGAAATCTGAGGAAGATAAGTAAACTTTAATGGCGTACCATATTGTTCTACCAATTTCATCAAATCGATATTGTGAAACTGAAGATTGTCTTTGTTTAATTTAAACTCCGCTTGTGGAAAGTAGTATGTTTGATTTATTAGATCAGAATATTTTGTATTCATTTATTTTTCAATATTTTAAGTTGTAATTTTTTAATTTAGGATACTGTGCTAAATCTAAAATTCAAACTCTAATATTGGCAAATATAATTTGCAGTTTTTCGTGTTCGGCTTTTGAACATTGGAAAACATCAAAACAGAACGGACTTTTACTATTATAAAAACGGTTCAACATTCTTAGTAAAGAACTGTTGAGACGGTTTCTGTAAGAGCTGAATTGTCTTTGTTTATTGTTTGTTTTCATCGTGGCAAATGTAAAAAATAATATATACCTAAAGCAATGCTTTTTATTAAAAAAAGTTTAAGATTTATAATCTTGAAACGCCTCTAGAATCAATTTATTTTCAACGGATTGATTAATTTTTATTTTACCGATTCCTTCAATCAAGGCAAATTGAATTAAACCGTATTCATTTTTTTTGTCGTGAACGAGCAATTCAAGGATCGGATCTATGTCATTTTCTTCTACTTTTACATCATCATAAATACTCTTAATTGCAGTTTTAATCTCGTTGTATTCAGCTTCAGAAATTAAGTTTTTATGTAAAGAAATATAGCTTTCTAGTATCATACCAATTGCAATTGCTTCACCGTGCAATAAAGTTGTTTTATTTTCACTTTCTAAAAAGTAACTTTCTATCGCATGACCTAAAGTATGACCAAAATTCAATGCTTTACGTATGTTTTTTTCTGTTGGATCCTGAATTACGATTTCATTTTTAATCTCTACAGAACGATAAATCAGTTGATCTAGAGCCTCGTAATCAATCTCTTTTAAGTCTAAAAATTGTTTCCAATATGCTGCATCGTATATTAAGCCGTGTTTTAACATTTCGGCCAAACCTGAACGCATTTCACTTTGTGGCAGAGTTTGAAGGTAATCTGTATCGATTAAAACCATTTGCGGTACATTAATAACACCTATCTGGTTTTTTAGATTCCCTAAATCTACTCCCGTTTTTCCTCCAACCGAAGCATCTACCATAGACAATAAGGTAGTTGGAATATTAATAAAATCGACACCTCTTTTAAAAGTACAAGCTACAAAACCGCCTAAATCTGTAACAACACCACCACCAAGATTAATTACAAGTGATTTTCTGTCGGCACCAAGTTCAGTAAGCACATTCCAGATTTGAATACAAGTTTCTATATTTTTGTTAGCTTCTCCAGCCTCAAACTCAATAATTTCGATATTAAGATCTGTTTCAATTACCGGCAAAAGCTTAGGCAGACAAAATTCATTTGTTTTATCATCTACAATTATAAAAAGATTAGAATATTTGTTCTCTTTTAAATGTTTATTTAAAGCTTCGTATGCATTTTGGTTAAAATGTACCAGATAATTATTGGCTTGAATAGACTTCATAAGTTCTTAGGTTAATTGAAAGCGCAAAATAAGGCATTTTTAAGCAATAATTATTCAATTTTTGATGCTATTTTGTTTTAAAATCAAGCTTTACGACAGTTCTAAAAGCAGAAAACGGACACTTTTATAAATACATATTTCTTTAAAAGTAATTTTTTACTTAAATAATTCAATATTTCTAAGAATGTTATTAACGATACCGAAAAATTTGCCCCTGTTTAGTAAATAATATTCAAAACACTCTTTATATTTGCATAAAAACTAAACTTAATGGAAAAAATATTCGATAACACACAAGTTGCATTTTCACTTAAAAGTGATACTGAACTTGATAGGGCTTATTTTCTTTTTAAAATGATTGACAGTGAGCCTTTAGTAAGAATTGGAACTGCTGTTACTAATTTTGCAATCAAAGCACATCTTCCTGTTGAAGGATTAATCCGTGCTACTGTTTTTGACCATTTTTGCGGTGGTGTAAACGAAGACGATTGTATTACAGTAGTAGATAAAATGTTTACAAAAGGAGTTTCATCTGTACTAGATTACTCTGTTGAAGGAAAAGAAGAGGAAGAGCAGTTTGATGCTGCTTTACAAATGACCTTAAAAACTATTGAATTTGCAAAAGAACGTTTAGCAATTCCTTTTGCCGTTTTTAAACCAACTGGTTTAGGACGTTTTGAATTATATGAAAAACTAGGAGAAAAACAAACATTGTCTCCTACAGAGCAAACTGAATGGGATAGAGTAGTAGCTCGTTTTGACCAAGTTTGCAGCGAAGCACATAAAAAAGATGTTGCATTATTAATTGATGGTGAAGAAAGCTGGATGCAAGATGCAGCTGATGATCTAGTAACCGAAATGATGCGTAAATACAATAAAGAGAAAGCAATTGTATTTAACACATTGCAAATGTATCGTTGGGATCGTTTGGACTATTTGAAAAAACTACATGAAATTGCTAAACAAGAAGGCTTTTTTATTGGAATGAAATTGGTTCGCGGTGCTTACATGGAAAAAGAAAACAAGCGTGCAGAAGAAAAAGGTTATGTTTCGCCAATTTGTGTTTCTAAAGAAGCAACAGATGTGAATTATGACAGCGCTGTACATTATATGTTAGATCATTTAGAAACGATGTCAATTTTTGCAGGTACTCATAACGAATTAAGCTCTTATAAACTTATGGAAATGATGGCTCAAAGAGGTATTGCAAAAAATGATAACAAAATTTGGTTTGGACAGTTGTACGGAATGAGCGATAATATTAGTTACAACTTAGCCGAAAACGGTTATAATGTTGCTAAATACCTTCCTTTTGGACCTGTAAAAGATGTTATGCCATACTTGATTCGTCGTGCTGAAGAAAATACTTCGGTTGCAGGACAAACAAGCCGTGAATTATCAATGATAAAAGCTGAGCGCAAACGCAGAAAAGGGAAATAATCTTCGTTTAAATACAAATAAAAAGCCTCTTAAATTTAAGAGGCTTTTTATTATACTATTTTTAAAACTATTTTATTCCTAATCGAGATTTCAATTTCAGAAATAAAAGTCCGATTTTATAAGCATCTTCAGCTGAAGAATTTCGATCGCTTTTTGGAATTTTGTAAATTTCGCATAGATCATTTAATGAAAACTGCTTGTCATTAATGTCCGTTAATTTGCGATACATAACATCTACATCTAAAGCTTCATTTTTAAGTCTGCCGCAATTTAGTCGTTCAAGCGCCGCATTAAGCATTTCTATATCAAAATTGATATGATGCCCCACTAGAATTGCGTTTCCAATAAAGTTAACAAAAGCTTCAACAGCATCAGGCTCCGGCATTTTCATCATTTTACTTTCAATGATAAACTCATTTGAGAGTCCGTTATCCTGCAGAAATTTGTATTGAAGTAAAACGGCTTCAAAATTTTCTTTAATTAAAATACTGTCTTCCACAACAGAAAATGCTCCCAAAGACAGAATGACGTCTTTGTTTGGATTTAAACCAGATGTTTCAGTCGACAACACCACAAACTTGGACGGTTTCGTTTCTAATTTAGTCAAATAATCCTTCCAAAAATCCGGATATTCTTTATTAATATTTTTAAGCCAGTCTAGCATATTTACGAGAATTGTGTAAGTTGAAATTTACTCTTAATCAGTTCCTCAAGGTCTTTCATTGGGGTTAAAGCATTTTTTAACTTTTCTTTGTCTGTTTTAGACATTTCTCTTAGATTAATGTATTGTCCAGAATCATCATTCTTTAAACCTTCGACCGTTCTAAACTTTGAAAGTGTTAGAAAAGCTTCAGCACAACTTAAATATATTTCGGCATTTTTAGAATCGGTAATTGCTAATTGTTTGAATCTTAAATAGGTATTTTTGATTCCTTTTATATTCGCATTCAAAATTAACAAGCGCGCGCCATCAATCAACGGCATTAAAGCACGGGTTTTAATATCAAATTTAGTTTTATGCGGGCCGTCTTCTTCTACAATGAATTTTTTGAAAAAGCTTAAAGGAGAATTTCTCTTTAAAGCATCGTTTCCTAAAAAGTCGAAGAACAAAGTATTGTTTACAGCATTTTTAAAAATTACATTTTCAATCACTTCTTCAATCTTTGGTTCGCCAAAAACGATCTCATAATCAAAGAAAATCGAACTTAAATCATTACTGTTTTCACCTGGAGTATTCATCCAGCTGTTGTATTGTTTTGTCCAGTCTGTCAATGATTTACACCAAAGCATATTGCTGCCCATATGTCCGTTTGGACAATATTCATAACCTACTTTTTCAAGAATAGAAGTCGTTCTTTTTGCCAGTCTTAAAAAATAATCTTTTACTTCTCTATATTTTTCTGGAGCCACATCTTCAAAGATCAAAATACTGTCTTGATCTGTTAACAAAAGCTGTTCTTTACGACCTTGACTTCCTATACTTAACCACGCAAATCGAGCAGGAGGTGAGCCTAAATCTAAAATTGATAATTCGACAGCACGTTTTATGATCGCCAAATTAATTTCACTCGCAATATTGCTGATATGAGAAATTGGTATGTTTTTTTGAATCGAATTCTGAATTAAATCTGATAATCGATCGCGTATTTGTTTTAGATCTTTTGGCAGTTGCGAACGTTTAATCTCTTTAATTAAAACACCAGGGTTACTTGCTTGAGCCACAATTAAATCGTGCTCAGAAATAATTCCTTTTACCGCAGATTTACTTGTACCGTCTTTTGTTACGCATAAATGTGATACATTATGTTTCAGCATTAGTAACTGTGCTTCGGCTAAAGAAACATTCTCAATTACGGTAACAACTGGCGAGGACATAATTTTATCTATAGTTTCTGATATTGGATAACGACCAGTTGCAATTTTTGAAGACAAATCGGCATTTGTAACAATACCAATTGGTTTTGTTTTTTCAGTAACTACAATATTATCTACCATAGATTCCGTCATTAAAATGGCAACATCTTTTACAATATGATGCGCCTCAGTTGTTAACGGCGAATTATTATACGCTAGAGACTGTATATACTGCATTTCTGACTGCTGATCTATATAGCTGTTGTCAGCATCTAATTTTCCATTAGAACGCACATTATCTTTAGTATGTCTTGAATTTATTGCAAAACTTTCCAATAAAAAATTCAAAACGTCAGGATTATTAGCCACAAATGGTCTAAAAACAGCGATAGGAATAGCATAAATTATACTTTCTTCACGTGCTTTTGCAGTCATCATGTAGTTATTTTTGGCAAAAAACGGACGTAAACCAAAAATATCGCCTTCATGACATTTATTTATAATTGTTTCCTCAGCATCAGCAATTGTTGTCAAATTAATGATACCAGAAGCAACAACATAAAAACTGTCGTGCAATAAATCATTATTTTGAAACAATACAGCATGTTTTTCTAAATTGATAACACGAATATTAGTTGCAATTTCTGATAATTCTTGAAAAGTCAAATTATCAAACGGCGGGTATTCTTTTAAAAAATCTGCAATATGCTCAGCAATTGTATTCATAGAGTTGATATTTTTTTTAAAGTATCTAATGTAAAAATAATAAAATTTAGTTTCACTTTGAACGCATCTTGATTAGAAAGTTATTATTTTAAAGAAATGTTAAGATTTAGCAAATTCAAGGCTTTAAAATGCATTTTGTCATTTCAAAAATATTTTTTTTTGTAATAGACTTTATAAGGAATGTATACTATGAGTAGTCGCTGAGATTTGAATATTTACAAAATTTTAATACAGAAGTGCATTTATGAGATTCTCACTGCTTAAATTTTCTATTTTACATAATATAAATTATAGTTCAAATGAATTGGCTCAAATATTTGATAATCAGTACTTTAAATCTGAACGTTATAAGCTGGCGAAGCCCCTTGATAATAATACGGTTTTGGTACGCCACATAGAACATCAAACGGATATATCTTCGGTGTATAAAACTTTACTACATAGAATGAGAAATATTGCTAAGAAAAATTACACTTTAAAAGAAACAAAAGAAAAAAGAAAACCAAGAATTCAATTTTGCGGATATTCGGTTACTGCAAATACAAATACACCTGTAAATCTCTGCAAGAACAGCAATGGCGGGTTTTTCTTTAATGGCGTTGCCAATTGTGGCGGTTATTGGCGTTGTCCTGTATGTGCGCTTAAAATTTCAGAAAATAAAAAAGATTTATTGAGCGGACTAATTACAGCGCATCAGGAAAAAGGCTATTCTATTGGTTTTCTGACTCTTACCGTGAGACACGGAAAATTTGACACATTAAAAAAATCTTTAGAAAAAATTTCAAATAATTACAGAAGTTTTCAAAATCAAAGATTTTTCTCACGAAGTAAATTGGATTTGGGCTTTATGGGTCAAGTAAAAACACTCGAAATTACTTACTCAATGGATAATGGTTGGCATCCTCATTTACATTTATTGTTTTTTTACAATCATTCGAATGTAAAAAAAATTGAAAGCTTTCAAAAAGAGTTTATACGTAAATGGTCTGATTACAAAGATAATGATGGTCTTTTAAAGGCACAAAACCAAAAAATTCTTACTGCAGATATTTCTCAATATCTAGCTAAATATGATATAACAAGCGAAATGACTAAAGGACAAATAAAAGGTTCTAAAGGGCTCACTCCTTTTACAGCTTTGGCAAAATTAGCGTGCGGAGATTATTCTGATCATGCCGAAAAAAGAAGATTATACGGTGTATATAGCTGTTATGTGGAACAAACTCAAGGAAAGCACTTTGTAAATATCTCCAATTCATTGCGTAAAGAATATGCTGAATTTATGGACGAATTTGACAAATCAGACGAAGAAATCGTAAATGAAACGGACATAGACGAAATTTTGTTAAAAATCTCATTACCAATCTGGAAAAAGATTTGCAAAAATGATTTACAGCCTTTAGTACTTAATAAGTTCAAGCAAAATGGCTTAGAGGGCGTTTACAATCTTCTTACGTATTTCCGAGATTTCAATGAATTAGATATAGAAATAGATAAAAACGAATACCCAATGTTAATATGAGAAATATACCAACTTTTCAATGTTACTCGTGCGGTAACTGTGAATTAAATTACCACAATGACAAAGAATCAAACAAAGACAATGGTTTTTGTGTAAGATTTTTTGAAAATGTGAACCTTGAAGAAAAGAATATAGCTTGCTGGACTTCAAAACAAAATACATATTATGAAGATTTAGGAAAATTAAAGCCTGAACTTATGAAAAATGAGCATTTTAGAAATTTCAATAAAGGAAAAAAATTAAAAATTGATTTAAACCAACCAACATTATTTTAAAAAGGAGGGGAATGCACTCCCCTCCTATCAAAACCCCAAAAACAAGTAACCTATGGAAACATTACGAGTAATTACGGCCAAAGATTTAGCTAATACAATGGGAATCAGTATAAAAACAGCCCAAAAATATCTACAAGACGTAAAAAAAGAATACGAAATTAAATTAGTATTAGGCGATCACGTTAATAGATATTTCAAAGTTAATGCCACAAGTGGTAAAAACTAGCAAAAAAGGTCAAAAAAGCGCAAAATGCAGTAAACCCTCTATTTGAGGGTTTTTTTATGCCCAATTTTGTGATGTAAGAAATATTAATTGTCGGATAAATACCGACCTAAAAAAAATAATTAATGGAAATTTTTAAAGGAACAAACAAAACTGAGACAGGTACAATTTTGTTGACTAAAAGTATTTCTACTTTAATTATTGGTTCTAGTAAAGCTTTCGATGAACTAACTACGGAAACTATCCGAGTGGAAGTAGAACGTGCAAACGGTTCAAACTTTGAAATTACAAAAGGTTCAATGTTTTTGAAAGATTTTATTTTAGCTAATACTTATGGTAGCGATGCAATTATCAGTGACGGCGCACGAACTTTGGATTTGGTGGCGGTATGTGAGATTTGTAACAACGGTTCTATTCATTTATTTGAAAAGGACGTTATTAAAGTAGAATTAAGAGGTTTAATTCCAGCAGAAACTTATGTTATCAATGGAATTGAAGAACCTGAAACATCTACTGAAATTTATTCTTTTGAGCACAAAAGTATGAGTGCTGAGGACACAAACAAAGATTTTAACGTAGAGGGTTACGATGTTCTTGTTTTGGACAAATCGGCTACAATTGAAGAAATTAATTACACGTTTGAAAACGGTCAGGTAGTTAAATATTCGTTGTTCGAACTGGAATCTATGAGTAAATCTATTGACCCAGTTGCATACGTGAAAACGGATGGTACTGTAAAAAGTGCTTACTCTGATAAAATTCAATTGCCTCTTTACGCGGTAAGAAATTTGAATATCAGAAAAGCACAAGGTGCTGTTATCAATTTAACTCTTAGAAACCACTTGTAAAATATGGGATTTTTTAAAAACATCGGCAAAGCCATTAAGAAAAATGTTTCGTTTAAAAATCTTGTAAAAATTGCAACTCCAATTATGGGAGCAATTCCGATAGTTGGCGGTGCTGTACAAAATGTTTCGCAAAAATTACAGGATGCACACCAAGCGAAGAAAGACGCTCAAAACGCACAAAACGAGTATGATAGACAAGTTGCAGAGGCTAATGCACTAGCCTTACAGCAACAAGCTTATCAAACTGCTGGTCAAACAATTGGCGCAGGTGTTAACGCTGGGGCTTCTATGTTTGCAAAAGGTGTAACGGAAGGAATGTACGCAGGTGCTTCAACTGGCGTTAAAGAAGGTCTTGGAACGGTTGGCGCAGAGGTTGCTGATTCAACTATAAAAGCGTGGTTTAAAAAGCATTGGAAACACATTTTAATTGGGCTTTCTATCATCGGTGCAATTTATTTGATTAAAAAGCACAACGACGATAAAAACCCTCGCAGACGTTTTCAAAGACGAAGATAAATTTAAAATGAAGTATTATCGTGTGTACGGTTTGATTTTCCTGATAGATACGGTAATACTTCTACTAAAAAAATTAGGCGATTTAATCGCAATTGTAAAACAAATATTTTAAAAAAGATGTCACAACGTAAAGGTAGAATTAGTACAGATAGATTTGGTAACCCTTATCAATTAATAGGCTGTAAAGACAAAAAAGGTAACGGTTTTTCTCATGGTTATGTTGAGTTAGGCGGTAAATTATACAAAATTGAGCCGTCAGTTGCACAAAAGGACGGTGTAGAATTTTGGGTAAAAATTACTGCAGTAAAAAAACAGGCTCAACATTCTTCAATGTAATGCTTAGGGGTTTAGCAAAATTATTACCTCTATTAATTCACGAAATAGCAGAGATAATTATCGACCGTTTAAAAGAGCGCAGAGAGCGCAAAGAATTAGAAAAACAAATCAAAAACGCAGATGAAAAGCATTAGCACCATTACCAATATTTTGAAAGTTGTCGTAAAATACGGTGCTTTCATTGCTGTAGCTGTAAAAGTTGTACAGTTTGCTCACGATGAATTTTCAAAGTTGAGCGAAGAAAATAAAGAAACTCCAAAAACAAAGGAAAATGTCGAAGAGTTATCTGAATAATCACAATGTAAGAGGGTTACGCAATAATAATCCGGGTAACTTAATTCGAACTAATATTGCGTGGCAGGGTAAAATACCACACGGTACTAATCCCGACAAACAATTTGAGCAGTTTGAAAATGTTTATTACGGTCTTAGAGCAATGCTCAAAGACTTAATTAATGACATTAACAAAGGAAAAAACACCGTTAAATCTTTAATTTCAGAGTATGCACCGCCAAGTGAGAACGATACAAATGCTTATATTAATTCTGTGGCTAGAACACTTGGGGTCTCTCCTACGCAAAAGCTTACAGAAATTAATGCGAGTTTTTTACTAAAACTAGTTAGAGCAATTCTAAAAGTTGAACTTGGAAACGCACACACGGAGTTAAAAGATTCCGACATTATGAAAGCAATTACAATGCTGGGCGATGTCTCAACCGAAAAACTAACGGTTACTATTGATAAATTAAGCATAGTTAAAAAGTACTTAATACCTACTTTAATCACAATCGGGCTTTTTTTTTATTCATACGTGACCATAACACTTTAAAAAACAAAAAATTAAGATGGAAAAATTAAAATTATTTTGGCAGGAAAACACTAAGGCTATTTTAATCGTAGTCGGTTTATTAGCGACTTATTTTATTTACACTAAAATCAAGCAAAACAATGAGAAACGCTAGAAACAAACCTAGCTTCTTAAATACGAAAATAATCCCGTTCTTTAAGAAGTACGGGATTTTTTTAATAGTTCTTTTTCTTGTATTTCCATACGCATACAAGTATTTAAAAAGAGGTATTGAAACGGTAAAAGATGCAAATCTAGAAGCTGAGAAAATACGGAACTCAAACGAAAATGCAAAGGCAGACCCTATTATTGTCAAGCAAAAAGTTGTAGATATAAAAAAGAAATATCCAACTATTGCAGCTAAAACGATGGATACAATAGTCGCATCAGCTTTTAAAATTGCCGAAGCTTTCGGTACAAATGTCGATGATAATCACGTTTTATTAGGCGGCTCAGTTGATTTATATAATATTAATGCATGGGTGGAAGATGAAGAAAGTGCAATTAAGTACTTAAAAAAGCATCTTGGAACTTTTCCAATATTGGAAGATGTTTATTATAGAACGGCTACTAAATCTAAGAATTTGCGTAACGATATTATGAGATATCTATCAAAACAGCAATACAATGAGTTAGCTAGATTTTACAAATCAAAAGGCTATAACTGGCTTTAAAACAAAAAACTGAATTATGTACACTTTATATTATTTAAATAGAAATTTACAATTAGGAACGATAAAAGCGGATAGCTTAGACGTTCCAATTTTAGTTCCTGAAGATCTAATTTTTTGTGATCTTCGAAAAGATATTAACTTCATAAAAGAACCGCATAAATGTATTGATTTTACTGATATTGAAAGATTAATTATTCAATCTCAGTTTAATGATGTTTCGTTAATAAAAGAGGGAGATTACAGAAAACAAAATACTTATTTGAACCCTCTTTGTCAAATCGATATAAACGCACGATTGGTTTTAAGTCAAATGTTTACTAGTTGGTGTGAGTGGTCTTATCCTGCAGGTGTTCAGGTTTATTGGTCAACTACGGAAAATGGAACTTACACTTTAATCCCTGCATTTACTCCTATTCAGAGATTTTATAATAGAGCAGATATCCCTGCAGATACACGCTATTGGGTAAAGCTTTATGACCCTGAAAGAGAATTGTTCAGTAACGCTTTGGAACATTACCCTGCTGAATAAAATTTTAACAGATAAAATAAAAATTATATGTATATTTGGCAAAACTTCAAGGAGAGATAATAAGTAGTGGAATACTTCTCTCGGCGATAAATTCAAGTATATGGAACAATCATTCAACTATATGAAAGATAGTGCGGTGTATGCTGTACTATCTTTTTTTTCTACAACTGTAATTTTTTTTTTATCTCTTACCCCTATTTTGTAGATGGAAGATTTTAAAAACAAGAATGATTACTCAATTACAGTATATCACAATCAAGAAAAGAGACTTTTTACCGAATATGTACACTCAGTATATAGTTACACGCAATGGCTGACTAAAGAAGCTATTCCTTGGGATTATATTTTAGTGTATGTGAGACGTTCTAGGGCGGTTCTATGCTATTATAAAAATGGCGATTTCATAGATTCTAGGCCTAATTTCGTTATTCGAGGAAGAATAAAACAAGGGTGGTAAGTATTAAAAAAGAGCTAACGACTAAAAAAATAGTACAGTTAGCCCTTTCCATGAAACAGTACTAATGTACAAAAAATATTTAGTTCATTTTATAAAATAAAAAAAGAGCCTCAAACGCTGGTGGAACAGCTCGGCTCTCATTGATAAATTCATATGACAAATATACAAAAAAAATCGAATTCAAAGCTACATACTATAAATTATAGTTCAAATTGCATATAACTAATAAATCAACCGTAGAACGGCTGATAATCTAAAAAGCACCACAATTGTGATGCTTTTTACTAATATTGTTTATTGTTTTAATTTCTTCAGATAAACTGACTTGCCATTTAAAGAAACGTTTATTTCGTTATTCTTTTCTGAAAAAGTTGTTCTTAAAGCATTTCCTTTAAAAATTGAAACATCACCGTAAACTTTTCCAGTTTCGTCAGAAACATATTCAAATGATAATTTTTTATTTCCCGGTTCAATACCAATTTTATAGCTTGAAAATTTTGACGAACTTACGTCAAATTCTTGCTGAGAATCGATTATATTTCCGTCAGCGTAAAAATTTGTAATTGTCTTGTTTAATGTGATATCAGGATAATACTGATTTACTTTTTTTAATAATTCGTACTGTTCAATACTCACATCTTCTTTTTTTGATGTAATTGTTTGTGCAAATGAAACAGCTGTAAAAGCTAACGATAACAACAAAATATACTTCTTCATAATTACTTAATTTTTAGGATTAATAATGTTTTGTTTTAGATATAAATGTGTTTAATTCTATTACAAGATATGAAATCTTTACCTTTGCAAAAAATTAAACGCCTTTTATTTCAAAAAATGACTACAAAAAAATATATTAAACTCATACTTATTTTAGGTTCTTTAACTGCACTCGGTCCGTTTTCAATCGATATGTATTTACCAGGCTTCTCTGATATTGCAAAAGATTTGAACACAACTGTTGCAAAAGTTTCTATGAGTTTGTCTAGTTATTTTGTTGGAATTTCAGCTGGGCAATTGCTTTACGGGCCATTATTGGATAGATTTGGACGAAAAAAACCATTATTTATTGGTTTATTAGTCTATATTTTAGCCTCATTAGGCTGTATATATGTGACTAATATTGATTCGTTTATATTCTTACGTTTTGTTCAAGCTATTGGAAGTTGTGCTGCCACAGTTGCATCAGTTGCAATGGTTAGAGATTTATTTCCGGTTAAAGATATTCCTAAAGTTTTTTCGTTATTAATGCTTGTCGTTGGGCTTTCGCCAATGTTAGCACCAACAGTTGGTGGATATGTTACTGAGGATTTTGGCTGGCATACCGTATTTTTGATTTTAATGTTTATGGGGATTTTTATTTTGACTGCTTCGCAAATTGGCCTGCCAAACACCTATAAACCAGATCCGTCAATATCTTTAAAACCAAAACCTATTATTACCAATTTTCTGAAAGTATTAAAAGAACCACAGTTTTATACTTATGCTTTTACTGGAGCAATCGCTTTTTCTGGATTATTTTCGTATGTAGCAGCCTCTCCTATTATTTTTATGGATATTTACCATGTCGATGCTAAAACTTATGGTTGGATTTTTGCATTTATGTCTGTAAGTTTTATTGGTTCTAGTCAATTAAATTCTATTTTATTGAAACGCTTTTCGAGCGAACAAATGATATATGGCGCTTTGATTTCACAATCTGTAGTGAGCATTGTTTTTCTAATCTTATCTTTAAATAATCTTTTAGGATTATATGAAACTATTGGAATGTTGTTTTTATTCTTGGCTTGTTTAGGAATTTCAAATCCAAATACAGCTGGTTTAACTTTAGCTCCGTTTGCAAAAAATACTGGAAGTGCTTCTGCATTAATGGGCGCAATTCAATTAGGAATTGGTGCTTTTGCATCATTTGCGATTGGTGTTTTTGTAAAAGATTCTATTGCACCAATGGTTGCTATTATGACTACAACAACAATAACAGCTTTTATTGTTCTAAATATTGGAAAGCGCTTTATTAAACATAAAGTAGAATTATCTGGAAATGATGATGTGGTGATTGGGCACTAACTTTTTAAATTCCAATACTTAAATTCCAAAAATTTCGTTTACTTATAAAAAAAAACAGAATCTAAAAAGATTCTGTTTTTTTTATGCTCGTTCCAGTTCTGGAATTTGGAATTTTTAATATTGAAATTATATTTACTTTTTAAGATCTTTTATCAGGTCTAATAATCATTCTAAGTGACTGATCCCTTGCAAAATAAGCAACCATCCAATTCCAGAAAGTATTCAATCTATTTCTATATGTAATTAAGGAAATTAAGTGAATAAACAACCAAATTACCCAAGCAAAAAATCCTTTAAAATGCCATTTAGGACTTGGTAAATCTACTACTGCTTTATTTTTTCCAATAATCGCCATTGATCCTTTGTCTATATAAGCAAATGCTTTTAAAGGTTTGTTCTGTGCTATTGCTTTAAAGTTTTTAGCTAGGTTTAATCCTTGTTGTATAGCAACTTGAGCAACTTGCGGGTGCCCGTCAGGAAAGTTTTTATCTCCAGCTAAAATTG
Organism: Flavobacterium oncorhynchi; assembly: GCF_002217355.1. Lineage (GTDB taxonomy): Bacteria > Bacteroidota > Bacteroidia > Flavobacteriales > Flavobacteriaceae > Flavobacterium > Flavobacterium oncorhynchi. The sequence continues at coordinate 89,887 of NZ_MUHA01000028.1, read as the reverse complement.
CGGTATCACCAATTGCATAAATATTTTCAAAACCGTTTACTTTATTGTATTCATTTGTTGCCATACGTCTGCCTCGCCCGTAGCTTTCTTGTGGAATTCCGTCAAAAAGCTTTGCAGAAACTCCAGCTGCCCAAATTAAGTTTTTGGTTTGAATCTTTTCTCCGTTTTCGAAAAAGACAGTATCATCAACATAATCCGTTACTCTTGTGTGCAATTTTACAACAACTCCTAAATTTGTAAGCGCCTCTAAAGTATCTTTTTGCGAAGCTTTACTCATTGGCGAAAGGAGAGCGTCTCCCCCATCGACTAAATAAACATTGCTGGCAGATGTTTCTAGTTCGGGATATTCTTTTAGCAGAATATTTTTTCGCATTTCAGCAAACATCCCAGATACTTCTACTCCTGTTGGTCCGCCACCTGCAACAACAATAGTTAATAATTTACGACGTTTGCGAATATCTTTTGTAATTGCAGCTTTTTCAAGATTTTTAAGCAGTGTATTACGCATTTCGATGGCATCATTTAAGGTTTTCATCGGAATAGCGTTTTTCATTACATTCTCCATTCCAAAGTAGCTTGTTTCAGCTCCAGTTGCAAAAACCAAATGATCGTAGGTCAATTCACCGTTATTAAGGATAATTTTATTTTCAGCAGGCACTACTGAAAGTAATTCGCCTAAACGGAACTGCAGGTTTTTCTTTCCTGCAAAAAATTTTCTAAAAGGATAACTAATGCTTGAAGGTTCTAAAAAAGCTGTAGCAACTTGATATATAAGCGGTGGAAAAAAGTTATAATTGTTTTTATCTACAAGAGTAACCTGTATTTGAGGGTGGTTTACAAGTTCCTTTGCTAGATTGATTCCTGCAAAACCACCTCCTATGATGACTATCTTCATATTATATGTTGTTATTAAGTAGGATTATAGAATAATACCTTATAAATATACAACTTTAATATGCAATGATAAATGTCATGCTTGTTACTTTTTGAATTTTTTAACAGGTTTTTCAACTACATCGATTTTGTTTTGAAGGACATAATTGGCTAACAACTTTTCTATCAATTCATCTTTTGTAAGATGATGAAAAACCGTTTTAACTTTTGTTTTTAAATCATCTGAAATATCATGATTAGGTTTCGTTTTGAAGATCTGTTTTGCCCATAAAAGTGTATTATTTTCTTCAATACTTAATGCCGAAGGCTTTTTAAACTCAGAAAACTTTAATCCCAATTCTCTTTCGAAATCGGCAATTTCTGAAACTTCTTCTTCCTGCAAAACGGTTAAAGAAAGTCCCTTTGCTCCTGCTCTCGCTGTTCTTCCGCTTCTATGAACATACGTTTCGTAAGCATCTGGCAAATGGTAATTTACAACATAAGAAATCTCTTTTACATCAATTCCTCTCGCAGCTAAATCAGTCGCTACTAATATATTGATATGTCCTTCACGAAACTGCTCCATAATTCTGTCACGAATTCCCTGCGATAAACTCCCGTGAATTGCTCCAGAAGAGAAACGATTTATAGCCAGATTTTTAGCTAATTTATTGACGGCAGCTTTAGTTTTACAGAAGATAATACCACGTTCACCATCTTTTGAATTAAGAAAATGCATCAAAACATCTAATTTTTCAATTGGATCTACTACAATATATTCATGATCAATACCTTGGTTTCCAATTACTTCCATACTAGCACTTACCTGAACTACATTTTTATTTAAGTAATTCTGAATCAATTGCTTAATTGTTCCCGGTAAAGTAGCTGAAAATAATAAAGTACGGTGTTTTTTAGGAAGTTCAGCAACGATTTCATCTAAACTTTCTTTTAGAATCGAAACCATTTCATCGGCTTCATCCAAAACTAAATATTGAGTTTGTTTTAAATCAACTGCTTTTCTTTGAATTAAATCAATTAGACGTCCAGGTGTTGCCACAACAATATGTGTTGGCGAAGTAAGACGCTCGATTTGAGGTTTTATAGGGATTCCACCGCAAGTTGCAGCAATTGAAATATTTGGAATATGTTTTGAGAAATCTTCTAAATTTCTAAAAATCTGATGACCAAGCTCTCTTGTCGGTACCAGAATAACAGCTTGAACAACTGGTAATTCAGTATCAATTAATTGTAATAAAGGCAATCCGAAAGCAGCAGTTTTTCCGGTTCCTGTTTTGGCTAAACCTACAACATCATGGGTTTCAGTCAATAAAAGTGGAATTGTTTTTTGTTGTATTTCTGTAGGTTCAACAATGTTTAATTCGCCTAAAGCTTTTAAAATTGGTGCTGATAGACCTAATGTTGAGAATTGTTTAGACATGATTTATCTTTGTTTGTTTTGTTTTTATTTGTTTCAAGTTTCAGGTTACTTTCAAAACTTAAAAATAAGTTTTATTAATTCGAAAAGGAGAAATCACAATAGAATGAATTACTCTGAAATGTGATTTCTCCTTTTAAGATCATTATTTTGTTTAGATTCCAATAACTTGAAACATGAAATCTGAAACAAATAGAACTTCAAATTATCAATCTGGTTCGTTCATGATTTTTTCACGATATTTTTTACCTACTAATAAGGTCAATCTCTGCTTGTAATCATCAAGAAGCCATTCGCGGTAGTTTTTACTGCATTGGCTTAAACATTTTGCATAACGCTTAATACGACACTCAATATCGTCATCTAATTCTTTAGACAATGATTTTGCTTCTTGAAGTGTTTCTGTATTATCGACACACATTGCTGCATGCTGATCTAATGATTTGTCTAATACAATTTTAGAACGTAAATTTTGTTTTATCGCCAATTTATGTTCTTCATCCACATCAAAAGTAACTTCAGCTGTTTTGCTGAATTTTGCTCTTAACTCAGGTGGCATGGTGTATTTAAAAAACATTTCAATCTCAGTATCGTCTCTTAGATTTTCAAGATAAAATTCTGGAGATTTGAAAATGTGCTGCCAGTTTACTGGTTCGCTCCATAATCCAAAACGAGCTGCATTGTTACCTAAATCAATAACCGTAAATTCATCTTTACCAGGTAATTTACGAGAACCACGACCAATCATCTGATAATATAAAGTTAATGATTTTGTTGCTCTGTTTAGAATAATAGTTTCAACTGTAGGTTCATCAAATCCAGTTGTCAAAATTCCAACCGAAGTTAAAATCGCATCTGGAGTTTTCTTGAACCACTGCAAAATATCTTTACGTTCTTCAGAACTGCTCGTGTTGTCTAGGTGTCTAATATCATATCCTGCTTCTCTAAAAGTTTCATATACATATAAAGAAGTATGGATACCGTTATTAAAAATCAACGTTTTTTTACCTAAAGAGCGTTCAGTGTAAGCATGCAGTAACTTCTCCTGCATTAAAGTATTAGTATATAAATCATCAGATGATTTTACGGTATAATCACCATTTATACCAACTTTAAGCGAAGTTAAACCAACATCATAACTATAAGTTGTTGCTCTAGCCAAAAATCCTTGATCAATCAATGAACCAATAGTATCACCTACAATAAGTTCATCATAACTTTGATGCATTGGTAATTTTATATTCGAACTCAAAGGTGTTGCAGTTACTCCAAGAATAAAAGCATTTTTAAATGAGTTTAATAATTTTCTAAATGAGTTATAATGCGCTTCGTCAATAATAACCAAACCAATATTATCAAGATGCAGTTTTTCATCGTTGATACGGTTTTTTAAAGTTTCGACCATCGCCACAAAACATGAAAAATCGTTTTGGTCAGGAAGTTCTTTTACTTTACTGTTAATGATTTTATTGCTTACACCAAAACCTTTCAACATTTTTGAGGTTTGTTTACAAAGTTCAATACGGTGTGTTAGTACCACTACTTTTTTATCATTATTAGATAAATAGCGACGAACGATTTCAGAAAAAATCACAGTTTTCCCACCGCCAGTAGGCAATTGATATAATAAATGATGTTTTGAAGGAGCATTATCTAGACGTTCAAAAATGGCATCGATATCGCCTTTTTGGTATGCATAAAGTTCTTTTTTCTCTTCTCTTTCTATTTCTAAAGTGTTTTGAGACATTGTTTATTTTTGGATTTTTGCAAAAATACACCGAAAAAACAGTTATTCATCTTATTTTAACCTAAAATAAATGTTTTTTTATAAATAAGATTTTTTATGGGAATGCATTTTAAAGGCTTAATTTGTCTAAAATAGCTTCAAAATCGTACTTATTTCTCCATTTTTGTTCTAAAACTATTTCATTTATTCCTTCAATTCTTGTTTTAAATTCTGCTAAAATTCCATTTGAAATTATAAAGTTAACTGCTTGTTCAAATGAATTTAATATGCTTTTGTAAAACAATTCTTGCTTTACAAAATTTTGAGAAGAATAAGTTTGTGCAATTTCGATATTATACAACATTATATCGGCTGTAATAAATGGATCTACTCCCAGCATGATAAAATGTTTTATAATTTTTTGAGCTACAGAACGACGCATTTTTGCTTTTGGATACCGTTTTGTACCTGCCTTTTTTACAGGAAAATATTCTTGCGAAATCTTAACCTTAGATTCTTGTAAAAGTTTGTCTTCCTTTGGGTTAAAAACAAAATCATAATACACTTTTACGGGACTGAATTTTTCGTAAAGCTCCATAAGCTGCTCCTCAAGTTGTTCTTTACTCAATTCGGTTAAATATTTTTTTAAATCACGCTTGCTCATTATCAAAGTTTAAGATTGTAAAAGTAAATTACTTTATTGATACATAACCCAAAAACCAACCAGAATCCTTAATTTTGCTGCTATAATTTCAAAAAAACAGATATATGCTCAAGATTTTTAAAGTTACTGCGATTTTAGAGGGAATCTCTTATTTAGTATTGTTTGCTAATATGCTTTTTATTAAAACTAACAACCCAGAACTATATCATACTTTATTACGCCCGTTAGGAATGACACACGGTGTTTTATTTATTGGTTACATTATATTAGCAGTATTATTGAGAAAATCTCAAAATTGGGATTTTAAAACCTTTTTAATTATTCTTGTTGCATCATTAATTCCTTTTGGAACATTCTATATTGAGAAAAAGTATTTAGAAAGTAATGCATAAATTTTTGGATAAAATATTTAATTTTTTATATCCGCTTTTTAGAGATTGGGGGATGAACCGCAATGTTGCGTCGTACATCAGCCTGATTTTTAATATTGTCGTTCTGATAGCTTTGGCTTATGCCATTTATTATGCCGCAAAATTTGTTCTAGTTACCTTAACGGCAGTTTTTGCACAGCGTACAAAAACAAAATTTGATGATTATTTAATTCACAATAAAACAACCAAATACACCGCCTATTTAATTCCGTTTTTCTTTATTTATAAAGCTGTTCCAATTATTCTAGATAAATATGAGTATTGGGAATTGATGTTTGGAAAAATAGTCGGAATTTATATTGTTTTGATTAGTTTATGGATCATTAGAACTATTTTTAATGCGCTACGTGATTATTTAAAGCAAAAACCAGAATACAGCGACAAACCAATTGACAGTTTTGTTCAGGTTATTATGATCGTGCTTTGGATTTTTGGTGTTGCCATGATTATTTCGACTTTATTCGGAATTAAGAAAGGTGAATTGCTAACTATTCTAGGAACACTTTCGGCAATTATTATTTTAATTTTTAGAGATACAATTTTAGGATTTGTTTCAAGTGTTCAGGTTGCTATTAACGACATGGTTCGTATTGGTGACTGGATTACAATGGACAAATTTGGTGCCGATGGTGATGTTATCGAAATTAATTTGACAACTGTAAAAGTTCGAAATTTTGACAATACGATAACAACGATTCCAACGTATGCTTTGAGTTCTGATTCTTTTCAAAACTGGCGCGGAATGCAAAAATCTGACGGAAGACGTATAAAAAGACACGTTTTGATAAAAAGCAGCAGCATTCGCTTTTTGAATAATGATGATCTAAATCATATGAAAAAAGTACAGCTGATAAGTTCTTATATCGAAACAAGGCAAGCTGAAATTGAAAAGTATAATGATCTTCGAGAAATAGATAAATCTCTTGCCCTTAACGGTCGTAATATGACAAACTTAGGGTTGTTTAGAAAATATATTATGCAATACCTTGTAACACATCCGGGATTGAATAAGGACATGCATATTATGTGTAGACAATTGCAATCTAGTGCTCATGGCGTGCCATTAGAAATCTATGCGTTTTCGAGTGATAAACGCTGGGCAAACTATGAGTATATTATGTCTGATATTTTTGACCACATAATGGCTTCAGTTATTTATTTTGATCTTGAAATATTTGAACTGCCGTCGCAGATTGGTCATTTAGACAGATAGTTTACTTATAAAAATTAGACATTAAAAAAAGCCTCAAATTCAATTGAACTTGAGGCTTTTTACATTCTTAGAATTAATTATTATCTAATTAATTTTCTGTATTTCAAACGTTTTGGAGTTAAATCACCGCCAAGACGTTTCTTTTTATTTTCTTCATAATCAGAGAAACTTCCTTCGAAGAAATAGACTTCTGAATCTCCTTCAAAAGCTAAAATGTGTGTACAAATTCTGTCTAAGAACCATCTGTCGTGCGAAATAATTACCGCACAACCAGCAAAATTCTCTAAACCTTCTTCTAGAGCACGAAGTGTATTCACATCCAAGTCATTCGTTGGCTCATCCAGTAAAAGCACGTTTCCTTCTTCTTTCAAAGTCATTGCTAAGTGCAAACGGTTACGCTCACCACCTGATAACATTGAAACTTTTTTATTTTGTTCACCTCCACCAAAATTGAAACGAGATAAATAAGCTCTTGAATTAACCTGCTTTCCGCCCATCATAATCAATTCCTGACCATCAGCAAAGTTCTCCCAAATAGATTTATTCGGATCTATGTTTGAGTGAGATTGATCTACATAAGCGATTTTTACAGTATCTCCAACAGAAAATTCCCCGCTGTCTGTTGCTTGTTCTCCCATGATCATTTTAAAAATGGTCGATTTACCAGCACCGTTTGGTCCAATAATTCCAACAATACCAGCTTGCGGCAAAGTAAAGTTCAAATTATCGTATAATAATTTATCTCCAAAAGCTTTGGCAACATTCTTGGCTTCGATAACATTTGTACCTAAACGCGGACCATTTGGAATGTAGATTTCCAAGTTTTCATCCAATTGTTTTTGGTCTTCATTTAATAATTTATCGTAATTCTGTAAACGTGCTTTTTGTTTGGTTTGACGGCCTTTTGCACCTTGACGAACCCATTCTAACTCACGCTCTAACGTTTTTCTGCGTTTTGAAGCTACTTTTTCTTCCTGAGCCATACGGTTTGATTTTTGATCTAACCAAGAAGAATAATTTCCTTTCCATGGAATACCTTCTCCTCTATCCAACTCAAGAATCCAACCAGCAACATTATCAAGGAAATAACGGTCGTGCGTTACCGCAATAACAGTTCCTGAATACTGTGCTAAATGCTGCTCTAACCAAAGTACAGATTCAGCATCAAGGTGGTTGGTAGGCTCATCTAAAAGCAATACATCTGGCTGCTGCAACAACAAACGACATAAAGCTACACGACGACGCTCACCTCCAGAAAGGTTTTTAATTGGTGTATCACCTTCCGGTGTACGCAGCGCATCCATTGCGATTTCTAATTTAGTATCGATTTCCCAAGCACCAAGAGCATCAATTTTATCTTGTAAAGCTGCCTGACGATCCATCAATTTATCCATTTTATCTGGATCTGAGTAGTTCTCTTCAAGACCAAATAAATCATTAATTTGATTGTATTCTTCTAGAACAGCCATAGTTTCAGCCGCTCCTTCACGAACAATTTCGATAACCGTTTTAGAGTCATCAAGAATTGGTTCTTGTTCTAAATAACCTACTGTGTAGCCAGGCTGAAAAACTACATCTCCTTGATAGTTTTTATCAACTCCAGCAATAATTTTTAAAAGAGAAGATTTTCCAGAACCGTTAAGTCCTAAAATACCAATTTTAGCTCCGTAAAAGAAACTTAAATAAATATTCTTAAGTACCGGTTTGTCTGCTCCTTGATAGGTTTTACTCAATTTCTGCATTGAGAAAATTACTTTCTTATCGTCTGACATTCTATTTATTTTTAATTATTTATTTTCTATGATTTTAAACAGCAATTATATTGCAAATACTCTTAAACTCTGCCTTTTAATGCATTAAAAACCCAAGCATTAGCAAAAAAACCAACACCTGCTGCAGCAAACCCCCAGCCAGAAACATCTCTGTATCTAAAAGCTCCAAGACCTATAAGCAACAATCCCATAAGTACCATTATAAAAGTAGCCCATCCTAAAACGGTATTTTTATTCATTCCCATAATTGTGTAATTATTATTTTAAGTAGTATTTTTTTTAGAAAGGCAAATATCGTGAATTTTAACGGCTTAATTAAATATTTTATACAGCATTTCTTTTAGCAAATCCGACTGTGGTAAAGCATTCGCTCCAACCCCTTTACTTTTTACATCAATATCACGTAATGCACCAACAATTTGACTTACTTTTCGCATTGGATAATTTTTTACAGCCAAATCATATTCTTTTAAAAAATAAGGATTTACACCAATCGCCGCAGCAACATTTTTAGGATTTTTATCTTTAAGTCCGTGGTATTTTAAAAGCTGAATAAAAAATCCAAAAACCAATCCTGTGGTCATAACTAATGGATATTCTTTTGGATTGTGCGCAAAATTTTCAGCAATTTTATAGGCTTTTAACTGATTACGTTCTCCAATTGCTTTACGAAGTTCAAAAACATTATAATCTTTACTAAAACCAATATTCTCTTCAATATGCTGCGGCGTAATCATAGTTCCTTGCGGCAAAATAATCTGCAGTTTTTCTAACTCATTATTGATTTTACTCAAATCAGTTCCTAAAAACTCAACAAGCATTGCATTTGCTTTTGGATCAATAGTGTATTTTTTCCCCGCAAGAATACGTTTTATCCAATCTCCAACTTGATTTTCGTATAATTTTTTACTCTCGAAAACAATTCCGTTTTGAGCTAAGAGTTTAGTCACTTTTTTTCGCTTATCAAGAGTTTTGTACTTATAACAAAAAACCAAAACCGTAGTTTCCATCGGATTATTAACATACGCTTCTATTTTGTCAATTGTTCGTGATAAATCTTGTGCTTCTTTTACAATAACAACCTGACGATCAGCCATCATAGGATAGCGCTTGGCCGTTGAAACAATATCTTCTACAGAAACATCTCTTCCATATAAAACAGTTTGATTAAATCCTCTCTCTTCTTCAGCCAGTACATTTTGTTCTATATATTCAGACAGCTTATCTATATAATAAGGTTCTTCACCCATTAAAAAGTAAATAGGTTTTATATTTCCCGCCTTGATATCATTAACAATTTTTATAACTTCGTCCATTCAATATTTTTTATTTCAAGTTTCAAGCTTCAAATTTCCCGTCTCAATAACTTGCAACTTTAAATTTGAAACCTGAAACTATTTTATATTTTTGCTTTATGTTAAAGCTAAATTTCCCTTCTTACACTTTCCGATTCAAAAATAGCGAAAATAAAGTGTCTATTTTTGATGAAATCAGGAAAAAATTTATCATTCTTACTCCAGAAGAATGGGTTCGTCAGCATGTAGTTCATTATTTAATGAACGAGAAAAAATATCCAAAATCACTTATAAATGTAGAGAAAGTTTTAACAGTCAATGGTTTGCGAAAAAGATATGATGTAGTCGTTTTTAATTCAGACGGAACTATACATATATTAGTAGAGTGCAAAGCTCCAGAGGTTAAGATATCACAAACAACTTTTGATCAAATTGCACGTTACAATATGACAATGCAGGCACGGTTTTTGAATGTAACAAATGGACTGAGTCATTTTTATTGTCAAATGGATTTTGAAAATGAAAAATATCAGTTTTTAAGAGGTCTGCCTAATTACGGCGAATAAAATAATATTAAAATAAATAAAAATTACTTTTGGATAAAATAGCTGTTGTCATTTTAAACTGGAACGGAGTAAAATTGTTAGAGCAATTTTTACCGTCTATTTTACAGTATTCAGAAGAGGCCTCTATATATGTAGCAGATAATGCTTCGACGGATGATTCTATTGATTTCGTAAAGAAAAATTTCCCAACGATAAAGATTGTACAAAATAACGGCAACCATGGTTTTGCAAAGGGTTACAATGATGCGCTTCAGCATATAGATGCAGAAATTTATGCATTAGTAAATTCTGATATTGAAGTAACCGAGAACTGGCTGCAGCCAATAGTTGATACTTTTGAGAAAGAAAAGCAAACAGCCATAATTCAGCCTAAAATTCTTGATTTCAAGAACAAAGAATACTTTGAATATGCAGGAGCAGCTGGAGGCTTTATTGATAAATATGGTTTTCCTTTTTGCAGAGGAAGAATTTTTGATACAATAGAAAAAGACAATGGTCAATACGATGACAATTGCGAATTATTCTGGGCTTCAGGTGCTTGTTTTTTTATAAGAAAGAAAGTTTACCACGAATTAGGCGGTTTTGACGAGACATTTTTCGCTCATCAAGAAGAAATCGACTTATGCTGGCGCGCCGCAAATGAAGGACATGTAATAAAGTACAATTCAAAATCTGTAGTGTATCACGTTGGAGGTGCTACATTACAGCAAGGAAATCCGAAAAAAACTTTCTTGAATTTTAGAAATTCCCTATTAATGCTGGTTAAAAACCTGCCTAAAAAAGGATTGTTTTTTGTGATTTTCTTTAGAATGGTTTTAGACGGAATTGCGGGTATTCGTTTTCTTACACAAGGTAAGTTCAAACATACTTTCGCCATTGTAAAAGCACATTTTTCATTTTATTGCATATCTTTAAAGTATCTAAGACACCGCAAAGATTTTCAAATACAACAATACTATACCGTAAAAAGTATCGTTTACTTGTATTACATAAAGAAATTACTGGTTTTTAAAGAAATCTTTAACAGTAATCAAAATATTAAAAACTAAATTTGTAATCAACGTTTAATTAAATATAATACCTATGAGAAAAATAGTTATCGCACTATCAGTATTAATGGCCTTAACTTCGTGTGTATCGAAAAAGCAATACGCAGCATTAGAAGCTAAGAACAAAGAAACTCAAGACTTATTAAACTCTTGTACTGTTAAGTTAAATACTTGTTTGACTGAAAAAGCTGCATTGGCTGCTACAGCAGACAGCTATAAACAACACAATCAAGATTTAATCAGTACTTCTAAAGACTTAACTGTTTTAACTACCAAAGGAGCTGAAAACCTTGAAAAATCTTTAGAAAGCTTGAAAGAAAAAGATTTAAAAATCTCTAGACTTCAAGATGCACTTACTAAAAAAGACAGTGTAACTTTAGCTTTAGTTACAAGCTTGAAAGGTGCAGTTGGAATCAATGATCCAGATATCGAAATCAACGTAGAAAAAGGAGTTGTATTTATTTCTATCGCAGATAAATTATTATTCAAAAGTGGTAGCTATGATGTAACTGACAAAGCTAAAGGTGTTTTAGCTAAAGTTGCAAAAGTAGTAAACGATAAACCTGATTTTGAATGTATGGTTGAAGGTCATACAGATAATGTACCATACAAAAGCAACGGAATCTTGTTAGACAACTGGGATTTAAGTGTTAAACGTTCAACTTCTATTGTACGTGTATTAACAAATGACCTTGGTGTTAACCCTGCAAAATTAATCGCAGCTGGTAGAAGTTCTTATGTACCATTAGTAGCTAATGATACTCCAGATGACAGAGCTCGTAACAGAAGAACTCGTATTGTTGTTATGCCAAAAATCGATCAGTTCTATGACATGATTGAAAAAGAAATGAAAAAGCAAGCAAAATAATTTAAAGTAACATACTTTATTATACAGAAAAAGCAGGTCAATTGACCTGCTTTTATGTATCCCTAATTTTTTTAATAACCAATTAAATATAAATCAAGAATAGCATTATTTTTAAATTAACTAACTAAATAATAACTTTATTAAAGTTAGTTATTTATTTTAAACTTTTATAGTATTTAAGTTTTTTTTTACAAATACCCCTCTTCACATTTCTTTGCACAAGATAATAAAAAAATATAAAACTTATTTTATACCATAATTTAAAGGCAGCATATCTCCTACTTTTTTCTCAGAAATTTTTCCTGAAAACAGTATACTTTCGATATTAGAGTTATTTCCGTATTTATAAATATAAAAACTATCTGTTTGAAAAGTAATTTTAGATTCTTCATGTCTATTGTAAGCAATATTATAAGAAGCTACAACATCTTTTAAATTATCGTTTTTAACTTCGCCTTTTGGCTGCGGAAGTATTTCTACTTTTACATAATCTTCCTCTTCAATGATTTTAAATCTTTTAAGTGGATCGACACTCTGATCATCATTCAATAAAATAAACTTTTTGATTCCCCACTCTTTTTTAGCAAAGTTTCTAAAAAACTGAATTTGAGATCCTTGAAACGTCTTCTCTCTTCGTTCTAAAATTGCAGCCGAGTTATCAATTTCTTCAAATTTACTTACTCCGCCATAAAAATTCTTTATAACATCTTTTGAGTTTATACTCAATTTATTAAATGCAATTTCAAACACAACCAACTCAAAATCTATTTTATAGCCTAAAAATGCATTTACAATAATCAAAGGTTTATTTGAAGTGGCAGTAAAAACTAAATTATCCTTATCATATTTAAACTGAAGATCACCTTCATTTTGTATTATTGATGATTTTCCATTTGCTGTTTTTCCTAAAAAATACTCTCTGAATAATTTTAATTTTTGTGCTCTTGTAAACAATTCATTTTTAGTAATAACAACTTCTTTGAGTTCATTTTTTGAAACTGTCATAACAACATTCAGCGGCTTCGAGACATCTAAACCTGTAAGATATTCAGTTTGATATCCCATAGAACTTATCACAACAATATTATTTGCATTAGGTTCGTATTTTATGGCAAAATTTCCATTAGCATCAGAAATAGTAGAAATAGTCGTTCCGTCTAAATAAATATTGACACCATCGAGCGGAACATTGTCCTTGTTAGAAATTTTTCCTTTCAGAATGTTTTGCGAAAAAAGAGTAACAGTAAAAAATAAAAAGAAAAGCAAACAAAGATTTTTCATAAAACAGAAATGGTTTAGTTAAATTACAAGCTAATTAACCACAAATTTTTACAATAACCTAAAGAATCAATAAATTACTCTTACAAAATATCGATATCTCCTTTTCCTTCTCTTACAATAACCGGCTCATGTTCTGATAAGTCAATAATAGTTGAACCTACATTATCTCCATAACCACCATCAATTACTAAATCTACAATATTTTGCCATTTTTCAAAAATTAACTCAGGATCAGTAGTATACTCAATTACATCATCTTCATCTCGAATAGAAGTTGAAACCACAGGATTCCCTAACTGACGAACAATTTCTAAAATAATATTATTATCAGGAACACGGATACCAACAGTAGTTTTCTTTTTAAACTCTTTAGGCAAATTATTATTTCCTGGCAAAATAAATGTATAAGGTCCTGGTAAAGCCCTTTTTAGTATTTTAAAAGTCGATGTATTAATTTGACGTACATAATCTGATAAATTACTTAAATCATGACAGATAAATGAAAAATTTGCTTTCTCTAATTTAACACCTTTAATTTTTGCAATTTTTTCTAAAGCACGTGAATTGGTAATATCACAACCTAAACCATAAACAGTATCTGTTGGATAAATTACCAAACCTCCATTTTGAAGCACTTTTACAACCTTTGCAATCGCAGCTTCACTAGGTTTATCTGGATATATTTTTATAAATTCTGCCATAGTTTTTTATTTTGTTTTTAACTTTCAGGTCTCTGCTGTCAGGCTGAGCGAAGTCGAAGCCCACGTCCAATTGGAGCGCCCTTCGACTTCGCTCAGGGTGACAAATGTTTTCAAAACTTGAAATTTTATTTATCCAACAACATCTAATTTAGCAAATCTCAGTAAAAGCTTTTTAATACCTCCTACTTCAAATTTAATTTCTGCTTTTTTATCAGCTCCAACACCCTCAAGATTAACCACTTCGCCTTTTCCAAAACGTTCGTGCATTACTACATTTCCAACCGTCAATTTATTATCAAACAAATTAGCACTTGAACTTACGGGCGCATTTCCAGCAACAGGTTTTAGTTTACGAATATTTAAATCTGGTTTCGGATTATTATCTGTAACATGTTTTGGCGGTGTACCTCCTATTGGTTTTGCCAATCTCAATTTCGATTTATCAATATCTCCAAAAATATCTCCGTCGATAGGTGACTTATAGCGATAGTTAGTTTCAGCAGGAGTCAAATATTCTAAAAATTGTCCGTCGATTTCTTCAATAAAACGAGAAGGCTCACTATCTGTCAATTTCCCCCAGCGGTAACGAGATTGTGCATAGGTTAAATAAGCTTGATGTTCTGCACGTGTTAAAGCTACGTAAAATAATCGACGTTCTTCTTCTAATTCACTTCTAGTACTCATACTCATCGCACTCGGAAACAAATCTTCTTCCATACCTACAACAAAAACATGAGGAAACTCAAGTCCTTTTGCTAAGTGAATTGTCATCAATGCTACACGATCATCATCATTAGTATCTTTATCTAAATCTGTTGCCAGCGCAACATCTTCCATAAATTCAGCCAAAGCACCTCTTGCGCCGTCAATTTCTTTTTGCCCTTCAGTAAAATCTTTAATACCGTTTAAAAGTTCTTCGATATTCTGAATTTTTGCCATTCCTTCTGGAGTAGCATCTTTTTTCAATTCCTGAACAAGACCTGTTTTTTTCGCAACATGGTCCGTTATATAAAACGCATCCTGATTTTGATCAATAACCTGAAAACTTTGAATCATTGTTACAAAATCCTTCAGTTTATTCTTCGTTCCTGCATTCAGTTTTAAGTCAATTTTATCAATATTAACCATTACTTCCCAAATCGAGCGTTTGTAATGATTGGCTGCAATAGTAAGTTTTTCTACAGTTGTATCTCCAATTCCACGAGCAGGATAATTGATAACACGAATTAAGGCTTCTTCATCTTTTGGATTAATTACTAAACGTAAATAACACAAAACATCTTTTATTTCCTTACGTTGATAGAACGATAATCCACCATAAATTCTATATGGAATATCACGTTTTCTTAGCGCATCTTCCATTGCACGCGATTGTGCATTTGTACGATACAAAATTGCAAAAGAGCCATTATGAAGCTGATTTTGCATTTTTTGTTCAAAAATTGTGCTTGCTACAAAACGTCCTTCTTCTGCATCGGTCAAACTTCTGTGGACTTTAATCTTTGGTCCAAAATCATTTGCTGTCCAAACTACTTTGTCAAGTTTCGTTTTATTATGCTCCATTACCGTATTTGCAGCTTCAACAATATTACGAGTTGAACGGTAATTTTGCTCTAAACGAAACATGATAACACCCTCGTAATCTTTCTGGAAATTCAGAATGTTGTTAATATTTGCTCCACGGAATGCATAGATACTCTGTGCATCATCTCCAACCACACAAATATTCTGAAATTTATCAGATAAAGCTCTTACAATCAAATACTGCGAGTGATTGGTATCTTGGTACTCATCAACCAGAATATAGCGAAAACGGTTTTGATATTTAGCCAAAACCTCTGGAAAACGAGTCAATAATTCATTGGTTTTCAATAATAAATCATCAAAATCCATTGCACCAGCTTTGAAACAACGCTCTACATATTGCTGATAAATATCTCCTAATCTTGGTCTTTTTGCCATTGCATCGGCTTCAACCAATTCTGGATTGTTGAAATAGGCTTTTACTGTAATCAAGCTGTTTTTATAACTTGAAATTCGACCCAAAATTTGTTTTGGTTTATAAACATCACGATCCAGCTGCATTTCTTTAATAATTGAAGAAATTAATCTGGCAGAATCCTGCGAATCATAAATAGTAAAATTTGATGGATAACCTAAATGATCTGATTCTGAACGCAGGATACGAGCAAAAATGGAGTGAAAAGTTCCCATCCAAAGGTTTTTGGCTTCAGATGCTCCCACAATATCTGAAATCCTGTGCTTCATTTCACGAGCTGCCTTATTGGTAAAAGTCAGCGATAAAATATTGAAAGCGTCAATACCTTGAGCCATCAAATAAGCAATTCTAATTGTTAAAACACGGGTTTTCCCCGAACCTGCACCTGCAATAATAATCATTGGCCCGTCTTTTTTCAGAACGGGTTGTCGTTGCGCTTCATTGAGTTGATCAATGTACTTTTGCATGAAATTTTTCTCCATATGATGCAAAAATAAGAATTATAGATTTAATAAGCTACTAAGATTCTAAGGTTCTAAGGGGCTAAGTTTCTTGATCAGAATTAGGAGCACAACAGAAGGCATTTTATCAAACATAGTTCCCGCTTTCGGCTTTATCTCTCCGCTTCTCTGCGAGGATATCGCCTCTATCGGGGCTGAACTCAAACAATTGGCTTTCTTTAAATATTTTGAACCCTATAAGTGATATGAGTTCATTTAATTCTATAGTTAAGCAAAACATTGAAAATGTTTATATTAATTGCAATTTTGAAAAACATATTAAAAATAAAGCTTATAATTTCTTATATCACTGATATGGTTTAAAAAAAACTATTTAAAGAAAACGTCGTAAGCAAAACGAATCAACGTTCCAACCACAACAACTAAAAAGAAAATTCTAATAAAACCATTTCCTTTATTAATAGCCAATTTTGCACCAAGCCAGCCTCCAAGTCCATTGCTAATTGCCATTGGAATCGCAATTGCCCAAATAATCTTTCCTTTGATCATAAATAAACAAATTGAACCAAAATTTGTTGCCAAATTTACCATTTTAGCATTTGCAGAAGCATGCAAAAAGTCAAAACCCAAAAGCGCAATAAAAGCTACGACAAAAAAGCTTCCGGTTCCAGGACCAATAAAACCGTCATAAAAGCCAACAATTGTACTAATTACAACAGCATAAATTATTTGGGTTGTTTCTGAATGATCTTTCGCAGCATGCTGACCAAAGTTTTTCTTAGCATACGTATATATAAACAGCAATGATAAAACAACAAGTAAAAGCGGTTTCATAAAATCATTGCTGACCATAGTTAATATTGTAGATCCCAAAAATGCCGAAGGGACAGCCAAACACATCATAATCAAGAGTAATTTCCATTGAATTACTACTTTTTTTAAATATTGAAATGCAGCGAAAGCGGTTCCTGTAAAAGCCGGAATTTTTAAACTTCCAATAACTGTTGAAACTGGAAGATTTGGCAATAAGATTAGCCCCATTGGAGTTTGAATTAATCCGCCGCCGCCCACAATAGCATCGATAAATCCTGCTGCAAACGCAGCCAAACAAAGAAAAAGTATTATGTATGAATCCATTTAAAGTATATTTCCGGTAGATTTTGAGAATCTGAATGCAAAAGTAAAGTTTACATTTTGTTTATTGCGATAAATTTAAACTAGATTTTTACTCAAAAAGTATATTTTTGCTAAAAAAATTACCCAAATGGATTTTACAAAAATTATAGAATTAGCCAGTTATACGTTACCTGCAATTGTAACTGGGTTTGTTGCATACCGTTTTTTTGAACTGCACATTAAAAATAACGATAAAAAGCGTGCTTTTTTATTGAATCGAGAATATCAAAAACAATCTCTTCCTATACGTTTACAAGCCTACGAGCGTATGACTTTGTTTTTAGAACGTATTAATTTGACGAAATTATTAATTAGAATTTCTCCTATTTCAAACGATAAGCATGATTATGAAAATTACGTAATCGATCAAATTGAACAAGAGTTTGAACATAATTTAACGCAGCAAATTTATATGTCTGACGAATGTTGGACAATTATCACTACAGCCAAAAATGCTACAATCCAAATGATTCGTAAAGCTGCAATGAGCGATAAAGTAGAAAATGCTGATAAATTGCGTGAAGTAATTTTAAATGATTTGCTAGAAAAACAATCTCCTAGTAATGCAGCTTTGGGATATATTAAAAATGAGGTTGCTGAACTTTGGTAAAAAACATAGAGTTCAGATTTAAGATTAAATCTGAACTCTATATTTTTATCTTATTTTTTGTTTTTGGTGATCCTATAAATAATATTTATTGTTTCCTCTAACTCTTTTTCTTCAACTTCAAATTTATCAAATGACGTTTTAGGACTTGAAGCTGCTGCTGCCATGACTCGACCTGCTTTTACTTCATTTACTCTTTCATAAGCAACCATATCTCGCAAAGCATATTTCGATACTTGTTTTACATTTACAATTTTTACGTCTAATGCTTTTGCGATATTATCAGCATTATTCTTAGCATCATTAATTGCATTCTGAACTAATTTCAATCTCGAAGCTTTTTCCAATTCTTCAGAGAGAAAAGTTTCAAATTCAACGTCCAAATCTTTAATGTTTTCACTTTGTATTTCCTGATAAAATGCTTCAATTATCTTATTATCCAAAGCAAAATTTATCGACAAGGAATTAGTAACAGTATATTCCTTTTTGTTATCATTATTCTCACTGCTGGATATTCTGTATTCAGAAATTTTTATATTTTTTTCAGTAAAACCAATATTAAAAAGCCCTTTTTGAAGTTTTTCAATTTCTTCATTTAACTCCTTAATGGCTATTTTTTCAATTAAATTTCGTTTCTCAATTGTAACTCTAAATCTTGCACAATCAGGTTTAACTTTGATTTTAGAATTTCCTTCAGCGGTTATTTCACTTCCTGCATTTACTTGTGAAAATACTGGAATTACATAAGCAAGAAAAATTAAAACTGTAATTATTTTTCTCATTATCAATACTATTTAAATGTTGTTATTTCATATTGTAAACTCTAAAAATCATCTATTATCACTCATAACCTCAGATTTATTCTGAGCATATTCATAGCCTTGTTCCCACCATTCTTTCATCACTTCTTTATTAAAAATCAAAGCATTATCTGTCAATTTAGTTGGTGTGTAATATAAATTTAGCTTCACATCTTTATTGTTTGCCATAAGCTTTCCTATTGCGATATCGTGCTTTTCGACTTGATCTAAGGCAATTCGAAACAAATCAATCATCAATGAAAACGGATTTTTACCAATTACTGTCTTTGTTGTATTAACTTCGGTTTCTAGAATAATAACATCAATTTCGGTTGCGCCGCGATTAATAGCCTCACGAATGGGAACTAAACTTGAAAATCCTCCATCGCCATATTCCGAATTGTTTTTAGTAACCAAACTCATAAACGGAACATAATTACTAGAAATCCACGACCATTCACAAAACTCTTCGTAGCTGCAGTCTTTAACCGATTTGTACTCCGATTCGTTTTTAGTAAAATTGGTTACCGTTACAATAACATCGGTATCTAGTTTTTTTAACTTATTAAAATCGGACAACGAGAAATTATTCTGAATATATTTTCTTAAACCTTTACTTTCGCCAAAAGTTCTTTTTCCTTTAAAAAACTGACGTAATACATTGAAGTGATTGATAGTAACAATATCTATTCCTTCTTTTACTTTAACTACAAACGGACAAATATTAAAAATACTTGTCATGGTAACATTGGTATAAACGGAATGGATTTTTTTAATATGACCAAGCGCCAAATGCGGAATTAGAAGACTTCCTGTAGATGTTCCGATAAACAAATCATATTCATTTCTTTTTTCTTCAATCAAATATTGTGCAACTCCGCCGGCAAATGCGCCTTTACTTCCACCGCCAGAAATAACTAATGCTTTCATAAAATTTAATGTAGGTTTGTTTTTTGATTTTTTTTAAAGAAAATAGAAGCAAGAATAAAGACTTCTTTTAATCGCTAATTTCTTGCATCTCTCTTCTTGCTTCTATTTTCTATTCTACTCTTTCAGCAAACGATTCAATTGATATTGTTCATCGGGGTTTAAATTAGGTAAAATTCTATTAAACGAAGCACGCATTTCTGAATTTTTTAATAAAATCCTAATGGAATCTCTTCCAAATTTTGAAAACTGCCACATATGATGCGTTGTTGCATTTACTAAATTAGTTAAAACCTGATCGTTAATAATTTTAAATGCAATCAGTTTTTCAAGCGCATTCTGACGTGTTGGAGCTTCGTATTTAGTTGATGAAAAAGCAATTAGTTCATTTATTAATTCTTCTGAATTTGTGCTGTAATCTGGTGTTGACAAAGCCAGCGAAAGCCATAATGTTCGAAGATTAAAGTCGTTAAACCCAATCCAGTTTTTAGATTTATTTAAATAATCTTGTCTATGATTTGGAAAGTTTTTCCACAAATAAAACAGAGCTGCTTCTTGTGTTTGATAGGATTTGTCATCAAGTAGAGTTTCATATTCAACTCTAAAATCTTCTGGAATCTTAGCCAATGAACTTGCAACGGCTTGTCTGACTTGAGTATTATTTGTTTTTAATGCCGTTTGTAAAAGTGTTTTCTTTACTTCATATTTTTCGTTTTCTAATTGATCTACAATTGCTTCTTTTACAGATTCGTAAACATTAGATTCTAAAGTTTTCCTTAAAAAATCTTCTTTCTCAGAGAATGGCGTTTTTTTAAGTTTATCAATTTCTAAGCGAGTTTGAATCGCTTTATTTTTACTGAGTAAAACATTTGCTGTCGGCGTATCAAAAACAGTTGATTCTAACCAGGTTCTTTGAAATTTATCAAGATCAAAATCAGATACTTTTTTTATTTCGTCAAAGAAATCTTGAGTTGTTACGGTTTGATAAGCAAACTTTTTCAAATAGCTTTTTATTGCTTTTTTAAAAGCCTTCTCTCCAATTGATTCATGCAGTACAAATAATGCCCAAGCTCCTTTTTCATAAAAAGTAAGTGAACTAGCTTTTGCATTTAAAACCGGAATAGAATCTGTTCGTGAGGCAAATTTTATTTGCTGCGCCGTATTGTATAATTTAGAATAGAAGAAATCGTCTCCATAAATTTCTCTTTCTGCCAAAGCAGCAAAATAAGTCGCAAAACCTTCTTGAAGCCAATGATGTTTACTGCTTTCGGCTGTAATTAGATCTCCAAACCAATGATGCGCCAACTCATGGGCATCAACATTGGTATAATTTCGATCTTCAAAACCAATAGAATCTACTACATAGCGAGTTGCCAAAAGTGTCGAAGTTGTGTTTTCCATTCCTGCATATAAAAAATCACGAACAGGAATTTGTCTATAAATTTTCCAAGGATACTTTACTCCGATTTCTTTCTCTAAAAAATCAAAAATACGTTTAGAATAACGATACGTTGGCTCAAAACGCTTTTTATCTTTTGGTTCTAGATAATATTCTAACGGAATTCTAGACTTTGAGAGCATTTCCGTTTTATCATATTTACCAATTGCAAGCATCAATAAATAAGAACTCATTGGTTTCTCCATTGCGTATTGCCAGTGAAACAAATCTCCGCTGCTTATTTTTTCTTTTAAAACACCGTTTGAAATTACCTGATACTGATTATTGTAAGTAATGCCTAAATTAAAAATCAATTTCTCATTGACATCATCAAAACTCGGAAACCAATTACTGGTGTATCTTCCCTGCCCTTGCGTCCAGATTTGAACGTCATCATTTTCAATTTCAACAAAGTACAATGCTTGTTTTGGTTTTACAGTATAATTGAATGTCAGTTTCTTATTTCCTTTTTCAAAATGACTAACAATTTGTAATTCTTTACCCGTATTTACAAAAACAGCATTCTCTCCATTTATTTGGATATTAGAGAATTCCATATTTTTAGCATCAATTTTTATCGTATCAACAGACTGCAAAACGCTAAAATCGTAATCAACTTTTCCTGCAATTGTTTTTTGAGCATTATCAATAGTCAATTGTGCATTAACCGATTTAAAATCGACAAATTTAGTTTGCTGCGCAAAAAGAAAAGTGGTAAATAATAAGAATATATATTTCATTGAAATAAATTTGAAGGCGAAAATTCCAAAGTTACAAAGGTTTCATCAACAAATCGAATCAAATTTGTAAGTTTACTGCACAAAAATTCCAAAACGTGTTTACACCAAAAAAAGCCTTATTTAATTGGAGCAGCGGAAAAGATTCGGCTCTTGCATTATACAAAATCCTTCAAGATTCTGAGTACAAAATTGACTGCTTACTAACGAGCGTAAATCAACAATACCAACGAATTTCAATGCACGGCGTTCGTGTTGAACTGCTGAATGCACAAGCCAAAAGCATTGGGCTTCCTCTAAAAGTCATGCAAATTCCAGAAATGCCTACTATGGAAGTCTATGAAAATGTAATGACTAAAACTTTGACAGAACTAAAAGATAGCGGTATTACACATTCTGTTTTTGGAGATATTTTTTTGGAAGATTTACGAAAGTATCGTGAAGATCAATTGGCAAAAATGGATTTCCAAGGTGTTTTTCCACTTTGGAAAATACCAACAAAAGATTTAATTCAAGAATTTATTTCTTTGGGATTTAAAACTATTGTCGTTTGTGTAAACGAGCGTTACTTAGATAAAAGTTTTGTCGGCCGAATTATAGATCAGGATTTTATCAACGATTTACCCGAGAATGTTGACGTTTGCGGAGAAAATGGAGAGTTTCACACTTTTGCCTTTGATGGTCCAATTTTTTCGAAGCCGATAGATTTTGAAATAGAAGAAATTGTTTATCGCAAATATGAAAAACCTGAAAAAGAAGATTCATCAGATACTGCCTGCGATACCAGTGCTTCTGATGCTTTCGATTTTGGATTTTGGTATTGCGATTTGATTCCTAAATAGTCTGTCAGGCTGAGCGAAGTCGAAGCCACTTAATATTTTTTTGCCGCGAATTTCACGAATTTTCACCAATTGATTTGTGTTAATTCGTGAAATTCGTGGCTACACTTCGACTTCGCTCAGTGTGACATCATTAAATTCTTTTACTCTTCAGAATACATTGCCAATAAATTAGTAACTGTATTCCAGTTTCTAATTGTTGCTGTTACATTAAGTTTTTTCTCTATATATTTTTGGTCAAAACGGGTTTTTCCAGCACCAACAGCGTATTTAATAAAAATTCTATTTCCGTCAATACTTGCTTCATCAGGCTTAAACTGGCTGATTTTTAAATCGTTTATATTTTCCTTTTTCAATTGCGTTGAAACAAAAGCTACATAAAGTTTTTTAGTGTCAATATCTTTTTCTTTTAAAAAAGGACTATTCTTAAAGCATAATTCTAAATCTTCCTTTGTTATTACAATCGTTGGAACTTCATGTCCAAAAACTTTAAATATTTCTTGTTTGATCATAAAACCAACTTTCGAAGCATCTTCTTCGCTGTCTACAAAAACATTTCCCGATTGCAGATAAGTTCGAATATTCTGAAAACCAATATTTTCTAACATCATTTTCAAAGCGTCCATTTTCATCATGTTATGGCCAGAAACATTAATTCCTCGTAAAAGAGCTAAGTGTGTTGTCATTTTTAAAATTTTATTCAAAGATAAAAATTCATTTTAGTTTTATATGACTATTCCTTCCGATAGAACTTTATTTAAAAAAAGCTTCTTTACTAAAGTAAAAACTCCGCCAGATAACCGACGGAGCCAAACAATTTGAATTAGTAAGCATTGTTTAAAATATTACTTTAATTTATCATATACAAGTAAAGGTCCATCACATGCTGCCCAAGTACTGTACAATTTTCCAGTAGCATAAATTATATATAGATTCTCTATTAAATCCTCAGTACAAGTTCCTATTATATCATTTTGAGTGCTATAAATTAATTTAAATTGAGTTTGCTCTAAAGTTTCTACAACAGAAAAAGTTCCTGATATACTAGAAGTTTTGTTGTCTCTAATTCTTGTTTTAGTAAACTTCCCGTCAGAGCTAAAAACATAGCTTTCTTCCCATTCCATAACACCAATAGAATTTGCTGCTGGATTTTTATTTCTATTCATGCTCGATAATTTCCATTTCCCATGATAATCTTCAGTTGGTTTATTGTTATTATCATCATTAGAACAAGAAACAAGAGAAATAAACAAAACTATTAAAAGTCCAAGTTTTTTCATTTTTTTTAAGTTTTAAAGGTTAATTATTATTAAGATTAATCACCCTTAAAATGGTTGCGTTTATTTTTACAGCTTAACAATAACTTAATATTCAAAATCCTAAGAAGTTAATTCATTTCCAAATTTCCTAATTAAAATCTATCTTCGCTTTTCCAAAAGAATGATAGAAAAATATAGAATCAAGAGAATAGATTTTTCTCTTTATTCTTTGTTCTATTTTCTAAAATCTAAGCCAGTCTAAAAATCTAAGAAGTCTAAAAAAAATGTCTAATAATCTGCTTGAAACTCCTATCGAATACTTAAAAGGTGTCGGCCCAAGTCGTGGTCAGCTGCTTCGTAAGGAATTAGGAATTCATAAGTATGGAGATTTGGTAAACTTTTTTCCAAATAGATATATTGACAGAACTCGTTATTACAAAATAAACGAACTTCAAAATACAGGTTCTGAAGTTCAGATCATTGGCAAAATCATCAATATAAAAACAGTTGAATTTGCTAAGAATAAAAAACGTTTAGTCGCCACATTTGTAGATGATACAGGACAATTAGACCTTAATTGGTTTCAAGGACATAAATGGATTCGCGAGAGTTTAAAATTGAATGAACCTTGTGTAATTTTTGGAAAATGTTCTTTGTATGGAAGCCAATTCAGCATGGCGCATCCCGAAATTGAGTTGCTGAAAGAACATGAAAAAAGTCTGCGTTCTGCCATGCAGCCAGTTTATCCATCTACGGAAACATTAACAAACAGAGGCATTTCAAATAGAACGATTAACAAATTAATGGAACAATTGTTTATCGAAACTCAAGCTTTGTTTACCGAAACTTTTCCATTATACTTAATCGAAGAATTAAAGTTAATCTCAAAAAGAGCTGCTTTATTTAATATACATTTCCCAAAAAGCACCGATGCTTTGGCGAAAGCTCAATTTAGAATGAAGTTTGAAGAATTGTTTTTTATTCAGTTACAGTTAATTACTAAAAATCTAATTAGAAAGCACAAAATAAAAGGGCATCCTTTTACCAAAGTGGGCGATTTTTTTACTGAATTTTACCAAAATCACCTTCCTTTTGAACTTACTAATGCTCAAAAAAGAGTAGTTAAAGAAATTCGTTCAGATATGGGAAGCAATGCCCAAATGAACCGATTATTACAGGGAGATGTTGGTTCTGGAAAAACAATTGTGGCTTTTATGAGTATGCTTTTAGCAATGGATAATGGTTTTCAGGCCTGCTTAATGGCACCGACGGAGATTCTTGCCAATCAACATTTTATTGGTTTATCAGAATTTGCTAATACTTTGAATATTAATATAAAAATATTAACAGGTTCAACAAAAACTGCAGCTCGAAAAATTATTCACGAGGAGCTTGAAAATGGTACTTTACAGATTTTGATTGGTACGCATGCTTTATTGGAAGATAAAGTGAAGTTTCAAAATCTTGGACTTGCTGTTATTGACGAACAACATCGTTTTGGTGTTGAGCAGCGCTCGAAATTGTGGAAGAAAAACGAAATTCCTCCGCACGTTTTGGTTATGACGGCAACACCAATTCCGAGAACTTTAGCAATGAGCTTGTACGGAGATCTTGATATTTCTGTAATTGATGAACTTCCGCCGGGACGAAAACCAATACAAACGGTTCACCGTTTTGATAGTAACCGATTAAAAGTTTGGAAGTTTCTACGTGATGAAATTGCACTTGGAAGACAAATTTATATTGTATATCCGCTAATTCAGGAATCGGAAAAAATGGATTACAAGGATTTAATGGACGGTTATGAGAGTATTTCTCGCGATTTTCCTTTGCCTCAATATTCGATTTCGATTTTGCACGGAAAAATGAAACCAGCCGATAAAGATGCCGAAATGAAACGTTTCTCTGAAGGAAAAACGAATATTATGGTAGCTACAACAGTAATTGAAGTTGGTGTAAATGTGCCAAATGCGAGTGTTATGATTATCGAAAGTGCCGAACGTTTTGGTTTATCTCAATTACATCAATTACGCGGCCGTGTTGGTCGTGGTGCCGAACAGAGTTATTGCATTTTGATGACGGGACATAAGTTAAGTTCTGACAGTAAAACCCGTATGGAAACAATGGTTCAGACAAATGATGGTTTTGAAATTGCCGAAGTTGACTTAAAACTTCGCGGTCCGGGTGATTTAATGGGAACGCAGCAAAGTGGTGTTTTGAATCTGCAAATTGCAGATATTGTTCGAGATAGAGATATTTTAGGCCTTGCTAGAAACTATGCAATGAAGATCCTAAAAGAAGACGGTCCTTTAAACAAACCAGAACACGCAATTCTAAAAGCTGTTTTTATTGAGCTTACTAAAAAGAAAAGTATCTGGAATTATATTAGTTAGTTTTTTTTTTAGATTCAAAGATGCAGAGATACAAAGGTTCAAAGATTTCTTGAATTAAAAACAGGTTCGATTACATCATATCTGATGCAATAAATCCTTCAACCTAATATGGCTAAATGTAAAAAAAAAAACATCAAACACATAGAAATATAGTCATGTTTATTAATGCAAGTGAAACGCTTTTCAACAGCAACAAAACCTATACTTCTATGTGTTATAAATAATTCTACAACCAGCTTTATTATTTCTTTGGCGGCGTTTTCTTTTCAAAAAGACCACTGAACAAACCTTTACTAACTTTGTTTTTATCATCTTTTCCTGTAGCAATTAAATGATCGATATATTCCATATACGTTTTTTTACGCTCTTCTAGAAAACCAACCAAATATTCTTCAGAAGCTGTTAATCCGCTTGCTTCTTCTATCTGTAAAAGTTTTTTGTACAATGGCTCTATAAATTTTACGATGATATTTTCAGGAACTGATTTTCTTGTTCCGAAAAAACCAACAATCTCGCCGTCAGTATCTGCAATGATTTTAAATTCGGTGACAACCCAATAATAGCGACCTGTTTTTGCCATGTTTTTTAAAACAACATGAATATTTTGGCTGGACTTAATACTGTCCCATAAAAATTTAAAAATCACCTTAGGCATATCAGGATGCCTCACAATATTGTGAGGCTGCCCTATTAATTCAAACTCATCATAGCCAGAAACATCGATAAAATCTTCATTGGCATACAAAATAGTTCCGTTTTTATCTGTTTTGCTAAGCAATACCTTGCTTTTATTCCAATCGACTTCTCTGTCTGAAGGAGTCGGGCGTGTAGTTCTGGTCTCCATAAAATTTTATATTAAAAATTAATTGGCATGAGTTTTTTTTGCTTGTAAAAGAAACTCTCTAAAAACCTGTTTTTGAAATACCTTTTGAGAGTCTTTTCATTTTTGGAAATTATTTTGTACTTTTTACTTTCTTGTATTAGTTGATTTTACATGAATATCGTTTACGAGATCATCAATTTTTTTAGCACTTTCTCTCATCATATCCAGATAAGTTAAAATTTGATCATTATCTGTATGTCCTTTTGAAACATCAATTAATTTTAGTACTGAAGTTACAGGGAGTTTTAAATCTAAAGTTGTTCTATGAATAAAATCATTGTATTCTTTAGTTGCTGTTAATGAACTGTATTTAGCCGATGCAAGCTTCATATTTTCCAGCTCATATTCGTCAGAAATTTTAGAAATATGATTTTCGCTGTGTTCCTTAAAATAATAAGCCCAATAACCATTCATAAAAAATACAACTGCAGCTAAAACAGTATGAATAATTAAAGTTTCAAGATCAAAATTTACCTGCGAAAAATAAACCTGAAGCCCATTTGCATCATTATAAATATAGTTTTGCAAATATGCTAAACCAGCGTGATGAAGTACTACTAAAAGAGTAAGCGGAATTTGAAGTCTCCAGTTTTGATAAATAATTAAAATCGTGCTGGCAATAAAAACGGTAAAATGCATTTCGAACATACCATGCATTTGATAAATGTACTGAGCCATGAATATAGCCAGAACAACAGACAAAACATACTGATAGAATTTTGAATTTTTAATAAAAAATTTAGCCGAATAATACATCAGAAGATTCAAAGTTCCTACTCCTACTCCAATTTCAAAGGTATCGTACTTGAATGACAATGCGATTCCGAGAAGGAAATAAACTGCAAGAACATAATTAATAATAGTATCAGACTTTTGTGTCATTGTAGACATAAAACTGTGCAAGTAATCTTGCTCATTCAAACTGGCTTTTCTTTTCATAGGTTAAAAATTTTAGTTAGGGATAGATTTATTTAGTGCAATTTGGTAACGAACATCCGTAAGCTCTAAGAGCTAAAGCATTAAAAGAGGGCGAATTAGTCTGCTTTAACAAGGAATCAATAGCCATTTGAGCATAATTACTGTCTGCATCTGTACAATATCTTGTTTTGTTATAATTGCCGCGAAAATATAGATTATGCGATGAGTCTAACAAAACCGCTTGCGGAGTCGAAATAACACCGCATTTTTTAGCAATATTTTGATCAAAATAAACAGGAATTTGTGCATCAAACTTTTTCTGTATTTCTTCGATTGTAAACGTTTTTTGCTTGTTTAAAACAACAATTTTAAAGTTAACTCTGTCACCGTACTTTTTTATCAAACCAGCCACATGCGGCACATTGAATCGTGAGCAGGGACAATCTGGATTAAAGAAATGAAAAAAAACAGGCTTACTATCAAAAGGACAGCATTGAGACAAATCAATTTTGGCTCCCATTGCAATGCTGTGATAATTTTTTGGAATTGGTGTTGGCAGACTATACTTAAACTCATTCTGCCAAAAAAGAAAACCAATTGCAGCAAGTAAAAATGAAAACCATAATGCTAGGAGTATTTTTTTCTTCATCTATTATTATTTTATAATTTGGAACAAAAAACATAAACACTTGTTAAAACAATTAACACTAAATTTCTCTTTAATGCTCAAAAAAACACTACTAAATCTATATTTTAACATTTAATTATACAAAAAGGTACTGATTATACTACTGTATTAATTATTTTGTCTAACGTATCAATGTTACAAATAAAATCGATGAAATGCAATATAAATTCGACAAACTGCGTATTTTTTTTTCAATTCCTTAAATAATAGTTTTTCAATACCTCTTTTGAACTTTAAAATCAAATAATTTCTAAAAAACAGAAAGCAAATAATATTCTAACTAACAGGCTCTTAGGTACAAATCGTACTCTAGTGTTAAAAATTACCCAACAAAATATATAAACATCATTAAACCTTTTGCAAAAATCAATATCTAAGCTGCAAAGTTTTGCAGTTACAGCCAAGAAAAACAGTGCTTTGAAGTTTATTGTATTACAAGTGTTAAATAAAACCTAACGTCAATTGATTTCAGTACAAAAAGTTAAATTTGTGAGTTGCAAAAAACATACACCAAAAAAAATCACATTCACCTAAATTTTATGAAAATTAAACACCTAATCTACGCCTTGATTATCATTATTTTTGGAGGATTTATCACTTATAGGATAGTATCTAACAAAGGTAAAAATGAAGACTCAAAGAAGTTTGGCGATAAAGACAAACCAACCACAGTTACAGGAATAGTAGTTAAAACTTCAACGTTTGACAATAATTTGTCTTTATCTGGTTCTATTGAAGCAAACGAGCAAATTGAGATTCACAGCGAAGTATCAGGAATTGTAGAGGGAATTTTTTTTAATGAAGGCAGCTATGTAAATAAAGGACAAGTTCTTTTAAAAGTAAATGATCTTGAATTAAAAGCACAGTTAAGACAAGCAGTTACAAGAGAAGGCTTAGCCGCTGAGAATGAAAGAAGAGCAAAATTATTATTGCAAAAAGAAGCAATCAGTCAAGAAGAAGCAGATGTTGCCAGAGCAGATCATGCTTCGGCGCAAGCTCAAAGTCAGTTAATCAGAGCGCAAATTGCTAAAACATCTGTAAAAGCGCCTTTTTCAGGAAAAATTGGTTTACGTTCGATTTCTCCAGGTACCTATATTACTCCAACAGTTGTGGTAGCTAAATTGGTAAATACAGGAAAGCTAAAAATTACATTTTCGATTCCAGAAAAATATGCTTCACAAGTAAAAACAGGTTCTATAATCGATTTTACCGTTTCTGGCTCAGATAAAACATATAACGGAAAAATTTATGCTATTGAGCCAGAAGTTGCCGTTGCTACTCGTACACTTCAAATTCGTGCCATTGCTGATAATACAGATGGAAAACTTTTCCCTGGAACTTTTGCCGATATAAAACTGCCGTTAAACATTATTAAAGATGCAATCGTAGTTCCATCAGAAGCTATAGTTCCTGTACAAAGTGGTAAAAAAGTGTATGTAGCCAATATGGGCAAGGCAAAAGAAGTTATGGTTGATGCAACAACAAGAACAGATTCTTCGATTTTGATTTTATCAGGATTAAAAGCAGGAGATACTTTAATTACAAGCGGTGTTATGTCATTAAAAAATGAAGCACCAATAATAGTTAAAGTAAAATAGTCCAAAGTCGAAAGTTTTAAAGTCTAAAATTATTAAGGCTTAAATATAGATTTAAAGATGCAGTAAGATTTAGTAATAAATCCAAAATCTAAAATCAATAATCTAAAATCTAAAATTGCAAATGAGTTTATCAACTACAAGTATAAAAAGACCCGTTTTAACCATTGTACTGAATCTATTAATTATATTATTCGGTTTCATTGGTTATACTTTTTTGGGTGTCCGCGAATTTCCTTCGATAGATCCCGCACAGGTTTCCATTAGAACCAATTATACAGGAGCTAACGCTGACATTATTGAGTCACAAATTACAGAGCCTCTTGAAAAGGCAGTAAATGCGATTGACGGAATCCGAAATATAACTTCATCAAGTAATCAAGGAAGCAGTAACATTACCATCGAGTTTAATTTAGATAAAGATCTAGAAGAAGCTGCAAATGATGTGCGTGATAAAGTTTCTCAAGCCATAAGAAGTTTACCGCAAGATATCGATGCACCGCCTGTTGTATCAAAAGCTGATGCTGATAGTGATGCTATTATTTCGATGACGGTACAAAGTGACAGTCGAAATTCATTAGAATTAAGTGATTATGCCGAGAATGTAATTTCGCAGCGTTTAGAAACAATTCCGGGAGTCAGTGGTGTTCAAATTTGGGGACAAAAGCGCTACGCCATGCGTTTATGGATTGATCCAGTAAAATTAACGGCTTACGGCTGTACTGTTTCAGATGTTCGTAATGCGCTTAACGCTCAAAATGTCGAATTGCCTTCTGGTAAACTTACAGGAAACAACACCGAATTAACAGTAAAAACAGTTGGAAATCTTTCGAAACCAGAAGAATTCAATAATATCATTATTCGTACAGATGGAGACAAAATTGTGCGCTTAAGTGATGTTGGCGGTGCGGAATTGGGTCCAGAAAATATCGAAACCAAATTAAGCCAATCTGGATTACCAATGATTGGACTGGCAATTGTACCAATGCCAGGTGCAAATTATCTAGATATTTCGGCTGAATTTTATAAAAAATACGAAGCTTTAAAAAAGGATCTTCCAAAAGATATTAAACTAAATATTGCACTTGATAATACCATTTTCGTAAAAAAATCGGTACTCGAAGTTGCCGAAACACTGGGAATATCTGTAATCTTAGTAATCATTATTATTTATCTGTTTTTTAGAGACTGGGCAATTGCTTTTAGACCTTTAATAGATATTCCCGTTTCATTAATTGCAACGTTCTTTATAATGTGGCTTTTTGGTTTTTCTATTAATGTATTGACTTTATTAGCGATTGTTTTAGCTACAGGTTTGGTTGTGGATGACGGAATTGTTGTAACCGAAAATATATTTAAGAAAGTCGAAGAAGGAATGTCGCCTATTGAAGCTGCTATTAAAGGATCAAACGAGATTTTTTATGCTGTAATTTCGATTTCGGTAACATTGGCGGCTGTATTCCTGCCCGTAATTTTCTTAGAAGGTTTCGTAGGCCGACTCTTTAGGGAATTTGGGGTGGTAATTGGTGCTGCTGTATTAATCTCGGCATTTGTTTCTCTTACTTTAACACCAATGTTAAATGCCTATTTAATGAAAGGCGGAGAACAGAAAAAATCTAAATTCTACGTAAGAACTGAGCCTTTTTTTGAAAAGATGAACAGCAGTTATGCCGAAGCTCTTTCAAAATTCATGGAAAGAAAATGGATTAGTTTTCCAATTTTAATTGCTTGTTTTGGATTGATTTATTTGTTTTTTACCATTTTACCAAAAGAAACAGCTCCTTATGATGACCGAAGCTCTGTAACCATGCGTATGACAACTCCAGAAGGATCATCATACGAATATACAGATCGTTTTATGCAGGAAATTTCAAGATTGGTTGACGATTCAATTCCTGAGAAAAAAGTAAGTTTGGTGATTACCGCACCAGGTTTTGGAGCATCAGCTACAAATACTGGTTTTATAAGACTTTCTTTAAAAGAACCTCATGAAAGAAAGAGATCGCAAAAAGAAATTGCCGACCAATTAACAAAATGGACAAAGCAATATCCTGATGCAAAAACATCTGTTATTCAACAACCTACAATTGCTGTAAACAGACGCGGCGGATTACCGATTCAATATATTATTCAGGCTCCTAATTTTGAAAAATTAAGAGAAAAAATACCTGTTTTTATGGATGAAGTTGGTAAAAGTGATGTTTTCTCTATCAGTGATGTTAATTTAAAATTCAACAAACCTGAAATAAACGTTAGTATTAATCGTGAAAAAGCCGAAAGTTTAGGAATTTCAATTATTGATATTGCACAAACTTTACAACTTTCTTTAAGCGGACAGCGTTTTGGTTATTTTATCAAAAACGGAAAACAGTATCAGGTTATTGGTCAATTTGATCAAAAAGACAGATCGAAACCATTGGATTTAACTTCGATGTTTGTAAAAAACAAAAAGGGAGAATTAATTCAGATGGATAACGTTGTAAATGTTGAAGAACAAAGTAATCCTCCGCAGTTATACCACAACAATCGTTATATGTCGGCAACTGTTTCGGCAGGTTTAGCTCCAGGAAAAAGTATCAGCGACGGAATTGCTGAAATGGATAGAATTAAAGCTAAAGTTTTAAATGATAGTTTTACAACAGATTTGAGCGGAGAATCGAGAGATTTTGTGGAAAGCAGCTCGAATACATCTTTTGCTTTTGGATTGGCTTTATTATTAATATTTTTAATTCTTGCGGCTCAGTTCGAAAGTTTTATAGATCCTTTTATTATTATCTTGACGGTGCCAATGGCGGTTGCTGGGGCTTTATTTTCATTATGGTTATTCAATCAAACTTGGAATATTTTCAGTCAGATTGGAACCGTAATGCTTATTGGTCTGGTGACTAAAAATGGTATTTTGATTGTAGAATTTGCTAATCAATTACGAGAACAAGGAAAACCAAAACTAGAAGCAATTCTTGAAGCTTCAGAAGCACGTTTACGTCCAATTTTAATGACCAGTTTAGCCATTGCTTTAGGAGCCTTACCAATTGCGATGTCGCTTGGAGCTGCGTCAACCAGTAGAATTGGTATGGGAGTTGTAATTGTTGGCGGAACTATATTTTCATTAGCATTAACACTTTTTGTTATTCCTGCGATCTACATGATGTGGTCTAAAGCGCGTAAACATTATCCGGAATTTGATCATATCGAAGAATACGAAAAAGAAGTAAGTAAATAATTTATTAGCCTTGAATTTCTGAATTGCATTTGATTAATTCAGGAATTTAAGGCAAAAGAAAAATAATATGAATATTAAAATTTTAATTAGCAGTTTGTTATTACTCTTTTTAAGCATTACAAAAACGAATGCGCAAGAAGTTTTGACTATTGAAGATGCTATGAAAATTGCTTTAGAAAACAATTTTGAGATTAAAATAGCTAAGAATAACTCAATAATAAGCGAAACAAATGTGACTTTAGGAAATGCAGGAATGCTTCCTAATGCAGGCGCTTCGATTACAGACAATAACAGCGTCACAAATTCTTCGCAGACGCGTCAAGACGGAACAACAACTTCGTTGGATAACGCTAAAAATAATAGCTTAAATTACGGCGTAAGTTTAGGCTGGACTGTTTTTGACGGATTGAAAATGTTTGCTAAACTAGATCAGTTAAGAGAACTTCAAAAATTAGGAGACGCAGAATTAAAGAGAACTATTTTGATCAAAATTGGTCAGGTAAACTCTGCTTATTATGATTTAGTACAACAGCAGCACCAGTTAGCCGCTTTAGATACGACAATCGTAATTTCGAAACAAAGATTAACTTTAGCTCAAAACCGTTTCAGTATCGGAAAAGCTTCAAAATTGGAGGTTTTAAATGCACAAGTTGATTTAAATTCAGATCAAGTTGCATTATTGAGACAAAAAGAATCGTATGCAAATGCTAAAATTTTATTGAATCAATATTTAGCCAGAGATCCTAAAATAAATTTTACCGTTACAGATTTAGTTACGGTTGATAATAAATTGATTTTGGCTGATCTTATGGATTTAGCACAAAAACAAAATCCAGCTTTAGAAGCTCAAATTATCAATAAACGTATAGCCGAACTGCAACTAAAACAAGTAAAAGCAGATCGATATCCTGTGGTAAACTTAACATCTGGTTATAATTTTAACGAAAGTCAGTCGAGTTTAGGTTTTACGAGTCAAGCATCATCACGAGGTTTAAATTATGGCTTTAATGCCACTTTAAATATTTTCGACGGTTTTAATCAGCATCGAAATGAAAAGGTTGCCAAACTTCAAATTGAAAATTCTCAAATTGCTATCGAACAGCAAAATATGATTTTGAATACGCAGTTAAGTACTGCTTTTCAGACTTATTTAACCAATCTGGAATTGATCGATTTAGAAGAAGATAACGAAGCAATTGCTAAGCAAAATTTAGACATTACCTTAGATAAATTTAGAATCGGAACTATTACAACTCTTGATTTTAGAACGGCTCAGCTTAATTATGTAAATGCAAAAGTACGTTACAGTAATGCACAATATGAGGCGAAATTATCTGAAATTGCTTTAAAAGAATTGGCAGGAAATATTAATTTTTAAAGTAAATTTACTGCAAAAAAAAAGTAATGACTTCGTATAATCCAAAAGACTGGTTTAGTTTTATTTTTCATTTTAGCAAAGCCGATACTTTCCGTAAATTAATTCCCGTAATGTTTTTTATGGCAATATATTGCTACGGAATTGCTTATCTTGAACTTGAATATTGGGATTTACCAGAAGACAGTAAGGTTAAAAACATCTCAACAATGCACAGCATGTTGGGTTTTGTAATTTCATTATTACTTGCATATCGTACCAATACAGCCTATGATCGCTGGTGGGAAGGACGCAGGATGTGGGGAAGTCTGGTAAATAACAGTCGTAACTTTGCCATGAAACTTTCGGTTATTTTAGAGGACGAAAAGGATAAAGCATTTTTTAGAAAGATGATTCCAGGATATGCTTCTATCTTAAATAAACATTTGAAGGATGAAGAAACCGGAATGCAATTGTTTGATAATGTAGATTTAGAACTGGATCATCACAAGCACAGACCAAATCAGGTTGCAAAAATAATGTTCAAAAAAATACACGATCTTTATGCAACTAATAAAATTTCAGGCGAACAGCTCATTACCTTAAACAATGAAGTAACAGCATTTACAGATATTTGTGGAGCCTGTGAGAGAATTAAAAACACTCCTATTCCCTACTCTTACAGCGCTTTTATCAAGAAATTTATATTTATTTTTGTTCTCACACTCCCTTTTAGTTATGTATTTACATTAGGCTATTATGTAATTCCTGTAGTTGTTTTTATTTTTTATGTTTTAGCGAGTTTAGAACTTATCGCAGAAGAAATTGAAGACCCTTTTGGTGATGACGAAAATGACCTTCCGACAAGAAAAATGGCCGAAAATATTAAGAAACATGTTGAAGAGCTGATTTAATTAAACGTTAAATCTTAAATTGCTAAACTTATTTTTATTAAATTTAGAGTTCCACTCGAAAATTTAATACAATGCAAAATCAACGTGTTTTAATTACTCCGCCAGATTTATCTAATGAAAAATCATTAAAAACACTTGTTGAAAACAGGAGTGTTTACACTCTAAACCATTGCGAACTGAATATTTTTGAAACTTACGAATCTTCAAAACTAGTACCTTTAAAGTTTAACGATTTTGTAGTTACGAGTATGCTTCGTGGTAAAAAAGTAATGCATTTGTTTGACGAACCTGGATTTGATTATCTGCCTGGTGAAACAGTTGTTATTCCTTCGAATATTGAAATGAAAATTGATTTTCCAGAAGCTTCAAAAGAAAATCCAACGCAATGTCTTGCTTTAGCTATCGACACAACAAAAATTAGCGAGACTCTTGATTTCTTAAATGAGCGTTATCCAAAGAAAGGAAGCGACAATTATTGGCAGTTAAATTATCAAAATTACTTTTTTTACAATAATGTTGATCTTGCTTCAACAATCAGCAAATTAATAAAAGAATGCACAAGTACATCAATAACAAAAGATGTTATAGCCGATTTGACATTACAGGAATTATTAATCAGAATTATTCAAACTCAAACCGCAAAATCTCTTGATGATGGAGCTGTTCTACAATCCAACAATCCAATTTTTGAAGTTACCGAATTTATCAAACTAAACTTGAAGGAAAACATAAATCTTAAAAGCCTAAGCGAAAAAGCCTGCATGAGCACCGCTTCCTTTTATCGTTTTTTCAAAAGAGAATTAGGCATGAGCCCAATAGAATATGTTTTGAATGAAAAAATTAAACATGCTAAAAAGCTGCTCAAAAATCCAAGCATCCAAATAAACGAAGTTTGTTATTTATCTGGTTTTGAAGATGCCAATTACTTCATCCGATTGTTTAAAAAACACGAAGGAATTACACCGAAACAGTATCAGTTACTTTATGTTAATTAAAGGGGCTAAGGTACTAAGATTCTAAGGTGCTAAGATTCTGAGTTTTTTTTTAGACAATCTTGTCATTTCGAGGAACGAGAAATCACACTAGAAGCTCGACAAAGATTATCCATAAAGATTAGCGACATACTTAACGGAGTTTCTAGTGTGATTTGCTTCGCCTGTTCGCTATCGCTCGGGTCTCCTTTCAGTCGAAATGACAAAACCCTACAAAACTTTTGTCTCTTTGCCTCTCTGAACCTTTGTCCCTTTTTTAAAAACTTATTCAAAAATTTTTACAGGTTCTAAATCTTTTTCCTCTTCTTCAGTAAAGATTCTATATTCAATTTGGAATGTTTTTTTCAGAGGTGTTTCCAAAGAGAAACCACCAACACCAAAAGCATCAATAACTTTAAGTGTAAAATGCGAATGCTTCCAATATTCATACAAATCATTATCAACCCAAAATTCAGTATCTTCAATAGTCCCGATACAAACATCACCTATTCGCTGATAGTAACCGCCTTTTTCAAAACACTGCGGCTGCGTGCCTTCACAACATCCTCCGGCTTGGTAAAACATTAAATCGCCATGTTTTTCCTTTAGAATTTTAATTAATTCGACAGCTTCTTGTGTGGCTTCAATTCTTTTAACCATGACTTTTACAATTTAAAAAAGCAGTAAACTTATTGTTATAAATTTACTGCTTTTTGCATTACCAATTAAATATTTGCGATATCAAGAACGACTCGTCCTTCAATCTGACCTTTTTTCATTTTATCAAAAACGGTATTAATGTTTTCCAGTTTTTCGGCAGTTACAGTAGCTTTTACCTTTCCTTCGGTGGCAAATTCTATTGCTTCTTTCATATCCTTACGAGTACCAACGATGGAGCCTCGAATTGTAATTCGGTTTAAAACCGTATCAAAAATAGATAAATCAAAATTACCTGGTGGAAGTCCGTTGAGTGCCATTGTACCTTTTCTTCTTAAGGTTTCAAGACCTTGCTTGAAAGCTATAGGAGAAACTGCAGTTACCAATGCCCCATGCATCCCACCGACTTCCTTTTTCAAATATTCTCCAGGATTTTGATTTTTTGCATTAACTACTAAGTCCGCACCTAGTTTTTTTGCCAGGTTAAGTTTATCATCGGCAACATCAATTGCAGCAACATGCATTCCCATTGCCTTTGCATATTGTACTGCAACGTGGCCTAGTCCGCCAATTCCAGAAATTGCTACCCATTCTCCAGGTTTCACTTCTGTTTCTTTTAGACCTTTATAAACAGTAACTCCGGCACAAAGTATTGGAGCCATTTCCATAAAATTTACATTTGAAGGTAGAATTCCAACATATCTTGCATCAGCAATTACAAATTCGGCAAAACCGCCGTCTACACTATAACCTCCATTTTGCTGACTGTCGCATAATGTTTCCCATCCAGTAATACATTGGTCACAGCCGCCGCAAGCGCTGTAAAGCCAAGGCACTCCTACAGCATCACCCTCCTTAACATTTTTCACATCTTGACCCACAGCTGCAACATAACCGACAGCTTCGTGTCCGGGAATTAACGGCATTTTTGGTTTTACCGGCCAATCGCCTTCAACGGCGTGCAAATCGGTATGACAAACACCACTTGCAATCACTTTTACAAGAATTTCATTTCTTCCCGGTCGTTTTACTTCAACTTCTTCAATTTTTAAAAGAGAACCAAATTCTCTAATAACTGCTGCTTTCATTGTTTTTGGTAACATAACAAAGATTGATTTAATGAGCATAATAAATAAATAGATTAACTTATTATGCTCAGGTTTATATTAATAGGGATAATGTTTTCTAGAAGAAACCTAATTTCTTTTTATCATAAGAAATAAGCATGTTTTTTGTTTGACGGTATTGACTCAACATCATTTTATGATTTTCGCGACCAATTCCAGATTGTTTATAACCTCCAAACGGTGCTCCTGCCGGATAAGAATGATATTGATTAATCCATACACGACCAGATTGAATTGCTCTAGGAACTTGGTAGATTTCATGCGCATCACGTGTCCATACTCCTGCTCCTAATCCGTACATTGTATCATTAGCAATTTCGATAGCTTCCTCGGTAGTTTTAAAAGTTGTTACCGCTAAGACTGGTCCAAAAATCTCTTCCTGAAAAATTCTCATTTTGTTATGGCCTTTAAATAAAGTTGGTTTTATGTAATAACCACCTTCAAGATCTCCGCCTAAATGATTTGCATCACCTCCTGTTAATAATTCTGCCCCTTCTTCTTTACCTAATTTTATATAGGACATAATTTTTTCTTTCTGAACTAAAGAGGTCTGC
Organism: Flavobacterium oncorhynchi; assembly: GCF_002217355.1. Taxonomy (GTDB): domain Bacteria; phylum Bacteroidota; class Bacteroidia; order Flavobacteriales; family Flavobacteriaceae; genus Flavobacterium; species Flavobacterium oncorhynchi. The sequence goes on along the minus strand of NZ_MUHA01000028.1, from coordinate 50,490 downwards.
GCTCCAATCATAGTGGATTTGTCTAATGGATTTCCAGCAACAATAGCTTCAGTTCTTTCAATTACTTTGGCAATAAACTTGTCATAAATATCTTCATGAACTAATAATCTTGACGGACACGTACAAATTTCACCTTGATTTAAAGCGAATAAAACTGCACCTTCAATGGCTTTATCGAAGAAATCATCATCGTGATCTGCTACAGATGGAAAGAAAATATTAGGTGATTTCCCTCCCAATTCTAAAGTAACTGGAATAATATTTTCGGTTGCATATTGCATTACTAAACGACCTGTTGTTGTAGATCCAGTAAATGCGGCCTTCGAAACTTTTTTATTGGTAACCAATGGGCGACCAAGTTCAGCGCCAAAACCATTTACAATGTTTAAAACTCCCGGAGGAAGAATATCTCCAATAAGTTCCATTAACACCATAATAGATATAGGTGTACTTTCTGCAGGTTTTAGAACTATGGTATTTCCTGCTGCAAGGGCTGGAGCGATTTTCCAAACGGCCATTAAAATTGGGAAATTCCACGGAATAATCTGAGCAACAACTCCTAATGGTTCGCTTAAAGCTATTGAAACTGTCTGCGAATCCAATTCGGAAATCGAGCTTTCTTCGGCACGAATTACACCTGCAAAATATCTAAAATGATCTATTGCCAGCGGAATATCAGCAGCAAGAGTTTCACGAATAGGTTTTCCGTTATCAATAGTTTCAACAGTGGCTATGTACTCTAGATTATCTTCAATTTTTTGTGCAATTTTATTAAGTAAAATGCTTCGTTCTGTTACCGATGTTTTTCCCCAAGTTTTAAATGCTTCATGAGCTGCGTCTACTGCTTTTTCTAAATCTCCTTTGCCTGAGTGAGCCGCTTTGGTAAACACTTTTCCATCTATTGGAGAAACTACGTCAAAATACTCTCCTGAAATTGGAGCCGTAAATTTTCCGTTTATGTAATTGTCATATTTTGCCTTAAATTCAGGTCTTTGTGTGGTAGTGCTCATAATTAGTAAATTTTTGATTTGTATCAAATTTAGTTTCATAATTAGAAACAGAATAGCATTATTCATTCATCTAATAGCACAAAAATTACACATTCATTTTTTTATCTAATTTTTAATGAATTTTTATTAAAAAATTAATACTAAATATGATTTTATATTGACCTCTAGTCATTTAGTTTAAAAAAAGTCTTACTCGAAAAAACCAAATAAATTGTTTCTTACTACAATACGCAATTCTTATATTTGTAACCTCATACAAGAATAATAAAGCTAACATGAAAATATCTTACAACTGGTTAAAACAATTCATTAAAACAGATTGGACATCTGCAGAAACTTCAGAATTACTGACAGATTTAGGTCTTGAGGTTGAAGTTGTCGAAAAATACCAATCTATTAAAGGCGGTTTAGAAGGGGTTGTTGTAGGACACGTACTGACTTGCGAAAAACACCCTGATGCCGACAGATTAAAAGTTACAACTGTAAATATTGGTTTAGAAGCGCCTATACAAATTGTTTGCGGTGCTGCAAATGTCGCTGCAGGACAAAAAGTTCCTGTCGCAACTATTGGAACTGTTTTATACGATAAAGACGGCGGTGATTTTACTATTAAAAAAGGTAAAATTCGCGGACAGGAAAGTCACGGAATGATTTGCGCCGAAGATGAGTTAGGTCTTGGTACTGGTCATGACGGAATTATGGTTCTAGACGATAAATTAGTTCCAGGAACTCCAGCTGCCGAAGTTTTTCAAATTACAAATGATGAAGTTTTTGAAATTGGATTAACTCCAAATCGTGCCGATGCGATGAGCCATTTTGGTACTGCGCGTGATTTAAGAGCAGGAATGCTGCAACGTGGTGTAAATATAGAATTGATTACACCTTCTGTAAGCAATTTTAGAGTAGACATGCGTACGCTGAAAATAGATGTTAATGTCGAGGAACCACTTTTGGCTCCTAGATATTGCGGTGTAACGATTTCTGGAATTACAGTGCAAGAATCTCCAAGTTGGCTGCAAGATCGATTAAAAGCTATTGGTTTAACTCCAAAAAACAATATTGTTGATGTTACTAATTATGTATTGCATGAATTAGGGCAGCCTCTGCATGCTTTTGATGCAGCAAAAATTAACGGAAAAGTTATTGTAAAAACACTTCCTGAGGGAACAAAATTCACGACTTTAGATGATGTTGAAAGAACATTACATAAAGAGGATTTGATGATTTGCGACGAAAAAGGACCGCTTTGTATCGCAGGAGTTTTTGGAGGTAAAAAATCTGGTGTATCTGAAGGTACAACAACTATATTTCTTGAAAGCGCTTATTTTGATGCGGTAAGTGTTCGTAAAACGGCAAAAAGGCATCAATTGAATACTGATGCTTCTTTTAGATTTGAAAGAGGTATTGACCCAACTATTACAGAATATGCTTTGAAACGTGCAGCGCTTTTAATTCAAGAAGTGGCGGGCGGAAAAATAACTTCAGATGTTATAGAGGTTTATCCTAAAAAAGTAGAAGATTTTGCTGTTGTATTGAATTTCAGCCATGTTTCAAAAATCATTGGACAAGAAATTCCAAAAGATACCATCAAAAAAATATTAGTTTCTTTAGATATTAAAGTAAATAGTGTTTCTGATTCTGGTTTAGGACTTACTATTCCTGCTTATCGTGTAGACGTTCAGCGTGAAATTGATGTAATCGAAGAAATTCTAAGAGTTTACGGTTACAACAATATTAATTTCTCTAAGAAATTCAATGCGACGGTTGCAAATTCGCCAAGAACCGAAGACTATAAAGTACAAAATACAATCGCTTCACAATTGAATTCGCAAGGTTTTCATGAAATGATGGCAAACTCTTTAACAACAGCTTCATATGCAAAATTATCGACTGTTTTAAAAGAAGAGCACAATGTATTAATGCTAAACCCATTAAGCAGTGATTTAGCAGCATTACGCCAATCTCTATTGTTTTCTGGACTTGAAGCTGTTTCGTATAATATTAACAGACGTAATTCTGATTTAAAATTATTTGAATTCGGAAAAACATACCATAAGTTTCTAAGCGGTTACGAAGAACACAAACATTTGACTTTATTAATCTCTGGAAACAGAAACAAAGAATCTTGGACAAATCCGCAAAAAGGAACTGACTTTTTCTTATTGAAAGGATATGTAAAAGGTATATTGGCACGTTTAGGAATTGAAAAAATCTCGAATGCACCAGTACAATCGGATGTGTTTTCTGAAGGAACTGCAATTACTTATAATAATGATGTATTAGTAGAAGCTGGAGTAATTAAGAAATCTATTTTAAAGCACTTTGGAATAAAACAAGATGTGTATTATGCCGATTTTAACTGGAATTTAATTTTGAAAATCATTACTGGAAAAATTAAATATACTGAGATTCCTAAATACCCTGAAGTACGTAGAGATTTAGCCTTATTGATTGATAAAAACACAACGTACGAAAGTATTTTTAACTTGGCTAAGCAAACTGAAAAAACACTTTTAAAAGACATTAATTTATTTGACGTTTATGAAGGTGAAAAACTTCCCGAAGGTAAAAAATCGTATGCTTTGAGTTTTACAATTCAAGACAATACTAAAACGCTTACTGATGCTCAGATTGATAAAATCATGTCTAAGCTGCAACAGACTTTTGAAACTGAACTTGGAGCAAGTTTAAGATAAAAAAGCATTAGAAATAATAAATCCCAATTCTGAATTAATTTTAGAATTGGGATTTTTTTTATTCAATACCTTTTAGCACTTAATAAGTAATCGCAGAGAAGATTGGATAGTCTTTAATTTTTTCACGACCGTTTAGAAAAGATAACTCCATTAAAAAATTGCATTGTACAATTTCACCGCCCAGCTTTTCTACAAGTTCACAAACTGCTTTTGCGGTTCCTCCTGTTGCTAAAACATCATCATGAATCAAAATACGTTCTCCCTTCTTTATAGCGTCTATATGCATCTCTAAATTATCAGAACCATATTCGAGTTCATACGAAGCAGAAATCGCCTCATACGGCAGTTTATTTGGCTTTCTTACTGGAATAAAGCCAGCGTTTAATTCCTGCGCTAATAACATTCCGAAGAAAAACCCGCGGCTCTCCGCTCCTACCACTTTATCAATTTTTTGATCTTTTAATGATTTTACTAAAATTTCAAGGCATTCTTTTCTTGCAATTGGGTCATTTAGCAGCGGAGTGATATCTTTAAATAAAATTCCTTTTTTTGGAAAGTCTTGAATATCACGTATATAATTTTTAATCTGCATTTTTTTTTATTTTTATGTTATTTTTCTCTTGTATATCTCACATTTATGTCTATCTTTGCACCCGCAATAAGCAATCAACAAAGCTACAAAAAATTAGCTAATTGATAATAAAAAAGGCCTCGTGGCGCAACTGAATAGCGCATCTGATTACGGCTCAGAAGGTTACTGGTTTGAATCCAGTCGAGGTCACAAAATTAAAATCCCATTTCTAACGAAATGGGATTTTTTTTATGTCTAATTATTTGCTAATTGAACTATCTGTGATGATATAAATTTTTCAAAACTTCCCCACAAACTTCCCAATAAAATTTATTGGAAAGTTTCAACATAAGTATTCACGAGCTAGAAACTCGCACCAGTTCGGATGTAATGTTACAGAAGTTACAGCACCAAATAAATCCTTAAGGGTAGTAATAGAAAGTAAAACTCGAATTATTGAAAAAATAAAAAAAGTTTAGTTTATAAGTTTTCTGCAGCAATAAGTAGTGTTAGCAAAAACGGATTTAGATATTTTAATAGCAATTTTGTCTTTTGTATAGTAATAATTTTCACCCTTTTGTTCAACAAAATAATACTGAGCACTAGAAGTAATTTTTTCTTCTATCAAAAGTGCAATGAAGCGATCCGGTAATAATTCTATTTCAGATACATCTACCCGAACCACTCCATTTTGAATATTGAAAAATGTTAGTGTATCTACTATTGCTAATTATAGAAGGATAATGGGGTGTTATTAAATTCTGTAATAAAAAATCCTCTTTATCAACTTGTATACCTTCTTTTTCCAAATATCAAAAAAGAGGCTTTGAATTAATGCTCATGAAAATTATTTTATACTATTTTCTATTTTCTCAAATTCTTTAAAACTACTTCCTCTCATTAAAATTTTCCCATTAGAATCTAACAGAATATAGGTCGGATATGCTTGTATTGCTAAATCATCAAAAAGTAAACTTTTTTTATTTCTGTTTATAAATCCATTTGTCCAGTTCATTCCATTTTTTAGGACATATTCTTTAACTTTATTTTTATCTACATCATTTGCTATACTAATAATACTTAATTTTAAAGGGAATTTATTTTGGAGCTCTACTAGTTTTGGAATCATCTTTACACAAGGAGCACACCAAGTACCCCAAAAGTCAATTAATGTGTATTTTCGTTTTCTAAGTATCGAATCTGTTTTAAAATGACCATTATTTAAATCCTCAATAACTCTGTTTTCAAAATAGCTTCCGATTTCTTGTCCATATTTTCCTTTATTCTCTTTAATTTTTCTTAAATAAAGTTTAGATATATTTCTATTGATGCTATCTATTTTAAAGTAACCATCTCCAATTGCAATAGTATCATTAGAATAGTGCATAAACTGATTATTAAAATATTCATCTTTACTAAAAGGAATTTTTTTTGGTTTGATGTATATTGCTCCGAAATAATTATCACGGGCTTGGTAATAAAATTCGTAAGTTATATCATTTATTAGCTGTTCTCCTTTCCAATAATCTTTGAATCTATAACTTGATAAATATTCAAATTGTTTTCCATTTAGTTGATAACGTATAAGATACTTGCTAGGAAATAAAATTATTTTCCTTTTATAAGTTTGAATATTACCTTTATGATAAAATTCATAGCTATATTCAGTAACAGGTAGTTTATTTAAAACATCCAAGCTGTCTAATGCATGATTTCTAAAATTTATATCAAACTCATATTTAACATCATCATCAAATCTTTGATTTCTGTTGGCATCTGCAATAATAAATTGTTTATTTTTATAAAATCCTACTATAGAGACAAAACCTTGTTTTATAGGTTTTTTAGAGAATTTTAGAGTATCTATATCAATCTCTTTAACTAATTTCAAAAAATCACTTTTATTATATTCATTAGTTTTATATAAATCCCAATAAAACTGTAAACCCTCTTCATTATTAACATAGTATGCTATAGAATCATTTATAGGTACTCCAGTATAGTTACGTATTACTTTTTCTTTAAAAAGAGGGACTCTATCTATTGAATATAGATTTGGATTTACATAACTAAAATTAAGAATTATAGAATCGTTTATTTCTTGTTTCATATCAACAATCCACTTGTCATTTTGGTTCTTAAATTGATACCCACATAATACAAACACTCCAACCAAAAAAAATATTTTTTTATACATTTTAATTTTTATTAAATACAACTCCAGTATTAAAATTATTTGATAAAATAGTGATTTCCCAATATATCTTAAAAGATTACTAAAATATATTATAAAATTATCGATAAGTATAATAGCACGTTCAAATTAATTACCTCGAGTATTAGGCTCAAGGTAATTTTATTGATTAAGCATAATAATTACAACTTTTAAACGATGAAATAGTGCCGCTGATAGTTTTACAACTTGTTGTTGCACAATAAGAATTTGGATGTGCATCCGTTTTGCAAACAGTTTTGTCGTCACAAGGAGTATAAGTTCCTTCTGCGGGGCATGGTACATCGTCATCACCACTACCCGCCATCACATACCTCATTTCGTTTCTTGTCAGCTTGCTAATCATATTAGAAAGGCTCATTTTTTTAATTTGTTTCATACTTTTTTAAAATTTAAGGTTAAAATATCAATTTTAAAAATTCCTTAACCATCCTTTTAATCAATCCACCATGTGCACTTGATTTTTCAATATAAAAGAAAATAAGATAACTTCATCAAATATAACGATTGAGTAAAATAATCCTTATGCGAATTTATGCGAATTTACACACGTTATTAATTATTAAAATATTTTAACAACTAACCCTTAAATAATACATATTTGTAATAACAAAAGAAAAAACTTTATAAATGCTAAAAAAAGAGTACTAGAAGCATGATTAAATAAGGGGTTATCCCCCGCTCTCCGAAGAGTTCTGATGGAAAGGCCTCCGCTCTCCGAAGTGTTCTACTTTATGCTATGCAAATGTCTCTGACTTTGTGCATTTAAAAAAAATACAATTGAAAAGCAGAGACTTCATAAAGTCTCTGACTTTAAAACTAATTTCCTTAGAATAATTCTCATGAATGTAAAAAAAATCTAAGAAAATAATAAGACCTAACCGTAAAAGTCAGGAGACTTCTATTTGGTTTATAATTTCTAAGGAACAAAAAATTGCGTGAAGTCAGGAGACATCCGCACAGCTTTTCATAAGAACTCTTGGGAGAGCTGGGCATGTATTTATGCGGAAAATAAGGTGACTTTTAAGTTTGTTGCTATTTATTATTTTTTCAATCTTTTAAAATCTTCTATATATAAACCTTTGGCTGTATTTGTAGGGTTGAATGCAGCAAGATTGTCAATATTTAATAAAACAGAAGAATTTGTAGTTTTTGCTGTAGTTCGAATAGTTTGGCCTGTAATTAATTCGAGAGCTTTATTCAAATAAGGATCTTTTACGTTTCCAAATTCAACCAGGTTTAAGAAAGTACTATAAGGATTGATTTCGTAATCAGGTACAATTTTCGCTGGATTTGCGTCTTTGTCTTTATTGTAATATGAAAAAGTAATGGGTTGCAATTGCCATTTGTGTTTAGTGCTTCGATTGGCATAGGACGTATAATCACTAGCAGGAGAATCGTATAGTGTGTTTGAGCCAACAAATTTACCAACGGTTTCTTCGCCTATTGTGATTACGTTAATATATTTTTTTAGACATTGTATTGTGAGCTCGCTGGCAGAAGCGGTTTGAAAACTTACCAACACATATATTTTTGTCAAAGCAAGGCTGTTTATACTTTCTTCTCTCTGAAAAGTTGGTTTGTTATCAACCAAGTTAAAAATGTTTACTTTTTCGGAAAGATTTTCATAGCCGTCTTCACTATTGTGTTTATTATTGAAGTCTAAATAAATATATGGTTTATTGGTAAAACTGCCATTAATCATTTGAGCCAGAGCAACTGCCGTTTCTAATGAACCGCCTCCATTGTATCTTAAATCTAAAATCAATTCGTTAATTCCATCCAATTGCATTTTCGCGAAAGCCAAATTGAGTTCATCATTATAATCAGATTTAAAACCATTAAAAACCAGATAACCAATATTCTTTGCTCCGTATTCTTTCTTTTCGTAATAAGCAATTGGATTTTCATCAATTTCGGCTTTTGATACACTCACAGTTCCTGTTTTGTCTGTGGTTACTAAACCACCGCTTGAAAATTGCACGCTTGCCGCCAAAGTAATTGTCAATTGTGCGTTTTCTAGTTGGTCATAATTGCTTGAAGTAAGCTGGCTTCCATTTACTTTTGTAATAACGTCGCCTCTTTTCAATCCTGCCAAAGCTGCTGGTGAATTAGGTACAACGTAGTTAATTAAGGCTACCAAATTTGTATTGGATGCATCTTTAGGGTAGATTGCGAAATTAAAACCACCTTTTTTTTCGACTTCTGCAATTTTTGAAACACGCACTATCTCATTACTGTTTTCAATCCAAGAAAATCTATCGACAGTTCCTCTTTGATATAGAAGTGAATAAAAAAGCGCATCGGGAGTTTTTCCGTTGACTAAATTGTTATATACTTCGGTAGAAGTGATTTTGTCATCGGACAAATTGGCAACGTTGGGCTGCCAGTAGTACCAAGAATTCATAGCTTTCCAAACAAAGTTGTTAATCTCGTCTGGCTTGGTAACTGTAGCTTCTTTAGCGTCAGAATCAGAATCCTTGCTGCAAGCTGTAAAAACCAATCCTACCAGTAATGTCTTAACAATATGTTTTAATTTCATTATTTTTCAATCGTTTAATTTAAGTTAATTTTGTAGGTGTAAAACGCTAAAATTATGAAAAATAGTATCCCTAAAGCCGTCTTTTTATTATTTTCTTTTGGACTTTTTTTTCTTTCTTGTTCAAGACAACTTTTAGATATTAAAAATCAAACGTATAAAAGTTATAAAAGCAATAATGAAAGAGGATATATAGTTAGTTTTAAATTAAATGACACTGCTGTTGTTCCTAAATCGGTTGTGATTAATGGTATTGTTCAAGATATATCCAAAGCAAATAAAATTGGAGATACTTACCAGATCAATATCATTGCACAAACTACCATAATTCATAATTACAAAGTAAAATTTGATGAAAACGAAAATGGAATTTATTTTGAGAAAAATTCAAATATCTTTTTTCAACCTGTAAAATTCAAATTAATCACAGACTAATTGAAAAAGTTTAATTATAGTTGACTTTTTTTTTCTTTAACATACAAAAATTCATCATCTCAATCTGTCTTGATAGAGATGATGAATTAATTCTATTTGGAGTTTACTCCACTCCTCCGCCTAAAGCACGATAAAGGTTTACGGACGCATTTAATCTTTCCAATTTTATAGTGACCAAATCTAGATCATTTTGCAATGCACTGTTTTGAGCTGCTATAATTTCAAGATAATTTGCCATTCCGCTTTTATATAAAAGGGAAGCATCAGCAGTAGCTTTGTCTAAAGAAGCCGCTTTTTCTTGAGCCAATTCAATACGCTCGTCAGCATATTTCAATCTTGACATGGCGTCTGAAACTTCACCAACAGCAGTAATAAAAGATTGCTTAAACGATACAACTGCTTTTTCCTGTTCTAAAACGGCAACCTCGTAAGCTGTTCTTAAAGCTTTTTTCTGAAAAATAGGCTGTGCCAGATTCGCTGCTATATTTTTTGTAACTGATCCGGGAAAATTAAACCAAGTATCAAACTCAAATGAATTGATTCCAATTGACGGACTTAAACTCAGCGTTGGATACATGGTGGCTTTAGCTAAACCTGTTTTTGCTGTTGCCGACATAACTGCATACTCACTCGCTTTTACATCGGGTCTTCGGCTTAAAAGTGAAGCTGGAATTCCTGATGGCATCTTGAAAGCAAATTCATCAACATTTAAGTTTCCTGAACGCTCTATTGTGTTTGGATATTCGCCACACAAAATCTGCAAGGCATTTTCCTGAACAGCTATATTGGCTTTTGCTAAAGGAACGAGCAATTCTGCCGTTTTTTTCTGAGCCTCAGTTTGATTTACTGCCAAAGAGCTTATAGAACCCGAATTATACTGCAGTTTCATCATTTTAAGTGTATTGTCACTTAATTCAATATTCTTTTCAGCAATTTTCAATTGTTCATCCAATCCTAAAAGATTGTAATACGATTGTGCCACTTGAACAATAATTCTTGTTTTTAAAGCAGACAGGTTTTCTTTCTGCGCAAAATAAGTCGCTTTTGCATCTCTTTTCTGCATGGCTGCTTTTCCCCAAATATCAACTTCCCAAGACATTTTTAAAGAAGCGTTATAATCGTCCATATAATCTTTACTCGTAAACTGTGAACTTAAAGATCCGTTTAACGAATTCTTTGAAAGGTAGGAACGGCTTGTTCCTGCATCAAAATCAAGTGTTGGAAGTAAGGACAACTTGGCTTGCTTGTAAGCAAGATCAAGCTGTTCCATACTTTTGACTGCAATAAGCACCTCGTTGTTTTTAACGAGTGCTTTTTCAATCAAATTAACCAACAAAGGATCTTTATAATAATTTTTCCACGGCAGTAAAACCGTGTCGGCGGTAACCGCAATTTCTTCACGGTATTTTTCCGGCGCTTGTAAATCTGTACGGGAATATTTTTTTCCTACCACACATGATGTCATGAGCGTTCCGGTAAGTAAAACCATTCCAATTTTATATAGTGTTTTCATTATTATTCTTTTATAGTTTGAACTTGCACCGTAACTTTCTTACCGGATACTTTTTCCTGTAAATATTGGAATACGATAAAAAGCAGCGGAATTACAAAAATTCCTAAAATAACACCGCTCAACATCCCAATTGAAGCACTGACACTAATCGATCTGTTCCCAACTGCAGTTCCTCCAGAAGCAAACATCAAAGGAATCATACCTACAATAAAGGCCAATGATGTCATAATAATTGGTCGCAGCCTTGATCTTGCTCCTTCAATTGCCGCTTCAACAATACTTAAACCTGATAAACGTCTTTGCAATGCAAACTCCACAATCAAAATGGCGTTTTTGGCGAGAAGTCCCACAAGCATAATGAGTCCGACCTGAACATAAATGTTGTTATCTAACCCAACTGCTTTTACTCCGGCAAAAGCACCCAATATTCCTGTTGGAATTGAAAGTAAAACCGCCAACGGTAATAAATAACTTTCGTATTGTGCTGCTAATAAAAAGAATACAAACAACAGACATAATCCGAAAATGGCAACGGTTTGATTTCCTCCTGCTTTTTCTTCCAAACTTAAACCTGTCCATTCGTAACTGTAATCAGAAGGAAGTTTATCCAAAACCTTTTCTAAATTTCCCATAATCTGACCGTTACTGTAACCTGGTAATGCCATGGCAGTAATATTTACCGAATTGTAAAGGTTGTAACGGTTGACCGATTCTGGTCCGTACACTTTATGGAATTTTACAATTGATTTTACAGGAACCATCTGCATATCTGCATTTCTAACGAAAATCTCATTAAAGGCATCTTGATCCATTCTGAATATTCCATCGGCTTTTACATTTACTCTGTAAAACTTACCAAATCTTGTAAAATCTGATGATTGATCTCCCGCAAAATACGTTTGAATATTTCCTAACAGCTCTTTCACATTCACTCCCATCTGGCGGGCTTTGTCTTCATCAACTTCCAATTCCAGCTGCGGATAATCGGCTCTAAAAGTCGTATAGGCATATTGAACTCCGGGTTGCTGCATAATCTGTCCGATCACTTTATCTGACATTGCTTTTAAAGCTTCTGGACTTCTTGCCATTCTGTCCTGCAATACAATTTCGGCACCACTTGTTACACCAAATCCTTCAACAGGCGGCATCCTGAATACCATAATCGAACCTTCTTTGATTTTGGATAATTTAGCCGTTACACTGTTCAAAATTTCATCGATATCTTTAACTTCACCTCTTTCTTTTTTAGGTTTTAATTTAATAAATCCTAATCCGTATGCGGTACTGGAACTGTTACTCAAAATATTAAATCCAGTAATACTGGTATTGACATCAATCGCTTTTTCTGATTCTAATATTTTTTCCATTCTCTGCACTACTTCTGTAGTACGATCAAGTGCGGTTCCCGGCGGCATTGATAAACTATAAACCATAAAGCCGTCATCTTCAAGCGGAACAAAACTTTTTGGTGTAGACATCATCATGTAAACTGCAAGAGCTGTTATTCCAGTAACCAATCCTGCTGCGATCCATTTTCTTCCGATAAGGAAACGAACCCCTTTAATGTATCTTCCAGTAAAATTGTTGAAACTTGTATTGAATCCAACAAAAAAACGGTCTTTAAAACTGGTCTTATGCTCGTTATTTCCATGTTTATCTCCATGATTTTTAAGCAAAAGTGCACATAATGCAGGAGTTAAAGTCAAGGCATTTACTGCTGAAATAATAATCGCAATTGCCAATGTATAGGCAAATTGTTTATAGAATATCCCCGAAGATCCTGTCATAAAACCAATTGGAATAAATACGGCCGACATGACTAGAGTAATCGAAACAACAGCTCCAGTAATTTCTGCCATTGCCCCATGAGTAGCTTCTTTGGCTGAAATTCCTGCATCCTCTTCCATTTTACTGTGAACAGCTTCAACCACAACAATAGCATCATCCACTACAATTCCGATGGCCAAAACCAACGCAAAGAGTGTTAGAATGTTGATGGTAAATCCGAAAACCAACAAGAAGAAAAAAGTTCCAACAATCGCCACTGGCACTGCAATAGCAGGAATTATCGTCGAGCGAATGTCTTGCAGGAATATAAACACGACGATAAATACCAGAATAAAAGCTTCAAACAAAGTCGATTTCACCTGTCCGGTAGCTTCATCCAGACGTTCTTTAGTACTCATTACGTTCACATATTTAATACCGGGAGGAAAAGACTTCGATAATCGCTCTACTTCTTTATTAATCCCGATTTCAATATCGTTTGCATTAGAACCCGAAGTCTGTAAAATTGCCATTGTAACCGCATTTTTACTGTTCGATTTGTTATCTCCACTATAAGAAATAGAACCAAATTCTACTCGCGCAACATCTTTTAATCTTAGAACATTGCTTCCGTTATTTTTAACGACAATATTTTCATACTGCTCTGGTTTATTCTTTTTTCCTTTGTAACGAATTACATATTCTAAGGCTGCTTTAGATTCTTCTCCTAATTTTCCCGGAGCCGATTCTAAACTTTGATCTGCAATAGCCTGCGTAACATCTGAAGGAACTAAACCTGCATTTGCCATTTTACGCGGATCCAGCCAGATTCGCATCGAATAATCTTTCTGTCCAAAAATTTGAACCTGTCCAACACCCGGAACACGTTTCATTTGAGGCACTAAGTTGATATTGGCATAATTCTGCAAAAACAACTCGTCATATTTAGCATTATCTTCTGTATATAAGTTGAAGATAACAATCATACTATTTTGCTGTTTCGAGGTCGTAAGTCCCATACGAACAACTTCCTGCGGTAATTTTGGTGTCGCTTGCTGCACTCTGTTCTGTACATTTACCGCAGCCTGATCTGGATCTACGCCTTGTTTAAAAATAACGCTGATCGAAAAAGATCCATCGTTACTGGCAGTAGATTTTATGTACTCCATATTTTCAACTCCGTTAATTTGTTCCTCTAATGGGGTTACCACTGAACGAATAACGGTTTCACTATTTCCTCCTGGGTACGTACCGCTTACCATTACAGTCGGCGGCGAAATATCAGGAAATCTCGTCACAGATAATCTGGTAAGACCAATGATCCCCAAGATTACCAATACAATAGAGATAACTGTGGCCAATACTGGCCTGTCTATTATTTTCTTTAACATGGAAAATGTTATTATAAGTTTAAATCAAATATTATTTACTGCTTATGGCTTTACCAGCGATTTTTGGAACTACTTCCATATTATCGTAAAGCACATCGATAGAATTTAAAGCTACTTTGTCTCCCGATTTTAAACCTGATTTTACGAAGTAATCTACTCCGGCGCTTCCTGCAATTTCAATAGGAACCATGGCAACTTTGTTTCCTTCTTTCAAAACAAAAACGAAAAATTTATCCTGAATGTCTTTTACACTTGCCATTGGAACTGTAATTACTGATGATAAACTTTTGTTCAATACCACTCTTGCGGAACCTCCAGAACGTAATTCTTTTTTCGGGTTTGGGAAAATGGCTTTTAAAGCAATTGTACCTGTTGCACGATCAATATTTCCACTGGCAACTTCTAGTTTCCCTTTTTGATCGTACGGGCTGTCATCGGCCATAATCAAACTTACTGTTTGATCGCTTTTTGAATCTTTTGAGAAAGCCAGATAATCGGCTTCTGTCAACGAAAAATAAACAAATACATTGTTAATTTCTGAGAGCGTAGTCAAAGGAACTGCATCGTTTGGTGTAACTAAATTTCCTATACGATTTGGAATACGACTAATATAACCGCTTACAGGAGCTTTAATCAAAGAGAAATCGGCATTTAACTTTGATGATCCTAAAGCCGCCTTAGCTTGTGCTACTTGTGCTGTCGCCGCTTCGTAAGTGGCTTGCGCTGTTTTTAACTGCATATCAGAAAAAACTTTTCCTTCAACAAGCGGTTTGATTTTTTCTACTTCCAGCTTTGCATTGGCTTGGTTTGCCAAAGCGCTTTTATAGGCGGCATAACTGTTGTTTACCTGCTCGGCATATATGTCGCCTTTAATTTTAAAAAGAGATTGTCCTTTGTTTACATAATCTCCTTCTTTAACATAGATAGCTTCAAGATAACCTGATACTTGCGCTTTTATATCAACGTTTACAGTACCTTCGACTGTTCCAGGATATTTTTTTTCGACATCACCTGTTACGGAACTGGTCTGTAAAAAGTCAACTTCTGGTTTTGGAGGCGCCATCTGCGCATCTGCACTTTTCCCACACGAAGAGAAAGAAATGATTATCAATAAAACTGCAATCCTGCCAATTGCTTTATTATTCTTAAAAAACTGTTTTGTCATTTTACTTTTCATTTTAAATGAATTACCTGAAATTTGACAGCAAATTAACAACTCAAAAGAGCCTTTTTACGGGATAAACTTACCCAAACGGAATTTTTCGATACTGAAACGAAGACGTAAGTCTACCCAAATAATAGCGCATAAAAAAAACCTTATGCTATAGGATTATACGCTATAGAAAGGCTTTTTTATAATTATTTTGAAAGAAGGTTAAATCACAACGATTTTTCTCAGCAACTAGAAATAGACATATAATTTTAAGCCTATTACAAAAAACTTCAAAAGAGTTAGATAGAATTAAAGGATTGAAAAGATTCTATTTTTCACGCAGATTATGCAGATTTTAGCAGATTTAATAATGCACTAGCAATATTATGTCGCAAAGTTTTTTTTACCGCAGATTAAAGGATTTTTAGCACCGATTTTGTTCTCCTGACGGAGGAAAAAATAAAAAAAAGAGCTTTTCATCAAAAAAATAAAAAAACTTTGTCGCTTTGAGCCTTTTCATCTTTAAACCTTTCCTATCGATCCATCCATTGTTTAAAATAGGGTGCTTTTTCGCGGCTTATAATTACTTCGCGCTCTGGATCAGCTTTTAACTGAATTTTAAGTTTGGCATTAAAATAATTAGCGATCGATTTTATGCTTTCGGCACGTATGAAAAACTGCCTGTTGGCACGAAAAAAAACATCTGGATCAAGTTCCTGCTCCAATTCTTCCATTGTTTGTGGAATTGGAATCACCATTTCCGATTTTAAAACCAAATTTGATGTTTTAAATTCGGAATAGATAAAATCAATATCGGTAACATTCACACTTTTGTAGCCGTCACGATGCGTTACTAAAAAGCGAAGACGAAAATTCGGTTTATTTAAAAAACCTTTTAAAATTTCGGCAATATCAATATTACTGTCAGATTTAGATAGTTTTTTAAACTTTTGCAACGCAAATTCCAGTTCGCTCTTATCAATAGGTTTCATCAAATAATCGATACTGTTAACCTTAAAGGCTCTTACCGCATATTCATCGTAAGCCGTGGTAAAAATAACAGGACTTGTAATTTTTATTTCTTCAAAAATAGAAAAACTGATTCCATCTGCCAGTCGAATATCCATGGTTATTAAATCCGGTTTTTCGTTTGCGCGAAGCCACTTTACAGCCCCTTCAACGGTATCAATAATAGCAAGGATCTCACAATTGGGTTCTAATTCTTCTAAGAGTCTTTTAAGTCGACTGGCATTAATACTCTCATCTTCAATAATCAAAATTCTCATACTCTCTATATTAATGGTAAACGCACTGTAAAACTTTCTAATGACTGTGAAAAAACAGGTTTTTTGTTGAATAGAATCTTATACCGAAATTCTATATTTTTGCGCCCTACACCTGTAGAAACTAGGGATTTTCCAGAAGTAAGCTGTAAATTATTTTTTACTATTAAACTTTTTTCTTCTGAATGAATGGATATAATTAACGGACTCGATAATGTTGCCATGTTGTGTTTTACGGCATTTTCGACCAATAATTGTAACGTTAATGGCGGCAAATGAAGATCAAGACAATTGCTGTCAACTTCTAAATGTAAGTCAATTTTTTCACCCAATCGTTTTTTTAGCAGATAGAAATAGGCATTTAAAAACTCCATTTCTTCTCTTACCGTTATAGTGTCTTTATCTAAGTTCGAAATCATATAGCGGTACACACGTGTAATATTTTCCAAAAAAGATCCTGCTGCTTGTTGATCTTCATGAATCAGTTCAGTCAATGTACTGAAATTATTAAATATAAAATGAGGATCTAACTGCAATTTTAGCGATTCTAACTGTGATCGCGTTACGGCTTCCTGAAGTTCCGAAGCTTTAATTTTGAGCTCAGCTGCTTCATTTGAGGTCACACGCCAGCGGTTCAATAAAAAAATTCCGGTATGCACTGAACTAATAAAAAGAGATAATATCACAGCCATAATGTTAGACTGCCAAATAATAAGCAGTTCATTTTCTTCTAAACAAGCTTCGGGATATAGATAGTTCCATAAATAGGAAAAAACATAGTTTAAAAGAATATTTCCTGCTATGAGGCATATAAACTGCGCAACTGCTCTAAAAATAGGATTATGTTCCCAGCGTATTAAACGATTTAAACTTCGTCCAACAAAAAGACTTAATTCTGTAAGTACACCACAGTATATCAGAATAATAAAAATATCGAATGTCGAGTCAAGCGATATTAAAGATTCTTCCTGATATGGATTCAACAGATAATAGGAAGACATATACACTAAAAAAACTACTGGAATAACTATAATTCTATAGTATTTGTAGAAAAAATTCTTCCCCGTAATTTTATTTTGAATACTTGCCCCCATTTATATATAACAACTGGTTTATGAATAAATTTATACTTTTAATTTTAAACAAAGATAAAAATTGAAAAAATCCTATTTTCATTAATCTATAAGATTACGATAATTGCGGCTCTAAAACTTTCCTTTTTTGAATTGCTTTATTAGACTTTTGCGGTTTTCTTTCTCTCATAACGCCCCATTTTAAACAGGTTGCACCCCAAGAAAATCCAGCTCCAAATGTAGTTATAAGCAGATTTTGTCCTTCTTTAAAATCAGCAGCATAATCCCATAAACATAACGGAATTGTCGCCGAGGTTGTATTGCCATATCTTTCGATATTAACTTTTACTTTTTTATTATCGATAGCAAGATTTTCGCTCACAGCATTTATAATTCTCAGGTTTGCCTGATGCGGGATAACCCAGTCAATTTCATCGGCATCTAGACCATTACTAATCAAAACATCTCTTGATACACTTGACATTGCTTCAACAGCTCTTTTAAACACAAATGATCCTTCTTGTGTAATAAAATGTTTTTTGTGCAGAATACTCTGCATACTAGCAGGAAATTTAGACCCGCCCGCTGGTACAATTAAAGATTCAGTACCGCTTCCGTCAGTTTTTAAAATACTCTTCAATAATCCGTATTCTGTTTCGGTCTTTTCTAAAAGTACCGCTCCTGCCCCGTCTCCAAAAAGAATACAAGTATTTCGATCTTCATAATCAACAATCGAACTCATTTTGTCTGCACCAGCTACAATAATCTTCTTATAACGTCCGCTTTCAATCATTGTTGCACCCATTTCAAGAGCATACAAAAAACCACTGCAAGCTGCATTCATATCAAAACCAAAAGCGTTTTTAAGTCCGCTCAGCTCACATATTTTACTGGCTGTTGGCGCCAAAATATGATCTGGTGTGGCTGTTGCGAGTATCAAAACTTCAATTTCAGAAGCATCGACATCATAATTGCTCATTAAATTTTCGATCGCACCACAGGCAAGGTCAGATGTACTTTTACCTACTGCAATTCGTCTTTCTTTTATTCCTGTTCTTTTCTCAATCCATTGCTCTGTAGTTTCAACAGTTTCTGAAATTGTTTTATTATTTAGGATTGAAGTGGGTACAAAACCGCCAATAGCTGTAATTACTGCCTTCATTTTTTTGTCTTTTTTGTTTTTTTTAATTCTTTGGAATAGATAATAATGGAATATCTAAACCTACGGCCATAATTCTGGTTTTACTTCTATGAATCAATGAATCCCAAAAACCATATTTTTGAGGTACCATTACTAAAATATCGGCTTCAAAATTTTTGATTTCTTTCTTAATTTCATCGATCACCGCATTTGATCTTACGTTTTTATAAATATATTTTACATCTTCAAAATTATTTCCAATTGAAGAATTTAGTAAAACTTTGCCTTGTTCTTCTCTTATTTCGTCTAATTTTTTATCAACGCTGAAAAATTCAATTTCAGAACCTAAATTGCCAATCACCTCTCTAATCCAGGTAAATCTTCTAATTGACGATAAACTTAGCGTATCACAGGCATACAAGATTTTTTTTGCGTTTTGAAAACGGGCATTTTGTGGAACAGCCAAAATGGGAATATTTAAACTTTTAATAACCGAAGTGGTTGTATTTCCCAGTAAATCCTGCTCCAGCGAACGTTCTGCCATTCCCATCACAACAAGATCAGCATTAGTTTGATCAATGATAGCGGGAAGTTCATCTTCTAAAAAAGAATAACTGCAAATGCTTTCTACGGAAATTTTAAACAAATCTGCGATCTCCTCACCTAAAGTTTGAACTCGTAAAGCTGCTTTATCCATTTGTTTCTGCATCGATTCGGCAGTAATCAAAGAATTGGCACTGTGAACGCTTAACGAAAATGAGTTGAACAAAATAAGTTTGGCACCTGTTGCTTTTGCAAGTCCCGCAGCATAAGTTACGGCATTGCCTGCGATAGTAGAAAAATTTGTAGCGGCGATTATGGTAAGTGGAGTTATCATAGATACATAGATTAAGCAATTATTGCCGTAAAATTGCTGAATTAAACTTTACCTTTTTTTTTAAAATTACTGAAGAATCATATTTTTAGACTCAACCGTAATATTTACATTCTGAAAATTTTTACTCAAGCTTTTTTCACTTAATATTACTTTGGAGTGGATACCATTTTTACCGCAAAAAGTTAAAGCTGCTTATTTTTACTTAAAAAAATATTCAATAATAATTACATCACAGCATTAATCTGATTTGTTTTCTTGATTTTTTCAACTCCCCTTTCTCTTATTAACTCCACGGCATCGAGCATTTTCATTAAATGAATATAAGGTGTCGTCAGGTCAAAGTCAGGATCTTCGGCATAAGGAAACAACGAAAGCTCGAGGATTTGACATAGAAATAGTGCAAATTCCTCAAGAGTTAATTCATCAAATGCTTTTTGAAATACAATAAAAGGATTTTCGTATTCCTCTTTTGTAAGCGACAAAAGATGAAAAACCTTTTCAGAACGCAAAGATTATTTAATCTTCCATTTTTTGTTTTTCTCTTGCAGGCAGTAACAAATTTTCAGAAAAGAGTTAAAAGCAGTATATAAAACAAAAACACTAGCGGGATTGTCCTGTAAATAGACTTTTCTTTTATAACTGTAAATTACCATTTCGCTTAAATGTTGTTTATAATAATCAAGATCTGCATAGTCAAAAAAGGCATTAATTGCCCTAAACGGATTTTTTGTCGTATATCCTGCCCAATATCTGGTTTCGAAAGATATTTTATCCTTTTTCATAGTTAGTAACTTTAAAATTATCAAGCGAAATTCTATTCTTTCAAAAGGATAATCTATTCGATAAACAGCTATAATATTCTTACAAAATAATTCTTCTTTAAAATATTTTTTTATCTTTGAAACTCATCATTTTTAGACCAAATGGCTTTATCTTTGAGCCTTAGAAAACCAATATTCATTATGGAACAGAAAATACATCAGGGAAGAAACGTAAAACGTTTTAGAGAAATGCTTAACATAAAGCAAGAAGCATTAGCTTATGATCTGGGCGAAGACTGGAACCAAAAGAAAATTTCTATGCTGGAGCAAAAAGATGTAATTGAAGACAGTTTGCTAAAACAAATCTCAGCAGTATTAAAAATTCCTGTTGAAGCTTTTCAGAATTTTGATGAAGAACAAGCGATAAATATAATTTCTAATACTTTTGAAAATGGAGCATTCTTAAATACGGGACATAGTTCAACATTTAATGTTAATCCGATCGAAAAATTGATTCAACTTCATGATGAAAAAATTGCTTTGTATGAAAGGATGTTGAAAGAGAAAGATGAAATGATGGTTAGGCTTGAGAAATTGATTAGCAAATAATAGTTTTTAAAGATATATAAAACAGAAAAGAGACTCAAAAGTCTCTTTTCTGTTTTGCTACTACAGCGGGTTTAGGGCTAAATTAAGTACATTATTCAAATTTTTCCAATCATTCCAAATACAAAACTTTCCATTATGCCAATTGCCCAAATCCGCTGTAGTAGCTGTTATCTGTATTTTTTATTTAAATTCGAATAAATCCGTTTCTTTAAAATCAATTATTCCTTCTTTACGTAGTATTTCTGTATATGCATCTATTCTTGTTGCTATTAATCTATTTCTATTTGAAATTGACCACTCATTCATAATTCCAATTAATTTTGGTTCGCTTTTCAAATCAAAATTATTGATATACCACAGACCACATCCACTAATCCCAAACAAATCAGGTCCATAACTTATTGATTTAGATTTTAGATTGGGCGTGTTTTGTCGATCATACTCTACAATAAGATTTAAATAAGCATCTCTTTTTAATTTCTTATACTCATTTAAATTCACACATTTTGTGACACTAATAAATGGAATAGAATGAAATGAATTTCTCGAATGTGATTTTTTTGACCAATTACTTGGGTATCCAAAAACTATGTAACTCATAAAATCAATTGAAGAATGATTAATCTCAATATTTGAACTTTCAAGAAATGAATAATCAATGCTTAAATCTATTACAGATTGATTGTCCAAAATTAAAATTGCCACATCTAATTCATCAGACTTCCTATCGTTTTTTGGATTATTTTTAATAATATTTCCACCAGGTTTAATTAATGTTTTACCTTCTTTAATGGGTATGAATAATTTTTCAAAATCATCAAAAACATGAGCTGCGGAGAATAGAAAATATTTCATTCCAATTTTTACAAAAACACCAGTGCCATGTTGCGTGTAAGAATCTAGATTTTTAAAAAGTGTGCAAGTGAAATTCCTAATTTTTGGAAGACTATTTATATATTTTTCTACAATTTCTTTCATTATATCTGGTTTAAAATTACAGATAACGTCTTAGCGTTTGTGGATGTTGAGGATTAAAGATGCGAGATTTTTCGGTTAAACACAAATTTTACAAATATAAAAAACCATTAGTACCTGATCGCCCGATTTGTAATCCGTGCCCGCAAAGTAATCATAACAGATTTTTATTAATATAGGAACAGGAACGGAAAGAATTTCCGCACTATAGTTGCGCATATACGAGCGATCGGGATCATTAAAATGATGGGAAGAACCATTTACCCCGATCTGAGACCAATAAAAAAAGCCCCTCAATTGAGGGACCTATTTCGTGGACAGCTCAGGAATCGAACCTGCAGGCTAACTACAATATATTCGTCATTAGTTTTAATATCAATTTGACTTTTCTAAACTCGGACTGCCCGCGTTAACCCAAATCCACCTTTTCAAAAAAATTCCTTTGTCATTCATACCTTCAAGATTTTTAATATAGTTAAAAACTGTTATTCCACCCAGAGCAAACTGGAAAAAAGTTACGGGTGGACATCCAAAAAGAACAACCGATAAAAAACTAATTACTACTAATATTCAATATTATTTTACGAATGTACTACAAAAACATCGTATTTCAAAGCTATTCCGAACCCGATAGCGCAGATTTGTAATCCGTGCCCGCAAAGCATCATTTTGATATAGGCTAATTAAATACAATCTATACTATTTGCCAGATTAGCAAAACGGTAATAAAGGAAACTATAGCAAACACAATTAAGTTAATGGCTCTATCTTTTCTCAGCATCGATTTATTTGATAAATATCGTTTCGTAATCTCTTTATTTCTAGTTTTTTTTGCTTTCATATTTCTTTAAAATTGATACTGTTTTGGGGTTATAATTCTATTATTACAGTTGTAATGAATTACATCATTTTCAAAATTGATGTAATCCTATATAATTATGCAAAACAGTTGAATTATTTTTGATAAATGAAGTCAAATTGCATGCCAGTAAATTTTAAAAAACATCAAATAATTAATTATCAATTTACTACCAAATAAAAATTATCATGTTATTTATAAATTCTTATCAAAATGATATGATAAGCCTTTCAAAATGAGAGATATAATTAACCTTTGAATAGGCTATCGTTAGGCATATCCGCGCATCTGGATTCAAAATGTTAATTAAAAACAGGTGACAAATACTATTTTTATCATAGAATTATGTTTTCCATTTTAAAATATTGGTGTAAATTCACACAAATATAAAACTTGCATTATTTATGACACGCCAAAATATATCATTAACTGCCCATAATGAAGAGTGGTTGAAAAATCAAGTTAATACAGAAGAGTTTAGCAGCAAAAGTGAAGCTATTAACTATTTGATTAAGCAAGCTCGTTCACAAGAAGAATACTATGAGTTTGTAAGAGCTAAAATAGATAAGGGAGAAAAAAGCGACTTTGCAAAAAAACAAACTAGAGAAGAAATGTTAGCTGAATTTAAAAAAGATCTGCCTAATTTATAAGCTATTTTACTTTACATCAGTTTTTATTAATACACCAATGGGTTTGGAAAGGATTTCCAAACTGTCATTGCACAAATCCGAGAGATCAGACTTTACTCTCAACAAATCAGCAACAATCGATATTCTCCTTCATTTTCTATTGGTGCTCTATGAATGCAAGGAAGTACTTGTTGTTTTGGATGATCTACAGCCAAACGCCAAAGATGTCCTAATCCTAAATTAATTGGTTCTGCATCCGGATGAAGCTGATAATGCAAATCAAAATAGTTTTCTTTTAGAAAATCTTCGAATTCTTCCTCTGGTCCATCGTGGAGTTCTTTTAATTTTGCTCGGACTTCTGGAATTAGGATTTTTTGGTCTGCTTGCGAATTTGAAACAATATCGCTTGCGGCTCCGTGATAGGTACATAAAAAAGTATCTGTTGCAATAGGCGAACGATCAACGTGAAACGAATACACATCTGTAGATATAAAATCAAATTCGTCATCACGTTCGTAACACTTCAGTAAATTAAGCGAGGGCGAAGCACGAAAATGAGTTAATAATTGTAAATCATTTAAGATTATTTCTCTAGCCGTATTTCCCTTTTCTGAGAGTTGGAGCGCAATTAAATCTTCGGGAAAAACTTCGGTTATATTTTCTTTTAAAGATAATTTGGTTACAATCTCATTAAAATCACCATCCAAATTTCTGTACCAGCAAAGCGCATTCATTTCTCCTTTGAAATGGGTATTTACAAGATCAGAGAAAGCAGTTACTACTCCTATTTGGCTGTTATCAGAAAATATATTGTTCATGGTATGTTATTATTTTTAAACACATAGTCCCGACAGCAATCGGGACTATGTGTTAGAAACGAGTTTCTTTTAATTTTCTTTTTTTAGATAAAGAAATAACTATGTTTCTATGTGTTTAAATAATATTGGCTATACAATAATAATGCAGTAAAAGCTGCTTTATTATTTTGTTTTAAAAACTTTGTAAAATACAAAAAGTATACCCAGCCAAATAGGAATTAATTCTACAGACAATTTCATATTAGTCATCCACATGATGAATAAAATTCCCAATAAAAACACGAAACAGATGTAATTACTTACTGGATAAAATATTGACGGAAACTTAGTTTTTGTACTCTCCTTGTCTTTCGCAAGTCTAAATTGCAGGTGTGTATAAGAAATCATTACCCAGTTAATAACTAAACAAGACACTACTAGAGACATTAAAATACTAAACGCTTCTTCGGGGATTATTTTATTTATTAAAATACAGATTGCGGCAAAGCATGAAGAAATTAAAATAGCATTAACAGGCACTGATTGTTTGTTTAGTTTCTTTAAAAACCTAGGAGCACTGCCCTGATCTGCTAAACCGTATAACATACGTGAATTACTATAAACACTGCTATTGTAAACTGATAAAGCAGCGGTTAATACAATTAAATTAAGCACATTGGCTATAAGTTTTGTAAAATATATTTTATTGCCAAACAGCTCAAACTCCATTCCGTTTAAATTTTGAAAAACCATTACAAACGGGCTGCTGTCTGTAGTAATTTGTCTCCACGGTGATAAAGCAAATAAAATAACCAATGCTCCAACATAAAATATAAGGATTCTATAAATAACCTGATTGGTTGCTTTTGGAATGTTTTTTTCTGGATTTTCTGCCTCAGCAGCGGTAATTCCAATAAGTTCTAAACCTCCAAACGAGAACATAATTAAAGCCATTGCTGCTAATAAACCTTGAAAACTGCCATCAGTAGTTTTTTCAAAGAAACCTTTTGGGAAGAATCCGCCATCGTTATATAAATTATGAATCGTTGCATGTTCTCCTCCTGTACCGCTTATAAGCAAATAAGTACCAAAAAGAATCATGGCAATAATTGCGACAACTTTTATGATTGAAAACCAAAATTCAGTTTCTCCGTACACTTTTACCGAAGCAAAATTCAAAGCATTAATAACTAAGAAGAAAAACAAGCTGGATGCCCAAAGCGGAATTTCCGGCCACCAAAACTGTACATAAACACCAATGGCGGTAAGTTCAGCCATGCTGACTAAAATATACAAAATCCAATAATTCCAACCAGATGCAAAACCCGCAAATGAACCGCAATATTTATAAGCAAAGTGGCTAAAGCTTCCTGATACAGGTTCTTCGACAACCATTTCGCCAAGTTGTCTCATAATAAAAAAAGCGATAATTCCGGCAACAGCATATCCTAAAATAACAGACGGCCCTGCTAATACGGCCGCTGGACCAATTCCTAAGAAAAGACCTGTTCCTATTGATCCTCCTAAGGCAATTAACTGAATGTGACGGTTAGTAAGTCCGCGTTTAAGCTGATTATCTTCTGCAGTTTCTTGTTTTTGTTTCACAAATTAAATTTTAAAATGAGTTAAATGTACTCACAAATGTATAAAGAGCGAAGATAAGTTAAAAAAGGAATCGTACAAAGGATACACTATACTAAAAAGTTCTATTAGCTTGTCTTACATTCTGAAGTCTTCGGCTTCACGACAACTTTACGACACAATTCAACTTTTTTTTCCGATTATCGATAGTATTTAAACTGTCGATTAATTCTTTTATTGGAGATTAATAGAGAATATGGTTGCAACTTATAAGTTGCAACCATATTTGTATCTAAAAAAGTTGAAATTTTTCGTTTAAATTCTAATTTTAAAATCAGGAAATAATTTATTTATAAACAAACTGCTTGATTATGAAAAATCTAACTGCTTTTATTATCATTTCTCTTTTAGTGTTTACTGGCTGCAAAAAAAACGCCTCAAACGATAAACAAGATAGTACTGATGCAGCAGTCTCATCTGATTCAATAACTGCTATTGCAAAAGAAGCATGGATTTACGGGTATCCTATATTCTATAATTATAAAACTATTTATGCAAGTGCCTTAAATAAAGAGGCAAAAGAGTATGTGGGCTTTAACAAATTTAAAAGCTTTGCCATGAGTGCAACTCCTGCAGATACTTTGGTAATAACAATAAATAATGACACTCCATATTCAATGGCTGCCATTGATGTTTCGAATGAACCGGTTGTTATGGAAGTTCCAAAAATAGAAAACGACAGGTATTATGTAATGCAGTTTGTAGATTTATATACTTTTAATTATGAATACATTGGATCAAGAACTACTGGAAATAATCCAGGAAAATATCTAATTGCAGGACCAGATTGGAAAGGCGAAACTCCAAAAGGCATCAATAAGGTTTTACGTTCTGAAACAAATTTAATTTTTCTTGTTGGACGCACTCAGCTTCATGATCCATCAGATGTATCTAATCTTAAAAAAATTCAGGCGCAATATAAGTTAATCCCGCTTCATCAATTTACACAAAGCGCAGCTCCAGAAGTAAAAAAATACAATTTACCGCTTCCAACTTGGAAAGAAAGTGATTACAGCTCTCCACAGTTTATCAATGTATTAAATTCATTATTACAATATACCAGTGAAGACAGCAGTGAAAAAGAACTTAGAGCCCGTTTTGCCCAAATTGGAATTGTACCGGGAACTCCTTTTGACAGCTCTAAATATCCGCCAGAGACTATTAAAGCGATAGAAAAAGGAATTGCAGAAGCAAAACAAGAACTAGAATCAAACTTAAATACTGTAACCGATTTTGCAAATCTTTTTGGTACTCGTGCCGAGCTTAAAAACAATTATCTAACCCGAGCAGTTGCCGCCGCTGCAGGAATTTATGGAAATACAAAAGAAGAAGCGGTTTATACTGGAAGCAGTAATGATAAAAACAATCAACCGCTTTTAGGAAAAAATAATTATGTGATAAAATTCAGCAAGGATCAACTGCCAAAAGCAAAATACTTTTGGAGTATAACTATGTACAATCTGCCAAAACGTTTTCTTGTTCCAAACTCAATCAATAGATATTCGATTGGTAACAAAACTAAAGGTTTAAAATATGAAGCAAATGGAGATTTGATTATTTATATGCAGCACACTTCACCCGGAAAAGACAAAGAAAGTAACTGGCTCCCTACTCCTAAAGATGAAAACTTCATGTTTGTTATGAGAATTTACGGCCCAGAATCTGATGTGCTTAACAACATTTGGAAAATGCCTTTACCTGAAATTGTAAAAAAATAATCTGATAAATTTATGGCAAAAGATAATCTTATTGACGAAACTGCTCCACCGCCTGCAAAAATCATAACTGCTGAACAAGGTTTATATCAAAATATTCTCGGAGATATTCAAACAATAAAGCTTTCGGGCAAAGACACCGCTGGAAAGTTTACCATATTTGAAAACAATAATCCGCCTGGAGTTGGTATACCCTTACACGTGCATACAAATGAAGATGAAGTATTTCGAATACTCGAAGGAGAAATGGAATTTATTGTAGAAGGCAATACAAACCTATTAAAAGCAGGCGATACTATTTTTCTGCCACGCAAAATACCGCATTCATTTAGAGTTGTAGGAGAACAAAATGCCAAAGCCATAGTTACAATAATCCCTTCTGGAATCGAAGAGATGTTTATACAACTTAATCGACTGCCTGCCGGGCCTCCTGATATGGAGAAAGTTTTGGATATCTGCGGTAGTTTTGGAATATCATTCATCTAAAATTATTCTGATTTAAATATCTTGCTATTACTCTCTTCCTTTATAAAAAAACCATATTGCTGCAATTGAAACGCTCATAACAAAAATAAATCCTGCCAGTCCAATATTTTCGGCATGAGATTCCTGCCCTTTCTCTACAATCTCTCTCCAAACGCCTGTATTGTTTTTAAATCCCAACAGCCATTGAGCAGCATTCCATGAAAAATGAAGTCCCAAAGGCAATGCCAAACCTTTTGATTTCAAGGCCGACAAACCAAATAAAACTCCTCCAAAACCAGATCCTAAAATTGCCATTTTCCAAGATGATCCACCAATCACATGCTCTATAATAAAAATAATAGTAATGATCACTAATGCCTTTGCAGCATTTATTGAATAAGCTAAACTTCTTAAACTGTAACTGCGAAAAACCAACTCTTCTCTACAGGCGATCAAAAAATAGAGTATCAATGAAGTAATTACATTTATTAATTGAATATCAAAAGTTAAAGAAAACTTCACTTTGGCAAAACTTGAAATAATAATGGCTTGAACCACTACCATTACACAGCCAATTACAAAACCGCCTGAAAAACGAAGAAAACTGCCTCGATCAATCTTTAATCCAATATCTTTTAATGAAAGTTTTTCCCATTTAGCAAATCCAATTACTAATAAAAAAGTTAATATTGAAGAAGCTAGAAAAGATAAATGATCCCCAAAATAAACGTTTTTGACTGCTCCCGAGCAAGTGGCAAAAATTACAACACTACAAATATAAAAGAGTAAGACTCTGCCAATAGAAAAAAGATACTTTACAGATGCTTTTGATGCAGTCATAACTTTATTTTTAAGTTAATACTATAAAACTTTCTTTACAAATAAACTAAATCAATAATTCTAAAACTCTTCCTTAAAGAATTGCAGCTACTTATAAACATTCATTTCCTCATTGTAAATAGGACTTTCAATACTTAAAAAGTTTAAAACGCTATGAAACACATGATTTTGAGTCAGCGTTTTATTCGTCTTTAGTTCTCTTGAATGATCAGATACCCATACAATAAAAGGAATTTCATATTGCTCTTTTGGCGCAAAACTTATAGGAACTCCATGCATATATAGATTTTTTTCACCTAAAGATTCTCCATGATCCGAAACGAAAATCATCGTGCTTTTATACTCTTTCAGTTGTTTTAAATCTTCAATTACACGATGCAAAATATAATCTGTGTAAACTATAGTATTGTCATAAGCGTTGATAAGCTCCTCTTGAGAACATTTTCCTAATTCGACACTATTGCAAACAGGTTTGAAAGTCTCAAATTGAGACGGATATTTTTTACTGTAAGCAGGTCCATGACTTATACTTGTATGCAATACTATCAATACTTTATTTTTCTTGCTGGATACTATCTGTTCTTTTAATCCAGTTAAAAGTACCTCATCATAATTGCACACTGCTCCTTTACAATCCTTTCTTAAAACATCTCTGTTTTGATACTTTTCAATATGTACCGGAGGTTCGCCCCAATTGGTAGTTCTCCAGATAACTTCAACATTATTTCTGTATAAATAATTAGGCAGTATCTCATAAAAAGCATCACTATTTGTATGTTCTAGAATACATTTTACACCAGCAGTTGTATAAGTTGCACAAGAAACAGCGTTAAAATGAAATACGTTCTGTGTTTTAGAAAGCAGCGGATTTGTATTTTTCTTGTAGCCATATAAAGAGAAATTCTGACTTCTTGCTGATTCTCCTATTACTAAAACCACAACCGCTTTCTGATTGTCTTTTAGTACAGCATTTGGCAGTAAAATTTCCTTTTGATTCTTTTTGTGTTTATGGATATAAAAAAGTGATGTATTTACAGAATATGACCAAGGCATTGCCAGACCTCCTAATTGTTTGGAGTTTTTATCAATCCACAACCAATTGCTTGCATTGGCAAATATTAAAACCGCAATAAATAATAACGTAAGAGAAGAAATGGTTAAAAATTTCTTCCACGTTTTCTTTATTATTTTGGCTTTAATGATATAGATACTTGGAATTATCCCAAGTAAAACAATATATAAAACCAATTTAATCGAAAAAAAACTGCTCGATTCTTCATAATTGGTATTGAGAACGTTACCAATCATACTTTCATCTATGATAACATGATAAGTATTAATAAAGTAAAGCGCTATAGAATTGATTATAAAGAATAAAACCGACAGCATTTTTCCAATAAATTGAGAAATAGAAAATATCAGATAAAAAACAAACGCATTTAAAACCAACATTAAAACTATTATACTTACAATCAAAATTATGCCATTCATGCTTTTATAATCAACGTTATTAAAGACATAAACATAGAATGGTAAATGAAAAAGAAGAAAATTTAAGAAACTTATAAGAAGAACAAAATGCGTTATTCTCCAATTCTTTTTAAACATGAACTGCCATAGTTTTGCATAGTAAAACAACTGTTATCTGCAAGATAATTTCATATAATAACAGCTTATTATGACTATATAAGTTAAATTTTGTCATCAATATTACTTATCTAAAAAGTGATATTGTATCTGCCAGATTCTCTTTAATTATAAATGCATTAATAAATTCCTGAACTTCCATTTTTGTTTCAACAGGAGTTTCAAAAGAGTTGATATGAAACTCATCATCTTGATCCAGAATATGTATAATTTCTGTATAGCCCTTAGTAATTAAACTTCCTTTTAATTTAATTATATTCAACTGTTGTTGACTATTCAACTCTTTGCGGACTTTTAGTTTTATAGCTTTCTCCATCGTAAATATTTTTAAATTAATAAAGATTCAATTCCTATCAAATGTAGAAAATTTTTATTTTTTGTTCTGTTAAAAAAACAGATATAAATCATTATTTACTAACATATTAACATTAAAACTTCAACTTAGAAAATATCTTAAATAAAACGTTTAGAAAAGAAAGCAAGTTTTAGAAAAAATAAAAACAGTCCATAAAGCAATAAAACTAGATCCGTCTAACAAGTAGTTTTTCAAAAATTTTTCTGCCAATAACGCTAATTTACAGAGAAACAATACGGATATAAAGCTTTAGATCTTATTACATTCCATATATTTGCACTTGTTTTAATTAAGTCTAAATAAACAATGATAAAATTTTCTACTCTACTACTAGTGTTCTTTTCGATAAGTACACTTTCTGCACAACAAATTTCTAAAACCAATACAAACAACGAAAAAGACAAAACCACAAAAAGTCAAGACAGTATCTTAAACGATAAATCGAAAGCGGATAACGAATTGCAAGAAATTGTCGTTTCTGCATCTCGAAAGGCTGAAATTCTAGATGAGGTTCCTTCATCGGTAACATTGTTATCAAAAAAACAAATTCAACAACAATTAAGCATAAGCTCAAATCTTAGCGACATATTAGGAGCAACAGTACCAGGTTTGGGATTTTCGACTAATAGAACTCAAAATTTGGGTCAGACCTTACGCGGTCGACGTGTTTTGGTTATGATTGATGGAATTCCGCAATCAACACCGTTAAGAGATGGTGCCAAAGATATGCGCTCACTAGATCCTACTGTTCTAGATCGCGTAGAAGTTATTAAAGGCGCAACTGCTATTTATGGTAATGGTGCCGATGGCGGTTTGATAAATTATATTACTAAAAAATCAAATCCAGACAAAGCAATAAGCGGATCAACAGAGGCTGGAACAGCTTTTTCTCTAGTTAAACCTGCTGAAACTGCGGGTTTCTTTGTGTCGCAGTTGTTTACTGGAAAAATAAAAAAGTTCGATTATGTGGTGAGTGGACGTTATGAAGAAACTGGACTTTATCGTGATGCCAAAGGGCGTGTTCTTTCTCCTGAATACGGAATGAACGATCTTAAAAATTGGAATGCTTTTGCAAAAGTCGGTTATGATTTTAATGCCAATAATCGTTTAGAGTTAATGTACAATTATTTCGAGAGTACACAGCATACAGATTACGTTGCTAAAGCTGGTGTTTATGGCAATTTTGATTCACCGACAATTGGTGTAAAAGGACAACGTCCGGGAGAACCTGAAGGAACGCCGTATAATCATAATGCAAGTTTAAGTTATATTGGAAAAAACTTCATTGGAAAAACGGATGTTAACGCTTCTCTTTATTTTCAAGATTATCTTACGTTAATTAATTACAGTGATTTTTTTGAAAACAACGGACAACCTGCAACTCAAAGCAAAAAACTTGGTTTTCGTTTAAATTTAAATACGCCATATGAATTCAGCTCTCTTATATCAGGTAATTTAACTTATGGTTTAGATATTCTATCGGATATAACTGATACTCATCTTACTGATGGACGATTAGTAATTCCTGAAATGAAGATGAATAACATAGCACCTTACTTCCAGCTTAAAAATATGTTTGGACCAAATTTGGTTTTAAAAACGGGTTTAAGACTTGAAAACGTAAATATTGATGTGCCAGATTATACTACTATCGGTATTCGTAATTATGTAAACGGTACTTACGTAGGCGGCGGAATTGCCGTAAATGGCGGAGAACTGGATTTTAATGCGCTTATGTTTAATGCAGGTCTTCGTTATACAAAATGGTCATTGTTTAAACCTTTTGTAAGTTTTTCTCAAAGTTTTAGTGTTGCTGATTTAGGTTTAGTATTGCGTGCTGCTAAAGAAAATACGGTAAACAATACTTCGATAAAAGCGGTTACGGCAAACAATTACGAATTTGGTTTCTCTGGAGCTTGGGCAAAACTTTCTTATGATGCCGCTGTGTATTACAGTACTTCTAAATTGGGAGCTTCATACGTATACATTGATGGTAATCCGCAGATTTCGCGCTCGCCTGAGAAAATTTATGGTTTTGAACTGTCGGCAAAATATCGTCTTCACTCTAAAATTGATATTGGCGCTAATTATTCTTTTACTGAAGGAAAAAGAGAACTTACAGACAAAAAAGTGTATTTAGGAGGTGATCGTATAAATCCGCCAAAAATTACTGCCTTTACTGTTATCAGACCTTTAGAAGCTTGGTCGATCTATTTACAAATGATAAATACACCAGGAAGAGATCGTTTTGAACCTGTAAATGGTGCCTATACTTACGGAACTGGTCCTATAAAATCGTTCACAGCTTTTAATCTTTCTTCAAGCTATACTTTCAGAGAAAAAAGCACTATTCGTTTAGGTGTTGAAAATCTGTTTAACAAAGATTATTATTCTGTTATCTCTCAATGGCAGTCAAGCAATATGAATTATGTTAAAGAAAATGGTACTCGTTTGACGGTTAGTTTTACGCAGGCATTTTAATAATATAACCAACAATAATGCGCTATAATAAGATTTAGAACAGATTTTTCCAAACACAAAAAGAGCCTTCAAAATCATTTGATTTTGAAGGCTCTCAATTTTAAGGAACAATTAAAAATTAAAATGCTGCTCCTTACAAAGTACTCTAAGTACTGTTTGAATTAAAAAATAACCTGAAACTGAAGTATCGCCTGCCAATTTCCAATTAAATCTGGACGCTCTACATTATAAAACGCTTGAGCTGCAGCAGAGTAAAACAGTTTGCTTTTTGTACCTATTTGAAATGTTTTTCCAGGTCCTCCGCCAATAGGAACCAACCATTGATTTCCGTTTGATGCCAGCCAATTTACCACAATAGTCGCATTACTTTCAGCAAACCATCCTTTTGGAAAATTGTAATAAGCAATGTACTGAATACTTCCTGAATTGACTTTATTTACACCATCACCGCCTAGAGACCAGTAATTTTGTAAAACAATGCCACTTGAAAATTTATCTCCAGCCATATATAATAAAACCGAAGGTCCTAAACTTAAACGATTGCTTCCTAATGCAGCGTTTGTTCTAGTAGGAATCTGCATGGCGGGCCCAATACCCCAACTCAGTTTACCTTTCTTTTGAATGCTTGAAAAATATCCATTAAACAAAATATTTCCCATGCCTCCTTCATTTGTACCACCGTCAAAAAGCGGTGGTACAGTTTGAAAAGGAATAATAGTATAGGTTATCAACTTTAAATTACCTGCCAATTTAAAAGGATAAACAGGTTGTATCGAAAAGGAACTTGCTGTACCATCCGCTATCGGCAATAAAACTTCTTGTAAAAAAACACTGCGCAGACCACTTACAGGATCTTGTCTTTTTTTGCTCATTTCTTCTACTGAAGTTTTTTCACTCTCATTAGACTGACTGAAAATTGGTAAGCAAAAACAGATAAATAAAACAATTAAAATATTAGATTTAAAATTCATTGCATTTATGTTTACTTCTATGTTTACCTAAAAACGTCGTTTACTTAACCTCTTCAAAATCACCAGGCTGCCAGCTTCCATTAAAAGCATTTGCTTCTGGTCCATAAATTCGAATATAAGCAAACCATCCCCTATTTGGCAGTGTTTTTATCCATTGCCCGTCTTTGCCAGCTGGAGCTTTGGGCCCAAAATATAAATCGATGCTTTTACCGTTTATTTTGTCTTTCAGTTCAAATAAAGAACGTAATGCCGCTTTGTTTTGATCTGTATCAACTTGGCTTCTTGTTAGCGCATCATAAATAGTTACTGACCAAAATAATTTTGCAGGAACTGGTGTAGGTATTGTTAATTTATAGGTTTTTCCGCCATCAACATATTTGCCCGCATTATCCTTAAGTCCAAGCCAATATAATGAACCACCTCCTTCTTTTCTTCTAAACATCGATGGCGAAGCTCCAATTGCTTGATAAAACCAAGTTTCTCTTCCATCAAGATCTACATAATTTGGCGTATTAAAATCTCCGTCTTCAAATCGAAGTGCAACCCACTCCCACTGACGATCTTTCCAAACAATACGATCAGAACGACGATCTGCAAATGATTGAACACGCATTTGCGCATTTGCAATTTTAGCCGCTTTTTCTAGTATAGCTTTAAGTCTCGCATCGGGTTTAAAAGGCTGTCCTTTTTTGATGCCTAGTATAGAAAGTTCACCATAGTAATTTCTATAACCTTCGTAAGCAGGTTCTCTTTGAATAACGTCATTTAAATTCTCCCAGTATTTTATATTATTCTCCCAGCCAATTGGTGTTGTATTCTGAGGTTTATTGGTAAGATCAAGCCATTGTGGTTCTTTCCAGTCTGATGGTTTATTTAACGGATAAACTTTTACTGTTTTAATACGTTCTATAGCGGCATTTACATCTCCTCCAACAGGAAGTGAGCGTATACCAACTGTTAAATTATTTGATGAAGATTTCCATGTATGAAAACCAGAAGAAGGAATTGCACCTTTATATCCTGGAGGTAAAAGCAAATGTTTCCCGCCATTTCCGGCATCAGGACCCGGAATTCCCATGTCAGCAACCCAACGTTGATTTACATCCATTGCAACTACAATAAGCGGTCCCTTTGGAATATCTATAATCATTGGCCCTTTTGATAAATCAATGGGAATTGGCCCGTAAGGTGTATCTGAATTCAGCGTAAAACCAATTTGTTTTGGTTTTGTATCTAAAGTTCCAAATGATTTGTTTGGAACAATATTAATACTATCATTTCCTTTAACTAAGCCTTCTCCTGAAACGGTAGGATAGAAAAATTTATAGGCTTGTACAGCACGCGCCAAATCCGCATCATCGTAAGCTTTTTTGATAGTTGCTTCAGTTGGATAACCGCCTACAAATTCATAATCTGAACTTGCATCAGTAGAATCAGCAGTTCCTTTTGCAATTTCTGTTTCATTTTTACAACTATAAATGAATAGCACTAAAAACAGGGAGGGAAATATTTTTTTCATAAATCGATTTATTTAGGTTGTTAAATTCAAATCAAATTTATAACAACTTAATATCTAGCCAGTTTCATTAAATCTTATTTTGGTTTCAAATTATAATATGCTACCAAATTGATGTGTCAAAATAAATTTTCAATTGGCATTACCTTAATTTTAATTAAAAAAATCACTATTTTTAATAAACTTTCATTCTTTTGCTATGACTGATAAATCACAACTTCGCAGCTCTATTTTCAGACATTTAGATGGTTTGGCTGTTGCTCCTGTAGCAATAGCATTTAAAAATAATGCCGTTTTAGAATTTATCTTAAACAAAAAACAAGTGCAATTATCAGAACTTGCCTCCGTTTTTAAAGCAAATGAAGGTTACCTGAATGTAGGTTTAAGAATTTTGGCCTCTCAAGGTTTTGTAAATTATACGGTTGACAATCAAAAACAAGGAATTACGATTTCGGTAAACGAGAAAACAGAAATTGCTTTTTCATTGTTTTATCTCTATCAAGATGTTGTTGATTTGCTTCAATTGTCTGTTCAGTTTCATCCTCGTCTTTTTGAAGATGTTCCATTTGAAAAACTCAATACTATTTTTGAAAAGTATAAAGTAAAATACTACATAGAACAGTCTGATGATCTCTTGACAAACAGTATTCAGGATCAGATTTTAAAACATATTGAAGGGCATTTGATAGGCCCTACAATAGTTCGTTTGGCAATGAACGGGATGTTTCATAAATATTTTATGGAAACTTCTTTCAAACCGGAAGAGTTTCATAAATCGCCAGAAAATTTTAAAAAAATATTAGATTTTTTTGCGCATCTTGGATGGTTTTTAGAAAAAAACGGCAACTATCAGTTTACCGAAGACGGTTTGTTTTTTGCCAAAAGAGCCAGTGCTTATGGCGTTACGGTTTCTTATCTGCCAACATTTGCTAAAATTGAAGAACTAATTTTTGGCAACCCAGATGTTTTACGAATGGCTGCTGATGGAGAAAATGAAATTCATGTTGATCGTGTTATGAATGTTTGGGGAAGCGGCGGTGCACATGATACTTATTTTAAGGTTGTAGACGAAATTATTATTAAGCTTTTTAATCTTCCAATTGAAGAACAGCCAAAAGGAATTTTGGATATGGGCTGCGGAAATGGTGCTTTTTTACAGCATATTTTTGAAGTAATCGAAAGACAAACTTTAAGAGGGAAAATGCTGGATGAATATCCGTTGTTTTTGGTTGGAGCCGATTATAATCAGGCTGCTTTGAAAGTAACCAGAGCAAATTTAATAAAGGCTGATATTTGGGCAAAAGTAATTTGGGGAGATATTGGACGTCCTGATTTGCTCTCGGATGATCTGAGGGAGAATTATAATATTGATTTAAAGGATTTACTTAATGTGAGAACTTTTCTAGACCACAATCGAATTTGGAAAGATCCTGAACATATCAAAAAAGACAGAGTCAGCTCTTCTACTGGAGCATTTGCTTATAGAGGAAAAAGAATCAGTAATAATCTCGTAGAAGATAATCTTTTAGAGCATTTACAAAAATGGTCGCCTTATGTTCGCAAGTTTGGTTTACTTTTAATCGAATTACATACTATAAATCCAGAACTTGCAGCCTCCAATTTAGGAAAAACTCCTGCCACGGCTTATGATGCTACTCATGGATTTTCAGATCAATACATTGTTGAAATTGATGTTTTTAATACCATTGCTGGTGAAGCAGGCTTATTTCCAGATCAATCCACTTTTAAACGATTTCCTGAAGCAGATATAGCAACAGTGAGTATTAATTTATTGAAAGGAAAGTAATCTATGACTTAATTAAGTAAAAGAAAACACTACTTTATGTTATAAGAAACAAAAAATCATCTGTTCTATCCTTTTAATCTCTTTAGGCTTATTCAGATAAAAGCAGTTTTTTAGATCTATTCTTTCAAAAATAAAATAATATGTTTAACTTTAAATTTATTATAAATCCTTTATGAATAAATTTTACATCATATTGATCGCTGTTCTTGGCCTATTCTTAGTGCCAACGGTGACTTTTGCATGTAAAAAACCATCTGTAAACCATTCTTATACAAAAAACACTTCTAAAACTGAGAAGAAAAATTGTTGTGCTAAAATGAGTCATTCAAAAGATAAAAATGATGACGACTGCAGCGGAAAATGCAAACATTCGATGTGTAATTGTACTTTTGCGTGTAATGGAGGGATTACTTTTTTTAATGAATCACAATTCAATACTAATTTTTTCCGTTTTTATTCTGAAAAAGAAAAGTTCTATAATTCAGAAACCGTTACTTCTGCGGGTTTCTACTCTCTTTGGCTTATACCTAAAATAAGCTAAATTCTTTATTGACAGCCATAAGTGTGTCAATTCTAAAGCAAACTCTTTGCTGTTATTTATTTCCAACCTAATCAATTACAAAAATATTGTACTTGTACAATGTTCCATTTTGTTCTTGTTTAAAAAAGCACAAAATCTAATCTTAAAAAAAGAAAGACGATAATGCTTTTTTCATCAGCATTGTTATGCAAATTGGAAAAACAAAGCAAAACAAAGAGAATAAAACTAAATCCTTAGTACAATTCTAAAGCTGAGGTAAAGTAAAATAGTAAAATAACAACCTAAAACTTAGAAAAAATGAAAAATGTAATTCTATCAACTATAGCAACAGTATTTGTAATGGTTTCATGTAATCAAAAAAACAAAGAAGCTGTAACACCAGATCCAAAAGAAATCCAAACTCAATCAAATACGAAAGAAAGTACTGATAAATCTAATTTTTCTATAAATGAGATTACAAATAATTATCTGAATCTGAAAAATGCATTAGTCAATGACAACTCAAAAAATGCCGCCAATGCGGGAAAAGAATTACTTACTGCTTTTAATAATGTCAATTCTACAGCGATAGATGAAAAAATAAAAATCAAGTATAATGATATTGCCGATGTTGCCAAAGAACACGCTGAACATATTGGAGACAATGACGGAAATATAGAACATCA
This sequence comes from Flavobacterium oncorhynchi, assembly GCF_002217355.1. Lineage (GTDB taxonomy): Bacteria > Bacteroidota > Bacteroidia > Flavobacteriales > Flavobacteriaceae > Flavobacterium > Flavobacterium oncorhynchi. Next base: position 11,534 of record NZ_MUHA01000028.1, on the reverse strand, counting down.
AAGAGAGCATTTTGTGTTACTGAGCAAAGACATTAACGATTTAATACAGGAATTTGGTACAGATCAAAAGTTGTATCAAGATTTTTGTCCAATGGCAAACGACGGTAAAGGCGCAATATGGATTAGTGAAACTAAGGAAATTAAAAATCCTTATTACGGTTCGAAAATGAGTAACTGTGGATCAATTAAGAAAACACTTTAAAATGAAACCTTTCATTAAAAAGATAATTTTTATTGGTGCAATTATTATTGTACTCATTCAATTTTATCAGCCCGCTCGTAATTCTGATTACGGGCAGGTTTTACCAATCCATTTTTCTAAAATCTATCCTGTTCCTCAAAATATCGAAACAATTTTGCAAACTTCTTGTTACGATTGCCATAGTAATAACACACGTTATCCTTGGTATTCTAACATACAACCCATGCGTTCCTTTATGGACAGTCACATTTCTGAAGGAAAAGATGATTTAAATTTTAGTGAATGGGGAAGTTATTCCAAAAGAAAACAAGGAACTAAATTGAACCGAATCATTAAGCAAATAAAGGATAACAAAATGCCTTTAAGTTCTTATACTTTAATTCATAGAGATGCTATACTGGATTCAACGCAAAAGAAATTGATAACTACGTGGCTTGAAAGCTTAAATGACAGTATTGCAAAAAGCAATTAAAATAATGGTAATAATTGAATGACTATTATAGTTCAAGTATTCAACAGCTTATTTAATTCTTTATAAAAAAAAAGCTCCAAAATCAAATGACTTTGGAGCTTTTATATTTTATTAAATTACTTTTAGTTCAAATCATTGAACTCGTGTAATGATTTTAATGTGCTTTCGTAAAACAAGATTGCAGCAACAAGATTTCCTTTATCTGAGTAAGGCATCATCTTTCTTTGAAACTCTACTGTAGTATCTAAGAAGTTTGTAGTTCCTACTGCTTGACCATCAAGAATTTTTTTATGATCACTATCGTCTGGAATACCTAAGTCAGCCATTGTAACACCTGGTTTAGTTACCAAAGCAATATAAGGAAGTGTTTTTACTAATACTTTAATACGCTCAATGTACAATTCTAAAAGCTCACCTTTTTGCATACCGCTCAATTCTTTTTGATCGTGGTATTTACGGATTATAGCTGTTGTACTGATAATACTTCTTGGAGCGTTTTTTGCCTGAGCTGATACAGCGCCAGTTGTCAAGAAGAAAAGGAAACTTAGTAAAATAATCTTACTCTTCATTTTAATAATAGGATTTGGGTGTTGTTCTTAAAAACAAAAATATATAAATTAACTTAAATTACAACTTAATAATTTCTTTTTTATGTCTAGAATATCATAACTTCTACGTTTTGATTATTCTAAAACGTCCTGGATACTTTATCCAAATGCTTTTTCTAGTGCCATAATAGTCCATAAATTCTTCACAAACAAAAACGGCATGCGCTTTTGACCATGCGACAACTCCACAGAATTCGCTTCCAGATTGCCGCTTTAATTTTTGTATTTGTTTACCAACCGTAAATCCTAAATACTTATAAATAGTTGGAGTATAAATAGTACCGTCTTCCAAATCTTCTAATGCTTTATCAAATACAGCGTCTTTGTCGATGATTTGTTTGTATTTTGCCATTACAGCATAGGTAAGTATGGCATAATCTGTGATTTTTTCACTTTCGCAATTGTCTTTTATATATACAAAACCAGCAGAAATTTTGGCTTTGTTAATTTCATCACTATTCAAATTAAATGATGCATTATTCTTTAAGGTAATTTTAAACAAACTGTCGTTTATCTTTTCAGTTACAAAAAGATTATCTAATCCGTAAACATTTAAAGATGCTTTGATGAATGCAATTGAGGAGCAATTGGTACGTTCGCCCTGTTTAAAACTTTCAAATATTTTATCTGAACTCAATTGTGAGTATGCACTTGAGCCTATAAACATTAAAAATAAATATATTGAAGTAACCGATTTTATCATTATTAGATTTTGTAATTATTTTCCAATTGATCTCTTGGAAATATTCAGATTATACAAATCTATAAAAATCAACTCGTAATTGTTTTCATTACTTCTTAACTTTTTTCGAAAATCATAATTGACCTAAAAATTTTACAAAATTTTATGAGAGAACACAAAACCGATCTGTAATTTTTATCGTACATTTAATACACGGCATTTAGGAATGCAGTAAATTCAAATGAAGTAGTTTTTGGAGCATGTTGGCTTTATCATTCTTGAATTATCGTTTATCAAGCTGACTACTTGAAACAAAAAAGCGATCTAAAAAAGATCGCTTTTTTATTACTTTTCTTCTTCACTTTTTAACTGCAATGCTCTTTGAAGAAAGCTTTGATGTAATATCTTATTTTCGGCTTCATTGATCGCCTTAAATAAATTATTCTGATTATCGGTAATTTCTGTAAGTACATTTTTCATAATCTCCCATACAGGTTTCATCTGCTCTATCAGCTCCTGCCCTTTTGAAGTAAGCTGAATGAGTCTTTTACGCTCGTCGATTTTATCTTTTTTAGAGCGAATCAGTTTTTGTTTTTCCAGTTCTTTAAGCAAACTTATGGTTGATGGATGTGTGTACCCAATTTCATTGGCCACTTCCACTACACTCAAAACTCCTTTATGATATAAAGTATAAATTACCGGAAACCATTTTGGCTCAAAATCAATTCCATATGCTTTATAAAACAATGCACCGTCTTTTCGCAATTGCTCGCTAAGTCGCTGCAATCGTGTTGAAAGAGCCAAAATCCCTGATTCGTCTATAATATTCATCTTTTATTTCTTTAAGTTTAAATGGCAGAAAACATTATCTGGAGCCATTAATGGAAATGTTTTTGGAAGCTCTCCTTTATCGATTCGCACAAAATTATTCTTTTCGTAAAAACGTAATGCCGCTTCTAATATTGAAACTGTTCCTAAATATAGATCATCAATTTTATTCTGCTGACAATATTCGATTAAAGTTTCTAATAATTTTTGAGCAATTGAAAATTCTTTTCCTCTAAATTCTTTCTTAACAAACATTTTTCTAATAGCTCCTGTATTCGATTCAAACTTAATTAAAGCAATGGTTCCAACTAATTCATCATTAATAAAACACCCCCAAAAGCTTCCGCCTCCTGCATGATAAAAATTAGTTATGTTTAGCAAATCTGGCTGATCTTCAATTGTAATTGCAACGTTAAACTCATTTTGCTGAATGTTTAATATCAAATCTACAATGGCGTTCGAATATTGATTATCGACAGGTTTAATAACAAGTTTCATATAGTATAAATTTTATAATGCAAAACTACGTAGTTAAATACATAAATAAAAACAAATTCGAAATTTTATGATTTATTTTTGATTGTTTTTAATGTCTTTGTTATTTAATATTAAAAAAGAAGGACGAGAATAAATAACACCTTTTCTAGTGCTTTATCCCTTAAATTGTTTTAAATTAGTAAATAAAGTGACTTTAAGTTCAATTAAATCTCAGGGAAAATATGAAGCAGATTATAGATATTTTAAATTTACGTGAAGGCGAAAATGACAGAGCTTTAACTCTTGAACAGGTAAAGAAAGACATTGAATTTAAAGGGGCAAATTTATGGATCTTGGCGTGCGCAATTATGGTTGCTTCGGTTGGGTTAAATGTAAATTCGACCGCAGTAATTATTGGTGCCATGCTTATTTCTCCATTAATGGGGCCTATTGTTGGAGCTGGTTTTGCATTGGGTATTTATGATTTTGCACTTTTAAAAAAATCATTACGAAATCTTCTAAATGCTACTTTTGTAAGTTTAGCCGTTTCAACACTTTATTTTTACTTAAGTCCTTTTAAAGATGTCCAATCCGAATTGTTAGCACGAACTTCTCCTAATATTTATGATATTCTTATTGCCTTTTTTGGTGGTATTGTGGGAGTTATTGCAATTACAAGAACTGAAAAAGGAAATCCTGTTCCAGGAGTTGCAATCGCAACAGCATTAATGCCGCCTTTGTGTACTGCAGGTTATGGATTGGCAACTGGGCAGTGGACATTTTTTCTAGGAGCATTTTATTTGTATATTATAAACTGTGTTTTTATTGGCATTGCTACTTTTTTAATCATAAAATATTTGAATTATCCACCAGTTAAACAAATTGATGAAAAACAGCAAAAAAGAGTAAAACTTATTATCGTTGTGGTTACTACGAGTATGTTGATCCCTAGCAGTTATCTTGCATTTTCATTATATGTTGAACAGCAGTTTAAAAAAAATGTAGATCTTTTTCTTGATGATGAATTTAGCAGTAAGGGATATACTGTGGTGTATAAAAAAACGGAGTTTAATCCGCAGAAGAAAAAAATTGAATTGGCTTTTCTTTCTAAAAAATTTGATGCGCAAGAAATAAAAGAACTTAAAACTAAACTTAACAGAAATAAATATTTAAAGGGAACTGAACTTCTTATTAGACAAGACAGCGATGATAAACAGAACCCTTTGAAAAATGATCTTTTAAATAAAATTAAAAGCAGTGAAAACGAAATGGATGCGAAAGATTTAAAGCTTTTGCATCTCGAAAAGGAACTTGCTAAAAATAAATTTGATAACGAGCAACTTTTAAAGGAGACTAAAACTTTGTTTCCTGCTATCTCTTCTTTATCTGTTACAAAAACAAACTTCGTTACTGAAAGTGACAGCACCTATGCGATTACTGCTGTAATCTATGACGGTAAAGGGACTTTTAATGAAAATGATCAAAAGAAATTTAAAGATTGGCTTAGTGTAAGACTTGCTGTTAAGGATGTAGAAATTTTTAAGAAGCAGTAGAAGCTATATATTTTTCTAAGTTTACAATTTTTGCAAACCTAAAAGGAATATTTTTTATTCCTACTTTAAAGATTGACCTTTATTATAGAAAAAAAATAATATTTAATTGTGACTTAATATATTTTTTTGTGTCTAAATTTAACTAGCTTCAATTTAATTGTGAGAAAATTAGTTTTGACACTTAGAGTAAAGTGCATTTAAGCTGTTTTTTCTATCAATACGTCTAGTATATTTTTGTTCAAGACAAAAAAACATTATTTTGGTCTTCAATATATTAGGCCATAGATCTAACAAAATGTCTTAAAATTTAAGATGTTTAAATATTATTATTGTTGTGCATATGAATAATCCTTTCAAGGAAATACTAAATGATGAAAAATTACCCGATGAAATTAAAAAAAGGGTTATGGCAGATATTGCCCGTCTTAAGAGTTCCGATGATATTACTGATTTATTTCTTGTAAAATACCCTGATATTTTTTCGGATATTGCGGATACCAAAGAAATTGATTCTTCAAAAATAAATCTTGATCAAAATTCAAGTAAGTAAAAAGAAGGTGCTTACCATAAATATTTAGATAAGCAATTTTATCTGCTAAAAACTTTATGTTCTTATAACTGCAATCAGCTTATACAAGAAACAATAAATATTATTAATTCAACAAAAGCTTTAAGAGATTATCTTAAAGCTTTTTGTTTTTCAGAATTTATTCAGGTCAATAAAATTAGTTTCGATAAGCTTCAATTAAACTGAATTTAGCTCTTTGTATTCTCATTTTCACTGCACTCTCACCAAGCGAAAGAACTTTCATTATTTCTTTTATTGACAGTTCATCTTGGTATTTCATAAGTAAAATCATTTTTTCTTTAGTGTCGATTTTATCAAGTGCAACATTTAGTTTATTTGCATTCATGCTTAAAATGTCTTCGTCTAGGATATCATCATCGATGGTGTCTACCAACATTTCAAAATCGGCGTCTCTTTGAATATTTTTGCTTTGTTTGTCTCTAGTAACATAGTTTGTGCAATAATTGTATGTAATAGAATAGATCCAGGTCGAGAATTTTGAATTCCCATTAAACGTTTTTAAGCTAACAAATAGTTTAATGAAAATATCATGTGCTAAATCCTGTGCTTCGGATTTTGATTTAACAAAACTAAGGCATTTATGATATACCAAATTGGCATATCTATCGTATATAATTTCAAATAGGTCAGAATTATTGCTTTCCGCTATCTGTAAAACAAGCTCTTCGTCAGAGATTTTCAATATTTTTTTATCAATTGGCATATTTGTCAATATTTAAAACAATTAAAAACCTTAGAAGCAATAAAATTATTTTTTAAAGTATTATACACTTAATTGTAATCGTTAACAATTTTAAAAAAGATGCCCTGGATTATCATTCCAAGGCACCGTTCTTCCAAATTTACCGAGATGATTATAAAAATTATAGAGTACCCCCAAATACATATTAATTCTTAAAGGAAACCATCTCTTCTATTAAGACACCGACAGTGCAATTACGTCACATTTTTTTTGTGATTTTTTTTGTTTTTTTTCACATTCCATTCTATCCAAAAGATTTCCCTTCAAAAACGGTCAATTCATTTTAATTTCTTTTATGAAATTTCTTAGGTTGAAAACATTAAAATTTAATGTTTTATTAAGAGTCAATTGTTCGTTTGAAACTAATGTTTGGTACGGGTTTGGAATGTGTAGAAAAAGCAGATTAAGTAATAATTCGTTAAAAATAGATTCGTTGCTAAAATTAGGTTTGGTCATATCAAAAGTCATTTTTTTATTACATTTTGATTGTCAAAATCATCCCAAAAAGTTGCAAAATTGTCTCATCAGTATTTTTTAACGTACTCAGTTGGAGTTACTTTGTAATAATCCTTAAAACTTTTAGAAAAATAAGACGGCGAATTGAAGCCTGTCATATACACAACATCTGAAATTGAATTACCGTTTTTAAGAAATTCTGCTGCCTTTGTTATACGGTAACTATTTATAATTTCACCTGCCGAAAGATTAAACAATATTTTGACTTTTCGCTGTAAATTGGCACGGCTTATAAATAATGATTCGGCCAGCATTTCTACACTTAAATTATTATTATCAAGATTGGCATCTATAATTTTATAAATTTCATTCAAGAATTTATCGCTTTCACTTTCGATTCTAGTATTATTTTCTAAAGGTTTTATCAGGCTGTTATGATAATTATCTCGTAATTTTTTCTGTTGATCCAGTTGATTTTTAATTCGAAGACGTAATTCATTAATGCTAAAAGGTTTTGTAACATAATCGTTGGCACCAATTGCAAGACCTTTCAATCTGCTTTCCATATCAGCTTTAGCGGTTAGTAAAATTACTGGAATATGATTTATGGTTATATTGTTTTTTACAGCTCTGCAAAATTTATAGCCATCCATACCTTCCATAGTAATATCACTTAATATTAGATCAGGCATTTTTTCAAAACAAATGTCTAATCCCTCATCACCATTTTTAGCTGTAATTACATTATAAATTTCTCTAAGATTATCCGCAATAAACTGCGCGAGTTCTAGATGATCTTCGACAACCAATATGGTATATTTTTTTTCATCTATTGCTGCTGTTGGAATTTCATCAATTTGAATCTGCATTCTTTGAACTGAAAATGGAAGCCAAACGCTAAAGGTAGTTCCTGAAGGAAATGCTGTTCGACTTTCTACATTGATGGTTCCTTTGTGCAATTGTACAAGTTCATAAACAAGTGATAATCCAATACCAGTTCCTTTTTTTTCAGTACTATTATTTGTTCCTTGATAATATCTCTTAAAAATATTCTCTTTGTCTTGAACAGACATTCCTCGACCATTATCTTGTACTTTAAGCATTAGTCCAATAGTTAGCTTTACGAGTGAAACTTTTATTGTGCCTCCAGCTTCGGTAAATTTTAATGCATTAGATATGAGATTATAAAGTATACGATCGAGTGTATTTACAGAAAACAAAAACTCTGCTATTTCAGGTGCTTCAAGTATTATTTTAATATTCTTTTCTTCTGCATCTTGCTCAAAAGCACTGATAATGTTTGAGATTACCATTACAACATCACCCCAGATCATTTCGGGGTTAAGAACTCCTGCATCTAATTTAGCTATATCCAGTAATTGATCGGTTAGATTGATAAGACTACTGGTATTTTTTGTAATCATCTTTAATAAACGGTCTTTATCTTTTGTACTTTTCTGCAATTGTTCCGCAGGTCCCTGAATAAGTGATAATGGTGTACGAAGTTCATGTGCTATATTAGAAAAAAAACGAATTTTTACATCATTTAATTTTCGAAGCTCACTTGCTTCATGTCTTTTAAGTTCAATTTCTTTTTTTATCAGTGCTTGATGTATTTTAAATCTAAAATACCACAGTACTCCTGCACTTGAAATTAAAATGTAAAACAATATTGCCCATCTGCTAAACCACCAAGGAGGAGTTATGCTTATAGGTAAAGAGGTTATATGACTGCTCCATTTTCCAGAAGTATTGGTTGCTGTTACCTGAAAAGTATAGTTTCCTGGAGGAATTTTTGTAAATACGGCTTCTCGTTTAATTCCTGCTGTAACCCAGCTGTCATCATATCCTTTTAGGCGATAACGATATTGATTACCAAGCGGCTGCCCAAATTGCAGAGCAGCATAGGAAAAGAATAAGTTGTTTTCTTCATGTGACAACTTCAGATCCTTTAATGTGTGTGCAGGCTGCAAACTTGGCCTCAGATCATTTAGAAATACATTATTTATTTTAATATCTGTTACAACTGTTACTGGAGATACTGTATCTTCCATAATACTAACAGGGTTAAAAACGACTCCACTTTTTAGCCCTCCAAATGCAATTTTGTTGTGCGGAAGCGGCAGTTGATGATAATGATTAAATTCTAGATTATTTAATCCGTGATATTTTGTAAAAATTCTTGTTCGATACGTTATTGTGTTAAAACGTACTAAGCCTTTGTTAGTACCCAGCCATAGATTCCCCATTTTATCTGGAAGAATCAAGTAAATGAAGTTATCAGGAAAACCTTCTTCGACTGAAAAAACTTTTGTTTTACGAGTAATAGTATTGAAAGAAATCAAACCTATTGAACTTCCCAGCCATAATACATCTTTACGTTTATAATCAGGTCTTATACTTATAAGATTATTAATAGGCAGACCTTTTTCTGACTTTTGATAAAGCTCAACTTTTTTAGTGTCGACTGCAATACGAATTAATCCATGTGATTCAGTTGTAATCCATAATGCGTTACCTTGCATATCGGCATGCATTCCTCTACAGACAATTTTTTTCTTTGGATGGACAGAAAGGGTATTTAGCGATATAAAAAATTCCCATTCATTTTTTTCTTTATTAAAAAAATAAATAGAATTTTCTCTATCAAGTGCTATTGGGTTATCATTATATAAAGAAAATCCGATTATAGGTGCAAAGGGAGTTTCTGGAACTTTTGGCAGTTGAGGAAGTTTTGTCACGACACTGCCATAATTATCAAATAATGCAACCGTTCGATTAAGTGCAATCCAAACACCATCTTTAATTTTTACGGATCGTAAATAATACGAAGGTGTTAAAGGTGCATTTGAAAATTTCCAATCAAAGAACTGTAAGGCAGGAATATGATAATATTGATTGAATAAATCTGCAATAAAACCTTCTTTATAGTCAAAACTGGCGAAATCAATACTTGTATCAATAGTATAAACACCATCTGCATCACCTGCTACCCAAAAAAGACCTGATTTGTCTACTAAAAAGGCTTGAGCATTGGCATCCATTTTTATTGTTGCCATGCTTATAATACCTTTTTTATCAGAGTACTCATAGATTGTTTTTTCTAAAATAAAAAACTCTTTACCTTCAGTATCTGCATCTATATATCTTACAGGAAATAATGATTTTACAGGCAGGCTTACTTTTCTAAATTCTTTTTTTATTGGATTAAAAAAATAAATAAAAGAATTATCGGCCCACATTAGTTCACCATTTTTTCTTTCTGTAAAGGCATTAAAAACTATTCCATCATCTTTGAATCCTTCGGGAAAAAGTTGATACGGTATTATTATGGGAATAAATTTATTCTTTTTCTTGTCGAACTTGCTGATCGCTTTTTGGCTTAAAACCCAAAGTTCTTTTTTATAAGTTTCGATTATATTATAAATTGGACCATACTTACTAAAGTAGGAACCATAATTTACCAGCTTTTTCTTATCACTTAAATCTATTTTACACAATACATTGTTGTCTTTGGTTCTGAACCAGAGCATATTCTCGTGGTCTACAAACCAGACTCTTCTGCTTATTGTTATATTGTTTTTTTCTAAGAATGACTGAGTGATAACTGGATTTGCTTTTTCGGTATTATAATTAAATTTATCCAGTTCTCCTGATTCGTATTTTATCCACAAAGTATTACTGTCACTCTCTTTAATTTGCTCAATTAAATTTGAGGTAAGTGAATTTTTATTGTTATGAATGTGCTGAAAAATTTTGAAATTATGCCCGTCAAATCTTGCAAGCCCATTTCTGGTACTCAACCATATAAAACCATCTTTATTTTCTACTATGCCTGATACAAAAGATTGTGGAAGTCCTTCGTCTACTGATAAGTGTCTAATATTTTGTGAAAAGAGCATTGAAGAAGAAAAAAATAGTGCAAGCAAGAGTTGTATGCTATTTTTCATTTTTCCATAATTATAAAGATTTGGGCACATAAAGTTACGATATAAGGTAGATTTTAACATTCAAATACTGCTGAAAATTTTACAGAATTCCCACTAGTTGATAAACACAACAAAAGCTGTCTACTAGACAGCTTTTGTTCTTTTGCGTAATTTATTAGAAACTAAGAAATAAGAAAACTAGATTATCTGATAATAAATTCACTTCTTCTATTGGCATGGTGTTGTTCCGGCGTACATAAGATTTTGTCGCAATCGTATAGCGGGACAGCTTCGCCATAACCTTTTCCAGATATTCTATTGGAGTCTATCTTACCTTTCTCAATTATATAGTTAATTGTTGATTTGGCTCTTTTATCAGATAATGCTTTGTTGTATACCGCAGTACCTCTATTATCAGTATGTGAACGAACTTCAATTTTTATGTCTGGGAACAACTGCATGACCTCAATAACTTTATTTAACTCACTTTCAGATTCTGCCGCTATTTTAGACTGGTCGAACTCAAATTTAATTGGCTTTAATTTCATTATTCGAGCTAAATCTGTATTCTTAATTAAAGTTTCTCTTTCTAATAATACATCTGCATGAATAGTATCTTGGGTCATTCCTGCTGTAGAGATAATCAAGTCTATTGGAGCGTAAATACTTTTTGCTATTCGTATCGAATATACTTTTTGACACAAAAGTTCTTTATCAAAACTATAACTTCCATCTTTTAAAGATTTTGTTGTTGATATTAGTTTGTTATCTTGATCGTACAATAGAATTTCTATATCTGCAATAGGTTGACTGTTTTTTGCCTCTTTGATATTTCCTTTTAAGAACTGACTGCATTTTGAAATTATGTCTTGTTTTTGCAGTACTTCGTAGATATCGTCATTATAGGGTTCATTATCTCTATTTGAAGAAAAATAACCTATTCTGGTATTGCTGTTCATTATAAAAGTTATATCATTGGAAAAACCGGTCAATTTG
>NZ_MUHA01000027.1:135243-171833 GCF_002217355.1 Flavobacterium oncorhynchi | reverse complement strand
TGTCGTCGCCTTTCTTTTAAAACCCTGTTTCATAGAAATGGGGTTTTTTATTCAAATTTTGCTTATTTTTTTAGGCAAAAACGGTACCTTAGCTCAGATGGTAGAGCAATGGACTGAAAATCCATGTGTCCCTGGTTCGATCCCTGGAGGTACCACATAATGCTCGGATGGTGAAATTGGTAGACACGCTGGACTTAAAATCCAGTGAACAGCAATGTTCGTGCGGGTTCAAGTCCCGCTCTGAGTACTAAAACTTCAATTAGCTTTTGCTAGTTGAAGTTTTTTTTTGGATATAAAACAAAAGTTTATTACTGCTATTGGTAAAATTAAAATTATAAAAGAATAAGTAAGTATTTTGTACGTAAATTTTATATTTTTACTTTACATATTTAACTATATACTGTTTTTAATCATGCAAAATATTTTTTTAAAAGAAGATTGTGATCATTTTATTAATAGAATAAATTATCTTAAGCCTGATTCACAAGGTCTTTGGGGTAAAATGTCTGTCGATCAAATGCTTGCGCATTGCAATGTGTCATACGAAATGGTTTATGAAGATGTTCATCCAAAACCAAACGGTTTTATGAAGTTTATTCTAAAATTATTGGTAAAAAGTAAGGTGGTTGATGATAAACCCTATCCTAAAAACAACCAAACAGCACCGCAATTTATAATTAAAGGAAATCGTGATTTTGAAACTGAAAAGAAAAGACTAGTGTCTTATTTGATTAGAACTCAGACTTTAGGCGCAAATGAATTCGAAGGTAAAGAATCACACTCTTTTGGAAAATTGACTTCAAAAGAATGGAATAATATGTTTGCAAAACATTTAGAGCATCATCTTTCACAATTTGGGGTTTAATAAAATTGAAATTTTATGAGAAGTTATATTGCTGTACTATTTCTATTCCTTGGGTTAGTATCTAATGCCCAAAAGCAAGAAGTTCAAAAATGTATTAATGTATTTTTTGAAGGATTTCATCAAAAAGACACCCTTAAATTGAAATCAGTTTGTGGAGATAAAATTATTTTACAATCGATAAGCGAAAGTAAGAGTAAAGGCAACAAATTGTCAAATGAAAGCGCAGAAGAGTTTTATAAATCTATTGCTTCGATTCCAGAGACTACTAAATTTCAAGAAAAAATATTAAGTTATAATATTCAAATTGATGGTGCAATGGCACATGTTTGGGCACCTTATGAATTTTATATCAATGATAAATTAAGTCATTCGGGCGTAAACACTTTCACATTATTTAAAGAAAAAGAGAAGTGGAAGATTGTTTATTTAATTGATACGAGAAGAAAGTAGTTTTTTAGATTATTTCGTGTAAATAATAGTTGCAAATATCTGCTATAAGGCATTCTTCACATTTAGGTTTTGGTCTGCAGGTTTCTCTGCCAAGAAAAGATATAGCCATACCAATTTCGGACCAAATATTTTTAGGAAGTATTTGCATGAGATCTTTTTCTACTTTATTCCCGTCTTTGCTTTCTTTTATAATTCCAATTCTTGGAGCTACTCGTATTACATGTAAATCGGCAATAATGCCCTCGGCTGGTTTATTAGTTTCTCTTAAAATTACATTTGCCGATTTTCTTCCAATTCCTTTTAAGGCTGTTAAGCCGCTCATGGTTAATGGAATATTTTTGTCTTCTTGAATAGTCTTTGCAATTTCTAAAAGCCAGTTTGCTTTTGTTTGGAAGTTTCGAACTTTACTGATATAGGGAATGAATGTTTCTAAATTTGTTTTCGAGAGACTATTTAATGTTGGATATTTATCAAATAAAGCAGGTGCTATTTTATTGATATTTGCATCAGAATCTTGTGCTGATAGAACAACCATAACCAATAATTGGTAAGTGTTTTGATATTCTAAAGGATGTTTCTTCCCTTTATATTTCTTTAAAATGGGTTCTAATTTAGTTTCCCAATTTGATGTTTCTCCAAATAGATCCATTTTTTTTCTTTTTTTTGAATTAAAAAGGTAAAACGTTAATTCTTATAAAGTTAGGAGTTTTTGATGAATTGTAAAGTCTTTTTAATTACATTTTGATTTCCTAGAATTTTTCTATGTCCTAGACCATCTGTTAAGAATAATTCTCCATTTTCAAGATTTTTATGAATATGAATTCCAGCTTTAACAGGTACTTCAGGATCATCATTATCGTGTATAACTAAAACTGGTATTTTTACTTTTTGAGCTGCTCTGTAAGCCGAAAAATTATCCATTTTCACTTTATATTTGTTCTCAAAAAACTCGCGTAGACGTTCGCTTATGGTTTGTTTTAAACCTAATTTAGCGACAAAGTCATCTAGAATATCCTGAACAATATCTCCACTTCCAATTATAATCGCTTTTTTTACTTTTAAGCCGTCTTTAATTGCATTTAGTACTGACATTCCTCCTAAAGAATGCCCAATTGCAAATTCAAATGGACCATATTGTTTTTCTATCTCTAGTATAGAAGCAATAAATTCAGACATAAGCGTCGTATTTCCTTTTGATTTCCCATGTGCGGGAGCATCAAAACTTACTACAGAATAGCCGTTGTCCAAAAGCTCGTCGGCTATTTTGAACAATTGAGTACCACGTCCTGACCATCCATGGACTAATAAAATTTTGCGAACACTTTTACCATATTCATACGTGACAACACTTTTGTTTATTTCTGGGACATAGATTAAGTTTTGGATGCTTTTTTTATCCATCTCGAATTCTCGTTTTGGAACTTTATGTTTTATAGGCGTAGTAAATAGTTTTGCAGCATATGATGTTACTAGTTTAGATGAAATTAAAGCACAAATTTTACATGATACAATAATAAACTGTGGAATTTTTAATGATTTAGTAGGATTGTTTGTCTTTTTTGACATATCAATAAATTTTACTTGTGGGCTTAATTCTGTTTATTTTTTGCTAAATTTAAAAAACATAAAAGTAGCTATTTATATAGGACTGCTGAAAAATAATTCACAATTTGTTATAATTTTTAACATGGAAATATTTCATATTAGTGCCGAATGTTATCCAATGGCAAAAGTTGGCGGTTTAGCTGATGTTGTTGGTGCATTGCCAAAATATCAAACTAATGCTGGTCATCAGGTACGAGTAATTGTTCCTTGTTATGATACTAAGTTTAGAAAAGAGAATGAATTTGAATGTGTTCATTGGGGAACGGTTAAACTTGGAAATTTTAATTTTCCCTTTAGCATCCTGAAAGAAACGACTAATAAATTGGGTTATGAATTATATCTCGTAGAAATTAAAGAATTATTTGACCGCCCTAATGTTTATGGTTATGAAGATGATATAGAACGTTTTTTGGCTTTTCAGATAGCAGTTTTAGATTGGATAATCTGTAGAAATACAATTCCAGATGTTATAAATTGTCACGATCATCACACAGGATTAATTCCATTTTTAATTCAATTTGCTTACAAGTATGATAGTTTGAAGAATGTAAAAACGGTAATTACAATTCATAATGGTTTGTATCAAGGATGGTTTGGATTTGATAAGCTGCATTATTTGCCGGAATTTGATTTAAAGCATGTTGGATTTTTAGAATGGAATAATTCGATTAATTCATTAGCAGTTGGTGTGAAATGTGCAAATGCTGTAACGACAGTATCTCCAAGTTATTTAAATGAAATTAATCATGCCGCTAATGGTTTGGAGCCTTTGTTCAAATCAGTTCGCAGTAAGTCACGAGGAATTTTAAATGGAATTGATATAGAAGTTTGGGATCCTTTAAAAGATCAAATGATTGCGACGAATTATTCGATTGAAACTTTTGAAGCAGGAAAACAAAAGAATAAAGAAAAGCTTTGCGAACAGTTTGATTTAGATCCCCAAAAACCGCTGTTTAGTTTTATAGGCCGTTTGTTTGAGGAAAAAGGAGGAGATTTATTACCTCACGCATCTGCTTTAGCATTATCTGAAAATTTTGAAAATATCAATATTCTTATTTTAGGATCTGGAAATGCAGTTATAGAAGAACAATTAGTGCAATTAAGAAATGATTATAATGGTAATTACAATGTTTTTATTGGTTATAACGAAGAATTAGCGCATTTGATTTACGCAGGTTCAGATTATATTTTAATGCCTTCTAGAGTTGAACCTTGCGGTTTAAATCAAATGTATGCGATGCGTTATGGAACAATTCCGATAGTGAGGAGAACTGGAGGTTTAAGAGATACGGTTATTGATTTTGGAGATGAAGGAAACGGAATTTGTCATGATCAGGCTTCAGTTGGAGATATCTGTTATTCTATAAATCGAGCTGTAAAGCTGTACAATAATAAATTAAATTTCAATAAAGTTTTAGAAAGAGGAATGGCTGCTGACCATTCCTGGGAAAGAGTTTGCCAAGAATACATCGAGATATACAACCTAATAATTGAGAAAAATGAAATTTAAAAAGAAAAATGTAGTTGCTATTATTTTAGGAGGAGGACAAGGATCACGTTTATTTCCATTAACCGAAACGAGATCAAAACCTGCAGTGCCAATTGGCGGAAAATATAGATTAGTCGATATTCCTATTTCAAATTGTATTAATTCGGATATTTTTAAAATATTTGTTCTAACACAGTTTAATTCTGCATCTTTAAATGCGCATATCAAGAATACCTTCAATTTTAGTATTTTCAGCCAGTCGTTTGTAGATATTTTGGCAGCGGAACAAACACCAGATAACCCAACGTGGTTTCAAGGAACTGCAGATGCTGTTAGACAATGTATGTCTCATTTTCTAAAACACGATTTTGATCACGCATTAATTCTTTCCGGCGATCAACTGTATCAAATGGATTTTAATGAAATGCTGGAGGCTCATATTGCTGCCGATGCGGCTATTTCGATTGCAACACTTCCTGTAAATGCTAAGGATGCACCAGAGTTTGGAATTTTAAAAACGAATCATGAGAGCTGCATAGAAGCTTTTATTGAAAAACCTGACGCATCATTGCTGCCAGATTGGGAATCTGAAGTAAGTGAGCAAATGCAGGAAAAAGGCAAAAAATATTTAGCTTCAATGGGAATTTACATTTTCAATAAGCCATTGCTAGAAGAATTAATGGCAAATCCTGATACAAAGGATTTTGGAAAAGAAATTATTCCGCAAGCCGTTGGAAAGCATAAAATTTTGAGTTATCAGTACGAAGGTTATTGGACTGATATTGGAAATATCGAATCCTTTTTTGAAGCAAATATTGGTTTAACTGCGGATATTCCAGAGTTTAATTTATTCGATAATGAAAATAAAATTTTTACGAGACCGAGATTATTGCCGCCTTCTAAATTTAGAAATTCAATTGTAGATCAATCCTTAATTTCTGAAGGCTGTATTATAAATGCAAAAGAAATTAAGAGTTCTGTAATTGGTATTCGTTCCAGAATTGGAGTAGGGACGGTACTTGAAAATTGTTATGTTATGGGGAATGATTTCTATCAGGATCTTGACGAACTAAATCATGAGAGTACAATTAATAAAATTCATGTTGGAATTGGTGAAAACTGTTTTATAAAGAATGCTTTAGTCGATAAAAATGTTAGAATTGGAAACAATGTTCATATTAGCGGCGGAAAACATCTAGACAATTTTACCAATGAATTGTACAGCATAAAAGACGGAATTGTTGTAATTAAAAAAGGCGCAGTTCTTTCTGATAATTTCAGAATAGAATAAATTAAAAATAAGTTTCCAATAAAAATAAATTCCAATTGCCTTAAAAAACAAATATGACAAAAGTAATTACACATTCTCTATTTACTGATTTTGATATTGATTTATTCAAAGCTGGAAAGCATTTTAAATTATATGAAAAGCTGGGAGCTCACTTAATTGAAGTTAATGGAGTAAAAGGAGTTTACTTTGCCGTTTGGGCTCCAACTGCACAGACAGTTTCGGTTGTAGGGGATTTTAATTATTGGACTCAGGGAGAACATGTTTTAAATGTACGCTGGGATTCCTCGGGTATTTGGGAAGGTTTCATTCCAGAAATTTCAAAAGGAGCTCTTTATAAATATAAAATCCAGTCGAATATTGAAGGAATTGTAACTGAAAAAGCTGATCCATTTGCGTTGTATTGTGAGAAGCCGCCGCATACGGCATCTGTCGTATGGGATTTGGAATACAAATGGAAAGACGAAAACTGGATGCAGAATCGTAAGCAGAATAACGCGTTAGATAAACCTTATTCTGTTTACGAAGTGCATTTGGGTTCATGGAAACGTGCCGAGAATAACCGTTTTTTAACTTATTTGGAGCTTGCTGATGATTTAGTTAAATATGTAAAAGAAACTGGCTTTACCCATGTTGAGTTCATGCCCATAATGGAGTATCCTTATGATCCTTCTTGGGGATATCAGTTAACAGGATATTTTGCACCAACATCGCGTTTTGGTAAACCACAGGATTTTATGGTTTTAGTTGATAAACTGCATCAAGAAGGAATTGGAGTAATTTTAGATTGGGTTCCCTCACATTTTCCAGATGATGCACATGGTTTAGGCTTTTTTGACGGATCACATTTGTACGAACATCCAGATCGCCGAAAAGGATATCATCCTGATTGGAAAAGTTTGGTTTTTAATTACGGGCGAAATGAAGTTCGAGCCTTTTTGATTAGTAATGCTGTTTTTTGGCTTCAAAATTATCATGCCGATGGCTTAAGGGTTGATGCCGTTGCTTCAATGTTGTATCTCGATTATTCAAGAGAAGATGGGGAGTGGGAACCTAACATTTTTGGCGGAAGAGAAAACCTGGATACGATTAGTTTTCTAAAAGAGTTCAACGAAGTAATTTATGCTAATTTTGATGGAGTACAAACTATTGCCGAAGAAAGCACTTCGTTTCCGATGGTTTCAAGACCCACTTTTACAGGTGGTTTAGGTTTTGGAATGAAATGGATGATGGGCTGGATGCATGACACTTTAGAATATTTTCAAAAAGAAATAGTTTACAGAAAATACCATCAAAATGATTTGACTTTCTCGATGACGTATGCTTTTACCGAAAATTTCATGCTTCCGTTTTCACATGACGAAGTAGTTTACGGGAAAAAATCTCTTATCTATAAAATGCCCGGTGATGAATGGCAGCGATTTGCCAATTTGAGATTATTGTACGGATATATGTTCACACATCCTGGAGCAAAATTATTGTTTATGGGAGCAGAATTTGGTCAAACAAGTGAGTGGAATTTTGAGAATAGTTTAGACTGGCATCTGCTTCAATATGATTTTCATTCAGGAATAAAAAAACTAATTACAGATTTAAATCAGCTGTATAAATCATATCCTGCTTTATACGAAAAGCAGTTTACAGGCGAAGGCTTTGAGTGGATAAATTACTCAGATCATCAAAATGCGGTTTTATCTTATATCCGAAAAGGTAATAAACCTGATGAAAATGTTATTGTGGTTCTTAATTTTACACAGATTGTAAGAGAAAATTATAGAATCGGAGTACCAAAAAAAGGAAAATTACAAGAAATTTTTAACAGCGATGCTGCAGTTTATGGAGGAAGCGATGTTGGAAATTCTAAAGTATTAAAAGCAGAAGCAACGCCATATGACGGAAGAGAATTTTCTGTTGAATTAATTCTGCCTCCTTTAAGCATTACTGTTTTTTCTTTCGTATAAAAAGTAGACAAATAAATTTTTACAACTATTTTATTAGTATTTCGTTCTTAAATTATCAAATTGATGATTTTTGGAGGAGAATTCTAATACCCATTCAGAAAAAACGTTTTCGTGAATAAACCTTTTATTCATAGGGCTTTATAAACTTTTTTTGTAAGTTTGAAAGAGCGTTAACGTTTTATAATTAATTCATTTGGAGATATGATTACAAACACGGCATTAGAATACAAAGGCGATTTATATCCATCAAAAATTGTCTCTTTTCAACACGAAGGCGATTCCATTTTTTTTAATACAGATAATAAAGTAATCCTAAAAGTTACTATTCTTAGAGATAGTTTAATTCGATTTCGCTTTACAACAAAAGGGTATTTCAGCAATGATTTTTCGTATGCAATTGATAAATCCCAGCTTCATGGTTATAATTTTCTTGAACTGACAGAAGAAGAAACTTATTTTCAAATTAAAACCAGTAAAGTAAAATGTAAAATTCAAAAATCAGATCTTCGTTTATCGATTTACGATTTAAACGATTTTCTAATTCTTGAAGATGAGCTTGGTTTTCATTGGGAAGAAAGCTACGAATATGGAGGAAATATCGTAAAAATGAGTAAATCATCTAAAGATGGTGAATGTTTTTACGGTCTTGGCGACAAGGCAACTCAAATGAATTTAAAAGGCAAAAGAGTTGAGAATTTTGCAACAGACCAATATGCGTATCAAAAAGAACAAGATCCGCTTTACAAAGTAGTTCCTTTTTATATAGGATTACATAACAAACAATCCTATGGAATTTTCTTCGACAATACATTTAGAACTTTCTTTGATTTTTGTCAGGAAAGACGAAATGTAACCAGTTTCTGGGCAGAAGGTGGTGAAATGAATTATTATTTCATTTACGGGCCGCAAATGCAGGATGTTGTTACCAATTATACAGATTTAACAGGTAAACCAGAACTTCCACCGCTTTGGGTTTTAGGATATCATCAATGTAAATGGAGTTATTATCCTGAAAGTAAAGTAAAAGAAATCACGTCAAAATTTAGAGAACTTAAAATTCCGTGTGATGCCATTTATTTGGATATTGATTATATGGAAGGATTTCGATGTTTTACATGGAATAAAAATTACTTTCCAGATCCAAAAAGAATGGTTGCCGAATTAGCCGAAGATGGTTTTAAAACGGTAGTAATTATAGATCCCGGAATTAAAATTGATCAAGATTATTGGGTTTATAAAGAAGCTTTAGAGAAAGATTATTTCTGTAAAAGAGCCGACGGACCTTATATGAAAGGAAAAGTATGGCCGGGCGAATGCAATTTTCCAGATTATACAAACCCAGCAGTTAGAGAATGGTGGGCAGGATTATTTAAGGAATTAGTGGCCGAAATTGGAGTAAAAGGAGTTTGGAATGATATGAACGAACCAGCTGTTATGGAGGTTCCTAATAAAACATTTCCAATGGATGTTCGCCATGTTTACGACGGAAACCCTTGCAGTCATAGAAAAGCACATAATATTTATGGAACTCAAATGGCAAGAGCGACCTATCATGGTGTAAAGCGTTTTGCTTATCCTAAACGTCCATTTGTTATTACAAGATCAGCTTATTCAGGAGCACAGCGTTATACATCATCTTGGACAGGAGATAACGTAGCAACTTGGGAGCATTTATGGATTGCTAATATTCAGGTACAAAGAATGTCAATTTCAGGAATGGGATTTACAGGTTCTGATATTGGTGGTTTTGCGGAGCAGCCAACAGGTGAGCTTTATGCACGCTGGATTCAGTTAGGCGTATTTCATCCGTTTTGCAGAACACATTCCTCAGGAGATCACGGTAATCAAGAACCTTGGGCTTTTGATGAAGAAGTGATTAATATTACCAGAAAATTTGTAAGCTTACGTTATCAATTACTTCCGTATTTATATACCATGTTTTGGCAGTATATCGAAGAAGGAATTCCAATGTTGAAGCCATTAGTTTATTTTGATCAAGATGATACACAGACACATTATCGAAACGACGAATTCATCTTTGGAAATCAAATATTAGTCTGCCCAATTCTTGAACCAAACGCAGTAGGAAGACGTATGTATATTCCGAGAGGAGAGTGGTATAATTACTGGACAAATGAATTTTCAGTTGGAGGACGTGAAGTGTGGATTGATACAAAATTTGATGAAATTCCAGTTTTTGTAAAAGCAGGTGCCGTAATTCCAAAATATCCAGTGCAGCAATATGTTGGAGAATTAGAATTTGACGAATTAACACTTGATGTATATTATAAAAACGGAAAGGAAAAATCAGTAGTTTACGAAGACGCGCAAGATGGTTATGATTATAAAAAAGGACGTTACAGCTTTTTGTCTTTTAGAACAATAGGAAAAGAAAAAGAACTAATTATTCAACTTCACAAAGAAGGTAAATATGATACACCTTACAGCAAATACAAAATCAACTTGATTGGATTACCATTTAAAGTGAGTGAGATTGAAATTGACAACGAAAAAATACAATTTGATAAAACTGCTTTTGAAGTAAATCAGTTTTTAATTGTTGAAAAAGGTTTTAGCGAACTTCATATAATTGGAGAATAAGTTAATTCTGATAAATTAGTCAATAATTATATAAAATCGAAATTAATAATTATTGTATTTTTGTATGTTGAAAAATATCAGAATCATGAAAAAGCAATTATTACTAGGGTTATCTGTGGCTCTTTTTGTTGGATGTGCAACCAATCCAGTGACAGGAAAAAAGAATTTAAATTTTGTTTCAAACAGCGAATTATTTCCCTCTTCATTTCAGCAATACAGCCAGTTTATTTCTGAAAATAAAGTAATAACAGGAACAGCCGATGCAAAATTAGTAGAGAAAGTTGGTATAAAAATAAAAGCTGCTGCTGAAAAATATTTAACCTTTTTAGGACAGTCTCAATATTTAAAAGATTATCGATGGGAGTATAAATTGGTCGATAATAAAGAGGTAAATGCTTGGTGTATGCCGGGAGGAAAAATTGTAGTTTATTCAGGAATTTTGCCAGTTACACAAAATGAATCTGGTTTGGCAACTGTAATGGGACACGAAGTTTCACACGCTTTGGCTAATCATGGAGCACAAAGAATGAGTGCGGCACAATTACAGCAAATAGGCGGAGCAGCTTTAGATGCAGCAACAAGCGGTAAATCGCAGTCGACAAGAGATATTTTTGCACAAGCATATGGAGTAGGTTCGCAAGTAGGAGTAATGCTTCCGTTTAGCAGAAGCAACGAAAGTGAAGCAGATAAAATTGGACTTACTTTAATGGCAATTGCAGGTTATAATCCAGATGATGCCATTGCATTTTGGAGTAGAATGTCGGCAAAATCAGGCGCATCCGGAACACCAGAATTTATGAGTACACACCCTTCTGATGCTACTAGAATTGCCAACTTAAAAGCATTAATTCCAGAAGCAAAAGCGACTGCATTGAAAGTTGGAGTTATAAAATAAAAACAAAGAAATACAAAGATAATTTGAAAGCTGTCCAGATTTTTGGACGGCTTTTTTGTTTTTATAGATGACATTACAAAATAGCCTTGTTTATAATTTATTAATACATGATTTATTGAATTTCTATTTGATTATCATAAAAAAGAGATAAATTCGTAGCCTGTTAACAAAACCATTTCTATGAAAGAATTAAAAAAAGGTGATAAAAAATTATTAAACGCCTGGGCATTTTACGATTGGGCAAATTCAGTTTATACGCTTACAATTGCTTCGGCTGTATTTCCTATTTTTTATGAAGCATTATTTTCAAAACGAGATCATTACATTGATGTTTTTGGACTTCATTTAAAGAATTCTGCATTAATTAGTTTTATTACCGCTGCAGCATTTTTAGTTGTTTCTTTTATTTCACCTCTATTATCAGGTATTGCAGATTATGTAGGAAATAAAAAATCCTTTATGAAATTTTTCTGTTACTTAGGAGCATTATCCTGCATGGGATTGTATTGGTTTGAATTAACAGATATTTATATCGGATTGGCATTTTACTTCTTTGGATTATTAGGATATTGGGGAAGTTTAGTTTTTTACAATTCCTATTTACCAGATATTGCTTTTGAAGAACAACAAGATAGAATCAGCGCAAAAGGATATTCTTTAGGTTACATTGGAAGCGTTATTTTATTGGTTATCAATTTAGCGATGATTATGAAGCCAGAATGGTTTAATATTTCTGGTCCAGAACCAGCAATGAAAGCGATGCGTTACTCTTTTATCATGGTAGGAGTTTGGTGGATATTATTTAGTCAGTATACGTATTATTATTTGCCAAAAGGAAGAAAAGAAAAGGGTGAGAAACTAACAAAATCTGTTGTTTTTAATGGCTTCAAAGAATTGAAAAAGGTTTGGGGTTTACTGAATGAAAATGTCCCTTTGCGACGTTATTTAGGTGGTTTTTTTGTTTCAAGTATGGCTGTACAGACTGTAATGCTGGTTGCAACTTATTTTGGAGCACAGGAAATTCAATGGTCGTCAAAAGAAGAAAGTACTATTGGTTTAATAATTTGTATTTTGATAATTCAGCTGGTAGCTGTTGTGGGTGCAGTTTTAACTTCGAGAGCTTCAGAAAAATTTGGAAATATTCCAACGCTGATTTTTATTAATGCCATTTGGGCAGCTTTCTGCGCTTTGGCTTATTTCATAATATTGCCAATGCATTTTTATGTTATGGCAACAGTTGCCGGATTTGTTATGGGCGGAATTCAGGCTTTGTCACGTTCTACCTATTCAAAGCTCTTGCCAGAAACAGAAGATACAGCTTCGTTTTTTAGTTTTTATGATGTTGCTGAAAAAATTGGAATTGTAATAGGAATGTGTGTTTACGGAATTATCGATCAAATTACAGGAAGTCCTCGTGCGGCAATTGTTATTTTGGCAGTTTTCTTTGTTACTTCGATTTTCTTATTAAGAAGAGTGCATAAAAAAGACGTTTTAAATTAATAAAACGCCTTTTAAATTTTTAAATGTCACGAATTAGAATTTGTTATTGATTGATGATGAATAAAAATTCGTGACATTCATTGTATTAGACTTTTGAAATATTTCCTGATCCAGAAACTTTTACATCACGTTTTTCAGGATTTCCACTGTATTTAATATCACCTGAACCAGAAACTCGAGCAGTCAAAGTTTCACTGCAATTTACTTTACTGTCTCCAGAACCCGAAACATTAACCACTACATTTTTAGATTTTAAAGCACTGGCGTCGATGTCGCCTGATCCCGAAAGTTTTGTAGTAAAGTTAGCAGCATTTCCTTTTAAATTTACATTTCCTGATCCGCTTAAGTTCAATTCAAAAGAATTGGAATCAACCGCTAAACTAAAATTTCCTGATCCTGAAAGTTTCGCTAAAAACGAATCGTTTTTGATGATATCTTTTGATTTAATATTTCCAGAACCTGAAAGAGTCAGCTCCGATATTTTTTCAAACGGAATTGTTACTTCAACTTTTTTACCTATGCTTGAACGGATGTTAGTATTTTTCTTTGTATAAATTTTTAAAGTATTTTCTTCAACTTCAACTACGATTGCAGATAGAATATTTTCTTCACCCTTAATGATAATTTTTCCTTCTTTTCCAGCAACTAAATCAACATCAAAAGAGCCTGCAATTTTTATTGCATCATAGCCGGCTGTTGATCTTGTTTCAGTAACAACTTTACCGTTTCCGTTTATTTTTTCTGATTGCGCATTAGCCATAAAACCAATTAAGAATGCACCACAAACTACTAATAGAGATAATTTTTTCATTTCTTTAAATTTTTTATGATTATTGTTTTTTGTTTAACGTTACGTTTCCGTAATTAGAATTAATAGTAACCTTATTTTGACCTTTCTTTTTATTAAACCCGCTGATTCTTTTACTAGTATTTTTAGTTTCATTAATCAAAACATCTAGAGAATTGTCACTTTTAATGCCTCCGTATCTTGTATTAATATCAAAATCAAAAGAATAATTCATATCATAACCCATATAAACATCAGAATAACCAGAGTTTATATTAACGTTATTAGCCTTACTGGTTACGTTAGAAATATTGATTTTACTATATTTTGTATCTAAATTTACACTGTTCGAAATTTCAGCGATAGAAATGGTAAGATAATTTCCTGAGCCTGTAAAGGAGTTTATTTTCTGAAATTTAAAAGTCCCATAATTACAATTGTATTTTATGTTTTGTCCTTCTAGAATAACTAAATCTGTATAATTAGTATCTAAATTCAGATTACCAGATTCGTTAATTTTTAATCCAGAGTACCTTGCTATAATATTTCCGTTTTTGATATAATCAATAGCTGAATTTTGACAATATTCTATTTTTACGTTATTGCTTGAATTGTTTAACTTTCCTAAGGAAATTTTACCATATTTACAGGCAATATCTGCAGGGCCATAAATATTTTCAGTTGTAATATCTCCGTATTTATTAAGAAGTTTTGCAGAGCCGTTTTTTGGAATCTTGATAACATAATTAATTTCAAAAAAATTATTACTTCCTTTACTTTTCAGCGACGAATTACCAATAGTAGTAACGGCCGAAACCAACGACTTAAGTGCAGTAATATTAACATCAATACTGTTTAGTTTTTCGTTAACCCAATTCTCACTTGGTCCAGTAACTTTTATGATTATATCAAGATCTATTTTATCTTCATCCCAAGTTGAGACAGAAATATTTCCGTATTTGTTATCAATATCGATACCCGCATTTGAGTTTACGATATATGTTTTTTTTATGTTTTTTTGCTTTGAGATATATGCATCATCATTTGAAAAACCTAAAAAAGGAATCAAAAGAAGTAAAATAAGTATGTTATATTGTTTTTTCATGAGAAGTATTTTTTAAGTTTTCGTTTTCTTCAATTCGCTGTAAAACAGTCTGCAAGAATGATATTCTAGTCTGCAGGTTGCTTATCATAGCATAGATAATTTGTTTGTTTTCTCCATTTTTCTGAACCTCTTTGATGATTTTTTCATAGTCAGCATCAAAGACTTCCATTTGTTTTAAAGCATCATTTATAATTTGCTCATTTTCTGGAGAATCTTTTTCTTTTAATTTAACCAGCTCATTTTTAATCAAAATACTAAAGATAGAATCCGTACGCTGCGTTTCAGTTGATGCAAATTTTAGTTCTTTCGGTTTCTCATTATTGTTGTACAATATTGATACTCCCAAAAGCAGTACTATCGAAGCTGCAATTGCCCACACAGCATAATTTTTTCTCTTAGGTTGTTTTTTATTTAATTTATTTAAAAAGTCAACTTGATGATCTGAGCTCATTTCGCGAACATCCCATTGGTTTTCAAACTTGTTAAACAATTGATCTAATTCGTCATTTTCCTTTTTCATAATATCCAAAATTTATTTTGTAGAGGTGATAGATGATATCGCTTTTTATTTACCGGCGTTTGTGCGCACAAACTTTTTTTAATTGGCGATCTCATAAATCCTCTAATTTTTTTCGTAAACTTTCTTTAGCCCTGCTCAGCGTAGTTCTGCAATTCGCATAACTAATATTCAAGATTTCGCAGATTTCTTCCTGATCGTAACCCTCAATATAAAATAAGGTCAAAACCATTCGGTAGTTATCTTTTAAACCTGAAATTGTGTCCAGAACCTGCTGTACCTTAAGTGAATTGAGATCGATATTTTCGGATAAAATAGAATTATCTTCCTCAATTTTATAAAGCGTTTTGTTCAGGTCTTCCATTTGGAAAGCATTGTTTTTTTTATAAAAATCAATGCTGTAATTAATTACAATTTTTTTGAGCCAAGCTCCAAACGCTACTTCCTGTTTGTAATCGTTAATCTTTGTAAAAGCTTTCAAAAAACCCTCCTGCATGACGTCTTGTGCAAAATGTTCGTCCTTTACAATTCTATAAGCGATATTGTACATAGCTTTAGAATAGCGATTGTAAATTTCGAATTGAGCCTTTTGATTATTGTTTTTACAAAGTGCAATTAATTCTTCGATATTTTGATTAGTTATACTCAAGTAATGGTTGCTAGTTTTTTATAAGGACGGTGCTTTTTTTTGTTTGTTACAGTTTTATAAAAATAATTTTATTTTTTTTAGAAATAAATGCAAATACTAGTTAAAATAAAAAATTCAAAACTGACTATTTTGGATTTGGCATAATGATTGTCTAATTTTATGGCCTATCTTGTAACTGCAGTACTTAATAGAAATTATAATCTTTTATGCTCCATTTGCAATTTGGATTAAACTTTTAATGACAAAACGACTTATATATTATTATGTCAAATCATAAAATACTTACTATTGACAATCTGTCACTTCAAGAATTTGATTCAGAAGCAGAATTAATTCCATTATTAACTCCAGAGGACGAGGAGGAAATGAACAATGAAGAACTTCCTGTTTCGCTTCCAATTTTACCATTACGTAATACTGTTTTATTTCCAGGAGTTGTAATTCCAATTTCTGCAGGAAGAGACAAATCAATTAAACTGATAAATGATGCCAATGCAGGTGGAAAAATTATTGGAGTAGTTTCTCAAATTAACGAAGAAGACGAAGATCCATCAAAAGATGATATTCATAAAATAGGAACTGTAGCACGAATTTTACGTGTTTTAAAGATGCCCGATGGAAATGTGACGGTTATTTTACAAGGGAAAAAACGTTTTGAAATTGACGAAGTTGTTTCAGAAGAACCTTATATAACCGCTACAATCAAAGAAGTTTCAGAAGAGCGTCCAGACGAAAACGATACAGAGTTTACCGCTATTTTAGATTCTATAAAAGAATTGGCAATTCAAATTATAAAAGAAAGTCCAAACATTCCATCAGAAGCTACATTTGCGATAAAAAATATTGAAAGCCAGTCGTTTTTGATCAATTTTGTTTCTTCTAATATGAATTTATCCGTAAAAGAAAAACAAGGTTTGTTATCTATAAACGGATTAAAAGATAGAGCTCTTGAGACTTTGCGTTACATGAACGTAGAACTGCAAAAGCTGGAATTAAAAAATGATATTCAGTCAAAAGTTCGTTTTGATTTAGATCAGCAGCAGCGCGAATATTTCTTGCACCAACAAATGAAAACCATTCAGGAAGAATTGGGAGGTGTTTCGCAGGAAGAAGAAATGGACGAAATGGGGCAGAAAGCGAAAACCAAAAAATGGGACGAAAAAACGCAGAAGCATTTCGAGAAAGAATTATCTAAAATGCGCCGTATGAATCCGCAATCACCAGATTTTGGAATTCAACGCAATTATTTAGAGTTGTTTTTAGAGTTGCCTTGGGGTGAATATTCTAAAGACAAATTTGATTTAAAACACGCTCAGAAAATATTAGACAAAGATCATTTTGGTCTTGATGAAGTTAAGAAAAGGATGATTGAACATTTGGCAGTTTTAAAATTGCGAAATGACATGAAATCGCCAATTATATGTTTAACAGGACCTCCAGGAGTTGGAAAAACTTCTATCGGACGTTCAGTTGCCGAAGCTCTAGGTCGTGAATATGTTCGTATTTCGTTAGGTGGTTTACGTGACGAAGCAGAGATTCGCGGACATAGAAAAACGTATATCGGTGCAATGCCGGGACGAATTATTCAGAGTTTGAAAAAAGCAGGAACATCAAATCCAGTTTTCATTTTAGACGAAATCGATAAGTTGTCAAACGGTAACAGCGGCGATCCATCATCTGCATTATTAGAAGTTTTAGATCCAGAGCAAAACAGTGCTTTTTATGATAATTTCCTAGAAATGGGGTATGATTTATCTAAGGTTATGTTTATTGCCACTTCAAACAATATGGCGGCAATTCAGCCTGCATTGCGTGATAGAATGGAAGTTATAAAAATGTCTGGTTATACAATTGAAGAAAAAGTAGAAATTGCTAAAAGGCATCTTTTTCCAAAGCAATTAGAAGCACACGGATTAACGTCTAAAGATTTAACTATTGGAAAAAAACAATTAGAAAAAATTGTTGAAGGTTATACAAGAGAATCAGGTGTTCGTAATCTTGAGACTAAAATTGCTCAAGTAATTCGTAATGCTGCAAAAGCGGTAGCGATGGAAGAAGAGTATAACAAAAAAGTTACAGACGAAGATATTGTAAAAGTTTTGGGCGTACCAAGATTAGAGCGTGATAAATACGAGAATAATGATGTTGCAGGAGTTGTAACAGGTTTAGCTTGGACAAGTGTTGGCGGAGATATTTTATTTATAGAATCCTTAATTTCTGAAGGGAAAGGGGCTTTAACCATTACAGGAAACCTTGGAAATGTAATGAAAGAATCGGCTACAATTGCCCTTGAATACATTAAAGCCAATGCTAAAAAGTTAGGTTTAGGAATTGAGCTATTTCAAAAATACAATATTCACTTGCACGTGCCGGAAGGAGCAACTCCAAAAGATGGCCCAAGCGCAGGTATTGCAATGCTGACTTCATTAGTTTCGTTATTGACACAAAAGAAAGTGAAGAAAAATCTTGCTATGACTGGAGAAATTACGCTTCGCGGCAAAGTATTGCCAGTTGGCGGAATTAAAGAAAAAATCTTAGCAGCAAAAAGAGCCGGTATTAAAGAAATTATTTTGTGTCACGAGAATAAAAGTGATATTGATGAAATTAAAGCGGAATACTTAGAAGGACTTACTTTTCATTATGTAAAAGAAATGAGCGAAGTATTGGCTTTAGCACTTACAGATCAAAATGTGAAAAATGCTAAAGTATTGAAATAAAAACTTCTATTTGAAGCACAAACTATTTAAAATCCAAATTCCAATTTTTAATTAAGATTGGGATTTGGATTTTTTTTTACTGTAATTTATTTTTTTAGGTTTATAATTTTACCTTCGCAACTGCGTTATTCCCATATAGGAACGCCAAGAAAAGAATGTTAAAACATTGTGTTTTATTTTTTATAATATTCATTTGTTCGGTTTCATTCGGACAAGTTGGCGGGCGTTACACCTATCAATTTTTAAATTTGACAGCATCGCCAAGACAGGCAGCTTTAGGAGGTAAAACGATCACTATTTATGATGAAGATGTTAATCAGGCAATGTCTAATCCTGCAGTTTTAAATGACGAAATGGATAATCACCTAGCTTTAAATTATGGAAATTACTACGGACAAGCTTCTTATGGAAGTGCTTCGTATGCCTATACCTATGATCGACACGTGCAAACATTTTATGCCGGAGTTAATTATATAAACTACGGATCATTTGAAGGTTATGATGAAAATGGGCAGTCAACATCAGATTTTAGAGGAAGTGAAGGTGCATTATCGCTGGGATATGCCTACAATGTTCCCTATACGGATTTTCATGTTGGAGCTAATGTTAAGTTAATAACTTCAAATTTAGAGAGTTATAATTCTATTGGAGGTGCTATTGATTTAGGATTTTTGTATATATTTGAAAAAAATAACGTAAATTTGGCTTTAGTAATCCGCAATATTGGTACACAATTTACAACCTACTCAGGAATACAGGAAAATTTGCCCTTTGAAATTACTGCAGGAGCATCGCAAGAATTAGAACATATTCCTATTCGCTGGCATCTTACATTAGAGAATTTGCAACAATGGAATATTTCATTTTCGAATCCCGTTCGAAGTGAAACTAATATCGATGGATCGACAAGCAGCGAGAAAGTTTCGTTTGTTAACAACGCTTTAAGGCATGTTGTTTTTGGTGTGGAGTTATTTCCTAAAAAAGCAATAAATCTGCGTTTAGGATATAATTTTAGAAGAGGGGAAGAATTACGAGTAGAAGAAAAGCGTAATTTTTCAGGAGTTTCATTAGGATTTGGTCTGAAAATGAATAAATTAAAGTTTAATTATTCATATTCGAGATACACATTGGCGGCGAATACAAGTCTTTTTGGTCTAATTTTAAATTTTCAATAATTTGTATGAAAATATTTAGTTTATTTTTGTTTATGACTGTGGGGTTATTTACGGGCACAAACCATTACTTCAAAGAAGAATCTATTACCAGTTTAGAAATTGAAAGAATCAACAGCAGAATAGGCGACATAAGAAACATGATTACTATCGATAAAAAATACAATACAAAAATTGCTTTTTTGATTGATATGAAAGTACCTTCTGGAAAAAATCGCTTTTTTGTGTACGATTTAGAAAACAACAAGGTTTTAGATCAAGGGCTTGTTGCACATGGTTCTGGTTCAGAAACTGGAATAAAAGGGTTGCTTAGATTTAGCAATACACCAAACTCCAATTGTACTGCGTTAGGCAGATATGTTATTGAAAAATGCTATAAAGGGATTTTTGGAAAAGCATATCGACTAAACGGATTAGAAGAATCTAACAATAATGCTTTAAAAAGAGCAATTGTTTTACATTACTATTCTGCGGTTCCTTATGACGAACAAGATTATTACATAAGTAATAGTCACGGTTGTCCAATGGTGAATGAGCAGTTCTTTAAACGAATTGAAAAAATAATTGATAGTTCTAAGTCGAATATTATCTTAGATATTTATTATTAAAATAATAGTTGTCAGTACTTTAAAAAGTATAGTCCTTTTATAATTGTAAACAATAGTGTTTCCGATTTTAAAAGGATTTTTTTTGCCTTAGTTATTTATGAAAAAGATATTATTTGCCGCAGCTTTTATTCTTTTAGCATTTGCAGTTTATAAATTTGTTTACAGAAATGAAAACTCGAAAGAGAAAGAAAAAAAAGAAGAAAGATTTAGTTCTCAAGTAAATGAAGTAAAAAAGTTGATTAAGAAAGATTCGAAATACAATCAGGATATTGTGTTTTTAATTGACATGAAAATACCGTCTGGAAAAAATCGATTCTTTGTTTATGATTTAAAAACAAATAAAATTATAGATCAAGGTTTGGTTGCTCATGGTTCAGGTTCTGAAACAAAAACTAAAGGGAAACTTAAATTTAGCAATGTGCCAAATTCGTTAAGTACTTCATTAGGCAGATATTCGATCGGGAATTCTTATGTTGGTAAGTTCGGAAAGGCATATAG
Source organism: Flavobacterium oncorhynchi (assembly GCF_002217355.1). Taxonomy (GTDB): domain Bacteria; phylum Bacteroidota; class Bacteroidia; order Flavobacteriales; family Flavobacteriaceae; genus Flavobacterium; species Flavobacterium oncorhynchi. Next base: position 151,126 of record NZ_MUHA01000027.1, on the reverse strand, counting down.
ACTGCGTGGTTTGGACACAACTAATAGTAATGCTTTTAAGCGAGATATTGTTTTTCATTACTATTATGATGTTCCGTATAAAGAGAAAGATGGTTACATTTGTAACAGTTTTGGCTGTCCAATGGTCAACAAAAAGTATTTTGAAAGAATGGCTAAAATCATAGATAACTCAGAATCTGATATTTTGATGAGTATTTATTACTAGAGGCTTTTAGGATTAAAAATTAAAACATAAAAAATTGAGAAAAATTACAATTGCTATCGACGGATTTTCATCAACAGGAAAAAGTACATTAGCAAAACAATTGGCAAAAGAACTTGAATATGTATATGTCGATACAGGAGCAATGTATCGCGCAGTGGCGTTTTTTGCCATGCAGAGTAAATTTATTGGAGTTGATTTTTTTGATAAAAGTGCTCTGATAAATGCTTTGTCAAAGATTCAGTTGGAATTTAAATTTAATACTGAATTGGGTTTTGCCGAAATGTATTTGAATAGTGAAAATGTCGAAAAACAAATTAGAACTATTGAGGTTTCTAATTTTGTGAGTAAAGTGGCAGAAGTTTCTGAAGTACGTGCTAAATTAGTAGAGCAGCAGCAGGAAATGGGAAAAAACAAAGCAATAGTAATGGATGGAAGAGATATAGGAACCGTTGTTTTTCCAAATGCAGAACTTAAAATATTTATGACTGCCAGTGCCGAAACTCGCGCACAAAGACGTTTTGATGAATTACAGCAAAAAGGAGATGATGTTTCGTATGAAGACGTTTTAAAGAATGTAGTGGAAAGAGATTATATTGATACACATCGCGAAGATTCGCCTTTAGTGATAGCTGATGATGCAATAGAAATAGATAATTCTTACTTAAATAAAAAAGAGCAGTTTGAAGCCGTTTTAGAATTGGTAAATGATGCTTTAAAAACCATTTAATTTTTTGTAGATATTATTTTTAATGGTAGTTTTACCGCTTCATTTTTATTAAAAAGACAATTTCAATATATGGGAATTAAAAATAGGTTAATTGTAATGAGCTTTCTTCAGTTTTTTGTTTGGGGAGCGTGGCTTATTACAATTGGAAATTATTGGTTTGGAACCAAAAATTGGGAAGGAACACAATTTGGTTTAGTATTTGGAACCATGGGAATTGCTTCTTTATTCATGCCGACCTTAACTGGAATTATTGCTGACAGATGGGTAAATGCCGAAAAATTGTATGGTGTTTTGCATATTGCTTATGCAGCAGTTTTATTTGGAATTGCTCATGTGACTACTCCAGATAATTTTATTTATGTGATGTTTGCTGCAATGTGCTGTTATATGCCGACAATTGCATTAAGTAATTCAATTTCTTATACTTCCCTGAAGTTGAATAATAAAAATATTGTAAAAGATTTTCCACCAATTCGTGTTTGGGGAACAATTGGTTTTATTGCTGCAATGTGGATTACTAATTTAAGCGGAAGTAAAGCAACGGAATATCAGTTTTATATTGCTGGAATTGGGGCTTTAATTTTAGGAATTTATGCTTTTACATTGCCAAAATGTGAACCGCAGCGTTTAACTAAAGAAGATGCTTCGTTAACAGAAACTTTGGGCTTAGAAGCTTTTAAATTATTTGGAAATTACAAAATGGCTTTATTTTTTGTTTTTTCTATGTTTTTAGGAGGAGCATTACAGCTTACAAATGCATATGGAGATGTGTTTTTAGACGAATTTAAACATTTTCCAAAGTATGCTGATTCTTTTGTGATCCAGTATTCGACTATTATTATGTCTATCTCTCAAGTTTCTGAAACGTTGTTTATCTTGGCGATTCCGTTTTTCTTGAGACGTTTCGGAATCAAACAAGTTATGCTAATTAGTATGCTGGCTTGGGTTTTACGTTTTGGATTATTTGCTTTTGGAGATCCTGTTGGTGGTTTGTGGATGATTATTTTGTCTTGTATCGTTTACGGAATGGCATTTGACTTCTTTAATATTTCAGGTTCATTATTCGTAGAAAGTAATACTGATTCTAAAATTCGTTCCTCTGCGCAAGGTTTGTTTATGATGATGACAAATGGAGTAGGAGCTGTTTTAGGAAGTTTAACTTCTGGTTGGGCTATTGATCGTTTCTTTACAAAATCATTTACCAATACAGCTGAATTAGCTGGGTTTTTACAAACAGATGTAGCGAATTCTAAGATGTTAGAATTTGTAAAAGATCAAGGAAATTCAATTTCTACTGATGGTATTTTTGCTAATCCAATTTTGATGAAAGACTGGCATACAATCTGGCTTTCGTTTGCGGCTTATGCTTTGGTTATTGCGATTGCGTTTGCTGTTTTATTTAAACATAAACATGACCCGAAAGAGATAGAGAATTTGAGTCATTAAGAATAAATGTTTGTATCATAAACAACAAATCCGACAGATTTTAAAATCTGTCGGATTTGTTGTTTTAAGAGTTTATTCTAATGAGATAATCAAATCATCGACTTGCTTTTTTTGTTGAGCATATTTTTGCTGCAGTTCCGAGCCTTCTCCCATTCGGTTATAATATTCTAAACCTTTTTGTGCGAAAAACTTTTTGTGAAAATTGGATATTTCAGGAACTTGTGGAAATAGATTGTGAAAATTCATTTCGTAATAAGCTTGCCATTCCCGTTCATTTTTATCAAGAACATAGGGTTTTACTGTTTTTTGATTTACGTGAACCAATTCGTGAGCAATAAGGATAAGCATTAATTCTAATGGGAATTCAAAAGTGTTTTCTGGAATTCTGATAATTTGTGGTTTTCCAAATTCGCCTTCAGTAGTCATTAAAATAAAATCAGGTTTTGCTTTTTCTCTAAATTCAAACCCTTTTAAATTCTTATTTTTGAGATTGTACTTTTTTAAAAGCCAGTAAACAGCAGTGATAACTTGTCCATTTTTATGGAACGTTTCTATTTTTTGTTTTACTTCGTCGAGTGTTATGGTCATAAAGTAAAAATAAGTAAAATTATCGTTAGAAGTTTGATTTTAAACCTTTGTCAAAGTTTCAAACTTTGACAAAGGTAGTTACGGATAGTAAACCTGTTGGTTTATTAGAAATCAGTAAAAAGACTCTTAAAAACTACTAAATATTCTAATCTAGCCCCGATAGAAGTGAAAATCCTTTTGTGCCGGGGTTCGGCATAAAAGATTACTTCACTTAACTTTTATTTTAATCGGAGTTCAGTGAACTTCGTTTGTAACGGATAGCGGGACTTTACACCTTGAAAAACCCAAAATCGTCTGCTTCAGAGCAATTGACTGATAATCATTTGAATTTATTTTGTAAGTACAGAAATTTGTAGTAATTTTGCAAACCTTTTGGCAGAGAAGAGTTTCCATTAGGTATCAACCATTTATGTAAAACAACTTCTGTTTTTTCTATCGCTTTGAGAAACTCAAGAAAAACAGAATACAAATTTTTTATCAGCATGTCTGAACAATTAAAATCACAAGAAGAGTTTTTAGCAAATTTTAACTGGCATAACTTCCAAGAAGGAATTGATGCAGTAGATGAGAAAAACTTACAAGAGTTTGAAGAACTAGTATCAAAAACTTTCATCGCTACAGATCAAGAAGAAGTAGTTGAAGGAGTTGTTGTTAGAATTACAGATAGAGACGTTATCGTTGATATCAATGCTAAATCTGAAGGTGTTATTTCTTTAAATGAATTCCGTTACAACCCAAACTTAAAAGTAGGTGACAAAGTTGAAGTATTAATCGACATCCGTGAGGATAAAACAGGTCAGTTAGTATTATCTCACAGAAAAGCACGTACTATCAAATCTTGGGATAGAGTTATTGCAGCTAATGAAACTGGAGAAATCGTTAACGGTTTTGTTAAATGTAGAACTAAAGGAGGTATGATCGTTGACGTATTCGGTATCGAGGCGTTCTTACCAGGATCTCAAATTGACGTTAAGCCAATTAGAGACTACGATGTATATGTAAACAAAATGATGGAATTCAAAGTGGTAAAAATCAACCACGAATTCAAAAACGTTGTTGTATCTCACAAAGCACTTATCGAGGCTGATATTGAAGTACAGAAAAAAGAGATCATCGGTCAATTACAAAAAGGACAAGTATTAGAAGGTGTTGTTAAAAACATTACTTCTTATGGTGTGTTCATTGACTTAGGTGGTGTTGACGGATTAATTCACATTACTGACCTTTCTTGGAGCAGAATCAACCACCCAAGTGAAGTTCTTGAATTAGACCAAAAATTAAACGTTGTAATCCTTGATTTCGATGATGAGAAAACAAGAATTCAATTAGGATTGAAACAATTAAACGCTCACCCATGGGATGCTTTAGATGCTAATTTAACTATTGGTGATAAAGTAAAAGGTAAAGTAGTAGTAATCGCTGATTACGGTGCATTTATCGAAGTTGCTGAAGGTGTTGAAGGTTTAATCCACGTTTCTGAAATGTCATGGTCAACTCACTTACGTTCTGCTCAGGACTTCGTGAAAGTTGGAGATGTTGTTGAAGCAGTTATCTTAACTCTTGACAGAGATGATCGTAAGATGTCATTAGGTATCAAACAATTAACTCAAGATCCATGGACTGACATTACTTCTAAATACCCAGTAGGTTCTAAACATACAGGTATCGTTAGAAACTTTACAAACTTTGGTATTTTCGTAGAATTAGAAGAAGGAATTGATGGATTAATCTACATTTCTGACCTTTCTTGGACTAAGAAAATCAAACACCCATCTGAATTTGTAAATGTTGGTGAGAAACTTGATGTAGTTGTATTAGAATTAGATGTTGAAGGACGTAAATTATCTTTAGGTCACAAACAAACTACTGCTAATCCTTGGGATCAATACGAAGATTCTTTCGCTGTAGGAACTATCCACAATGGTGAGATTTCTGAAATCGTTGACAAAGGAGCTACTGTAGAATTCGGAGATGATATCGTTGCTTTCATTCCTACTCGTCACCTTGAAAAAGAAGACGGAAAGAAATTGAAAAAAGGTGATACCGCTGATTTCAAAGTAATCGAATTCAACAAAGAATTCAAAAGAGTAGTTGCTTCTCACACTGCTATCTTCAGAGAAGAAGAAGAGAAAAACGTGAAAGCTGCAACTGAAAATACTTCATCTAACTCTACTACTAATGCACCAGCTGCAACTTTAGGAGATAATAATGATGTATTAGCTGCATTAAAAGCTAAAATGGAAAAAACTGAGAAAAAATAATTCTTAGTTTCCTCTAAATAGAAAGTCCCACAGTAATGTGGGACTTTTTTTTTATTTTATTGTTTCAAGTTTTTTTTTTTTTTTGTTTCAAGTTTCAAGTTGTCGCGCTGAGCGAAGTCGAAGCGCATCCCAATTAGATTTTGGAATTTAAAGAATTAGTATTTTAAGGTTAAGGAGCTGTTTCCTGCTCTCCGCTATATCTTTTCCTGGCTAAAGGAGCCAGAAAAAGGATGCCGCTTCGATCAGGGCTAGGGCCAGTCGTTTTCGCAAGAAGCTTTATTTTGAAGCTAGTAATTTTGATTCTTCTGGTGTGAATTCATTTATTATTGTATATGTTTCTATATTCGCAAGTCTTATTTCTTCTAAAATATCGACTAAATTGCCATACGTACTTTTTTCAGATGGTTTTATAAATACAATAGCGCCTCGGTTCGGTTTACCGATTGCAGCTGAATATTGTAGTATTCTTTTATTAGTAAGTCTTAAATTCTGGCGAAATTCATTTTTACTATAATTGCCTTTTTTTATTGGAGTATATAAACCATCGTAAGTTATTATTTTATTGTTATCTCCTAATAAAATGGTGTAAAAACGTTCACCTCTGTAACACGCAATCGGTCCACCTCCACAACCTTGATACCTATCTGGTAAGTTAAAATCAAGGACTTTTGGCTTAGACAATTCTCCAACAACCATAAAAAATATAATTAGCAAAAACGAAACGCTGACCATTGCGGTTAAATCAACTCTTGTGTTTAACTTTTTACTTCTGACTTTTTTAGGTAGATTTTCCATAATGAATTGGTTTTGAATTTAAAGTTAATAATAAAATAGAGACAAAAATCATCGTCTCTTTAAAAATAATTAAAAAAGTTTTGGATAGCTAAAAGCTTGTTTTATAATCGATTTTGAAAATATTTAAGTATTATTTGAGATTATTTCAGATTTCTTTAAAACCAAAAGAAAAAGTTCTCCGTAAATGAAGATATAACTTAAAACATTAATTATGAAAACTAGAAAATTTTTAGCTGCAGCAATTTTAACTTTAGCGTTAGGATTTACATCTTTTGCTCAAAAAACAGTAATGGTAGGCGGCGCTGCAATGTATCCGAACAAAAATATTATTGAAAATGCCGTTAACTCAAAAGATCATACAACATTGGTTGCTGCTGTAAAGGCTGCTGATTTAGTAGAAACACTTCAAGGAAAAGGACCATTTACTGTTTTTGCCCCAACGAATGCAGCTTTTGATAAACTGCCAAAAGGAACTGTTGAAACATTGCTAAAACCAGAGAATAAAAAAATGCTTCAAAATATTTTGACTTATCACGTTGTTGCAGGAAAATGGAATGCATCAGACATTGCAAAAGCAATAAAAGAAGGAAAAGGAAAAGCGACTATAAAAGCGGTAAATGGCGGAACATTAACGGCTTGGATGAAAGGAAAAGATTTATATATAAGTGATGAAAGCGGAAATAAATCTAAAGTTACAATTGCCGACGTCAATCAATCAAATGGTGTAATTCATGTTGTTGACACAGTATTATTGCCAAAGAAATAATTTACAATCTCCAAAACAATACCTACGTTTATGAAAGCCTTGTATTTGCAAGGCTTTTGTTTTTTTATCGTTTTGCTGTTAATGTAGCGCCGACAGAGGCAGATACAACACAAACTACTGCTAGGATCTCGTAAAAGTTTAGTTTTTCTTGAAGAAATAGAAACGCACAAATTGCAGCGGCGGCCGGTTCTAAACTCATTAAAATGCTAAATGTGCGGGGAGGAAGCTGTCCTAGTGCTTTCATCTCTAAAGTAAACGGAATTGCACTTGACAAAAGGGCAAGGGCAACGCCATAACCAAAAAGTTTAGGAGTAAGGTTAAGTAATCCGTTTTCATAAAAACCAAAAGGTAAAATTAGCAGCGAGGCAAACAGCATACCAGTTGCAACGGCTTGACCACCATGCATTATTTTTGAAACTTTCCCGCCCAGAATAATGTAAGTCGCCCATAACGCTGCAGCCAAAAGTGCAAACAAAACTCCTACTGTATCTATGGCGTCATTTGACCACGGTGCTATTAAAACAATTCCGGCTGCGGCCAATAATACCCAGCAATAGTCAATTAAGCGTTTTGAGCCAATTATAGCAAGTAACAGCGGACCAATAAATTCTAAAGTAACGGCTAATCCAATTGGGATTCGTTCAATAGCCAAATAAAAAGTTAAGTTCATAGCTCCTAAACACAAACCATAAGGTACTACAATTTTCCATTGGTTAGGTTTGATCTGCTTTAAATTGGGTCTGTATGCTAAAAGTAAAATCAATGCCGAAACACCAATTCGGATAGAGGCTGTTCCAGCTGCTCCAATAGCAGGAAAAAGAGTTTTTGCAATTGCGGCACCGCATTGGACGCTTAGAATTGCTAAAAGTACTGCAGGAACTGGAGGGATATTTAATTCTTTATTTTTCATGGAGAAATTCATGTAAAGTGAACGCAAATTTTATCTCATTGCGGTTCATTTACGTTATGCTGCTGTTTTGAATTCGATTTTTTAATATCAATATTCAAAGACGTTTTTTATTCTAAACTCAATTATTCTAAAGCTCGTTTAGTAATAAAAGCTCTGTAACCAATAATAGCCATTTGCCATTTTTTTGCTTTAGAAATATCTAAACCTTGTTTGGTAAAACTTGGTAAGAGTATTTTATTTAATTTGGCTAAAAATTTGTACATCGCAGGTTAATTTTGCGCAAAGATACAAAAAAAAGACTTTGCGGTCAGGCAAAGTCTTTTTTGTAACATATTCTTAAATTTAAGATTAAGAACGTTTATTCTCTTTTTCAAATTTCTGAATGTTTTTTTCATATACTTTCATCTTCTGTTCGTATACTTTCATTTCTTTTTCAAATTGTTCCATCTTTTTTTCAAAATCGCCTCCAAATTGCTGGTCAATTTGAGCGTTATATTTGTCCATTTCTGCGTTAAATTTATCCATCGCAATTTCGAACTTTTCCATTTCTTTATCATAGCCGCCTTCACGTTTAGCCATAATTTCATCTACTTGTTTTTCGTAAGCTGATAATTGCGGTTGAAAAGCTTCCATTTTTCTTTCAAATTCCGCCATCTTTTTTTCGAAATTTTTCACTGCAGCTTTATCCTCAAAATTTCTTGGAGGTATTGGTGCTTTTGGCATTTTAGACATATTTGGCGGAGCAGGAAGCTCTAGGTTTTTAGGTAGCTCAGGCAGTGCAGGAGGAGCAGGCGGCGGAGGTAGTGCCGAAGTTATTGGTGCTGCAGGAGGAACTGGCGGTTCAGGCATATCTTTACCGTTAAAATGCTTAATTTCTACAACAGGATTTCCTGTTGTCATTGGTTCGTCAATTTCTTCACCAGTAAGAATGCCGGCTTTTTTAGTGCCATTGCTGTTTGTTGTAATTACAATACCGCTTTCATTAATAGGATTATTGCCTTCAATCTCTAAAGTTTGTGCTTTTCCAGTTCCTTTGTCGATATCAATTTTAATCGCTGTTAATTCATTATTAGAATTTCTAATAACATTAGAAACAACAACATTTACATCATGCTCCTTTTTAAGTTTAGCCGTCATTTCTTTTAGTTCCTGATCAGTTGTTGTTTTCTTGATTTTGAATACAATAATAGGATCTGTTTTTGAAGTAATTTCTTGAGCTTCTTTTCGTTCTTTTTCTTGCGCTATAGTTTTAATTTGGAATAAAAGCACAAAAGCGACAAGAGCGGGAAGTATGGCGTAATACTTCCAATAATTCCATTTTTTTGATTGATTTTTGTTTAACATGACAATTCGTTTTTTGATTAATGATTGATAAAAATGATTGGTGATTGCGACACAGCTTTCATGTGTCGTGATTTTTAAAAGCGTGTATTGATACGCTTTTTTGTCTGAAATTTTTTTGGCAGCTTCACTGTCGGCAATAAACTCGAGATTTTGCAGAATTGCTTTTTTGTACAGCCAGATAATTGGATTGAACCAAAACAGCACACAAAATACTCTAGAAATCAAAACATCTATTGTATGATTTTGATCGCTGTGCACTTTTTCATGCTCAATAATATTCTCTAATTCAGCTTCTGTATACATTGATGAGTTGTATACGATATAATCAAAATAGGAAAAAGGAGCAATGTTTTCATTTACATCTATAAATTTAAAATCAGCTTGTTGTTGTATTTTTTTGCCTTTTAAAACGGAATTTAAACTATAAAAATCCATTCCGAATTTTATAATTAAAGCCAGAAATCCAAGAGCATAAACGGCAATTGCAACATAATTCCAGTTAATTTCAAAAGATTCTTTTTCGATAGTCTGCGGATAATAGCCTCGAGTATAATTAAAGTTTTCAATTATTGGCACGGGGTCGACCCAAACGATTTTGGTGTACACCAAAAAAGGCAAAATAATAGAGGTGAATAATCCAGCTAGTAAAAACCATCTGTTACTATTGAAAAAAGTTTCTTTACGAAGTAAAAAGAAATAAGCACAATAAAACAGTACTAATAAACCGCTTGATTTTGTAATAAAAATAAAAAGTGCTTCCATATCGATTATTTTTCTTCTTTTGGAGTTTCGATCATAGCTAAGATTTCGCGTAATTCATCTGCAGAGATTTTCTCTTCTTTGGCAAAAAAGGAAACCATATTTTTGTATGAACTATTAAAATAGTTGTCGATCGCAGTATTCATGTACTTTTTGCTGTAAGCTTCTAAACTAATTGCAGGATAATATTGATGAGTGTTTCCAAATGCATTGTGTGCCACAAAGCCTTTTTCTTCAAGATTGCGAACAATAGTCGAAAGTGTGTTATAATGCGGTTGATCTTCAGTGATCTCTGCCTGAATTTCTTTTACAAAAGCTTTTTTAAGCTTCCATAAAATATGCATGATTTCCTCTTCTTTGTTGGTTAACTTTTGCATTTTTAGGTTATTTATATGTTTCAACCTCAATTACACCATTCGATCCGCTCTCTCCATATTTAGCTTTTGCTTGAGTTCCTTTAGATATAACAATTGTTTTAATCTCATTTGGTTTAACATCTTCAAGATTAAAATCACTTGACATTACAGTTCCATTTACAACTACTAATTGATTGCCTTTTTTCATATTACTTCTAGTAGAATTCGAAATCGTTATTGAAGAAGAATTTCCATCTGTAGTGATTACTTTTGTAGTAATATTATTGTCAGAATCTGTCGTTACAGTAGTGCTAATATTTGTATTAATATTAGTGTCAGTTTTTGCACTAACATCAGAATTATTGCTATCATTAGTATTTGATTTAGTTATTGTTTTTGTGCTGCTTACAAATTTTGCTTTTTTGCCAGTTTTAGAATCGTTAGTTTCATCAGAAGTTTGAATACCAACTTTTTTACTGCCCTCTTTATCTGTCGTAACAACTATTCCGAAACTCTTAATAGGTTGATCGCCTTTTGTTTGAATAGATTGTACCTGCTGAGTTCCGTTTTTAATATCAATTTTAATTGATGTTAAGTCATTCTCTGCATTTCTTCTTATTTCAGATGTTTCGAAATCAATATTGTATTTTTTCTTTAAGTTTTCTTTGATTTCGTTTAATTCTTTATCAGTAGAATTTTTCTTGATTTTGTAGATATCCTCTGATTCTTTTTTCTCAGAAACTCCTTTTAATACCAGTTGTTTTTCTTTTGCAATTACTTCAATTTGAAATAAGAACACAAAAGCGGCAAGAGCTGGAATTACAGTATAGTATTTCCAAGAATTTCGTTTTTTTGATTGATTTTTGTTTAACATAACGATTCGTTTTTTGATTAATGATTGATAAAAATGATTGGTGATTGCAACGCAGGTTTCATGCGTTGTTATTTTTAAAAGCGTGTATTGATATGCTTTTTTATCTGATATTTTTTTTGCGGCTTCCTTGTCAGCAATAAATTCTAAGTTTTGAACAATTGCTTTTTTATAAAGCCAAACAATTGGGTTAAACCAAAAGAGAATACAAAAAACACGTGCGATTAAAACATCGATGGTATGATTTTGTTCGCTGTGCACTTTTTCATGTTCAATAATATTTTCCAACTCTTGTGTGTTATACATTGATGAATTGTATACGATATAATCAAAGTAGGAGAAAGGCGCAATGTTTTCGGCAACATCGATAAATTTAAAATCAGCCTGTTGTTTTACTTTTCGGCCTTTTAAAATCCTATTTAAACTATAAAAATCAAAAGCAAATTTTACAATCAATGCCAAAAAAACGACAGCATAAACCGCTATTAAAATATAGTTCCAATTGAGTTCAAAAGTTTCTTGGGTAATTTGCGACGACTGAAGCTGAGAATAGTCAATATTAAATGATGGAGCAGGATCAACCCAAATAACTTTAGTGTAAACTACTAAAGGTAAAACTACAGCTGTTATTAAACCAGTCAATAAAAACCACCTGTTGCTGTTAAAAAATGTCTCCTTGCGAAGTAAAGCTTGATAAGCACCGTAAAATAGTGCGATTAAACCTGTAGATTTTGCAATATAAATGAAAAGTGCTTCCATAACCATTATTTTTCTTCTTTTGGAGTTTCGATCATAGCTAATATCTCGCGTAATTCAGCTGCAGAGATTTTCTCTTCTTTGGCAAAAAACGAAACCATATTTTTATAAGAACTATTAAAATAGTTGTCAATTGCCGTTTTCATGTATTTCTTGCTGTAGGCTTCAAGAGTTACAGCAGGATAATATTGATGTGTGTTTCCAAATGCATTATGCGCTACAAAACCTTTTTCCTCCAGATTTCGAACTATTGTCGAAAGGGTATTGTAATGCGGTTGGTCTTCAGTTATTTCTGCCTGAATTTCTTTTACAAAAGCTTTTTTCAACTTCCATAAAATTTGCATTATCTCTTCTTCTTTGTTGGTTAACTTTTGCATGTCTTTTAATTTTAATTCAAAGCTATAACTATTTTTTTAGTTACGCAACTATAAAAATAGTTATTTAACTAAAAAAGACGTTATTCAAGAATAAAAGGCATAGAAAAATTATTCAAGTTCAAAGTTAATGAATTGAATTTTAATGATTTAGTTTTAAATAAAGGATTTGTTTATTTTTTTTCCTGCTGTAAAGTTTTTTTTATCCAAAGGCAGCAAAGAGTTGCAATTATTCCAATACAAGCCATAAATAACCAATTTATTTGATAGCCAAAATCAGAGATAATTTCAAATCCAATTTTAGAACTCACAATATGCGCGAGACTAAAACTCATGGTGTAAAGCGCCATATAGCGTCCTTCTTGACCTCGAGGAGCACGGCTTAAGGCAAACGCATTTGAGAACGGAAAGGTTAAGATTTCGCCAATCGAAATACAGATCATACTGATTACTAACATTCCAGCCCAAAAATTAATTAATAAAAGAAAGAAGCTCGAAGCCATTACAAAGGATCCTAGAATTATTATTTTGATTTTAGGAAATCCTCGTCTTTCCATAAAACCAACCGTCGGCATTTCTAAAGCAAAAATCAAAAGACCATTTAAAGTCATTAAAAGACCAGTTTGAAGTTCGCTTAGGCCAAATTTTTCATTATGATATAAAGGAAGCGTTGTAAAAAGCTGAAAGAAAATCATAGCCGTTATGAAACTTACAAATAAGAAAACCCAGAATATTCCATCATGAAATACAGATTTGACGTCAGCGGCACTTTCAGTTTTGTCACCATGATCGACTTTTTTCTTTTCCTTAACTAATAATGCAAAAATTAGAATCGAAATAATACAAGAAGCACCATCAACCCAAAACAGTCCAGAATAGCCTATTCCCATAATTATTAAACCGCCAAGTGCAGGTCCAGCAGCAAAACCTAAATTTACAGCAAGACGAACCAGTGTTAATGCACGAGTTCTATTTTCGGGCTTTGCATAAGCTCCCAATGAAACAAACATTGCAGGTCGAAACATATCAGCAATAGTCATTAAAACAAACATCGCAATACATAAGCCCCAAAAAGTGGTAACAAATTGTACTAGAAACATTGAAATTCCTGTGGTAAACAAACTAAAAATCATGATTTTATAAAATCCAATTTTATCAGATAATTTCCCTCCCAGCCAAGAACCAAGCATAGAGCCTAAACCAAACGCAACCATAATCCAGCCAACTTGATTATAGGTAAAATGAAGATCCTCTTTTAAATACTTAGACAAAAAAGGAAGTACCATTGTTCCGGCTCGATTGATAAAAGTGATAATTGTAAGTATCCAGATTTCTCTAGAAAATCCTTTAAAGTTGTTTATATAGTGACTAAAAGCAGTTTTGAGCATTGCGATGATTAAAATTTGCAACAAAGTTAGAAAACTTTGTCACGTTCTGCCGTTGTCATTTTGTTACTTTTAAACTATTTTTGCACTAAATTTCTACGATGAAAAACTACATTATCCTAAGCTTGCTTTTAACTTTTAGTTTTGGTTTCGGCCAAAAGAAATTCAAGAGTGTTGAGGCCGAAAAATTTCAGAAGCAAATTAACTCAGAATATGCTGATGCTAAGACAAGTCCGTTGATGGAAGAGGATTTGAAAACGTTTAAAACATTGGATTTTTATCCCATTAATGAAAAGTATTTTGTTAATGCAAGATTTGAAAAAGCAGAGAATGAAAAGGTTTTTGAAATGAAAACTACTGGGACCAGAACGCCAAAATATGTAAAATACGGAACGATTTATTTTACAATTGATGGCGTTGAAATGCAGTTGAATGTCTATAGAAATATTGAACTGTCGAAACAAGAAAAATATAAAGATCATTTGTTTCTTCCTTTCTCAGATTTAACATGCGGGAAAGAAAGTTATATAGGCGGAAGATATATTGATCTAAAAATTCCAAAGGGAAATACAATTGCAATCGATTTTAATCAAGCTTACAATCCGTATTGTGCTTACAATCATAAGTATTCCTGCCCAATTGTTCCGTTAGAAAATGATTTAAAAATAGAAATTAAAGCTGGTGTAAAAACATTTCATTAATGGACTTTTTTAATTTTCATACACATCAATTTACGAATCAGTCTAATATTTTAGAATTGGTAAATCAATACCCGCAGGAGTTTGATGCATCAATTCCTTATTATTCAATTGGAATTCATCCTTGGTATATTAAAGAAGATCGTTTAGAAAATGATTTGAGAATTATTGAAGAGAAACTGCAGACCAAAAATTGTTTAGCACTTGGAGAATGTGGTTTGGATAAACGTGTTGAAATTCCGCTAGAAATTCAAATTCAGGTTTTTGAAAAACAATTGATTTTAGCCCAGAAATACCAAAAACCAGTTGTTATTCATTGTGTTGCTGCATTTCAGGAAATTATTGCAATCAAAAAGAAAATGAAAATTTCAGTTCCAATGATTGTTCACGGTTTTTCTAAAAATAGTCAAATTGCCGAACAGCTTATTACAGCAGGATTTTATATTTCATTCGGGAAATATTTATTGCAGAACCCGAGTTTGAAAGATGTGTTTCTAAATATCCCTGACGATCGATTCTTTTTAGAAACAGATACAATTGAAGAAGGTATTCAGCAGGTTTACGATTTGGCAGTAATATATAAAAATAGCACACTTAAAGAATTACAAGAAAATATTAAAAGAAATTTTGAAAGAGTTTTTGGTGAGAAGTAAGTAGTAAAAAGTAAAATAAGTTTGTCACCCTGAGCGAAGTCGAAGGGGCACTCAAATTGGACTTCGACTTCGCTCAGTCTGACAGGCAGTGAACCTGAAACTTGAAACAAATAAAAAAACAAAAACAACAAAAAATATAATATGGCAGAGTGGACGGAAAGAGCTGAGCTTTTATTTACCAAAGAAGGATTAGAAAATCTAAAAAAAGCAAATGTTTTAGTAGTGGGTTTAGGCGGAGTAGGATCATTTGCAGCTGAATTTTTGGCTAGAGCAGGAGTAGGAAATATGACAATTATAGATGGCGATGTTGTAGATATTACTAATATTAACCGACAATTGCCTGCTTTGCACTCAACAGTTGGTCAGCCTAAAATTACTATTGTAGGTGATCGTTTGATGGATATTAATCCCGAATTGAAATTAACTCGTGTTCAGGAATTTTTGTCGCCAGAGCGTGCTTTTGAAATCGTTTCTTCTGAGTTTGATTATGTTTTGGATTGTATTGACAGTATTACGCCAAAATTAAACTTGATTATTGCAGCAAAACGTAAAAGAGTAAAAATCATCAGCAGTATGGGAGCAGGAGGAAAGATGCTGGCTTCTAAAGTAAAAGTGGCTGATATTTCTAAAACTATTAACTGTTATTTTTCAAAAGCAATTCGTAAGCGATTAAAAGCCGTAAAAATCAATAAATTAAAAGTAGTTTTTTCATCTGAAATTCAAGATGAAAACAGCTTAAAATTGACTGACGGGAAAAATTTTAAAAAATCTTTTTACGGAACTAACAGCTACATGCCTGGTTTGTTTGGACTTCATGCCGCTGAAACTGTAATTCGTTATTTACTTAAAAAATAAGGTGCTAAGATGCTGAGATTCTAAGGAGCTAAGTTTTAAAAGCAGTATTTTTAGAATTGGATCAATTAAAAAATTGTAGAGACGCACAACAGTGCGTCTCTACTGAACCTCTGAACCTCAGAACCTCAGAACCT